>CALXMK010000001.1 GCA_944389455.1 uncultured Verrucomicrobiota bacterium
TAATTGAAAAGGTTTAAATAATGCAATAGGAGATGAATGCTAGTAGTTATTATCAATACAGATTTTTTGACGCAATCATTAAAATTAGTAGCACCTGCAATAATTTTTACTTCTACTCGCAGGTAATAGATATCAATATCACGCCGATCTAAATGAGGGAAACGGACTGCATCTTTCTGGGTGGTGATAACAAGACTTGCTCCACGGCGTTTACTCCGATTGATGACATTAATGATTTCCTGTTGAGTATAGCGGTGATGATCTGCAAAACTTTTGCTGTAGACTAAATTCCCCCCCAGTTTAACTAAACTTTCCTCAAAGCTTTCTGGTTGAGCAATTCCGGAGACAGCCGCTACTTTTTTCCCTTTTAGAAAGTTTAAATCATAAATTCGATCTGCGTCATTGTAAACATTAACAAAATACTTAGGTTCATGAACGCATTCAATAATAGAAGCATGGTCGTTATATTCGGCGATTCGCTCTCTTAGAGCACGAGTTTTACCATCACTCTTGGTAATGAAGATAACTGAAGCTCTGTTTAGGTGTTCATGAGGTTCCCGCAATGTTCCTCGAGGTAATAGAGCTTCGATACCAAAGGGATTTTGAGCGTCAATAAGAACTACATCCTGGCGACGGCCACGGAGTTTCCAATATTGAAAGCCATCATCTAACAGAAGAATATCGCATCCGTATTTCTCAATAGCATAAAGACCACTCTTTACACGATCTTTATCTACTAAAACAACCACATTTTTGAGATTGGATGCAAGCATAAAAGGCTCATCACCAGCCTGTTCACTGTCTAAAAGAAGAGATTTCCCGTCTGAAACAATTTTAGGAGGAGAGGATTCTCTGCGAAAGAGAATAGTATTGATTATGCGTTCGCTGAGAGGTTTGGGTTTAGAACGATATCCGCGTGAGAGAATAGCGACTTTGCGGTTTTGATTTGTTAATTCACGAGCAAATATTTCAACAACAGGTGTTTTTCCTGTTCCACCGACAGTAAGATTACCAATAGCGATTACCTGAATACCCAAGGTTGTATCCCGAATGATGCGTACATCATAAAGAAATTTACGGACGCGAACGATTCCTTCAAATAGAAGAGATAGGCCATAAAGGAACCCTCGTACACAGATGGCTTTTTTATCTGTTCTACGCAGAGTGATGACATCCAATACATAAGTCTCGATTGATTCAGTCCATTTGCGAAGTCTTTCCCTCATTTGTCTGGTGTTTTAGCAGTTTGAGATTAGAAGAGGTTCCCTTGAATGGAGGTTTTTCTGGAAGATGAAATGGAGCTTACTCCGATTTTCTTATAACTTAGAGGTGTAACAACTCGCCCTTGAGGGGTTCTATTTAAGTAGCCATTCATAATTAAATAAGGTTCATAGACTTCTTCTAAAGTGTCTCTTTCTTCACCAACAGCTACAGCCAGAGAAGATATTCCGACTGGACCACCAGCAAATTTATTGATAATTGTTTCTAAAATACGTTTATCCATTTCGTCGAGACCGTCTTGATCAATTTCCAGCATGGCCAGGGCCTTATCTGCAAGTTCTGCAGTGATAATCCCATCTCCTTTAACTTGAGCATAGTCACGAACTCGGCGGAGAAGATTATTTGCAATACGAGGGGTTCCACGGCTGCGTCGAGCTATTTCTAACGCTCCTTCAGGAGTGATTTGTACGTTAAGAATTCCTCCTGCGCGATAAACAATTTTTTGGAGTTCTTCTCCAGTATAATAGTCAAGTCGTTCTTTGATTGGGAATCGGCTTAGGAGGGGAGCTGTTAACAATCCACTGCGGGTTGTAGCTCCAATTAATGTAAATTGTGGTAGATTAAGACGTACACTGCGAGCATTGGGACCTTGATCAATAATGATATCCAGCTTGAAATCTTCCATTGCTGGATAAAGATATTCTTCAATTGTACGCTGCAAACGATGAATTTCATCTATAAAGAGAATGTCCCCCGGTTCCAGATTAGTGAGGAGTCCGGCTAGGTCTCCTGCTTTTTCTAGAGTAGGTCCGCTGGTGCATTTAAGTTCTCCTCCCATTGTCTTAGCGATAATGTGAGCAATAGTGGTCTTACCTAAGCCAGGAGGACCAGAAAGCAGTATATGATCTAAAGATTCAGAACGTTGTTTAGCCGCTTGAAGAGAAATTTCTAAACGTTCACGTGTTTTTGCTTGTCCTGTGAAATCAGAAAAAAGGGAGGGACGCAGAGATGTTTCAAATACTGCATCTGGCGAGGAGAGTTCACCCGAAATAAGCCGTTCACTCATGAATATAAGAAAAGCTTGTAAAGTTTATTCAAGAAAGAATATTTTCAATGGGTATATTCTTGATTTCAAAAAGGCGATAAATAGCGTTTTCAATCAGATTACTGGGACAAGAGGCTCCTGCTGTGATTCCTAAAGTAATGTTCTCTTTAGAAGGAAGCCAATCTCTCTTTTCTACTTCAGCCCCAAGATGGAAATTGTAGTGATAAATAACTTTATCGGAAATAATTTTGGAAGCGTTATTAATGAAATAGGTAGGGAGAACAGCTTCCCCCATTTCTGCTAAGTGTGAGGTGTTAGAGGAATTATATCCTCCGAGAACTAGGAGAAGATCCAAAGGTTCTTTGAGGAGATCTTTAAGTGCATTTTGGCGTTCTTGAGTGGCACCACAAATAGTGTCAAAATGTCTAAAATGAGTAGAGAGATTTTCAGCTCCATATTTTTGAATCATAGCGGAACACAAGCGATGTTGGAATTCTTCAGTCTCATTACGGAGCATTGTTGTTTGATTAGCGACACCGATAGCAGTCAAATGGATATCAGGATCAAAATTGGGAGAATAAGAGCCAGTAAATTTTTCCAGAAATTCCTGTTTGTTCCCACCATGGAGAATGTAATTGCAGACGTAGTCTACTTCTTCTAAGGTAAAAATTACCAAATAATTGCCAGTAGGAGTTTCTGTGACGCGAGAGCTGGTAGCCAAAGTTTCTTCATGATGGGATTTACCATGAATAACACTGGTGAAATTTTCTTGGGCATATTGGCGGACTCTTCTCCAGACTTTCATCACGTCTCCACAAGTGGTGTCGACTAATTGGCAGCCTTTGGCTCGAAGAATTTCCATGATGGGAGCACGTGCACCAAAAGCGGGAATAATAACGACATCTTCAGATGTAAGTTCTTGAATATCAGCATCTTTATTTTTGCCAGAGAGAAAACGAATACCCATCCCATGAAGATGTTCATTAACATCTGGGTTGTGAATAATTTCGCCTAAAATATATATGTTTTGATTGGCATAATATTTACGTGCGGCGTAAGCAAGGTCTATAGCACGTTCAACCCCGTAGCAAAATCCGAATGCTTTTGCTAACCGTATTGTCAGGCCTGGAGCCTGCAAAATGGAACCATTTTGTTGAATTTTTTTTACAATTTGGCTTCGATAATGAGAATCAACTTGGGAGTGAACATCATTCATGATGTCAGGTCGACGCAAATTGACTTTTTTCGGTTTTGAAAGACTGGAGGATTCTGCTGCGGGATTGTTTTCGCTCATAGAGTATTAAAATATTAAATTATTTTTCCAGAGGCCCATGAACGTGTGCAGCAACTTTCAGTCTCAAGGCATTCAGTTGGATAAAGCCGGTGGCATCATCCTGATTATAAGCCTGAGTTGGATCTGCTTCCATTGTAGCAATTTGAGGATTATAGAGGCTGACAGGTGATTTCCGACCAGCAACCATAATATTGCCTTTGTAGAGTTTAACCCGGACGGTGCCAGTAACATTACGCTGACTTTCTGTAATAAGGGCTTGCAAGGCAAAACGCTCCGGAGCAAACCAGTATCCATTATATACTAATTCGGCATATTTTGGAATAAGACTATCACGCATATGCATGACTTCTCGATCCATAGTGAGACTTTCCATTTGACGGTGAGCGAAAAAGAGAATACTTCCACCCGGTGTTTCATAAACACCACGTGATTTCATTCCTACATAGCGATTTTCAACCATATCAACACGTCCTACACCATGTTTCCCTCCTAGTTTGTTGAGGATTTGCATAACTTGAAGAGGAGTCATTTTCTGGCCGTTGATGGCGGTACAAATACCTTTTTCAAAGTTGAGTTCAACATATTCAGGTTGGTCAGGAGCATCTTCAGGAGCAACACTGAGCTTGAACATATCTTTATTTTCAGGAGCAAAAGCGTCCATCCAAGGGTCTTCCATAATGCCTGCTTCATAGGAGATGTGAAGTAGGTTACGGTCCATAGAATATGGTTTTTGAGCAGAGGCCTGAACAGGAATATTCTTTTCGCTACAATATTGAATCATCTCTGTTCGGCCGGGAAAAGTATTTCTAAAAGATGCATCTCTCCATGGACTAATTACTTTAAGATCAGGAGCCAGAGCTGCGGCAGAGAGTTCAAATCTCACTTGATCATTTCCTTTACCAGTAGCTCCATGGGCGATAGCGTCAGCCTTTTCCATTCTGGCAATTTCAACCATACGTTTGGCAATGAGAGGACGTGCGATACTAGTTCCTAGGTAGTATTGTCCTTCATAGATAGCTCCGGCCTGGATCATCGGGAAGATGAAGTCGCGGGCAAATTCTTCAGAGAGATCATCCACATAGAGCTTGGACGCTCCCGTAGCAAGAGCTTTCTTTTCCAATCCATCTAATTCTTCTTCCTGTCCGACATTGGCACAGAAAGCAATCATCTCGGCATTGTATTTTTCCTTAAGCCAGGAGAGTAATACAGAGGTGTCGAGTCCGCCAGAATATGCTAATACGATTTTCATAGCGCTCTTTAGAGCGACATCTATTAAAACGACTTCCTAGCTCCAGGTAAAGAGAATTGAGTAAGTGAATGATAAAAAAGTCTCTTCGCTGGAAGCGAAGAGACTTTTAAGAAAATTTCAGACCGAAAGAATTCTATAAATATTCTATAAAAAAAGAATATTAGCGTTTCTTGGCTGTGCCGTAACCGCGTACAAATCCGATGCATTGAGCAATTTCAGGAACAGAATGATCCCAATTATATTCATACTCAATGGAGATATTCCCTTTGAATTCCTGGCGGTCGAGTTCATCTAAAATAGCAGGGATGTTGGAAACACCGGTGCCGTAAGGAACGTCATGACCTCCACCTGAAAATTCGTGAAGGTCTTTCATGTGCAAACTGATCAGACGTCCTTCTAAGACTCTTAAACAGTAGATTGGATTAAATCCGCTGCGAATCCAGTGCCCTGTGTCTGCGGCTGCGCCAATGCGTGGATCGAGATCTTTGACAGCATTATAAACAGCGACAGGATCCCAAACCCAATAATTTGGATTGTTCGGTTGACGAGGATGATTGTGGATGCCAACCATGATATCGTATTCTTTGACTAATTTGTCTAGGATAGGAAGGTGCTCTTTTGCCGGTTCACAAGAAAAAGCTCTGATATCCAATTTCTTACAAAATTCAAAGATAGCTCGGTATCCGTTTTCATCACCTGCACCGGTAACGCCGAAATTGACTACTTTCATGTTGTATTTTGCCAGCTTATCTTTGATTTTCTGAATGTTTTCATCAGATATGCCAGGGCCGACTCCTTGTTCAATATCAGAAGAAATGCGTTGTCCGGGGAAGAATTCAATTACTTTTCCGCCAGCGGAAGCGTTTTTCTCAATAGCTTCAAAGAGGGTATAACGATTGAAACTGTAGGCTTGGGCTCCAATAAAGTATCCACCTGTGCTATATTCTTCAGGAATATCAGCAGCTTGAGTTTGAACAGAGCAACAAAATAGAGCTGTGGCCGCCAGCAATCCTTGAATTTTAGAATTCAATTTCATACAAGAGAAAATAATATTGGAAAAATAATTAAATTTCAATGTTTTTACTTTTGAAAGGAGACTTTTGGTAATAAAAAAGTGATTTATTCTAAGTCATATAATGAATTGTCTGGTGAGAGAAAGCCTGTTCTGGGAGAAACATTGTGACTTCCATCTTCATTTTCTGTATAACGATGAGAAAGTGATTCAGCATGTCCGTCACAAAAGGCAGCATTACTGAGCTTGTTATGACGAAAACCTTGAGTTCCTGCAAAACGTCCGCTAAACGAGCTATCTCCGGGACTAGACCAAGGGGAACGCATGAATTTATTGGCTCCGCCGGCATATTCGCCATCTCCAAACAGAAGGGTTTGCATAGGATTCTTGATAGCAGAGACTTTTGTCGGTTCAATAATTGATTCATACTGACCATGACCGATATAGCTGGTGTTGTAGTTATAGCCAGTATAGGGATCGATGTTCCAATTAGCATTGCCACGGAAGGAGGGACATTGTTGAATTGCCATTGCTCCATTCCCCTCCCAAAGCAGTCCCGGAGTGATTTTAGTGTTTCCATCTGAAGTTGTTGTAGTTAAGTCCCATGATTCTGAAATGTATTCTCCGATTTTCTCATTGAATTTGTAGTAATAAGCTATAGGGTAGCTCCCTTGGTAGTTTTCAATATAGATAGCGGCAGCGATTCCCATTTGATGAAGATTGCTGAGGCATTTTATGCGGTATGCACTTGTTTTAGCCTTAGCCAAAGCAGGAAGTAGTATCCCTGCCAATATCGTAATAATAGCAATAACGACAAGGAGCTCTAATAGAGTAAAAGCTCCTTGCCGATGATTGCTGTTGTTTTTTGGTTTTCTTCTCACCTCTTTCAGAGAAGTATTCTTAATCCATTTATATTATTCTTCGGAGATAGGGTCTAATTGCAGACGATAGAAGTATGCTTTTTCTTCTGGTAAAAAGTTTTCTTTTATAGTGATGGTTTCTGCCTCTTCATTGTTGTTTTCTTCTGTAACGGTTTCCCATGCTTTCAGATCAAATGACCTCTGCAGAGACCAGTGTTGATTGGGAGGAACATCAAAGCTGATAAGTGATTTGTCTTCTTCTAAACTGATCTTTAGTTGTATTACAGGAGATATTTGCTGAACTAGAGCGAATATAGAAGATGCATTGAATTCGTCTTTGGTGAGGATCATTGTATCAAGATCAACAAAAGATTCAGTTTCTTCCCATTCGGAGCCATTCCAAACCAGCAGACGGAGATTATTAAAGTCTTCAAAGAATTGAACGTTGACTTGGATTGAACCATTAAAAACAGGTTTCTCTGAGTCCAGAATGGATTTTACATCTACCTTAAAGATAATAGGTTCTTCAAAGTTACCTTCAGGAGTAGGAATTTCACTGTTGCTTCTTATAAAGGAAGGGGTGACCAGAACCGGAATATCCAGTGTGTTGAAGGTGATCTTAAAAAAACTGGTGCTTTCAGTAAGAACCGTTTCAGGCAGATTATACTGAAGGGAGAGTGGGGTAGATTCTAGGTTAGCCGGGAATACACTCAATCCTTCTCCGATGAGTGCTGGACGTACGTCAGAGAAGGCGTCTAATTCTCCGTTGGAGAATCCTTCGGCGGCAGAGACTCTGATATATTGAATTGAGTCAAAACCAGATTCTGCTAAATCAAAGCCGGTACCGCCACCAGAGCCGGCATAAAGTTTTATTGCGTTTGCGGCAGAAATATTCCCTTGACGGAGAATATCTTTTACTGCCGGATTAACCGGACGGGTAAAGTCCATCTGTTTTTTACTCCAACCGTTGCCGGTATCGGCGAAGAGGTCTTGATCCCATTCGTATCCTTGGGTGGGATAAATATCATCGCAATAAGGGCCTGATTGGTAAGTATACCATTGTTTCCCGTCCGGACTGACGGAAACCAGCACAGGTTCTGTAAATGCATTTCCAGTGAGTGTATGAGTGCTCAAATCTGTACTGTCGTTTACAAAACCATTACCAGTATAGAAGGTGTTTCCAAATACTTGAAAATCAATTCCATAAGGGTTAGCAGGGTCATCTGTAATAGGATGGTCAAATTTAACGGTCACAGAGCCATAATTAGTGGTTCCGTTGATAGTTTCAGAACTTAATGTCAGAATTGTTTTATTACCATCAAGATCCAGATTGTAGGCGGGTTCAACTATCTTAATATGAAAAGGATCTGCAGGGCCAAAAAAGGCCAGATTATTTGCAATGGTAGTTGGGGTTCCCAAGATTGATGTAGGATCGCTATAGAGTTCTTGTGGACCTAGAGGACCTTCAGCTTCGACCAATTCTTGTGCATAAGGGTATGAGCCTGTCGGAGATGGAATGATATTGGGTACATCAGGAGCTGCTTTGTGAGTGTAGTAAGCAATAGTTCCAGGGTCTGTAGGGTCAGAATAGTTTAAACCACCGGGAGTAATTGTAAAACCTATCCAAGAACCATCATGTAACTGGATACTGCTGATACCTGCATTGCAAAGGGTCCATTCCCCATGGGTTCCTGTCCAGGGATTTTGTGGATCATCAGGCGTCCAATAATCGGAGTTGCCCCGCTGAGGCATTTGGAGGAATCCGCCTTGAGCCCCTTTTTCTTGCCAGACTTCCCAACATGGGCCGTATAATCCACCCCAGTAGATGTCTGCGATTTCCAGAGATTGGGCTTTATCAGCTTCATCGGTTGATAAAATCGCAAAACCATCAGAGAGACCGCCGTCAAAATTGATTAAGTGGGAGGAGGTAATAATGATCCCTTCTGATGTTTTAATACCTTTGATTCGGTTATTATTCAAATCATATCCTAATCCCAGAATCATACTTCCGTAACCGGTATCTTCTGAAAGTAATCCATAGATTTGAGGATCAGTAGCCATAACTTCTTTAAATAAGTTATCTGCAGTGCTTTCTCCATTCCAGCGATACCCCCAGACTATAGAACAGTCTAGCATAGGAGCAGGAACAGTGGTGTTATTAAAAACTTCAGGGGAACTCCATTGGATAATCATGGCTGCACGGTTTGTTCCATCACCACACCAAAATTGGATATCATCCAAAGAGAATATTTTTTCAGTTTGAGCATAAAGCCCAGCTCCGTTAAATAAGATTGCCGAAGCAACCAGTGCCATTTCGAGTTTCATTTTGTGTGTTTAGTATTTTAGGTTAAACAAAAATCTCTTTCGTCAAAAGAGATATAGTTGTTTTTAATGAACTGAGCCATATAAGAGGTAGAAAAAACCTCCTTCCGGCAAATCACGAAAGGAGGTCCTTAAAAAGTGAAACTTTACTTTTTTATTCAGAGAGATATGTGTATATATCTCTTTCATAGAGAAGTAAATCAGCCCATCCTTCTTTTTTGCGAAGAAGTGCTTCATAAATATTGTGAAGCAGACGAGTACATCACAACCGGTATTCTGACTTCCGAGATTCGAACCTTATTTCCGTCTTCCCAAGTTTTCAAACTTAGTGACAATTGGAAATTTGTATCTCTATACAGTGGCGCAACCGTCCCGGATTCTAACCGGGTTCCCAGACATTGTTCTGCAGATTCAATATTCGTCAAACGAATAAAGCTCCGTTTTGAGAAAGAGCGGCTGTATTATATGAAGGAGAGGAAAATATTGCAATTAAAATCAAAGCAGATGTGGAATGTTTTCGCGGCCCAGAAGCTTTAGTGTACGAACGTATTCTATTTTCCATTTTTTGTCCGTTTTGATCCAATTAATTTGCATCAATTGGTAAATATGGCCATCTCCAAATTCATTAATAGAAATACGGACCATGACTTCCATAATTGCATGAGTTTTATCCGGAGATAGCTCGATGACAGGATCTTCAAATTGAATATTTAAATCCTCTAGATAAGTTCGGGCTAGGGCGATGAGATTCATCAAGATACCACGGTCGGTGATGTTTTCCCCCTGGGGGTGAATGTTTTTAAGTTCGATAACGACATTGGTACTGAAGTATTCTCGAATCAATTCATTTGTAGCGACTTTGACCAAATCGGATGTTCCCTTAGAAAAGGAAACAGTTTTAGCTAATTTATTTAATCTTTTGGTAATTTGACGAGTTTCAGATGGAAACATCATATCCCAGCAAAACCAAATAGTAGCCCCTAAAAGGAAAAGAAGGAAAATAGTGGAAAAATTTTTTTTATTCATTTTGCCTGTTAAATTTCGGGGTAGGTGAGTCTATTTAGGAATAATGATGATTATCGAATAACCTTGCCGACGATTCTGCGTAGATAGACTTCTCCCATTTCGTGGTTTTCTATTGGCATTGTTCGGTTATCCCCTATAACAAGATATTCGTTTGGGTTGAGTTTGACTTCTTTGCGATTCCAAGGCTGACGTTCAATCCCGTTCATCCAAGGTTCATCCAAGGGTTCATCGTTGATATAAACTTGACCAGATTTGATTGATATACGTTCTCCCGGAAGTCCGATAATACGTTTCATTAAAAGAACTTTTTCTCCGCTTGTTCTAATAGAGATAATATCTCCGCGCTGAGGAGTTCCAAAACGATAAGCTAATTTATTAACTAGGTGAATGGAATTATTGGAATAGGTGGGTTCCATGCTGATTCCATCGCAGCGAACAGGAATAAGAACAAATTTGAATATCACAAACACAATGATAACCAAAATTGTAGCCCGAATTAGTGTAAGGCGAATGTTGGAGCCAATGAGCAGACGTTGGAAAAGAGAAATCTTTGTCTCGTTACTCATAACAAGATAATTGAATGGGATGTATTTAAATTTGTCAAGTTGTAAAAAATAACCAAGTGAAATGTTTGACCTTTTTAAGGGGAATAGTTTGAGGTAAAATGTTTTGTGTCCGAATCAATGAGGATATTATTTATTGGAGATATAGTAGGAAAACCAGGGCGGAATGCTTTGAAGACTTGTTTGCCTCGATTAGTACAAGAGCATGAAATTGATGTAGTTATAGCAAATGGGGAAAATTCAGCCGGTGGTTCCGGTATCACAGGAGTGATTGCCGATGAACTGTTTAAAAATGGAGTCCATATCATTACCTTAGGAGATCATACTTGGGATCAAAAAGAGATTCCTTCTGTTCTTGAGAGAGAAAAACGATTACTGCGTCCTGCTAATTATGAAGAGGATGTTCCCGGGAGAGGGAGCGGTGTTTTTCAAATCAACGGCTTTTGTCCCCCTATTGCTGTATTAAATCTTCAGGGAAGAACTTTTATGAAAGAGGTAGCTAATCCGTTTCGGGTAGCACTTAGAGAGGTTGAGAAGTTAAGAAAGGAGACGTCTGTTATTTTTGTCGATTTCCACGCTGAGGCAACGAGTGAGAAAATTGCTCTGGGAAGATTGTTGGATGGAAAAGTTTCAGCGGTGATTGGGACTCATACACATGTTCAGACAGCAGATGAGGAAATTTTCCCTGGTGGGACTGCTTTTATGTGTGATGCAGGGTTTACTGGTGGGCATGAGAGTGTAATCGGACGGGAAATTGAGCCTGTTTTAAAAAGATTTATGACTGGATTACCTCAGCGATTTGAGGTCGCCTGCCATGATATACGGCTTAAGGGCTGTTTAGTAGTAGTCGATAATGAGACTGGCAGAGCAATTGATATTAAAAGAATTTCAGAGTATGTTCGATGAAGAGTTAAATTGGGCTGAAGATAATAAGTCTCTTATCCCTTTAGAGCAGAAAGGTGATCGTAAGGTTTATTCTGTCAGCGAGTTGACTTTTACGATCAAGGGTGTATTAGAGAGCCGTTTTGATTCTATTTGGGTTACAGGAGAGATTTCTGGTTTAAGAATTCAGAGTTCCGGACATTATTATTTTACTCTTAAGGATGAAGGGGCCCAGATTCAATGTGTTCTATTTAAAGGGGTCAGAGGAGTAAAGCGAAATAAAATTGCGGATGGAAGAAAGGTAACTTTGCAGGGCGATTTAGGGCTTTATGCTCAAAGGGGCCACTACCAATTGATTGTTCGGGAAGTGCAGGAAGATGGGGTAGGAAAATTAGCGGTAGAGTTTGAAAAACTTAAACAAAGATTAAATGCTGAAGGTCTTTTTGATGAGAAACGCAAGAAACTCCTACCTATTTGTCCTAGGAAGATAGGAATAGTGACTTCCCCTACAGGAGCTGCTCTTCAGGATATTTTGAGAGTTTTATCTCGTGGTGATTTTGATCAAGGTCGTTTGGTTGTAGATGTTATTCTGGCTCCTTCTAAAGTTCAGGGAGAAGGGGCCGCTGAGGATATTGTCAAAGGGATAGAAAGATTGAATCGTTATCATCTTCTTTTAGAAAAAGAGTCCGGGAAAGGGTTAGATTTGATATTGGTTACTCGCGGAGGAGGTAGTGCCGAAGATCTTTGGTGCTTTAATGAGGAGATTGTAGCCAGAGCCATTGCTGCATCAGAGTTGCCGGTGATTTCTGCCGTAGGACACGAGATAGATTTCAGTATCAGCGATTTTGTGGCAGATTTCAGATCACCTACACCAACTGCTGCTGCAGAGTTAATTGTTCGGAGTGTTTTGGATGTACATAAAGAATTGTTAGATTCTCTGAGAAAGATGTCTACTCATATTAGTTGGCAAATAAGGAATGCGGTTGATGAACTAAGATCTCTAGTGAGGCATTTGAGGTTGTTATCCCCACAGCGCAGGGTTGAAGATGCTCGAATACGTTTGGATGATTTACAGATTGTAATGCAGAGACTTCTCAAGGATGGAATAGAAATGCGTTCTTTGGAATTAAGATACATAAAAGATCGTTTTTGTGTGCTTCGTCCACAGAACAACTGTGAAAGAGGCTGGGAGGAAGTGGAAAAACTTAAGCAGGGGCTTTCAAATAGATGGACAGAGTATTTGAAAGCGAATCACCAGCGACTGGATATGCTGAGAAATACTTTACTTTTACTAGATCCGGAGGCCAATCTCAGAAGAGGTTATTCTATTACTAGAGATGCAACTTCTGGAGCTGTTATTCGAAATGCTGCTCAGGTTATTTCAGGTCAGAAGTTAGTAACAAGAGTAGCTGAAGGTGAAATTTACTCTGGGGTAATAGAATTTTCTGAGGAGGAAGGCCAAACCTTAGTTGTAAATGAAGATGCTCTTTTAGAGAAGAAAGCTAAATCTCATTTGTTAAAAAAATCTGTTCAAGTCAGAAGAAAGAACAGCTCCAAAAGACAATCTGACGAACAACAATTACATTTAAATCTTTGAGCGCATAGATTTGGGAATAACTGAAAAGGTTGGAACAACAGGTTCTCTCTTGCTAATATTGAAAAGCGGGTTCGCAAAGCTGATTTATGGCTGAGTACAAGATCCAGATTCCTGTTTTTGAGGGACCTCTTGATTTACTTCTTTATCTTATTAAGAAAGAGGAGGTGGATATTTATCAGGTTAATCTTGCTCACATTGCTGCCGAGTTTATTGAGCATCTGGAGCAGATGCGAAAAATGGATTTAGATGTAGCAGGAGAGTTTGTAGTTATGGCGGCGACATTGATTTGGATTAAGAGTAAAGAACTGTTGCCGGTGGAACAGCGCCCCCAGATTTTGTTGGAGGATCAAGATGAGGTGGATCCTCGCTGGGAATTGATTCGTAAATTGGTTGAGTATAAAAAATTCAAAGAGGCTGCGGGAGAATTGCAAATCCAAGAAGCGGTGCAAGAGGATGTGTTCGAACATCAATTCCCTAAACAGATTTTTCCCCAGCTAGAAGAAGATCAAGCATTAAGAGTTTCGTTGGTTGATCTTTTAAAGGCTGTTAATGGAGTTTTAGAGAAAATTAGGCAAAAAGGAGCGGAACATGAAATCGTTACCGAACGGTGGACTGTACATGAAAAAATCGTTTCTATTCAGAAACTTCTCCAAGAGAAGAAGAAAATTTGTTTTACAGAGTTAATTCATTCAGAATCAACGAGGTTTGAAGTCGTGGTAATTTTTTTGGCGATTTTGGAGTTAACACGACTGAGATTAATTCGTATTGAGCAGAAAGTACGTTTTGGTGAAATTGATATTGTAGATGCTGTCGAAGCGGTTTAAGAGCGTAGAAGATGGAACTTAAACTAATCATAGAATCGTTACTTTTTGCGTCTTCTAAACCTCTAACAGTCGCTGAGATAAAAAAGATTTTTTCAGGAGTGGTAGATAAAAGCGAGGATCTGCAGGTAAAAATTTATAAAAAGATATCTCAAAGAGAGATTGAGGAAGCTCTTGAAAATTTGCGCTTAGATATTGAAGAGTTAGGTCGCCCTTGGTCTTTAAGTTGTATTGGGGGAGCTTGGCAATTTGTAACACGTCCGGAATATGCTATTTGGGTGAGATTTATCATGGGGGAGAAACCTCGGCCGCCTCGTTTGACTCAAGCGACTATAGAAACATTGGCCATTATTGCTTATCGTCAGCCGATAACACGTGCGGAGATAGAGGAAATTCGAGGTGTTTCTGTGGATGGAGTTATAGGGACTTTATTAGAACGTAAGTTGATTCAGCAATTAGGCAAGGCGGATTTACCAGGGAAACCAACTCTTTATGGAACAACTTTGGAGTTTTTACAATATTTTGGGTTAAGTTCTCTTGATGCTTTGCCGGATGCGGATCAATTGCGTCGCCGACGCTCAGGGGCTTTGCAAATAAATCTAGATAATGAAAATCAAAAAAGTGAGAAAACTGAAATTATGGAAAAAGAAGTTTCTCCGGAAGGTTTAGCAGAAGATTTAGAACATAAAGAAGTAGATGAATAATAATCAGGAAAATCAAACGGAACAGGAACTTTCATTGCATCGCAGTGAAATTAATCGTTTAGATAGAGAAATTGTACAGCTGCTCAATGAGAGAATTGCTCATGCACTAAGTATTGGTGAAATTAAACTTAAGCATGGACAGGAAATTTATGCTCCTCATCGAGAAAAAGATGTGTTTGATAGAGTGAAACAATACAATACGGGACCTGTTAAAAATGATTCTTTATGTGCGATTTATCGTGAAGTAATGTCGGCTGCGCTTTCACTACAGAAAACATTGACTGTTGCTTATCTTGGTCCGGAGGCGACCTTTACTCATCAGGCTGCTTTGAAGCGCTTTGGTTCCAGTTTAACTTATCTTCCACAGCGGACAGTGGCAGATATTTTTACTGAAGTTGCCAAAGGAAAGGCAGATTATGGAGTTGCTCCAGTTGAGAATTCTACTGAGGGAGTAGTGAATAATACCTTGGATATGCTGGTAGATACAAATCTTAAGATTGTAGCTCAAATTTTGATGGGAATAAGGCAGTGTCTGGTGGGATGTGGTAAAAGAGAAGAGATTGAACGTATTTATTCTCATCCTCAGGCTTTAGCTCAATGTCGATTTTGGCTTCAGAGAAGTTTCCCTCATGTAGAGATTACAGAAACATCTTCTACAACTCGTGCTGCCAAACTTTGTATTGGAAATCCAAAGTGTGCAGCATTAGCGGGAGCTTTAGCTGCGGAAACTTATGATTTGGATATTTTAGAGGATAATGTGCAAGATAGCCAGGCTAATTTCACGCGTTTTTTAGTATTAGGACGTCAATGTCCACCTCGTACCGGTAAAGATCGAAGCAGCCTTATGATTAATGTCCCAGATAAAGTAGGTGCACTTTTTGAGGCTTTGGAGCCGTTTACACGGTATAAAATCAATATGACCCGTATTGAATCCAGACCTAATAAGAGAAAAGCCTGGGAATACTATTTCTTTTTGGATATACAAGGACATACTGATGATCCTGAAGTCCAACAGGCTTTAGATGATCTTCGGAATAGAGGTGCTTATGTTAAGATTCTGGGATCTTATCCTGATTCAGAATGGGTATAATCTTAAAATATTTGCCCGATGAAAAAATGTAATTAATCATTTTTAGAATTAAAAGGATATTATGGCTTTTTTGAGACCAAAGGATATCGGGGCAATGGATAAAAACTAACTAATTTTTAAGAATAGATTGATGAGCTAACTTGCGTTCTTGGAAGCGAAGAGAATCACCCCATTTATCGAGAGAGAGCTTTCGCCCAATAGAAAGAACTTGTTTTTCCAATTCATGAAGGCTTTGTTCGCTATTTTCATCCGAACAGGGTTTACCTTCATAAAGAAGATAGTTAGCACGAATACTTGACGGTGTAGTTTGAGGCATTAGGACATTAGCCCCAAAGCGTAATCCTTGAATTCGCCCTCCTGGGGCGATGGTTTGGAGAGCTGTAGTTGACGCAATATTGGTTTTAGGGCAGCAGAGTCTAGCTGCGGCAATCATTGCTAAAGAGAGATGATAGATACTCTCTTGGCGTGCACGAGTTTCATTTGACCAACAATTCATGGGGGTATCGGGATGTGGTAAGTAAGGTCCCATCCCAATCATGTCGATATCGATATCTTGAAAAAATTGAATATCTGCAGCTAAATCTTCCAGGGTCTGACTTGGAAGCCCAATCATTACTCCTGTTCCTACTTGGTAACCGATGGCTTTGAGGTTTTTCAAAGCACGTAATCGGGAGGTATAAGTCTGTTCCGGGGGATGAATGAGTGTGAAAAGCTTAGGGGAACTGGTTTCAATGCGGAGGAGATAACGGTGAGCCCCAGCCTCAAAGAAACGCTGATAGGTTTCTTGTGTTTGTTCTCCTACAGAAAGAGTGATTCCGAGCCCTTTTGGAAGATATTTAGTTTGGGTTTCTTTTTTTATTTCTCGAATGATTTGCTCTGTAAGCTTAATAAATGCTGGATCTTTGCGTTCTCCGGATTGAAGGACTAATGAGGTAAAACCTTGTTTGGCGGCAGATACTGCTAGATGAATGATTTCTTTACTTTTCATAAGGTAACGCTGTGGAAATGGATTGCTTTTACGAATGCCGCAGTAATAGCAATTGCAGCCGCAAATATTGGAAAATTCAATCAGAGCGCGAAGATATATAGCAGGCCCAACGTTTTGGATTGTAATAGCTTCTGCTCGAGATTGAATTTCATTTAGTAATTCAGGATTGTCGGCAGATCGGAGAATTGTCTTTATTTCTTTCAGAGAAAGCATGGTTGATAAGGAGTACTAAGCAGAATGTTGTCCGAAACAGATTTTGTGAGCTTCAGGGAAAGGTCGCAGAGCCCTTTCCAGAATGCCCAAGGAAAAACTGATTGCTAAGCCGTAGTTCGTAATAGGAATGCCGGCTTTTGTACATTGATAAATGCGATTGAGCATAGCTCTTCGATTCCAAACACAGGCTCCACAATGAATAACAGCTTTGAATGAAGAAAGATTTTGGGGTAGATTACAACCATGACTCCAATGAAATTCTAGTGTTCCTCCAACTCTCTGTTGGAGTATTTTGGGGATTTTAACTGTTCCAATATCTTCATGAGAAGGATGATGAGTGCAAGCTTCAGCGATGAGAACACGATCTCCAGGTTGAAGCTTGGCTAAGGCTATCGCACCGTGTGCCATTTGAACTAAATCTCCCTGTAGACGCGCAAAAAGAATTGAGAAACTGGTGAGAGGAATGTCTTGTGGGGTTAGGGCATTGACTATTTTAAAAGCTTGGGAATCGGTAA
Organism: uncultured Verrucomicrobiota bacterium; assembly: GCA_944389455.1. Classification (GTDB taxonomy): domain Bacteria; phylum Verrucomicrobiota; class Verrucomicrobiia; order Limisphaerales; family UBA1412; genus UBA1412. The sequence continues at coordinate 17,403 of CALXMK010000001.1, forward strand.
TAATGAGACCCGGTTTCTCATTGTCATTGAAGAGTCTTAGTGTGCGAGAGAGTTCTGTTTCTCGACAAACTAAAGCTGTTAGTCCTGCATCAAGAATATCTCGTAAGGTTTGAACTTGAGGTAGAATCAATCGGCCTTTAGGCGCGGCAGAATCGATAGGAACAACCAAAATAGTGATTTTCCCAGGAGGAATTAAGTCGGCTACTAGAGAAGGATGTTCAAAAAGACTTTCAGGCAGAATCTCAAAGAGTTTTTGAGGAAGATTGGAGATGCCTTCTCCGGTTTTGGCAGAGATCGTTAATATATATGGATGGCCGATTTGTGTTAAAAGTGATTCTGAGGGATAAGCCAAATCTGATTTATTAAAAATAATAAGAGTGGGAATTTTTCGTTCTTTTAAAGAACTGAGCAGATTGGTTTCGTATGATGTCCATTCTTCAGGAAGGCAAAGGAGAATTGCTGCGTCTATTTTATTTAAAGTGCGAAGGGTTGATGAAACTCTCTGAGGTCCCAGAGGATCATGATCATCTAAACCAGCAGTGTCAATTAGAAGAACCGGTCCTAAAGGAAGCAGTTCCATCGCTTTTTCTACCGGATCAGTTGTTGTTCCTGGAATACAAGATACAATAGAGGTCTCCTGCCGGGTCAGGGCATTGAGAAGACTGGATTTACCTACATTGCGGCGACCAAATATGCCGATGTGAAGGCGATATGATTTGGGAGTGCTTTGCATGCTGATAAAGAAAAAAAGAGAGAAAGTAAATAGGAAAAGAAGAATGTGATGCTTTAATAATAAATTGATTTCTTTAGATTAAGGTCTTGGATGAGTGCTCCATTCAATGAGTATGTCATCTTTGAATTTAAGTTTTCCTCTCAGGAAACGTTCAGATGTATAATCGGTTTCCATGTAGGGATAGATTTCTTCATGGTCATCCACCCATGTAGAACGATAGCTCCAGTATTGATGAGGCTGCATGTAAGTACTGTAGTAGTACCATATCTCAGTTGAGCCTTCTTGGTTTTCGCTGTAAGTGATATCATCTGGTTTTCCCCAGGCAATATAAACTGCATCACGGTTCATTCCTACTTTGATTTTGCCTTGGTCTACATAAGATCGCATTTCAGAAGATAGTGCTGTATATGCGTCCAGTCGTTCAACTCGTCGTTTTTCAATATGATTTGTGGCGCAGCCACAAAAGACGACGCCACAAATACTCAGAACTGAAAGGGTTCTGAAATTCATTTACTTTAGTTAGATAATAAATATTAGTATTATAACTAATCTTTATCTACAGTGAATTTGTAAATAGTAACTTCCTTATATTCTTCACCAGGTTTAAGGACCGTGGTGGGGAAGTGGGGTTGATTGGGACTGTCAGGATAGTGTTGTGTTTCCAGACAGAAACCAGCATATTGTTGATAAGCCCCTTCTCTGCCAACAAAAGCACCATTAAGGAAGTTGCCGGTATAGAATTGGACACCAGGTTGAGTTGTGTAGCATTCCAATACACGACCGCTCTTCGGTTCTAATACCTTTGCTACTTTATGAAGTTCTTCATCTCCGCTTGCTCTCAGAACGATATTGTGATCAATCCCTTTAGGATCGTTATTGAGCTTGTCAAAGCCGTGTTTGATCGGTTTAGGGGTAGTAAAGTCGAAGGGCGTTCCTTTGACACTCAGAATTTCCCCAGTCGGGATGAGTCCATCGTTTACTGGAGTATAAAAATCAGCGTTAAGAGTTACGATGTGATCTAAAATAGTTCCTTCCCCAGCGAGATTGAAATAGACATGGTTGGTGAGATTAACGACAGTATCTTCATCTGTGACAGCATAATATGTGATTTTAAGCTCGTTGTCATCGTTGAGAGTGTAGACAGTCTTGATCTTCATAGCTCCAGGATATCCCTCTTCCATGTCAGCACTGCGGGTAGTAAACTCAACGCCTACATAGTCTTTGCCCTTAATCTTTTTAGCTTTCCAGATTTTTTGATTAAAACCTGAGATTCCCCCATGAAGATGATTTTCACCATTATTGGTTGCGAGAGTATAGGTTTCGTCATCAAGGATAAATTTACCTTTGGCAATACGATTAGCATATCTTCCTACAACAGAGCCGAGATAATCTCCTTTATATGGTGCTACTTTATCTGCACCGAGAACAACATTGCCGATTTTACCATTACGGTCAGGGGCGGTAACCTGTACAATAGTTGCTCCCCATGTGATTAGTTTTACAGTAACGCCTTCTCCGTTATCAAGAGTATAAGCTTCGATTTTTTCTCCTGAATCGGTGTTATCAAAAAACGATTTTTCAATTTTCATATTCTTTGCGTTTGCATAATTAGTTCCCATCTGGAAAACGGCCGCTGCCACCAGAAGGGAAGATAATATATTTATGCTTCTCATAAGTGAACTTATAGTACAATAGAAGATTTAAAATGTCTATAAAATAATGCTTAATGATCTCTGTGTAGAAGATATTCCGCTAGTTTGCGTAGGATAATACCTTTTTCTTTAAAGATTTCTAAACTATCAAAGGCTTCTTTGGTTAATTCTGTTGCCAATTCTTTTGAGCGTTCAATACCGATCAGGGCTGGATAAGTAGCTTTTTGCTCTTTGATATCTTTCCCTGCAGTTTTGCCCAATTTATCACTGGTTTGAGTTACATCCAGGATGTCATCTATAATCTGAAAAGCTAAACCTACTCTATATCCAAAGTGTGTCAAAGCTCGCAATTGTTCCATAGAACAATCGGCACTCATTCCTCCTAGACGAGTTGAAAGGCAAAGTAGTGCTGATGTTTTGCGCTCATGGATATATTTTAGCTCTTGAATACTGATAGATTTACCTTCACTTTCTAAGTCTACAGCTTGCCCTCCTACCATTTGGAGACTGCCAGCATAAAGGGAAAGTTCTGAAATAATTTCACGATGGGTATAAGTTTTGCCAGCATTCCAGGTTGTAGCGATGGCAAAAGCCTCTGTTAGAAGAGCATCTCCGGCCAGAATTGCTATACCTTCTCCAAAAATCTTGTGGTTAGTAGGGCGGCCTCTTCGCATATCATCGTTGTCCATTGCAGGAAGGTCGTCATGAATAAGAGAATAGGTGTGGATACATTCAACAGCTGAAGCCAAAGGAAGAGCTCTATCTATTGAACCTCCACAGGCTTTAGCAGAAGCTAACAGAATTGCTGGACGGATTCTTTTGCCTCCGGCAAAAATTGAATAGCGCATGGCTTTGTGGAGATTAAATGGTTTAAGATCCTCTGAGGGTAGAGAGAAATTTAAACTGCGATTTACTTTTTCAACAATTTTTTCCAACCAGTCCGCTATATCAAAGTTGTCATTCATAAAATTCAAAGTTGTTTCTGTAGTTCAGAATTTTCAACAAACTCTATATTAGTAAATTGATAAAAGTTTTTCCAGTATATTTGCATCAACAATTTTTATTATATTTATTTTGTGTAAATGAATGTGATGGAGTCTTATTTTAGCTCTCAATACGATCAGAAATTTTATTTTGAATTTTCTGAAAAATGAGGAGAAAATTGTACTCGGGGAGAGAGATTTTGGAATAGGGTAAATTACTTGAAAAAGATAATTGGACAGAGTAAAAATAGATGGCTTTTATATGAAAATAAGCATTTTTGGTTTGGGGTATGTGGGAGCTGTGACTGGCGCTTGTTTGGCATCGCATGGTCATACTATTATTGGAGTGGATGTTAATAGTCAGAAAGTTGATGATTTTACTCATGGAAGACCATCAATTATTGAACCCCGACTAGATGAACTCCTTTCGATTGCAGTGGATCGAGGCTTAGTTAGAGGAACAGAATCTTGCATAGAGGCGGTCAATGAAACGGATGTATCTATTGTTTGTGTGGGCACTCCTAGTAGTGTATCTGGCGCTCTTGATTTAAGTTATGTTCGTCAAGTAATTAGTGAGTTGGCTGAAGCAATTGCTGCCAAAAAAAACAAACATAGAATAGTATTACGGAGTACGATGCTTCCGGGAAGTACGGAGATTCTTGTCAAAGAGTATTTACATGATTTAATGGAAGTGGGGTTAGTAGAAGTTTTTTATTTTCCGGAGTTTTTGCGAGAGGGAACCGCTGTGAAGGATTTTGAAAAACCTGCTTTGGTAGTAGTTGGAACTTGTGATGGATTTCCACCACCTCGTGAGATGGAGCCACTCTTTGGAATCCAGATAGAGGTGGTGAAGTGGAATGCTGCAGAATTGGTTAAATATGGTTGTAATACATTTCATGCTCTGAAATTAACATTTGCTAATGAGATAGGACGCTTTAGTAAAAGGTTGGGATTGGATGCGCTTTCGGTTATGAGAATTCTCTGTCATGATACTAAACTAAATATCTCTGCGGCTTATATGAGGCCGGGTAATCCGTTTGGGGGCTCTTGTTTGCCTAAAGATGTGAGAGCTTTAACTGATTGTGCTCGTCGCAATGGGGTAATGTTACCTATGATTGAAAGTTTAATTCCAAGCAATAATCAGCATTTGTATTCACTTCTTAAACAAGTAGAGTGTTCTGATTGTCGAGAAGTATGTATTTTAGGGCTTTCTTTTAAACCGGATACAGACGATTTACGAGAAAGTCCAATGGTAGAGGTAGCACAGACTTTGTTAGGACGCGGATATGAGCTAAGAATTTATGACCCTCAACTTAATTTTGCTGAATTGGTGGGGAGTAATAAAAGACTGATTGATGTAAGGATGCCTCATTTAGCTTCTTTACTAAAAAAATCGCTTTCAGAGGCATTAGGAGAAAAGGGAATGGTAATTGTTTCTCAAAAGTGTGTAGAATTATCTGAATTGGAAAAGCATATTCGTCCAGAACATCAGGTGTTAGATGTAAATGGATGGACAGAATTAAAATTGCTCCCAGTGAAATATCATGGTTTCTGCTGGGAATTATGACTGACATTGTTCTGATTATCTTGGCTGGACTCTTAGGAGGTGTGGTTGCGCGTTTACTGCATCAGCCTTTGATTTTAGGATATATCCTAGCAGGAGTTTTAGTTGGGCCCCATACAGGTGGTGCTACAGTTATTGATACTCAGAGTGTAGAGCAACTGGCGGATATAGGTGTAGCATTGCTCTTGTTTTCTCTGGGCCTGGAGTTTTCTAAAAAAGATATTCGCTCAATTAAAGGTATTGCTATTTATGGAACACTGATACAAGTAGGGTTGACAATTGTTTGCGGATATCTGCTTACTCGTTATTTAGGATGGAATAATTCTTCTTCTCTTTGGTTTGGATTATCAATAGCGTCTTCTTCGACGGCAGTAATCATGAAGACCTTAATTAGCCGGGGAAATATGAATACTCTTTCCGGCAAATTGATGATGGGAATGTCTATTGTGCAAGATATGTCTTTGATTCCATTAATGATATTGTTGCTTCAGTTAAATCGGCAGGAGGGGGTGAGTATTATTGGAGTAGGAAAGCCGATTGTATACGCGGGAGGTTTTATTCTGATGATGCATGTTTTTGGTTCAAAAATTGCGCCAAGACTGCTTCTGTTTATCGCTCGCTGGAATTCAAGGGAATTGTTTTCATTAGCAGTTGTAGCAATTGGTTTAGGAGTAGGATTAGTTTCTAATTCTTTGGGATTATCTTTTGCTTTTGGTGCTTTTGTAGCAGGTTTGGTGTTAAGCGATTCTGATTATGGGCATAAAGCATTAACAGAACTTGTTCCTTTGCGGGATATTTTTGGGTTACTCTTCTTTGTTTCAATAGGAATGTTGTTAGATGTAAGATTTCTTGTTGATCACTTAGATGATGTGCTTTTCCTCTTTGTGCTAGGAGCAGGATTAAGAGGATTAATTTTGGCAATGACAGGATGGTTTTTTGGTTATCGGAGAGTTGTTCCAATCGCGATGTTTTTTGGTATGCTGGCTATCTCCGAAATTGCTTTTGTTTTAATCCGAACGGGATTGCAGACGGGATCTCTAGGTGAGTACGAGTATGCTTTGATTCTTAATACTGTTGTTGTTTCTATGTTAGTCGGTCCTGTAGCATCTGGTTTAACAACTCCATTTTATAATTTTGTTAGAAAACATATTAGTCACAATTTTAAGGTCAAAAATATTTCTATTGTTACGGATCCATTGACTGATCATGTCATTATTACAGGCGATGAGGGAGCTGTTCGGAGTATTGGGGTTGTGTTGAGGCGTGTAAGTTTGCCTTACATAATAATCGAACCGAATCACAATGTATATCGCCAGCTGAAACATTCTCATTTAAATGTAATTTATGGAGATCCGACCAGAGAAAATATTCTAGCTAGTGCAGGTATCAGTCGTTGCCGTATTTTTTTGGTTATGAGCACAGATACCGAGCAGCGAGATGAAGTTGTGCATAGGGTTCAAACTTCTCATCCTTCCGCACAAATTATTACTCGTGTGGAAACACTGGAGGAAATGAGAAAAATCCGTAGAGAAGATTGGATAGAAGTGATTCATCCGGACTTTGAAGCGGCTTTTGAGATAGCTCATCAAGTTTTGGCACGATTAGGTGTTTCAGGAGCGGATATTCAGAATTATCTTACGGCAGCTCGGCGTGAGTTGTATGCGGAACCGGATCGGTTGAAACTTCCCGCTCTTGATTTAATGGATCATTTGGACCGTGCAACGCATTTATTAGCTCCAGTCTGGTTTGTGGTTCCAAGAAACTCATCTTTTATAGGAAAGAGTTTAGGTCAGATTAGGATACGCTATATCTATAATGTAACGATTGTAGGAGTAATGAGAAAAGATGGGTTTATTCAAAATCCGGGAAGAAATTTCTTTTTAGAGGAGCGGGATTTATTAGCGATTATAGGCCAGCCGAAAGACTGTGAGCGATTTGTTCAAGCTATGAAATAGTTTTTAGAAGACGTTAAGTGGTGATTTTAGAAAGATTATTTAAAATCAGCTTGCTATAATCAGTTAATTTTGTTTGAATAATGTACGCGGTACGCTAGCCGGCGTGGCGGAATTGGCAGACGCGCCAGACTCAAAATCTGGTGGTAGTAATACCATGAGGGTTCGAGACCCCCCGCCGGTACCATCGCGGAAATTCTAGTCTCCCTTTAAATTTTCTTTTTATCGATTTGTATTTATTTTAGAAATCATGATTCAAAGACTGGATGTTCTTTTAGGGCCAGCAGAGATAACTCAAGTGAAGTCTTCTGCTTTTGAAAAGTCGACTTGTGTAGTTTTTGATATTCTTCGATTTACGAGTACAGCTGCAATGGCATTAGAGCATGGAGCTATTGCTCTATTAGCAGCGGAGTCGATTGAAGCTGCTTTGAATTTTAAAAAGACGAAATATTCCAGGGGGCTATTAGCTGGTGAACGGCAAGGGGATAAAATTAGATCAAATTTAACAGGGGGAATAGAATTTGATCTCGGTAATTCCCCTCGTGAATTTACGCGACAGGCGCTTGAAGGAAGATTAGTTATTTCTACTACTACCAATGGAACTTTGGCATTGAATGCTTGCAAAGGGGCTTTGCAGGTGATGGCAGCTTCTTTTCTTAATCTTTCTGCCGGAGTGAAGTGGTTGTTGGCTCATCCCACAGAGCAGGTTTGGCTGGTTTGTTCAGGAACACATGAGGAAAATTCTTATGAGGATATGTTAGGAGCAGGAGCTTTTGCTTCATTGCTTATACGAGAAATAGAGAAAACTACAGAGAAAATACCTAGTTTTTCAGATTCGGTTCTTTGTTGTATGGAACTTTTTCGCCAAGCAGAACGAGAGGGATTAGAATCCCATTTTAGGCATTCTAGGAATGGGAGAAATCTTTTAAGATATCATGCTTTACAAGAGGATGTTGCTTTTTGTGCTCAAAGAGATTTGTGTCATTTTGCTGTTCTCATGGATAAGGAAGGATTACTCCGTTCTTTTCTTGTTTAGAGATTTGATATATTCTGCCTGTGGTGAAAACGCGAGTTATTCAAAATACGGATTTAGAAGTAAGTTCTTTAGCTTACGGCTGTTGGCGTTTAGCGGGAACATGGGATAAGAAAAAAGTATCTTCAGAAAATTTGGATCATGGAGTTCGAGCAGTGCTAACTGCTATTGATGCAGGATATACTCTTTTTGATCATGCAGATATTTATTGTTCAGGAATAGCAGAAACAATATTTGGGCAGGTTTTAAGTGAGAATCCGAGTTTAAGGGATCGTATCTTCATTGCAAGTAAATGTGGCATTCGTTTCCCAGGGAATCCAAATCCAACGTCTCCACAGAGGTATGATTTTTCAGCAGAGCATATTATCAAATCCTGTGAAGAATCTCTTTTACGTTTGAATACAGATGTAATTGATCTTTACCAGCTCCACCGTCCTGATTATCTGATGAATCCAGCGGAGGTGGCTAATGCGTTTGAGCAACTTCATAAACAAGGAAAAGTTCGTTTTTTTGGAATCAGTAATTTTTCTCCATCTCAGGTAGATTTGTTGAGTAGAGCTCATTCTGCAATTTGTTGCACTTCTGTCCATCAAATTGAAATAAGCTTGATGCAGCGATATGCGTTGGAAGAGGGTATTTTAGATCAATGTATGCTTAAGAAAATGACTCCATTGGCATGGAGTCCCTTAGCAGGTGGTGTATTAGGTGATGATTATCAGCCTAGTGAAGAACAATTTAAAAAGTATCCAACACTCAAAGAGACTCATCGAGTTTTAGATAAAATAGCCAAAGAACATGATACAACTCGCTCTATTGTTGCATTAGCATGGCTTTTGAAACATCCAGCGGGGATTATTCCCATTGTGGGATCAGTTAATCCAAATCGTATTTATCATTTAACAAATGCAGATGACTTAGATCTTTCACGCGAAGAGTGGTACAGCCTTCTTTTAGCGGCTCGTGGGATTCCTTTACCCTAGAAAGATTGAATTAGTTAGAAGATATCCAGCTATGCAAAGGAGAACTTTTTCAAAGTACTCTTTTGATTTATATTTTTTATTCTAGATAGAGATTTCTTAAAGATTTCCAATCCACTGGACAATCTTCATAATATAAAAACCCAATCCACATGTGATAGGCAGAGTCAAAATCCAAGCCCAGACCATCTCTCCAGCAACACTCCACTTGACAGCGCTAAAACGTTTAGTAGCACCAACTCCTATAATTGAAGAGGAAATTACATGTGTTGTCGAAAGTGGAATACCCATATGGCTGGCAATTTGAATGACAAGTGCAGCTGTACTTTGGGCTGCAAATCCATGAATGGGAGTCATGCGAACAAGTTTTGATCCCATAGTTTTAATGATTTTCCATCCACCACAAGCTGTTCCAGCAGCCATGGTTATTGCGCAGGTCCAAGTGACCCAGTTAGGAATTTCAAATTCTTCAATTTTTAAAAATCCAATCCATTCTGGGGAAGTAGCAAAAACACCGGCTGAAGTTGCTGTAAAAAGACTTAAAGTAATAATTCCCATGGTTTTTTGAGCGTCATTTGTTCCATGAGAGAAACTGACCCACATTGCACTTAGAATTTGCAGATTACCAAAAAATCGATTAACTGGGGCAGGACGAAATGATCGGAATAAAAAGAGCAGTAATCCCATGAGGATAAATCCAATGATGAGGCCAGCCCCTGGAGCTAGGACAAGGGGTTTAATAACTTGGGGCCATAATCCGGTCATTTTACCGCCAATTTCTTGACTCCAATGGATGACACTCCAATTAGTATGAGAGGCTGCTAGTGCGGCCCCACAAAGTCCGCCAATTAAAGCATGGCTGGAACTAGATGGAAGTCCGACATACCATGTGATTACATTCCAAATAATACCGGCTAATAATCCACACATAATAGTTGATTGTGTAATATAGTTTACATCAACCAATCCTTGTCCAATGGTTTTTGCAACAGCATGGCCAGAGAGTGCTCCAATTAGATTAAAAACCGTGGCTATAATAATGGCTTGGCGAGGAGTAAGAATACGTGTAGAGACTGATGTTGCGATAGCATTAGCAGTATCATGAAAACCATTGACAAATTCAAAAGCCAACGCAACCAAAATGACACATAAAACAAGAGTCATGATTTTTTTGTCAATCTAAGTATATTTAAGAACAATTCTAAAAATAACATTTCCAGCATCACGGAGACGTTCTGTTAGTTTTTCAGAAAGTTCCTGTAAGCTCTTATTGGCAAGAATAAAAGAGAGAGGCTGATTTTTTTCTCCGCAATACATTTTTTGAACTAGATTTAGCATGATGCGATCAGAATCTGATTCACATGTGCGGAGCTTTTCATTTAAGACTCGTACACTTTCTACATTTGGTTTATGACGGAGTTGTTTAATCATTCCCATGAGTGCATCGGCGGCTTCATCCATTAATACAGCCTGTTTTTTGAAATCTTCAAGATCAATCGTGTTTTTAAAAACCCAGAATTGTGATGAAAATTTTTCAGAGGTTTTACTAATTTTACTAAGAGAGGAGGCCAGAGCTTCAATATCTTCCCTCTCGAGAGGTGTTACAAAGGAAACACATAACTCATGAGAGAGTTGATCATTTATTTCTTTGCTTTTGCGACGTTTTTGAATTAATTCATCGATTGATTTGACACTGGTTGGATCAGAGAGTGTTGCTGCCAGGGCCTTTACACTGGAAGCACTTGATTGAGCCAGAGCTTCTATCAAATCGTAAAATTTCTCATCTCGGCTAAATAATTTCCTGAGCGAAAACATAACTAGACAATGCACGCGAGTCAGCAAATACTGAACTACCTAACATAAGCTTAACAAAACTTAGCGCAGAAATAAACTCAAAAGGTCAAATTTTAGTAAGAATTTAACAATGTTCTAAAAAAGATAAATGTTTTTTCTGTAGGAGAGGGATGAAAGAACTCATATGATCTTATGTTAGGATAATCATAATCAGTTTTATTTTTCAATTGCAATCCACCAACAGCAGGAGCAGAGCGTAAACCAGAAGATAGTTAGTATAACATTAGTTAAGGTATGGTGAAGATAGGAAGATGGTAAGCGGTTTAGAATAATTCCGGCGAGAATACCTCCTATAAATCCTCCAAAATGAGCAGGAATATCTACTTGTGGGTCTGGGGAGAGTCCTGTTAAGATAAAAATAAATCCTGCTGCAGAAAGAGAATTAATTGCCAATCTAGTTCCTAGATTATTGTTCCCCATTAAGGGAAAGAGGTGAACAGCCAGTAGTCCTAAAGATCCCATAATAACACCTGAAGCTCCTAAGCCAATAAATTCATTTTTATGAAGCCCTAAACTCATTAAATTTCCTATGATGCCAGCTGCCAGTGTTCCTAAAAGTGTCCAGCCTATTCCATATTGTCCCATAGCAAGTCCCATGAGTGGGAATCCTATACTAAGATTGCTAGCCAGATGACCGATATCAGCATGGAGAAAGGTAGCAGTAATAAGCCGATACCATTCTCCATCTTCAAGGAAACGCATTGAAGAAAGTGCTCCTGCAGCAGAGAGACGTTCATGGCTAACGAAGTTAAGCCAATAGCTTAACCCCGTTGGTAAGGCCCAATACAGAGTTCCCCAGTTAAAGAGGACTTTTTCTGCATGAAGTTTCCTGTATCCCTGAAAATGACGGTTTTCATGTGTATAAATGCGAATCAGTTGTTGTGCGGATTGATGATCTTTATCAGCTACTTTAAGAAACCATCGGCGTCTATAGGGATAGAGAATAGTTGAGCTAATTCCTTGGCTGGTAAGTAACAAACTCCATTCCATAACAGTTTTCCGAGAGGGAGAAAGAATAAGTCTGGAGTTTTCTTCAATAGAAGGAAGTTCATTCGGTGAAAGAAGGGAGATATCTGGAATTTCTAAAAGAGTTTGAGAGTGAGGAATAAGAGAGGTGGAATTATATGACTGATTGCGACTGGAAAAAGGAGAGTTTTTGGGGATATGCTTTCTAATGGGCAAAGTATTGTGAGCATAACGAGATAAACGATTCTGCCCGGCTCTTTTTTTTAAAGAACCGGGCAGACTATCGTTGGAATGATGTTTAAACACTTATGCCTTCGTAGGATCTTGTTGTTCTGCTGGAGCAGCAGGGATAATCACTTTTTCTGCAGAAGGATCCTCTTCGGTGGATTGGGTTACAATCTCATTTGACTCAGTATTTTTCCCTTTATTTTTTTTGTCGGGCATAGTACTGATAACGGCTTCCGTTTCCACAATATATTCCTGAGTTTTAATTCTTAATTTAGGTGATCCGAAACCGTGATAGACTTTTACTGAAGCAGATTCCCAGATAGGGAGCTTATCTTGGCTGCGGAGTGTAAATAGAACAGGTTCAGCGTATTCAACCCCATTATAGAGGGATGCATTAAAAGCAATGAATTCTTCAGATTCAATGAGGAATCCATATTGAGGTAAACGGTAATCCTGACTAGTAATAGAAACAGAGTGATAAGGTTCTGTTCCATAATTGACAATAGCGACAATTGTTTTGCCATTTCCTTGGAAGACACTGCGTGTTACTTGCTTATCAGGAGTCAAATAGTCGAATCGAGTCAGCTTCATTTCTGCAGCAATTTTGCTGTATGGAGAGAGAATCTCATGAGTGTTTTTTACGAAGACATCAAAGGTATGTTTGCCATCCATCCATCCTCCTTTGGAACGAGTAAAAATCGCTTCCGGAGCAGGATTGTCTTCTGCTGGAGCTTGTTCTGTTTCCCAGTAAAGATGAGGTGGTACAGAATGATGATACATTGGACGACCTAATGCAATGTGGCGAAGTACAAAGGGAGCGGATTTATGAATATCATATCCATATTTACCATAAGCTGCGATGCAGTCATGATAAACCATTTCAAATATAGGAAGCATTATAGCACCCAGTTCTTCAATTTTAAATGTATGGAAGTCACTTCCAGCAACTCCTGCAATTCCTTCAAAAAAGTCTGCGTGAGGGATTGCCCATTCTCGGCCATCTTCACTGCCAAAAATACCAAAAATACTGCGTGCGTAGTCACTGAGTCTGCAACGCCACTCAATGTCTCCGTAGTAATCAATAGGATGGCTTTTGTCATAGCAGTCCATCAGGTTAGCGGCATATGTGGTATCAATAAAGTAAGAACGAGCCTGACTGACTTTGAGAACTTCAGATAAGTTTTGAGGACGAGATGCCAATTCTAAAGAAGCTTTAGAGCAAGTCAGATAAGGACGTCCTCCTGCCCATATTCCTCCTGGTTTGATTGAGCCATCTAAATTCTTAGAAAGATATTTTTCATCCCAGCTAGGAGCATCTTTGTACATATCTTGATAATTATCATGGAGACATGCAGTGTAACCAGCATTTTGTATATCCCACACAGCTTTTAGCAACCCCCAGTTTCCACCACATTCGGGAGCAGCGGGAAGAATATCTGGATGTTGATTGTCATACCCTCGGTGAATCCATCCCCCCATGGTGAAGAGTACATCGTCCATTTTGAGATCATTCTTTAAATGTTGAGCAACTTTGCCAGCTTCCTCAAAAGTCCAATTGACTTTCACGGAGACTTCTTTTTGACTTTGCTCGTCCATTCTACGGTCGAGAACACTCCAGAGTTTGAAGTTTGTAGCTCCAAAAAGAGCCTTACGAGCAGGGTTTTCTGCTGCCTTTTTAGACCATGGAATATAGGTTTCTTTTTTCTTTGCAACCATCTGTAAATACCTATCTGCAATAGTGTTATAGTCTCCACGACCACAGAAATAGATAGAGAAGCCTGCAGGTTTTGACTGTTGAGATAAAGAAGTGCTTAGAGTTTGAATTCCATCTTGAATTTGACTGTCAATTTTTAGATTAGTATAAGGATCGTCCCAAGTTAGAAATGCGGCAGTTTCATTTTTAATCATACCCCATAAACGAATATGGCATCCTTCATAAGCACTATCGGCAAAATTTCGCGTAAAGGTTTTACCAGAATCAGCTGGAACGAGCATTCCCTCACGTACAGGAATAATGATACTTCCTTCAGTATCTTCAGAGGTGATTGGAAAAGCGTTTTCAAAAAGTGTAATGGCTTTAATATTGAGCTGTTTAGAAGGATGAATAGTGAAAGTTAATGAGGGTTCACTTCCGGATGGCATTGCCAGAATAATCAGATTCATGTCGGCAATATTAGGTACAGGACGGAAGGTTAGCATCATTCCTTTGTCATATAATGCTGCTTCACAAGAGGTTAGATCTTGCGTAAATGTTTTATCGTCAATTTGATAAGTGATATTGCCAAAGCCAGATTTACCTGAACGCCAGATTTCACCACCACGTGGATTGGATAGTTTTTCCTGGATAGACCATTCTCCTGTAGAAGGTTTGACTTTCATGGTTAAATAAAAGTTATCCAGTATATGCTCGCGCTCTTTAACAACTTCTACCGGAGCATACATAGAGGCAGGTCCACGTGTTAGTGGTTTTCGAACAGTGTTTGTATTAACTGTATCTGATTGATTTGCAGTGGATTGAGTGCTGTCTTGCGTTTCCGCTGATTGTGCAGAACAAAGGCAGAGACTTGCTCCCAATAGAGCTGCTATCATAGATATTCTAAAAATCCTAGACTTAGACATCATACCAGAGCTAATGATAACAAATTACCAAGCAATTGGAAATAAAATAAAGATGAATATGTTGATGAGTATTTGCTTAGCCATATTTTTTCTAAAATAGGATCAGATTTAAAAGAAAATAGGGGAACTAAATTGAATTTTCTTGTACCCTACTAATTTGTATTTTACGATTTGAAAAGGTTAATTTGTTATGAGTGATCGTTTAAAAGTTGCCAGAGCGAAAAAAGGAACATGGGGTATTCGTTTAGGTCTTTATTTATTAACAATTGTTTTAGCAATATTTTCTTTTTGGTTATTGGGTTTTGTTCTTGATGATATTCGTTCTATCCGTCCTCCTGATTATGAATATAAGAGTCTCTCAGAGAGTTATGGTAAAAAGACTAATATCCAAAAAGAGCTCGATGCATTAAATGAGAAGCTGAACAATCGCCGTGAAAGTATGGATTTGCAGTCTTCAGCGTCTGCCGGATTGCAAAAGACAATTGAAGAACTCAAAGATGATCCTTCTCGCAAAGAGGAATTAAATGAGAAAATGAATGAGTTCATAGAGGCTCAGAAAAAGTATCAAGAAATAAACCATGAATTGAAAATGCTGGTTGAATCCAGAGATAGATTGGAATCTGAATTAAGAGAAATAAATAGCATTATTGCTGCAAAAGAATATTCCACAGCAGAGGAAAAACAGAAGCTGAACCATTCGTTTAAGTTGAAATTGGCTTTTTGGGAGTTTCTGGTTTTAATACCTTTAACCATAATCGTAGCGTTTCTATTATATCGGAAAAAGAACAGCTCCTTTTTTCAAATTTATTTAGCATTTTTTATTTCTGTAGTTTTGCATCTCTGTTTGGCTTCGCACAGGTATTTCCCCAGTCAATATTTTAAATATTTAGCTCTGGGTGCTTGTATTATTATTATATTGGGACTCATGTATTATCTTATTAAATTAATTACGAAACCCAAACCAAATTATTTGCAGTTTCAGTATCGGCAGGCTTATGAGAGATTTCTTTGTCCAATTTGTGAGTATCCCATCCGAATCGGAGCTTTACGATATTTATATTGGAATAGGAGGAGTGCGGAGAGGTGTTTATCTTCTGTGAGGAGTCAGAATGTTGTCGAACCGCTTACCGAACCTTATATTTGTCCTAGCTGCGGAACAGAGCTCTACCATAAATGTCCTCATTGTGAAAAAATCACACAGTCTCTTATGCCATATTGTGAACATTGTGGGGCAGAGATGGATCATAAGAAGAATTCTTGTTTCCATGACAAGGAATGAGGATTTTTGTATTTTGTTGATTTACAATTTAGAAATGGCGCTTAAAAATGAGTAACTAACGGATTCAGAGCTTCAGAAAAGAGTTTGAGTTTTCTTTTGGGAAGCTCTGATTCTGATTTCTGGTTTATAAGTTGCGGGCAACTTTGTAAGGAGCAGCTTGTGCAACAGGTTTAATTACCAGTTCATCTATGCAAACATGAGGTGGACGCTCTGCAATCCAAAGCATGGTTTCCGCAATATCTTCCGCACAAAGAGGCTTCACTCCTTGATAGACAGCAGCAGCTTTATTAAGGTTTCCTTTATATCGAACGACAGAGAAATTGGTTTCTGCCATGCCAGGATCGAGACTTGTTACACGTATAGGGGTACCACAAAGTTCTAACCGAAGTGCTTTGGTGATTTGAAGTTCAGCAGCTTTGGCTCCGCAATAGACACTTCCCCCTTCATAGGCAATGCGTCCAGCGATAGACCCCACATTGATTACATTGGCTCCAGTGGTATTGAGCATCATAGGAATGATGCGCCGACTGACTCGTAGAAGACCAAGTACATTAGTTTGAAGCATTGTTTCCCAATCAGAATCTTTGCCTTCTAAAACAGTGTCGACTCCTAATGCACCACCAGCATTGTTAATGAGAACTTGAACATCAGAGGTGTACTTCATAAGGCGATCGGCAAAGCGTTCCACATCAGAGGTGGAACTGACATCTAACGAAGATGCGATGGCAGCAGTGGCTCCAGTTTTAAGAGCTAATTGTGCTGTTTCGTTGAGGAGGTCTATTCTTCGAGCCCCAAGAAAAAGACATGCTCCGCGTGAAGCAAAAGCAATGGCAGCTGCGCGCCCAAAACCACTGGAAGCTCCAGTAATGACGATCCATTTATTTTTAAGTGATGTAAGATTTAACATAATTTTAAGTTGTTTCAGAGGAAAGACTTTTAATCAGATAGAGAAGTTCTTTAAGTCTGCCTCGAGGTGTTTTCTTGGTAAAACGAGGGTAATAGTTATTTATCATTAAAGGATGACCAGCTCGAGTAATAATAATTTTTTCATCGTTAGTTTCAATGGAATTGATTTGTTTGAGAGAAGCTATCACGCGAATAAGATAGAGATCGATCAGATATTGCACCTTGAGTGGCATTTTACCAAAACGATCTAACAATTCTTCATTGATAGAATCTATCTCGTCGGGGCAAGAAGCTTGTGCTAAACGACGATAAATTTCCAATCGCTGAATAGGATCATTAATGTAGGAGAGGGGAATCAAGTCATTACTTGTGTCTTCAGGGGTGGATGCAGGTTCTAGAGGAAGTTGAGTAAGAAAATCGAGCATGATCCGAGTTTCAGTGTGAGTTTTTGCCTTTTCTCCTTTGAGATTGGATATGGAGCGTTTGAGAAGACGACAATAAAGATCAAAGCCGATGGCACTGATATGTCCACTTTGTTCTGAACCTAAAATATTGCCTGCTCCACGAATTTCTAGATCTCGCATAGCAATTTTAAAGCCGGAGCCGAGACGGGAGTATTGTTTAATTGCACTGATGCGTTTGCGTGCATCTGCCAAGAGGGCTGCATGCCGAGGAATAAGAAGATAGGCAAAAGCTTGATTCCGGTAACGTCCTACTCGTCCTCTAAGCTGATAGAGTTCACTTAGTCCAAAGCGATCTGCACGATCAATAATGATCGTATTTGCGTTTGGAATATCGATACCACTTTCTATGATTGTAGTGGAGAGGAGGATATCTACTTCTCCATTAACAAAGTGTGACATAATTTTTTCAAGTTCTTCAGGCTGCATTTGGCCGTGTCCGACTGCAATTCGAGCATGAGGCATCAGTTGTTTGAGCTTCATTTCCATAGCATCAATAGTGCTAACTCGATTGTGTAGAAAAAAGACTTGGCCTTGTCGATTGAGCTCTCGTTGTATGGCATCTCGAATAATCTCTTCATCAAATTGACAAATAATCGTTTTAACGGGAAGTCTTTCTTGAGGAGGAGTTTCAATAGAGCTCATTGATTTGATTCCTGCTAATGCCATATAGAGAGTCCGAGGAATCGGAGTGGCAGATAAAGTAAGTACGTCAGTCAGAACCTTGAGTTGTTTAATTTTTTCTTTTTGTTTAACACCAAATCTCTGTTCTTCATCGATGATAAAGAGTCCAAGGTCTTTAAACCGAATATCATTTTGAACTAAACGGTGTGTACCGATAATGATGTCAATATCACCAGCGGCAACTTTAGCAAGGATTTTGTTTTGTGCTTGTTTGGTCTTAAAGCGAGAGAGCGTTTCAATTCGAAATGGATAACCCGCCATTCTTTCACAGAAGCTATTATAGTGCTGTTGAACTAGCACGGTGGTAGGGGCCAGAAGAGCAACTTGTTTACCAGCCATGACAGCTTTGAATGCTGCTCGAATAGCGACCTCTGTTTTTCCAAAACCAACGTCCCCGCAAACAAGTCGGTCCATTGGTTTTTCGCTTTCCATGTCGCGTTTAGTTTCCTCAATAGCACGAATTTGGTCGGGAGTTTCTTCGTATTCAAATGCGTTCTCAAAAGTGTGTTGCCAATCTGTATCAGGAGGATAGGCAAAACCTTTTTCTGATTTTCTCAAGGCTTGAATTCGCAAGAGATCACTGGCTACATCTTGAACTGCTTTTTCGGCTTGAGCTTTGACTTGGTTCCATCGTTTGCCTCCCAAGCGACTAAGTGGCGGATGGGCATGTCCGACGCCTATATATTTACTTACAAGATGAGATTCTGTAACGGGAACATAGAGTTTGGGGGGAGATTCAAAAGGATCATCGGGTGCGAATTCTAAGATAAGGCATTCGGGAGAATCTGTGATATTGTTTTTTTCATTAAAACGATTTTTGGGTCCTGTTGGTATTCTGCCTATTCCTAGATATTTGGCAATTCCATGCTGAATATGGACGACTAAGTCTCCTGTTTCAATATGGTCAAAATCAATCTCCAGCTGTGAACGGCTGGCTCGAGTCTGAGTATTTTTTAATCTGCGAGAACGCTGAAATTTTCGACGACAGAAAACTTCATTGTCTGTGATTAAAACGAAATGTGCATCTGGAAAGATAACACCGCGCGAGAGTGCTGCGCGAATTAAATTTGGGGGTTGATGACCTAAGATTATTTCATCCCATAGTTCACGAATTCGGGTATATTCACCATCATTTGAATAACTAATATAGCATTGGAATCCTTCTCTTCTCCATGCTTGTATCTGATCAAAAAGTCTTCGACGCTGCTGTTCAATCATTTCTAGAGTGGATTCGCTGGGATAGGGACAGTAGAGTTCCAAAGGTTCAACACGAAGTTCTAGTCTCTTTTGTAAAGGACGGTGTTCACCTACTAAATTGCGAAAATCTAAACAATCACAATCTCCTGCCAATATAATTTTCCCTCCACGGGAAAGAAAGTCATCAATTAAGAATTCCCATTCTTGGATTAAAGGACTCCAGCGGACTTGAGTTCGGAAGAGATTTAATGCTTCTTGCACTTTTTCCGGCTCGGAAATGACAAGAAATGATTCCGAAGGAAGAAGTTCTATTATACAGGAGGCAAAAAGGTCAAAGTGTTTAGCCGAAATTTCGGGTGGATATTTTGATGTGAGTTCTTCCAGTTTTTTACGAAGGATTCCTATTTCCCCAGCGGGTGGAATAAGTGCAGATTCAATTTTATTCAATGAGAGTTGAGTATTAGGATCAAATTCACGTATTGATTCAATTACAGACCCAAAGAATTCAATTCGAATAGGGTGTTCAGCAGAAAGCGGATAAATATCCATGATCCCACCTCGAATAGCAGCTTCTCCTTTTTGTGATACTTTAGCTACCCAGTCATATCCTTGCGCGTTCAGATGTTGTCTTAATTCTTCCGGATCTGCTTCTTGACCTTTTTGTACTAATCGTTGACGGGAAACGAACTCCTTAGGAGAAAATGTCTTTTGAAGAATAGAGTCTACCTGAGTTACTAAACAGCAACCTTGAGAATTCTGGATAAGCTGTTGAAAGGTTTGTAGACGTTCTCCAAGTGTTTCGGAAAGAGGAAGTCGGTCTTCTTGTGGCAAAATATCCCAAGAGGGAAAATAAAAAGGTTCTCGATAGAAAGAATTTTCTGATAAAAGGTGAGTCCAAGCTAGGATATCTTGTTGAAAAAGTTCTTGTGAGCGGGTCCCACCTGTTACAATTGCAAAAGAGTTATTATTCAGGTGGCGAAGCATTGTTACTAAAAAAGGAACTGAATGAGAGCAAATGCCATCCAATGGAAGGACTGATCCAGGTGGTAAATCAATGATTTGCCGAAGTAAGGGGAGATTTGCAGTAAATGAGAAAAGATCTCGGTTGTTCACAATACTCCTTAAAGGTAGATCCGAGAGGTCTTTTTAATTTATAGGTGGTAAAGGAAGTGTTTCGGGCATTTCTTGTTCATATTGAGTGCTACCTTCATAATAGCCTGGACCAAGAGTGATAAGAGGATCTCTGCCTTCATAACTGCGCCAGAGATTATAGGCCCAGATTCCGCCGATCATAAGTAACAGAAAAAGCCCCAGAGGTAAAACAACTTTCCAAACAAGTGTCAAACGCCATGTGAGTTTTGAGCTTTGGTTAGGGGAAAAATCACCATTATTCTCTGTAGAAGAAGATATTATCTCGGGAATAGAAGGAGCTGAGGGAGCAGCTGATATAGATGAGTTTCCCGCCATTTCCTTTTTCATTGCTGCTGCTAAGGGTGCGGGATCTAATTTTAGAAGAGTTGCATAGCTTCGCATAGATCCAAAAGCATAAACTGGCGCAGGGAATACTGTATAATCTCCCATTTCCAGCCCGATAATCTGATCTTGCTTTAGTTTTAAGCTCTCTGCAACTTGTTGAATAGTGAGCCCGCTTTTTTCTCGTGCGGTCCTTAATTGTTCTCCTACACAGGACATTGCTCTGTCAGACTAGCGCAAGAAGAAGGGCAATGCAATCCATTTATAAGAGATTTGAAAAGGAAATATCATTATCTTTTTTTTGTTAGAAGAGGGAAGAAAAGGAGGAAATTTAAGATTTTTGTTAATTGATATATATAAATTAAGAAAGTGGAATAAGTTTTTGTTTTTTCAAATAATGTAGAGTTGAAAAATTTTTTATAAAACTATAATATGACGTGTTCATATGGAAGTTTTTCCTTCTTGGAAAATTCAGAAATAGAAAATAAAAAGAGCTTATGAAACTAAGAGAATCTATCTGTGCTGTATTAATTGGTGCAGGAATGTTGTGTTTTTCCTCAGCAGAAGTGATTGGGGAGTCTGACAATATATCTGAGCCTAAAAAATATGAAGCTAATTGGAATTCACTTAATAGCAGGCCTACTCCAACGTGGTTTTTAGATGCTAAATTTGGTATTTTCATTCATTGGGGTGTTTATGCAGTACCGGGTTGGAGCCCTCGAGGCGAGTATTCAGAATGGTATTGGAATCGTATGCATGATAGAAATCCTCGTAATCCATGGTGGAGATATCATGTCGAGAATTTTGGAGGCGATTTTGATTATTTTGATTTTGCTCCGATGTTTAAAGCTAAACATTATGATCCTGCATTCTGGGCGGATTTATTTGTTAAATCGGGTGCAAAGTATGTAGTTCCAACATCCAAACATCATGATGGATATGCAATTTGGCCAAGTGCAGAGGCAAATAAAGCCTGGGGTAGGGCTTGGAATAGCGTGGATGTGGGGCCTGAAAGGGATTTGTTAGGAGAACTGGCAAATGAGTGTCGTAAGCGAGATTTAAAATTCGGATTTTATTATTCTCTCTATGAATGGTATAATCCGATATGGCTTAAAGATCGTAAAGAGTATGTGCAACATCATCTCTTTCCTCAGTTTAAAGATGTAGTTACCCGGTATAGCCCGGATTTGATTTTTTCCGATGGAGAGTGGGATATGCATTCTCGTGATTGGAAGAGTGAGGAATTATTGGCGTGGCTTTATAATGAATCTCCTTGCAAAGAGGAAGTAATTGTTAATGATAGATGGGGGAATGAATGTCGGCATAAAAATGGAGGATATTATACAACTGAATATGCAGCAGGAATGCAGAATGGTGATCACGCTTGGGAGGAAAGCCGTGGAATGGGTAATTCTTATGGATATAGCCGTCGAGAAACTGCAGAAGAGTACAAAAGTAGCCGTTACTTTATTATTTCGTTAGCTGATACTGTAAGTCGGGGAGGTAATTTACTTCTGGATATTGGGCCAGATGAAGATGGTTTGATTCCTCCTATTATGCAACAGAAACTGCTGGATATAGGAGATTGGCTTAAAGTTAATGGAGAAGCTATTTATGAAACTCGTTGTGCGGCACGTACTACAGAATGGACTGAAGGTGTTCGCCCAGAGCAGAAAAGGGGACAGTATATGATCAAAGACAGTATTCTGGATCAAATCGGCCAGAAACCTGTTGGGGAAAATGCCCGTAAAAAGTGTTTCTTTACCCGTAAAGGGGATACAAATTTTGCCATCACAGCTGGGTGGCCTGGAGACACTTTAACTATTAAGTTGATTAAGGTTTCTCCTGAGACGGAGGTTACTTTGTTGGGAAGAGAAGAAAAACTTGATTATACTGTTGATGGAGAGACACTGATGATCAAGATGCCAGTACTTAATGTGGATCAAGTTCCATGCCAGTATGCTTACAGTTTTAAGATTACACATTCAGAAATTTTGCCTGAAAAATAGCTAATTTAAAGGCGATTTCTTTCTAAGAAAACATTTTCTACGATAGAAAGCTAAAGCTATTTTTATAAAAGTAGAAACGGAGCGGATAAGATTTAGTTTGCCGCTCCTTTTTTCTTTTAAAGAGTAATGTTTTAAGAATCTGATATAAGGTGCTTGCTGTTAAAAATAAAAAAACTTGTTTAAAAAACCTAATATCATAAAATAGATAACATTATGATATTAGGTATCATATTAATATCAGCTTTTCTTTTTGTATTAGGGTATCTTTTTTATGCGAGATACTTAGAGAAAGCTTTGAGAATAGATATGTCAGAGCAAACCCCTGCACATACTATGCGAGATGGGGTTGATTATGATCCGGCACCCAGGATGGTTTTATTTGGACATCATTTTAGTGCGATTGCCGGAAGTGGGCCAATTGTAGGACCTATTGTAGCTGGACTGGCTTTTGGTTGGGGGCCCGCACTTCTTTGGATCTTAGTAGGATGTATATTATTGGGAGCTCCTCATGATTTTTCTTGTCTTATTGCTAGTGTTCGCAATAAAGGTAAGTCACTGGGAGAAATTGCGAAGCATTTCTTAGGAGGTTTTGCTTACAAGGTATTTCTTTGGTTTCTATTTGTAGTTATGATTTATGTCTTGTCAGTATTTGTTGACTTGACGGCTTCAACTTTTGTTCCTCCAACAAAAGAAAGTTCTCTACAAGGAGGAATGGTGGCAACATCTTCGCTTATCTATATTTTTCTTGCAGTTGGTTTTGGTTATATCCTGCGTCACTTTAAAGTTTCGGCCGGAAAACTTTCTTGGATTTTTGTGCCGCTGATTTTTATATCAATCTGGGTTTCAAGCTATATTCCTTTGACGCCGGAATTAGTTTCTAAATTGGGTTTTAATCCCCATATTCTTTGGATTTCAGTATTGTTGATTTATTGTGCGTTTGCATCAATTTTACCGGTATGGATTTTATTGCAGCCTCGCGATTATCTTTCGGCCTTTTTGTTGTATGCTTGTCTTCTGATAGGTTTTATTGGAATTCTCTTTTCAGGCTTTATAGGAGATATTTCTATTCAGTACCCAATTTTTCTTGGTTTCAATAGTCCGGAATTAGGGCCGCTTTTCCCCGTACTATTTGTGACAATTGCTTGCGGTGCAATCAGTGGATTCCATTCACTGGTAGCTACAGGAACTACATCCAAGCAATTAGATAAGATGGCTGATGCTAGACCGGTTGGATATGGGGCAATGCTTTTGGAGGGGATACTTGGTGTGCTTGCGTTGAGTACAGTTATGGTATGCGCAAAAAATCCAGGAGTGGCTCCAACAATTGTTTTTGCTGAAGGAATTGGGAATTTTATCTCCGTTTTGGGGTTGAATCCCACATTTGTGAGTGCCTTTGCATTATTAGCTGTAAGCACATTTTTGTTGACAACTTTGGATGCAGGCACGCGTTTAACTCGGTTTGTTTTTCAAGAGATCTTTGGCTTATCTAATAATCTTAGAGTGAGGGTGTTCTCATCTATTATTGTTGTGTTGATTCCTGCATTAGCTATTTTTTGTAATACGAGTGATCAGCCTTTTTGGCAGGCGATTTGGCCAGCATTTGGTGCAACTAATCAGTTATTAGCTGCATTTGCAGCATTTTTCGTTTACTTGTGGAAACGTCAGATGGGTAAACCTACTCTTTTTATTAGTGTGCCAATGATAGTAATGTTTATAATCACAATTTCTGCAATGATTGATCAGGTTTATAGAGGAATGATTGCAGAGAAGCCGAATTATCTTGTTTCAGCCGTCTTGATTTGTATTTTATGCATGACAGCTGCGATTCTATTTGATGCTATCCGCAAGGTATTTCAAGATTTAAAACAGAGAAATAATAAATAAAGATTTTTGCGAAAGAGAGAAAATATAAGAATAGATGTATTCTAATCAGTATTTTCTCTCTTTGTTTTCTTTATCAAAAAGAGAAATATTAGCCTGGAATTGGGGAGCGAGTAAGAGTTTTTCCCAATGTTTTTGGCTAAGGGGCTCCTGAAGATAGATAGGAGAATAAAGGGGTTCAGCACTAGTTGAGCGACGTACTCTTTCCAACCAAGAGATGGGAAGAGGATTTTTGAGTAGTGCAAGGGAGTTAGAAGCAACTGTGGTTTCTTCTTTTTCACCGGTTGCAGCGCCTCTACCAACATAAAATCCAGCTAGAAGAAGAGTAGTTCGCAAAAGGGTAGCTCTAGAATAACTAGCCAACAGACATGGAATGTTGTCATCTAAGGCTACCCTCAGTTTTTTGAAAATATCCAGAGTGTACATATCTGGATTTTTCTTAGGGGAAAACGCATCATAAAAGATAGCTGCAGGAGGAGGAACAGCAAAAGACTCCTCAGTAGAGTGAGAGGTATAACGATTGAGCCATTCAGGAAAATCTCCATAAATGATTTGCCACTTGATATGAGCGGAACCGTATTGAAATTCTAGTAGACGATGAGAAAGAAGTTTATGAATAATCTGAATAAAGGGTTGAATATAAGGAAGTTTATCACTATTTTCAAGTGCTAGAATTAGAGGTTCCAGGTTGTGTTCAAAACTATAGAGTTGAAGCTTCCCTGTGTAATTAGAGGCTGCATTAATAACAGAAAGGGCATTGGCTGCTCCACCTAACCCTATATCCCAGACAACAAATTCTGAAAGAGAATTCATCCTTTCTATATGAATTTGTCCAGCATAGAGTTGTTCAGCTTCGGATTCTGGTCCAATAACAGGATGATAAGTTTCTGAAACTTCTGTGCAGTGAAGACTCCATTGCCCGTTGGCAAGTTGGATGAGTTTATGACCAGAATGGCGTGTAAGTGGAATAGATTCAGGAGAAGGAACTGTCGGTTTTTGCACGAAATTCTAAGCTAATTGTTATTTTGAAAGCTAACGTTCTAATCCTTTCATAGCACGAATGCGAGCTGAGGGCACATAGTTAGCGATAAATTCGCGACGGAATTCTGAAAAAGTACCATTATCAAGATGTGTACGAATTTCACTCATTAGTTGCAAATAAAAATGGGAATTATGAATACTCATTAAGCGCAGTCCCAGAATTTCATTCACATTTAGCAGATGTCGGATATAAGCTCGAGTATGGTTTTGACAAGCAAAGCATGTACAATTTTCTTCAATAGGCCCAAAATCTGATTTAACATATCCAGCTTTAATATTAATAGTTCCTTTGCGAGTAAAAGCAGTACCATTGCGTGCAACTCGAGTGGGAAGAACACAATCGAACATATCGACTCCGCGTGCGATTAATTCAACCATTTGAGCAGGAGTTCCCAATCCCATTGCATAACGAGGTTTATCTGTTGGGAGAAAAGGTTCAGCCAGTTCTACTGCAAGCATCATTTCTGGTTCAGGTTCACCGACGCTGACTCCGCCAATGGCATATCCATCAAAATCAAGAGCTACAATCTCTTTCGCACAGCGTTCACGAAGCCGAGAATGGATTCCTCCTTGGCAAATACCAAAGATCAGTTGCCCTTCAGCACGAGGTTGTAAACGACATTCCTTAGCCCAGCGGAGCGTGCGGTCAATAGCAGATTGGAGTTCTCGCGGAGTGGAGTCGTGAGCAGGGCATTCGTCAAAAGCCATAGCGATATCGGAACCGAGTTTACGTTGGATTTCCATAGATTCCTTAGGCCCTAAGAAGAGAGGAGAACCATCTAAGTGAGAACGAAATTCTACTCCATGAGATTTAATTTTGCGGATTTTTGCGAGACTGAAAACCTGGAAACCGCCACTGTCTGTTAGAATGGGCAGTTTCCAATTCATAAAAGAATGGAGCCCTCCTGCTGATTCAATGATTTCCATTCCAGGCCTTATACTCAAATGATAGGTATTGCCTAGGATGATTTGGGTGTGCATTTCTAGCAATTCTCGATTATCGAGTGCCTTAACACTGGCTTGAGTGCCGACAGGCATAAAAACGGGAGTTTCGATTGTTCCATGAGCAGTCTTTAGTCTGCCGCGTCGCGCCTTACAAGTAGGGTCTGTCTTGATGAGCTCAAACATCAGGCCTGACATCATATCGAGTTTAGGATTTTTTTTCAAAACTTATCCTGATTTAGGAAAGAGGCCTTTTTTAATTTTAAAAAATGTCAAACCATTTGAGATCGTTTTTGAGGGATGATATTTATAAATTTTCTATGGAGAAATAAAAAAAGGATTTCTGTTGCAAAGATGCTTGAAAAGAGGATTTTTAAAGTATTAGCCCCCTTGTCGTGTAGAGAAGGGGGCCTAAGAGAAAAAGCGAGACTATTTTTCAGATTCTTTTTCTTTGAAAAGTAAAGGAGCAAATTCTGAAAGATAAATTCGCCAATTGCGCCAAGTATGTCCACCTTGACTTTCATAATAAGTATATTTCATATCTATCTCATCGAGTTTATTACGGAATAAAGTCCCATTTTGATAGAGAAAATCTGTTTTGCCCATTCCAATCCAGTAGAGTTGATATCCGTTTTCTTTCTGTAGTTTAAATTTTTGATCCAGATTATGGTATACTTCTATTTTTTCATTTTCTTGAGGGGTTGCTGCGGAAAAAAGGCCGATATAATCAAAAGTGTTTGGATAGTTGGCAGAAATTGCAATAGAATGTAATCCTCCCATCGAAAGCCCGGCAATCGCACGGTGGGCTTTATCTGCTTTAACCCGATAGTTTTTTTCTACAAATTGAATGATATCGGGAAAAGATTTTTCCATTTCGCCGGCAAAGCCGCCTCGGAGTCTAAAAGTGTTTGGTTTGTAAAAGCCGTCAGCTGTTTCCCCAGGGGCGGCATCAATAATAACATGACCGTTAGGCATAACAACAATCATTGGTTTAGCTGCGCCTCGTGCAATTAAATTATCGAGAATCTGGCTAGCACGTCCCAATTCAGTCCAAGCGTTTTCATCTCCTCCCATTCCATGAAGAAGATAGAGAACAGGATAGTTTTGCTTGCTTGACTCATAACCAGGAGGAGTATATATAGTCATTCTGCGCTCTTTATTTAAAGTTGGACTTTGATACCAGATTTTGGTGAGAGAGCCGTGAGGTATGTCGTTGACTTTATAGAGGTCAGCACGTTCTCCATCAATGAGAAATATATTAAATACGTTTGCTACATCTCGGATAAAATAGACGTTATTGGGATCTATTACTTTAACTCCGTCAACTGAAAAAGTATAACCATATAATTCAGGATTTAGTTTATTGACTGTACAGCTCCAAAGGCCAGATTCATCTTTTTGCAAATCTTCAAAATTTTTTCCTTCAGGTAAACAGTCACTGACAAGTCTTACTTCTTTGGCTTGAGGTGCAAAAAGTCTGAATGTTACGCTATGATCATCATGAATTTCAGGAGAAATGATAGTGTTGCGATCTGGCATCAGACTCTGTTGGGCTAGTATCCTTGCAGAGGTGAGAGCTAATAGTGTAGAGATTAAAAATATTTTTTTCATAAATTTTCAATTTTAATAATTTGGCATTGAACAACTTAATATTATGTGTATTACTATAATCTTTTTGTCAAAGTAGTTTTAGAAAAAATTAAATTTAGCAATTCCTTTGTATCAAAAAAGATAGTTGATTATGGATTGCTCATGAGTTTTTTAAGTGGAGAAGTAAGCAGTTTGATGATTTTTTCAAGGCCTTGAAGGTCGAATTCATCAAAACGATTTTCTATTGGACTGTCGATATCTAGAACACCTAAAAAAAGGTCATCACAAACATGAAGGGGAAGAACAATCTCAGAAAGACTTTCAGAGTCACAAGTGATATGTCCTGGAAATTTATGAACATTAGGAATGAGCAAAGATCTTTTTTGTTGAATTGCTGTCCCGCAAACGCCTCTGCCTAATGGGATTCTAATGCAAGCAGGTTTCCCTTGAAAAGGCCCAAGGACAAGACCTTCAGGTTTAAGACGATAAAAACCGACCCAATTGATTTGTGGGAGGCTATACCAGAGTAGAGAGGCTAGATTAGCAGTGTTAGCTATGAAATCATGTTCATTTCCGATGAGTGCTTGAGTTTGCTTTAGAAGGAATTCATAAAGTTCTGTTTTAGTGCTAAAAGCTGATGTTGATGAGAGATTAAACATAGAATGCGAAATTCAAAAATGTATTAGATAAAATTTTGCCCTCCTTTTATGGAGGACAAAATTTTATTTTCTATAACTTATGGAGAAATTAGATGTTTTCAGACTTGATTATTTTTTTCGTCAGTAGTTTTTTGAACTAAATCAACCATTTTCTGGAGACGGTTAGAAATGTCTTGAATACGTTCTTTCTTTCCGCCTCCTACTTCAGCAATCAGATAACCGCGGAAACTGATATCAACCAAAGCCTTAGCAATAGGTTCCCAGGAAAAGTCTCCTTCGTCTTGCATTTCAACTCCAAAACCAGCCCATTTGCCTTTACTATCAGCTAGACTGGTATTGAATCCTTTGATGTGAAGATTGACAATGCGATGATTGAGAGTGCGAATCCAATGTTCTGGCCAGCCGTAACGAAGAATATTACCGATATCAAAAAGACAACCGACTCTAGGATTGTTTACTTGATCAACATATTGAGCCATTTCTATGGGGCTAAGCAGAAAATTGTTCCAAACATTTTCAATGCCGATTTTAACCCGCGTCTCTTCTACAGCAGGTAAAAGTCTGAAAAGTGATTCTAAAGAGTATTTCCAGACAGACTCATAATCTACATTTGCATTGACTACTCCAGGAACAACCAATACGTGAGGAGCTCCTAATTCTTTAGCTTGTTGAAGTGCTGTAGTTACGGATTCTATGGCAATCTTCCGTTTTTCAGGATCGGGATCCCCTAAATTTTGTGACCAATTGCCGGCGAACATAATGCCTGCAGTAGGTATTTCAGCTTTATTACGAGCTTGGATATATTCTTTAAGAGTATCGTCTGAGACCGGGGCGTTAAGTTCCAAACCTTGTATTCCACAATCTTTGGCAATAAGGTATTTATCTAGAACAGAAGTCCCATCTTGAATCATTCCCAAGGAAATAGCTTTGCGAATAATCGCAGGAGGACGACCAGTACCTCGAGGAATGCGTCCAGCATGAGTGTTTTTCAGATTCCAGTCTCCAAGGGTTCCTTGCGCTATTGCAGAAAATCCTCCGAGGAAAGTAGCGGATGCCATCACTCCGCTAGTAATAAATTGGCGTCTATTCATATTTTCTTTATTTAAAATTAAAGTTTAAAGGCTTTTCGAAGCATATTAATACTCTTAGGTACAGCAGTTTCAGGGTTTTCTTTTCCTTCAAATTCCAAACCGATATAGCCACTATAACCAGCTTCGGCTACGATGTGAGCGATCCTTTTGTAGTCCAAATTCAAGGTGTACCATTCTCCTCCACCATAATATGTTTTTGCATGCATATATCCTATACGAGGGGCGAGTTTTGCTATTTTATCGTAAGGATCCTCTAAGAAATTGCCAGTATCGCACATCATTCCTAGCCAGGGAGAATTAATAGCATCAACAATGCGAATGACTCCTTCTGGATTAGAGGTCAATCCCCAATGGTTTTCAAGATTGAGTATGATTCCGCATTCTTTAGCTTTTGGAATACATTTGCTGATGCTGTCGATACACATTTCAAAAGCATCATCTAGTGTATATCCTTCAATAGGGGGTTCTTCTCCGCGGGCAGCCATTAAGTCATCAAAAGATTTAATTGTATTCCAACGACCACTGTTCAGACGAATAGAAGGAATTCCCATTTCGTATGCCAGTTCGATGCAATGTATTGTGTGGTCAATATTCTTTTTGAGAATATCTTTATCAGGATAGACAAATCCCTGATGTATAGATAAACAGCAAAGATCTACTCCGCATAGAAAAGCATGGCGCTTAAGTTCGTTTAGATATGATTTTTCTTCGCTTTCCATTTGCCGATGAAGAACCTCTACGTCAATTCCCATTTCTCCAGCTTTTGTTATTACTTTTTGAAGGGGATATTTGATATCCGCAAAGTGCCAATAGGAATAGCTGGAAACGGCTAATTTAACTTGAGCAGAAGAAGTAGAACTCCTTGGAGAAAGGAGCTTTGTAGCTCCTTTTGTTTCTGCGTTGGTTGCTGTAGGCAAAGCAAAAGCAGCCGCTCCAGCAAGTGAAGTTACCAAAAAATTTCTGCGTGTTTGTTTCATAACTCAAAAAAGAACACTTTAATTATGCTATTATATGTACAGAATTAATAATAAACAAGAGAAAACTTAAGAATTACTTCAGATTTGTATTTAGAGCAGATGTTTTAGTCATTAAAACATGTAAATTAATTAGGAGGAGAGTTGTTTTAGATCTAGGTTATAGGTTTAAGTTTTACAATCTTTTATTCATCGAATTAGGAAATTTTGTATATCGTTTTCAATAAGATGTCATATTGATTTTTGATTTATTATATATTCAAGAAAAAATTTTTACTATAAATTATGATATAGAATGTATCATTTAAATAGAGAGATTGAGTACAAGAACGGTGAATCAAAATCAAAATAAACAAGATTATTTTGGATAAAAGAAAAAAGAATCTAACAAAATTAGAAAGTCTAATTTTTAAAATTATTTTTAATTTTATTATGTTCTCACTGGACGCAAAGTGGGAATTGTGCCATAGTACGAACTCGGGATTTGGGGCATGCGGTAGGCGTGTAGAAAGTGCAGCTTTCCGCTGATTTCCTGCCGATTCCCAAGTCGAAAGAAATTATCATGCCAAAGAATAACGACATCAAGAAAGTACTCATCATTGGTTCCGGTCCTATTGTTATTGGACAGGCGTGTGAGTTTGACTACTCGGGCACTCAGGCTTGTAAGGCTCTCCGCAATTTAGGTTATCAGATCGTGTTGGTGAATTCAAATCCTGCCACGATTATGACAGATCCGACGATGGCGGATGTAACTTATATTGAGCCCTTGAACGAAGCCTCATTAACCAGAATTATTGAAAAAGAGCGTCCTAATGCCTTGTTGCCGAATCTTGGAGGACAAACAGGTCTCAATCTCAGTTCTTTGCTTTTTAAGAATGGAGTTCTGGAAAAATATGGAGTCAAGATTATTGGTGTAGAAGCTGATGCTATTGAAAAAGGGGAGGATCGTACTATTTTCAAGCAGACGATGCAACGTTTGGGAATAGATATGCCTCGCAGTAAGGCTGTTCATAATCTGGAAGATGCAGAAGCGGTTGCCGCAGAGCTTGGTTATCCTGTTGTAATTCGTCCAGCATATACCATGGGAGGAACTGGTGGTGGTTTGGTTTATAATGTGGAAGAACTCCGCATGGTAGCTAGCAGAGGTTTAGCAGCTTCGATTATTCATGAAATCTTAGTTGAAGAATCTGTTTTGGGATGGGAGGAATTGGAACTGGAAGTGGTTCGAGATGCTACGGGAGCCATGATTACAGTTTGTTATATTGAGAATGTAGATCCGATGGGGGTTCATACGGGTGATAGTTTTTGTACTGCACCGATGATGACAATTGATCCGAAACTACAAAAACGATTGCAGGAATATGCTTATAAGATTGTAGAAGAGATCAAGGTTATTGGAGGAACCAATGTACAGTTTGCGCATGATCCGGTTAGTGATCGCGTGGTAATTATTGAGATTAATCCTCGGACTTCTCGTTCTTCAGCATTGGCTTCCAAGGCGACAGGATTCCCTATCGCATTGGTTTCTGCTAAGTTAGCTGGAGGTTTAACACTTTCGGATATACCTTATTGGAGAGATGGTACTTTGGACAAATATGTGCCCTATGGGGATTACGTCGTTGTAAAATTTGCTCGTTGGGCTTTTGAAAAGTTTAGGGGGGCAGAGGATAAACTCGGTACACAAATGAAAGCTGTAGGCGAGGTAATGAGCATTGGCAAGAATTATAAAGAGGCTTTTCAAAAAGCGATTCGTTCTTTAGAAAATGGGCGTTATGGTCTCGGATTTGCTAAAAATTACAATCAGCTTTCTCTTGATGAATTATTGGCTAAATTGACATATCCTTCCAGTGAACGCCAATGGATAATGTATGAGGCTTTGCGTAAAGGAGCTTCAGTAGAGACTCTTCATAATTTAACGAAGATTAAGAATTGGTTTATCAACCAGATGAAGGAATTGGTTGATTTAGAGGAGGAACTGTTAAAGTACAAAGGTGCTTTGCCTCCCGATGAAATGTTGATTAAGGCCAAAAAGGATGGTTTTGCTGATAAATATTTGGCTAAGATCTTGGGCTTGGAAGAGGAACAGATTCGCAATCGCCGTATTGCACTTGGGGTTGTAGAAGTTTGGCACAAGGTTAATGTTAGCGGTGTGGAGCACGCTGCTTACTATTATTCTACCTATAATTCAGATAAGAGTGAAGTTGAGATCAGCTCCCGTAAGAAAATTATGGTTTTAGGGGGGGGCCCGAACCGTATTGGGCAGGGAATTGAATTTGATTATTGTTGCGTTCATGCCGCTTTTGCGTTGCGCGAAATGGGTTATGAAACCATTATGATCAATTGCAATCCAGAGACGGTTTCAACTGATTATGATACTTCCGATAAACTTTATTTTGAGCCTCTGACACTTGAGGATGTGTTGAGCATTTATAACTCGGAAAAACCCGAGGGCGTTATTGTTCAATTTGGAGGTCAGACTCCCTTGAATATTGCTAACCAATTGGCAGCGGCTGGAGTTAAAATCCTTGGAACATCTCCTGATATGATTGATTTGGCCGAGGATCGGGATCGTTTCCGCAAGATGATGGATAGACTGGGAATTCCAATGCCAGCTTCAGGGATGGCTAGCAATCTGGAAGAAGCTATGGATGTGGCTAAAAAGATTGGTTATCCGCTTATGTTGCGTCCCAGCTATGTGTTGGGAGGAAGAGGAATGGAGGTTGTTTATGATGAGGATTCATTAAAACAATATGTGAAGAATGCAGTGGGAGTAACTCCAGATCGTCCTATCCTGATTGATCGATTCCTGGAGAATGCTATTGAGGCTGAAGCTGATGCTTTGGCAGATGGGACGGATGCTTTTGTCCCGGCTGTGATGGAGCATATAGAGTTGGCGGGAATTCATTCTGGAGATTCAGCATGTGCTATTCCTCCGGTCTCATTGCCAGAAAAACATATTAATACTATTAAAGAGTATTCAGTTCGCATAGGTTCTTCTCTGCATGTCAAAGGAGTGATGAATATTCAGTATGCGATTGCTAATGATATAGTCTATGTAATTGAGGCTAATCCTCGTGCATCTCGGACCGTGCCGTTAGTTTCGAAGGTTTGTAGTGTGCAGATGGCTCGCTTGGCAACAAAGTTGATGTTGGGAGCAAAGCTTTCTGATTTAAATCTGAAAGTGCGTAAGATTCCTCATTTTGGAGTCAAAGAAGCTGTTATACCTTTCTCAATGTTCCCGGAAGTTGATCCTCTGCTGGGTCCAGAAATGCGGTCTACGGGTGAGGTTTTAGGAATGGCTAAGAGTTTTGGGCTGGCTTATTTTAAGGCTCAGGAAGCAGTGCAGCCTTCGCTCCCTCTGGAAGGAACAGTTTTCATTTCCGTAGCGGATCGGGATAAGCCTTATATTTTGAAAGCTGCTAAGAAGTTTCAAGAAATTGGTTTTCGAATTAAGGCAACAGACGGGACTTGTAAGTATTTGACTGAAAATGGTGTTAAATGTGAATTAACCCATAAGATCCATTCTCAGCTGCGCCCTAATGTGGCTGATGAAGTTAAGAGCGGACAGATTCAACTTATTATTAATACACCTTTGGGCAAGAAGAGCCAAGATGATGATGGAGAGATCCGCCGTACTGCTGTAAAACTGAAGATACCCTATATTACTACTTTTGCAGCAGCATGGGCTTCTGCAGTTGGTATTGAAGAGACAAAGCATGGTAAGCCAGAAATTCGTTCTCTTCAAGAGTATCATGCGGATATAGAATCTAATAATTAGTCAATTCCCTAAAAAAGGATTAGAAAGAGATCGGATTCCCGATCTCTTTTTATTTGCAAAAATTGTTTTAATTAGCAAAATTGATATATGGAGAAAAAAGAGATAAGCAAAAGAACTAAGTCAATGAATCCTTTTGGTAAGTATCTATTGCGTTATGGAGTAGGGCTGTTGACTATAGGGGGGGGGATTGCTTTATGGTATGGATTTGAGAATTTTAGCGGTTATAGCGTTTGGAAAAGCTATGTTTATGAAGCTAATGGATGGATTGAAGATTCAATTGATTCTAAAGATTTTTTATCTAGTGAGCCTAGAAGTAGAAACTATATTTGGATGAAAGATCTTATTCCCCCTCCGATGGATTCTAATAAGAATTTTGCTTCACATCCTTATTGGCAAACTTATTTTAAAAGTATTTATGGAGACGGAGAAGAGGAAAGAGATACTCTAAAACAGAAGCATGAGATATATTGTCCCTTAACACTTTCTCTTAAAAACATAAGTCAGCAAGAGTGGGAGAATATCACTGTTAATATTGAGAAAGAAATTGCTCAATTATTTTTATATAGAGATGCTAATCTAACTAAAGAAGCACTGATTTGGAAAGAGGGATTCTCTTCTCTTGTAGAATTATGTGAAAAATTATTAAATATGCAAAAAGAGGGGGAGAAGGCACATCTTTCTTTGAGGGATTATTTGCAAAGTCATCCAGCATGTCGTTATCCCGTAGATTGGAAAATGGCAGCCTTAAGTGGAGAGAGAAATGTCCATTTTTCAGCATTTTTACATCTGGAAGATTATTCCTATCATCGAGCAATTGCGTTAGCCATAACTAAAGAGGCTGGAGAGTGTACAAAAGAAGCAATTTATTTAATTAAATTAGGTAATAGTTTAAGTAGAGAACCTTCAGATATCAGTTTGTTATTAAAACAAAAGCTAATAGATTCAGGACTGAAGGTGATCTATTTAGGGTTAAATTTAGGTTTGTGGGAAGAATCTCAATTGAGCGAATTGCAAAAGGAACTGGAAAAAGTAGATTTTTGGGATGATTATCGTTTAGGAATGATGGGGGAACGAGCCACGATTAACGAATATGCTCTTAATGTGGGGGTGAAGACTTATGCTTTTTTGAAAGACGTTAATATTTCTACAATTCAGGAAAAGGATGTATTGAAATATTTTCCTGAAAATTGGTTTGAGAGGCTCAAGTTGCACTTGCGTCCAAAAGGATGGTTTTTTCGGGATTTGTTGGAATATAATTATATGATGGATACTTTAATTGAAATCCAAGATAGAGAAGACAGAAAGTTTAATTCTTTAGAGACACCATTTGCTCTTCAAAATCTTGAGGATTATTTGATGGGGTGGAAAAATAAGAGTTTCAGAACAAAGAATCTGATTTGTAATGATAAACTTGCATCTTTTTATTGGAAAATAATAATAGAATTACCTTGGAGACAATTTGATATAGATGCAACTGTTGCTTCTTGTGCGGTAGAGCGTTATTATCTCCGTGAAGGAAGATATCCAAAGTCTATAAGTGATTTACAAGAAATTTGTCCTTTGATAGATAATAATGATAGAGTGAATTTTATTCCTCTGAATATTGAATTTACAGAAGATGAATATTGTTTTGTTAACCCGGGGTGGACAAAAATGCCTGTGGGAAAGGAAATGGAAAATAAAGCCTTAGGAATATGGAGATGGAAAATGCAAAAAAAAGGGGTATTTGCAGATAAGAGACAGTGTGAAAAAATGGGTGAAGAGTCTGGTTTTTAAAATTTGAAATATTAATAGAAAAAGGAGAGTTTATGATTGAGATTATTCGTGGAGATATTACTCAATGTAAGGTAGATGCTATTGTTAATGCGGCCAACTGTTCACTTTTGGGCGGAGGTGGGGTTGATGGAGCAATTCATCGAGCTGCTGGTCCAGAATTACTAGAAGAATGTCGTAAACTGGGTGGGTGTAAGACAGGGGAAGCAAAATTAACACTGGGATATAAATTGCCAGCAAAATATGTGATTCATACACCGGGGCCGATTTGGCAAGGAGGCCAGCATGAGGAAGCAAAGCTTTTAGGGAATTGTTATTATAATTCACTTCGGATTGCAGAGTCTAAAGGATGTCATAGTGTCGCATTCCCTTCTATTAGTACAGGTGTTTATAGATATCCATTATTAGAAGCCGCGAAGATAGCCATTGCAGCGATTTATGAATATTTGCAGATGCTGAGATCACAACTAAAGGTTCTAATAGTTTGTTTTGATGAAAGAACATATCAAACATATCGACAGGTATTAGAGAATTATCAGAATGAGAACAAGCCTTAAAGGCTTAGAGAGACTTTTTTCTGTCTTTTTAAAGCAAATTTAATTAAAATAAAACTAGTGTTGTTATGGCGACTATAAAACCTTTCACTGCGATTCGCCCCAAACCTGAAGTTGCTGTCAAATTATGTGAGTTACCTTATGATGTTGTTTCTACAGAAGAAGCTCGTCAGATAGCCCAGGGAAGGGAGCATAGTTTTTACAGAATTAGCCGTCCTGAAATTAATTTCCCAAAGGGAATAGATCCTTATTCCGAAGTTGTATATGCAAAGGCCAGAGATTTGTATTGCCAATGGTTGGAGCAGGGGTGGATGGAGCAGGATCAAGAACCTTGTTTTTATCTTTATCGCCAAGTGATGGGGGATCATATTCAAACTGGATTAGTGGCAGCGGCTTCGTGTCGTGAATATCAAGAGAATGTGATTAAAAAGCATGAGCTAACCCGTGTGGAGAAAGAAAATGATAGAATTCGCCATATTGAAGCTCTTAATGCACAAACGGGACCAGCTTTCTTAACTTATCGCTCGAACCAAGTATTAAATGATTTTTTTGCAAAGAAAACAGAGGAAGCTCCTGTTGTGGATTTTACTGCTCCTGATGGAATTAGACATGAATCGTGGGTAATTTCAAATCCAGAGGATATAAAATTAATTGAGAATGAGTTTGCGGCTATGAATAATTTATATATTGCAGATGGACATCATCGCAGTGCGGCTGCAGCTCGGATTTATACCAAACGTCAGGGACAAGGAGGAAGTGATTGTTTTCTAGCAGTAATCTTTCCTCATGATCAGATGCAGATTTTACCTTATAATCGTTTGGTTAAGGATTTAAATGGATTAAAAAAGGAGGACTTTTTAGAGAAAATTCGTAAAGTTTGTGCTGTATCAAATGGTCTTTTTCAAATACCAACAGCTTCTCAAGAGGTTGGAATGTATTTAGATGGAGTATGGTATGGATTAAAATTTACTCAAGAAAACGAGTCTGTTACAGCTCAAGCTGATCGCTTGGATGTACAAATATTACAAAAACAGATTCTTGATCCAATTTTAGGAATAAAGGATCCTAGAACCAGTAATCGTATTGCTTTTGTAGGAGGTATTCGTGGAACAGAAGAGTTGGAGAAGAGAGTTTTATCAGGAGAATTTGCATGTGCTTTCTCGATGTATCCAACTCAAATTGAAGATGTCATGGAGATTGCTGATCATAATGAAATTATGCCCCCCAAAAGTACTTGGTTTGAACCTAAACTGCGGGATGGCATGTTCATTTATCAGTATGAAAAAGTATAGAGAGTAAAAAATGTCTCAAGAAAATATAGAGCCGCGATTCGAAATGGGAGAAGAAGATTTATCTTTTGAGAAGACAATTGCTCGACTCAAAGATTTGGTTGATAAGATGGAGACCGGTAACTTAGGGCTTGAAGAGATGATTACTCTTTATGCTGAAGGAAGTCGGTTGGTTTCGCAATGTGAGGAGAAGCTCCGTAGTGCAGAAGGAAAAATTCGTGAGTTAATGGAGAAAAATGAAAAACTTACTTTAAAAAAGGAGGTAGAATCATGAGTTCTTTCTTGGATATGGTTACTTATCCTATTCATGTAAAAAGTCTTACGATTGAACAGTTGATGGCTTTAGCTTCTGAAATTCGAACAGAAATTGTTCAAAAAGTATCGCATAGTGGAGGACATCTCGCTTCTAATCTTGGAGTAGTCGAATTAACTTTGGCCTTGCATTATGTCTTTGAGACTCCTAAAGACAAATTCTTATGGGATGTCAGTCACCAGATTTATGTTCATAAATTATTGACAGGCAGACGAAATCGCTTTAGTACAATTCGCCAGACAGGTGGTTTAAGTGGGTTTGCATTACGTTCTGAGAGTGAACATGATTGTTATGGAGCTGGACACGCTGGAACAGCTCTTTCAGCTGCGCTTGGTATGGCTGTAGCACGAGACAAACGTGGAACAAATGAAAATGTAATTGCTATTTTCGGTGATGCCGCGCTGACAAATGGAATTTCTTTTGAGGCGCTAAACAACATTTGCAGCAATACTAAAAAATTTATTGCTATTCTCAATGACAATAAATGGAGCATTGCGCGTAATGTTGGAGCATTGGCTAATTATCTGAATAATATTCTGATGAAGCCAGGTTTTAATAAGTTCCAAAAGGAGTTTGAGCGTTGGTTAGGAAAGCTCCCTGAAAAACATGCGAATTTTGCACGTCGTATCTCGGGTAAAGCTGGAGAAGCTTTCAAGCTGGCAGTGACAGCTATGAGCATAAGTCCAAATGAGGAGCAGGAGTTTAAGCAGGAGCTTCCGCCTATTCATAAGGATGATTATGATCTGGATGGTAAAGGAGGAGGTGGAACCAGTAGTTCGTTTTTTGAGGATATGGGATTTCGATATTTAGGTCCGTTGGATGGACACGATATTCCCACGTTGATTAGGGCTTTGCAATTTTCTAAAGAGTGTGATTCTCCGATTGTATTACATATTATCACAACTAAA
Source organism: uncultured Verrucomicrobiota bacterium (assembly GCA_944389455.1). Classification (GTDB taxonomy): domain Bacteria; phylum Verrucomicrobiota; class Verrucomicrobiia; order Limisphaerales; family UBA1412; genus UBA1412. Next base: position 56,766 of record CALXMK010000001.1, read on the forward strand.
GGGAAAGGATTTGAGCCAGCAATGCTGCAACCGACTCGTTTTCATGGTATTGGACCCTATAATCCTGCCGATGGTCAATCAATTAAGCCAGAAAAACCACAGCCACCTACCTGGCAGAAGGTCTTTGGGGATACAATGCTTAAGCTTTGTTCCAGAGATGAGAAAATTATTGGAATTACTGCAGCAATGCCATCAGGAACAGGACTAGATGTATTGGCTAAAGAGAGACCAAATCAATATATAGATGTTGGTATTGCAGAAGAACATGCTGTGATTTTTGCTGCGGGAATGGCAACAATGGGATTTCATCCAGTAGTAGCAATTTATTCTACTTTTATGCAGCGTGCCTATGACTGCATTATGCACGATGTATGTTTGCAGAAACTACCTGTGATTTTCTGTATGGATCGAGCAGGACTTTCGGCTAATGATGGGCCAACGCATCATGGTGTTTTTGATATTTCTTTTTTACGGTCGTTGCCAGAATTGATCTTAATGTCTCCTCGCAATGAGGATGAATTTCAAGATATGATTTATACTGCAACCCGCTTAAATAGTCCTTCGGCAATTCGATATCCTCGTGGTTCGGCAGAAGGGGTTTCCATTAAAGAAGTCCCTGTAATGTTGAAAGTTGGTATTGGTCAGGTAATTGTGGATTGGAAAGAAGATGGAGGAAAGAAGGCTGTTCTTTTTGGTCTAGGAAACATGAACTCGATGGCTATTCGCGCTGCGGAGGAGTTGGAACGGCGTGGATATGATGTGGCTGTGATAGATCCTCGTTTTATTAAACCTCTGGATGAGAAGCTGACTTTAACTTATGCAAATGCAGCTGAACTTGTTATTACGGTAGAAGATCATGTTTTACAGGGTGGTTATGGAAGTGCTGTTTTGGAGTTATTAAATCGACATGATATCCATACTCCTGTTATAAGAGTCGGTTGGCCGGATAAATTTATTGAGCATGCAACAACTCAAGATGAGCTGCGCATCAAATATGGTTTAAGCGTGGAATCAATTTTAAAGAGAGTTGAAAAACTGGAAATAGCTCATCAAAAGACATTAATGCAAAATTTTGATCACATCACAGAGGTTTTTTAATCTTTTTTAAGATCGACAAAGCGAATGTAGATTTTATTTTCGTGGAGAGATATTAATTGAAGTTAAACTAAAAATAAAATAAGAATGAAATATATGGCAGTTGTCCCTCCAGAGGGAGGAAAGATTTCAATTTCAAATGGAACCTTGCAGGTTCCAGATAATCCTGTTATTCCTTTTATACGAGGAGATGGTACTGGCCCGGATATCTGGGGTGCCAGCCAAAGGGTGTTAGATGCAGCTGTAGCGCAGGCTTATGGAGATAAACGTAAAATTGCCTGGTTTGAGGTTTATGCAGGTGGTCTAGCAAAGGAAAAATTCGACAACTGGCTGCCTGATGATACCGTAAAGGCTTTTCGTGAGTATTTAGTAGGTATTAAAGGCCCATTAACTACCCCAGTAGGAGGGGGTATTCGTTCATTAAATGTAGCCTTGAGGCAGATGCTGGATTTATATGTCTGTTTGAGACCTGTGCAGTATTTTAATGGGGTGCCAAGTCCGGTACGACATCCAGAGAAGGTAAATATGGTAATTTTCCGTGAAAATACTGAGGATATCTATGCGGGAATTGAATATGCTGGAGGAACTCCTGAGGTTGGAAAAATATTGGAATTTCTTAAGAAGGAGTTTCCAAAAGATTTTGCTAAAATCCGTTTTGGATCAGAGGAAAATGCGCAGATAGGAGTCGGAATTAAGCCTGTATCTCGGTTGGGAACTGAACGCTTAGTGCGCTCTGCTATAGAATATGCTATTCGTGAAAAACGTAAGAGTGTAACGATTGTTCATAAAGGTAATATTATGAAGTTTACAGAAGGGGCTTTTCGTGATTGGGGATATGAGTGTGCAGAGAGAGTCTTTGGAAATAAAGTTTATACTTGGGCCCAGTGGGGAAGAACCAAGCAGATAAAGGGAGAAGAGGCAGCTAATCAGGAGCAGAGGGAAGCTCTTGCCAATGGCGCAATTTTGATTAAGGATGCAATTGCTGATATTACTCTTCAGCAGGTGCTTACTCGGCCAGAGGAATTTGATGTAATTGCTACTTTGAACTTAAATGGGGATTATCTGTCTGACGCATTAGCTGCGCAAGTGGGTGGAATTGGCATTGCTCCAGGAGGAAATATCAATTACGATACAGGCCATGCAATTTTTGAGGCAACTCATGGAACAGCTCCGAAGTATGCAGGTTTGGATAAAGTCAATCCAGGAAGTGTTATTTTAAGTGGAGAGATGATGCTTCGTTATATGGGGTGGACAGAAGCGGCAGATTTAATACTTAAGGGACTAAATGGAGCTATAGGTGCTAAACGTGTTACCTATGATTTTGCGCGTTTAATGGATGGGGCTACGGAGATTAAATGTTCCGAGTTTGGCTCTGCAGTAATTGAAAAAATGAAGAATTAACCGATTGAGAGAGGTGTCTCCTTCGTTAGGGGATACTCCTTGCTTTATCGGGAATATCTGATTATCCTATTGAGTATGAGACGTTGGATCGCCTTATTAGCCATAACAGCGGGATTGATTCCGTTTTTTACAACGGAATGTCCGGCACCTCTTGTTTATCGCCCAGGGGAAGGATGGACCTATGAACCGATTGGCGGCGATCAATGGGAGCGTTCTCGTGCTGAAGAACAGATGCAAGTAGCGGAGGAGTCTTTTGCTAAAAAAGAATACCGAGTAGCTCAAAAAGCAGCTAAGCGTGTTGTACGTAAATGGCCACTTTCGGATTACGCTCCGAGGGCTCAATATCTTTTAGCACGTTGTTATGAGGAGAGAAAACAGGATGAACGTGCATTTAACCAATATAATCTATTGATTACTAAGTATCCCAAGTATGAGGGATATAATGAGGTAATAGAGAGGCAATTGCTTATTGCTAATCGTTTTTTGGCGGGACAATGGTTTAAATTGTGGGGATGTATTCCAATAGGGCCATCGATGGAAAAGACATCTAAGTTATATGAACAGATAGTTCAGACTGCTCCATGGCATAAAGTGGGGCCGGAGGCACAAATGAGTATTGGGGAGGCTCGTGAGAGACAAAAGAATTATCTACTGGCTTCTTTGGCTTATGATAAAACGGCAGATTTATATAGTGATTATCCTCGCATAGCTTCAGAAGCACTCTGGAAGTCGGCTGAATCTAATCGCAGGCAGGCAGCTGAAGCAGAGTATGATCAGGGAGCTGCTGTAAGAGCTATTGATACATATAATGATTTTATGGCTCTATTCCCAGAGGATAATCGTGTTCCTCAGGCGCGCAGTAGTGTAACGGCACTGCGGACAGAACAGGCACGAGGAAGCTTATTAGTCGCAAAATTTTATGAAAAGTATCATCGCTATGAAAGTGCAGTGATTTATTATAATGAAGTTTTAATAAAAGATCCTGAATCCCTTTACGCAGATGAGGCTCGTGAACGGTTGGATATACTAAAAGAGCGAATTGCTAAAAGAGATGCAGCCAGGTCGAAGGCTAAGGCAGAGAAAGAAATTGAGCAATTTTATAATAATCAAGCAGTATCACCGGATTCCATTGAAGAGAATAGCGATGCAGAATCTGTTGAGGATATGGATTCCCAGTCAGTAGAAGAATAAAAAATGCTTTTCTTGAGACAGATTACGTTGTTTCTTTTTACGTTATTGCTAGGCGTAAATTTTTTCATAGGCTGTGCGGGGTATCAACTAGGGCCTACGGGGACACAGGTGTCTGGAGAACAGTCCATCGAGATAAGTCGTTTTAAAAATCTTACTATTGAACCTAGATTAAGTGAGTATCTAATGATTCCTTTACGGCGTGCAGTTCAGCAAGATGGAACCTTTCGTTTATGTACAGAAGCAGGTTCTGCTGACTATGTATTGGAAGGGGTGATTACTGAATTTAATAGAGATGGAGTTGGCTCCATTCCGACAGATGTAATAGCCCATGTTGATGAATATGTTACCATTAGGGTAGATATAACAATGAGAGAGCAAGCGACAGGAAAAATAATTTTAACTCAAGGATTTTCCAGTAGTACTATTTTTCCCATGGGGGCCGATCAGACAAGCTCCGAGCGGCAAAATATTCCTATTGCTATGGAAGGACTTGCTCGGAATATTGTTAGTATTTTAGCTGATGGGAAAATTAAAGACTAAAAAGGTGCTTTCTGTCTCTATTTAGTAAAATAGAGCTAGTTTTTTATTCTAGCCGGTTTAATCCATGCTGTAAAATGTATATACTTTTGGGCTTGATGATATGGGGGGGGTTAGTAAAATCATCCTAATGGAATATTGCATTAAGAGAAAAGGTATTTTTCTTTTTTGGTTTGTCTTCAGCATAATTCTGATTACAGGAGTTTCTGCGGAAAATCCTTCGCAGAATACTTCTCGTGAACAAGAAAGAGCAGATCGTTTAGATGGAAAGTTCCAAACAAGATTGGTTTGGTCAGACGGAAAACATAATGCTTTTACCGGAGCTGCTTCATGGAAGGAGAATGTGATCATCGTTTTTCGGCATGCGGAACATCATGTCAGTTTTGATGGACAGATTAAGATTATTGCAACAAAGGATGGTAAAGATTTTTCTGAGTGGGCCACTATTTCCATTCCGGGAAAGGACTTGAGAGACCCTAAGATTATTAATACCGGAAATGAGCTTAAAATTTATGCAGGTGCAGTAGATGAAAAAGATATAAAACGATGGCATACAGAACCCCGGCTTTTTACGTCAGAGAATGGCAAGGATTGGAAGCAAATTCCAATGAAAGGACTCCCAGCTGATTGTTGGCTTTGGTTTACCGAATATACCGGAGATATATATTATGGTAGTGCCTATCATAGAGTAGCACCTAATCGTCCCTCACAAGCTACCTTATACAAGAGTAAAGATGGGATCCATTGGGAACCTTTCTTTACGGTCACAGAGAAACACAGCAATGAGGTTGCTTTGGATACGGATAATGAAGGACGATTGTATGCACTGATTCGCCAAGAAAAGCCTCCGTATCATCCCCTTTATATTAAGATTGCTGATCCGGAGGGAAAACCGGGGCTCTGTGAAGTAGCATGGCTTGATTTCCCTCTGCAAGGGCCATTTCTGAAAAGAATGAAAGATGGTTGCTTAATTATTGGAAGGCGTTGGGAAGATTCTGAAAAGGATACTTTTTTTACTAATCCGAGTCCGAATCGCAGGGTAGAGATGATTTGGCTGGGAGATGAGGGTGATATTGAACGCCTTTGCACATTGAAAAGCGGAGGGGATTGTTCTTATGCCGGCTGGGCAACACTTCCAAAAGGAGATACTCTGGTTTCTTACTATTCCGGCCATGAGACAAATTACCCTCAGTCTAATATTTACGTGGCGATATTTCCTCCTGGTGTGCTTCCTCCAGAGGAATGAATATGGACATCAGATTGAATGTTGGAATATATTGATTAATTTCTTTTTAAGAAAGAATTGGATCGTTTTTCTTATACTATAAGAGGTGATGGTTTGATTTAACCGGTAATTATTTATTTGCTGGAGAGGTTTCCCATATATTGATGTAGAATGTAGGAAAGTTGCCGTTCATGGCTTTGGCAATCCATTCCACAGAAACCAGTTTCTCCCGTTTTTGTTTGAGATGCCCATGGACAATGTGCTGCTAATATCGCAGTATGAGAAGAATATTACTTTAAATATACAGTATTAATTTCTATTATTTGTTATAAATCTAGCAATCCTCTGTAGAGATAGCCGATGATGGATTATTGGAAAAAGTAGAATAAAAAACGAGTAAGAAGAGATTAGGATGTTCTCCTCTTACTCGTTTTATCGAGAGTGCTTTTGGCTTATTTGATTTTAGCGAGAAGTATCGGGACTAAATCTTCTATTTTTACACGAATTTGTTCCATTGTATCCCGATCACGCAAAGTAACGGTATCTTTGAATTCAGGGTGTTCACCCAGAGTATCAAAATCAATAGTAACGCCAAAGGGTGTACCAGCTTCATCCTGACGGCGATAACGGCGTCCAATGGCTCCTGCTTCATCATAGAAAACTGCCATGTGCGGACGCAGTAACTCGAGAACTTCATGTGCTTTAGCGAGAAGTTCCGGTTTGTTTTTTAAGAGAGGAAATATGCCAACTTTAATTGGAGCAACCCGTGGATGGAATTTCATAACTATACGGGTTTCTTCTTTGCCTTTGTCGTTGGTAATAGTTTCCTCATGATATGCATGACAGATGAGAGCCAATACCATGCGATCAACTCCGGCGGAAGGTTCAATGACATGAGGTATATATTTTGTCTTAGCAGCTTCATCAAAATATTCCATAGATTTACCGCTGAATTTCTGATGTTGTGAGAGATCGAAATTACCTCTAGCTGCAATACCTTCTAATTCCTGAGTCCCAAATGGGAATTTATAGAGAATATCTACTGTAGCACGAGCGTAGTGAGCAAGTTCTTCTGGGGTTTGCCAGTAAAGTTCGAGGCTGTCACGATTTAAACCGATGGATTCATACCATTTTAAACGTTGCTGTAGCCAATAGAGATGCCAAGCTTTCCAACCCCAGTTAGGCTTAGGTTCTCCTTCAACTTCCCCATCCGGTATTTCTCCAAATTGAGAGGAAACTTCATCCGGACGGATAAAGAATTCGAGCTCCATTTGCTCAAATTCACGAGAACGGAAAGTGAAGTTGCGAGGATTGATTTCGTTACGGAAAGCTTTGCCGATTTGACAGATCCCAAAAGGAACAGCTTGGCGGGATACTTCACAGATATTTTTAAATTGAGAGAAGATAGCTTGTGCTGTTTCGGGACGAAGATAGGCAACATTTTCCGCATTTTCAACAGGTCCAACATATGTTTTAAACATCAAGTTAAATGCGCGGGGTTCAGTTAAAAGGGAACCATTTTCGCTATTATAACGAGTACTTTCGGTAACTTGTTCTGTTTTTTCTCCTTGCAGAATAGGATTTTGCAGTCCACGCTGTTTGTAAAATTGAAGTGCTCCTTTGCGGACAGCATTCGCATCTTTGCCTGGGAGTTGGAACATGGAAAAAGGATCGTTACAAATCTTCTCCGATTCACTGTCAGAAGCTCCGGTCCAAAACCATGCGGTCCCTGTAAGTGGGGGAATTTGGTCTGCGCGAAAACGCTTTTTAGAAAGGAGACAGTCAACCATCGGATCAGAAAATGTGCTGGTATGACCGGAGGCTTCCCAAATTTTAGGGTGCATGATAATAGTCGCGTCCAGACCTACAATATCATCTCGGGAGCGGGTCATGGATTTCCACCAAAGTTCTTTGACATTTCGTTTGAGTTCCGCACCTAACGGACCGTAATCCCAAAATCCATTAATACCACCATAGATTTCGGAGGATTGAAAAATGAAGCCTCTTCTTTTACAGAGTGAAACGATTTTTTCCATCGTATCGTTTTGTTTGATTTCCTTTGATTCAGCCATAAATTTATTAAGAGAAAGAGGGTCAAATAATTTTAAAAAGTTGAGTGAACCCTGTTATTTCAAAAAGCATCAGCACTTCTTTTTGTATATTCATAAGGACGATATTTGTTTGAGGACAAAGAGTTTTTTGAAGTTTAAGCAAAATGGCTAAACCTGCACTGGATATGTAATCAACTTTAGCAAGATCCAGAGTCAGGTTTTCCATTCCAGTTGCTTTTTCAATAATCTGGATTCCAGTAGTCTCAGAAGTTGTATTATCTAGCCGTCCCTCCAGAGTCAGTATCACTGTATTTCCTTCTTTGTGTTCTGTAATCTTCATGGAGTTTATGTTATATATAAAATATTAAGTTTTATCAAATTAAGACTTTTAATTTTTGAGTTACCATTTCTTGGGTTTCATTCAACCATTGAGTTCTTTGTGCCTGGCTGCTTGTAATAATAGGACCTATCAGCTTTTGATCGACATCTTTGATTCCACAGAGGCCAAAGACAATTTTTTGCCAGTGTGAATATATAGGATTCCCTAAACAATCAGTTTCTACGTTAATTGGTGTGTTGAGTGTGTTAATCAGCAGGAGGAAACGAGCATGGAGCATCCCAACAGGGTATCCGTTGCCATGCGAGTCGGTTTCAAAGCGGTAGGCTAAACCAGCACGGATACATCGATCTCTCCAGCCAGCCATCATTGCAGGAGGTGCACTCCACCAGTTTGGATGGATTAGAATAATTCCGTCAGCAGCACTAAGTTCTTGTGTATGTTGTTGGATGAGAGGAGGAAGAATGTCAATACGGTTAAGTTCTTCAGTAGGCAAGATGGGGTCAAATCCCTCTGCATGCAGATCATGAAACCAGGGGGTGCCGCCTGATTGAATAACTGCTTGACAAGCTTTTTGTGCTAAGGCATGGTTAAAACTTTCAGGGTTAGGATGACTTAAAATAATGAGAATATTCATTTTTTCTCGTTAAGCTCGCTTTGAGGATTAGATTGTGAAGAAATGAGTAAATCTCCGAGTCCTATTTTATTTTTGATGTGGTATTGGGCGACTTCAGAGTATTCAATGGCCCATTTTTTTAGATTATCAACTTCTTCTTGAGAAAGTTCACGAATAACTTTAGCTGGAGAACCAACAATCAGACTGTGAGGAGGGGCTTTTAATTTAGGGGTAACCAATGCACCAGCACCAACCAGGCAGCCTTCTGGAATAATAGCATCATCAAGCAAGATTGATCCCATGCCGATCATGCAACCATCGCAAACTTTGCAACCATGAACAATAGCGTTATGTCCAACAGTGACATAATCACCTAAGATAGAGGAGTTACTTGCTCCTGTATGAAAGGTGGCGTTATCCTGTACATTAGAGTATTTACCGATGATAATCTGGTTAATATCAGCACGTAGTACAGCATTAAACCAGATAGAAGAGTGATCCATAAGTGTAACAGCACCATAGACAATTGCTCCCTTAGCAATAAATACATCTTTTCCTCTTATTGGAGTTGATTTAACGAATCGTTCAAATACACTGCTCATTTTATTTTAAAGATAAACGTCCCATGCCCGATTTGGCATAAGACGTTTATTTTTTGTATTAGAGTTTAATTTTAATAGGTTCCATTGTGGCACTTGGAACACATAGTAATATCTTCCTGATCATTGCCATCTGGATGGTAGAATGTGAGTCCTTTGAGATCTGTTTCATCCCATTCTCCTTCTTTAAATTGATGGGTAATTTGATGGCAATCTTGGCATCCATTGCGGATAGCTTCCCCATCAGTTTCACTGGTTAATTCACTATTATGACAACGAGCACAACCCAGAGTTTCTTTATGTCCGATATAGTCAGGATATGCCTCCCAAGATGCTTTCATTTCAGGGAAGATATTCCGTTTATAAATAGTCTGAACAGTTTTAGTTGCTGATTCCAAATATTCGCTGCCATCGAAATATTCCTGCATCCCTTCTTCAATAGCTTTGAGTGCTTCCTCTTCAGTTTCATAAGGGGCAGTTAAAAGATCGACAACTACATATTTAACGCTGTCTCCTAAGTCAGTAGGTAAAGTACCGATTTCCATGGCAAGGTCAACCGCCGTAACAGGTGAAACATAACGATGGGCAGGGCGATTGTGGCAGTCCAAACATGACATAGTAAAGATTTCGTGTTTTGTCTCATCCATTTTAAAATTTGAGACAGTGTAAATATTGGTTATAGAGGTAGTTGTCATGCGTACCCACATGATTTCGCCATTACGTTTATTATCATCTGTGGCAAATTCAATTTTACTGCCTTTTGATGCATGCCAATGAATTCCTCCGATAAATCCATCATCAGGGTTGCCCCCACCTACATTCAGGATCATACGAGTTTGTGTTTTTAAATCTTCTTCGTTCTTTAAGAAATGGGTAAAAACTTTCTCTTTAGAACCGATATAGTCTTCTTGATAATGACATTCCAAACAGGTGTGTTCAATCTTAGTTTTTCCATCAAGATGCCGAGCGTACATGGCCGAAACAGGAACGTGAATAGGTGTGTTCCATGTTTTTGTGAGAGTTTGGGCTAACTGGCGAATACCATTAATTTTCGCGTAAGTATAAGCTTCAATACCAGGGCCTACATGACATTCTACGCATTTGATTTTAGCATGAGGAGAAAACTGATGAGCGACATTTTCAGGCTTCATTGGAGTATGGCAAAGTTCTCCGCAAAATTCATCATCTTCTGTCCAATGATAGACTTTGTAACCGGCGATTGCAGCAACAGAGCCTATTACCCCCAAAATCACTAATAGGCAGATGAGACTTCCCCAAAACGAGCCTCTGCTGAAATCCAGCGTTAGTTTAGGTTTAGTAGCTTTTAAGTAAGAGCAGGGGCAAAATTTACCACTGCCTTTTTGATAGTTCTGTAAGAAGAAGTTGAGAAGTAATCCAAGAATAATCAAGGCAATACCTGCTCCCAATACAGAAGGGATACATACATAGGTCAGGAGATTAAAGTAGGGGGAGGTGTGTCCAAAAAAGAGATCCGCTATGAATAGCAAAATAAAGATAAATAGCGCACCTAGGGATAGAACAAGTCCTAGAAGGGTTAACCAATTTTTCAACAATGATTTTTCAAGGTTCATACTGTTGTCTTGTTTAGATTAAATTTTCTGCCTATGAGAGTAATCTTTCCCTTGAAAGGCAAAGATCCCACTCTGTGAGAAGATAGCGTGTTTTAAATGAAAAGTAAAGCGCATTTGTTTTATGCTTTTGAATTTTGATTTTCTCTGCAGAGCTTTTTGGAGCAATAAGGTTATATCGTATATTCGCATTAGCTAATTTTCAGGAGCCGGCAGTAGGAAGTTTATATTTTGTGCTTTAAGTGAATGGTAGAGTGTTTTAATGATTTTTAATTGTGAACAAGATTCTTCTGTAAAGAAGTGTTTCATTCTTATCACCTGAGAGATCAAATATTGTATATAAAAACTCCCCATCTAATTCTCGATGGGGAGTTTTGAGTAGAATGAGTTAGAAGCTGATGTTACGAATTGTTTCAGCCGGAGTATTGAAGGGGGTTTTTTTGCCCATCATAATATCATAGATTGAACGATGAGTTTCTTTTGCAGCCTCAACAATTTCTTCGTAGGGGGAGAGTGTTACATCCACAAATCCTATTTGATAGTTTTCACCATCAAATCTCCCAAGCAGAGCTTGATCATTAAGGATAAAGTAATGTGTTCCCAATAAATTAGGATTAGTTGCTCCCATTTCTACGTAGCGGCGATAGGCTTTGCCGCGTTCAATTTGATTTTTAACAGCTTTAAGCCCTGTTGCGGTTAGTCCTCGATCCAGTGCTCCAAAATGGAATTCGCCGATCAGAGTTGGTTTGCCGCATTTAGCGGCAATGGTATCTATAGATTTAAAATCAGGAAGAAAACCATAGCAGTTAATAGTAAAAATGTCGAAAACTTCACCTGCTTTGTACATGAGATCAGAAGCAATCCAAGCATAGCGCATTCCCATATTTAAATGATTAGGATCTACTTTGCGAAGCTCTGCGGCAGGGATTTTGACATAAGCTAATACCATTTGTTCGGAAAAAGACCAAAGATCTTTTTCGGCTTGTAGAGAGCGTGTTTCCATTCGACGGAAATTATGGGTTATCAGTTCTTCAAAAGATTTTAAATCTGTATTCCATGCTTTGTTCAGAGCAGAAAGATTTCCTTTATAAAGATTTTTGATGAATTTTGATAGTCCTTTGCGTGTGGCAGTGCCAGGATTGGCTTCGAGCATTTCTGAGGCGAGATTGAATTTGCCAAAACCCCATTCTGGTTCATTGCGCATGAAGTATCCAATTAACCAAGGATCATCTTTGTAGGATTCTAATTCGCGTGCAAAACGGACAGAGTTTTCTTTGAATTCGGCACTAAAAACGTCCGGAAAATCGCGAAAAAGCATTGTTTGTGTAGACGGGAAAGCTCCCAGAGGAAGAACATAAGGAATTTTTTTGCCTCGGAAAGCTTGGGTATCGGACCAATTCCCGATAGTATTAAATCCCCATTCTATCATACGGCCACGGGTAAGAGTAATCCATTTTTCTTTCCAATCTTTAGTGCCGAAAACACGAATAAGATTGGCAATGGGAAAACAGACGGAATTGTTACCTGTCCATTCTTGAGAAAAAGCTGGAGTAAAATCAGTATTATTTGTAGGAAGCCACTCAAATAGTTTCTCCATTCCAGGCAAAATGGTTCCCCATTCTCCAGGTTGAATACAATCTAATCCCAAACTATAAAAACCGTATCCTTCTGGATCTACCATCCACCAACGAGAACCGTCATGTTCTACTCGAAAGAATCCTGTGGCCTTAAAGCGTTTATTAAGTGTGCCGCCGTAGATACTGAAGTCTTTCGGATATGAGGCATCAGTGGATTCTTCTAATGCTGCTTGGAGATTATGACGGAGAGAGTCAATATCAGAAGTTTTACCAGGCCAATTTTTCTGAGTGTTTTGTCCTAGGGGATCAACCAGTTTTACATCAGGAAGAGAAAATTCGGGCGGATCCTTCAAAAGAGCTATATTATTAATATAGGCAACTTGTTTTTTTTCAAGTCCGGTGTAAGAGAGTCCTAGAGAAATACGATCAATTTCATCAACATAAAGACGGTTCCCCTGGACGACTCCTTTGAGGCGGCCTGGATCACGTTTCATAAAGATTTGTTGTCCATTGAGGAGAGAAAGAGGAAATGTGATACGCGTATTGAGTCTAGGCAAAAGACCTATTACAGCATAGATGCGTGGGGAGTTTTCACCTTTGGCATATGCGCGGAGAGTGAACATCCCAGAATGATCTGCATCATAATACATATCAAAGACCAGATACTGAGCATTATCCCATTCATCGCAGCGGAAGTGGATTAAATCTGCATCAGATTCGGTAGAGAGTTTTAAGACAGGGGTTTGAAATTGTTCTAAAGGTTCTTGAATAAGAGTAACTTCTCCATGAGTGGAAGTGAGGGCTAATGATGAAAGAGAAAATTCATGGATTGTTTTTTCTCTGTAGGCTGCGTTTGCGAGAGAGGATTGAATAAAAAGGATTGCTCCGCAAAGAATTGCTGAAACTATTTTGAATAGAAAACTACACATATTCATAGAATAAGATCCGGAAATGAAAAAGTCAAGTATAGTAAAAAAATCCTACTTCATATTGCTTTTTTTTAAAAAAAATGTAGAATAAGGAGAACAGATTCTGTCGCGGAAATTCGCCGTTGGCGTAAACGCGGATAGATAAATCCGAATCTTGTTCGGAATAGCGACGAAGATGTAAGTACAGATAAGATAGATAAATATCAATTATGGGAAAAGCGATTTTTCACTCAAGTATAGAGGGTGGCCAACATGGCCCAAAGGGATTAGATGGCTTTTTAGCATTTGCTAAGAAATCCGGTGCAGATGGAGCTCAGCCTACCTGTTATATGATTGAAAACGGTAAAGGGGGCTTTAAGAGTGCTGCTGAAATTAGAGCTGCATTTGATAAATACGAGTTGAAGTTTGATGGACTAAGCTGTCATTGTGTGACCTGGGTTTTAGGAGCAGCTTGGACTGGTACTAAAACAATCATTCCTTTTATTCCAGCCGAAGTCGCTAAGAAATCTACTGCTGAGATCGAAGCTTGGGCTGAAGATTATTTGAAGAGAATGATGGATTTGGCAGCAGAAATGAAGATCCGCATTCTGCCGATGTTTTGGGGACCGTCCTTTGGCTGGGAATTAGCAACAGGATATCCTTGGGGATTTTTCCGCGCAGGTTATGATTTGATTAAAGAAGGGCAGGAGCGCTTTATTAAGCAGACGTCTGCTATCCGTAAATATGCTAATGAACGAGGACTTTATCTCGCTCATGAGATTCATCCCGGAACAGCCGCTGTGTGCGCAGATGATTTCAATATGCTTGTTGATATTTGCGATGGAGACAAATGTTTGACGGTAAACGCAGATCCATCACATTGTTGGGAAGGAGAGGATTGGGAAACACGTTTCTATAAAGTGGCTGATCGTGTTGTAGGTTGCCATGTGAAGAATCATGTGGTTCGAAAGGGTGTTCCACTACGCTGTATGGAAGCTGATTGGAAAAAACGTGCTATGCAGTTTACCGATTTGCCTTCTGGAGATATCAATTTGGTCCGTTATGCTGAGCAGATGGAAAATATTGGTTATGCTAAACGTTATTGCCAAATTATGGGTACAGAGACAGCTCCGCTGGTTGTTGAGGCGGAAAGTGCTTATCGTGATGGTGATGCTACGAGTGCCAATGGTATCCAGTATGTGAAACAGAAGCTTTGCTTCCCGATGGCTGAAGGCTGCTTTGAGGATAATATGGGATCTCAAGACTAGCTATTTAAGAAAATTCTTAAGGAATTTTGAAGACGATTGAGTAAAATCAATCGTCTTTTTTTTTGGAGTACTCTCTATATGAGCAATATCTAATGGGTGAAAGACCCGAGTGGCCCTTTATATATCTCAGATAAGAATATCCACTGTGAAATGGAATCCGGAAGAAGCGGATGGAAATTCCGGGCTGAAAAAGAGAAACTTCATATAAGTCATTTAATAGTGGATTAGATTGTTACACAAATCAAAGTCCAATAAGCAATAGCTATTTGGAACAGCGTTTGTAAATGAAGTAGATGTAAGGAGGAGGAATAGGATCCTTAAACGATGAGATTACACGGACAAGGCAGATTCTCTCGAGAGTAAAGCTTCCATAGAGGTTTTGAGGCTGAGGAGAAGAGATAATTTTTGTATTTTTTACATTTTGAGGAAAGAGAGAAAAAGCTTGTTATGTTTTCTTTTTTTTTAATATAAAAGTTAATAGGAAGGAAAAAAGATGTAAACAAAAAGGTTTTTACAAACAGTTTTAATTCTCTTTGTTGGAATATCTTTTGCACAGGTCCAGCAAGTATTAGGAGATAATACAAATCAAATATTAATACCAATACAGACACCGAGTACAGCAGCCGGAGGAATAGTGGGGGTGGCGATAGGGATTATAGATGGAGTAATGGTATTGGAAGAAAGGGATTTATTGATATCAATACCCTTAATTAATTTAAATTTCAGCAGAACCTGGAGATCGGATTACCAGAAGAGTAGCTCGTTGGGAAGCGGATGGGTTCACTCTTATGAGTGGAAAATATCTGATTTAACAGAATCTACAATTAATCAAATCACTAGTACTAATGTAGTATATCAAGGCAAGGAGGGGATTATGTGAAATTAAAGGCGTTTGTCAATCCTCATACGGAGCGTTATCATATACACTGGCATTGGATAATAGATTGAGTAGCTGGGGAATAGGAGGGAGTATGAGTTATAATACGGCTGAGTGTGTGACAGCGCTAAGTCGGAATAATCTGACGGATCTTTATGAATTGGGATGGGATTCAGAGTATCGTCTAAGTTATGTGAATATAGGAGATGAAAATTATTTTTATTCAGTCTATTACGGATATGATACGTTGGGAAGACAGAGTTATCGAGGAGGAGGAGAATGTGGAGAGTATGAATATTATGTTTATGATGGAGAGAACCGAGTAGCGGATATAGATTCTAATGGATATATTGTGCGCAGCTATAGCTATATGGAGAAGGAATGGACGATGTAAGGAGTCTGACAGTCTACGATGAGAATGGGAATGGACAAACCTATTATTACCTGAAAGACTTGGCCAATACAGTCTATGGATTAGTAGACGGAAATGGAAGATTGGGAAGATTCTTTTTCTGATCCCTCTGGCATTGGGTATTTATTTTCTATCGATATCGGTTTGCTACTTTGTGGATTGGGAGAATTGGAGATTGAGCAGCAAAAGATTTGATCAAGAACTGAGGAGAGCGATTTATAAAGAAAATCGAGTATCCTTGAGGGATTATATTTATGGCCACAAGCAATTGCCTTCCGGTTTAGAGGAAGCTTTACAAGAAACATTGGAGGAGAGTCTCTTTTCCGAATCAGAAGAGCGAAAAGAGAGGGTTATTATGGTAGCGGAGAGACGAATATAGTGAAGGGATTTGATGGGAAGGGAGGCTGGGTTTATAAGCCGGAGAGCGGAGAGTTTGCACTGAATCTGGAAGGAATGGAAGATTGTTCTATGAATCTGATGCAGTATTTGAATAATCAGGAGAAATCGCAGCTGGGAGAGTAAAATTTGCGAAAGCCAGTAGAAAGAGACGTGGATTTTAATTAGGATGACAAAGGGGATGATTCTCAGCAGATAATACAGCTTCAAAGCTGATGGAAAGGTTGAGCAGATCCGTCGTCAAACAGTGCTCACAGCGACGTGAGAAAATGGTAAAGATTAAAAACTGGAGAAGGAGATAAATACCTATGATGAGGCTTGCCTCCTGCTCGATTTAAGAGTGTGGAATTTAAAAGTGACAGAAAGCGCTATTTTATATTGAAGAGATTAAATATCAAGATTTGCTCAAAAGGATTATTTTGTGATATGATAAAGCTCATTATGAGCAGTGGAAGAATTTTCATTGTAGGGGTTGGGCCTGGGAGTTTGCCTTTTATGAGTGTTCATGCTGCCGCACTTTCTAGCCGGGGTGAGTATCTATTTTTAGATGCTAATTTACCGGAAAATGTAAAGAATTTTATCTCTCTTCAGTGTAAATCAAAGAAAGAAGCTTGTGTTATAGTAGAAGTTCCGGTAGGAGGGATGAATCAACCGGAGGTGCTGACAGCGTTCAATCAATGGAATGGTTGTGGAGAAGCCCTCTGGTATTCCAGAGTAGAAAAGTGGGGAGAGAAAGTTGGAATGAGGCTGGATATAAATTCGGATAAATTATCTTGGAGTAAGAGAGTAAAAGTCATTTATGAAAATCTTCCAGAACAGGAGAATGGTGGGGATTTACTTTTAATTGAAAGGAAAAGAGCTTTTCGCTTTAAAAGTTGTGGACAAGAAAAGAAAGTTAATGGGAAAGGACTTTCTGGGAAAAGAGTAGTGGTAACTCGTGCCAAAAAACAGCTAGAGTGCTTTGCTGAGACATTGCGCTCTCATGGAGCTAAGGTGATTTTGGCTCCGAGTATTCGGACAGAACCTCATCCCGAACGGGAAGGAATTATTGAAGCAATTGCAGGATTAAATAGTTATGATTGGGTGGTGTTTAGCAGTACTAATGGGGTGGACATGTTTTTTGAACTGTTTTTTCGCCGTTTCAAAGATATGAGGGATTTTGGAGGAGCTCGTATTGCGGCGGTTGGCCCAGCAACAGCAGCTAGGATTGAATCTTTTCATTTACAGGTAGATGTAATTCCTAGGGAATATACTGGCAAGGCAGTGGCGAATGCTATTGGTAAAATTGATAGTTTGGAAAATCGTAAAATTCTTCTGGTAAGGCCAGAAAAAGGGAGTGCTGATTTGCCAAAGCTAATGGAAGAAGCAGGTGCAATTGTGGATGATATTCCTTTTTATCGAACCATAGCAGAAGAGGCGGAGGAAATAGTGAAGGAAGAATTGGAAACAGATGGAGCTGATTGGGTGACTTTTTGTAGCCCTTCTGCCGTAAGACATTTTAATGAACAATATGGTTTGATAAGACTAAAAAAACTTTTCCCAGAGCTTAAGATTGCCAGTATTGGACCAGAAACAACTTCCGCATTAACATCCCTCGGATTAAGGATGACGGTAGAAGCGTCTCCTTACACCATTGGAGGATTGATTAAAGCGATGGAGAGACAAGAAAACGCGAAACTTTAAAGAAACAGGAAATCAGTCCTTACTTTTCGAGTTGTTGTTTTTTTCCAGTGCGGATTGTTTTGCAGAGTGAAGGTAATAGTGGATTTCTTCTTTCATTCGTTCATCTTGAATAGAGTCTAAAGTCATTTTTGCATATTCATCTCCTTTGGCTTCATTCCCAGCAAAGTACCAGAGAGTGGCTCGAAGAATATCAGATGGAGGCAGAGTTGGTTCTGGTATTAAGAGTTGATCACCTTTTTCTAGGAGTTTGAAAGAGAAGTCAATAGGGATATTTTTCCCCATAGACCAGCAAAGCTGAGAAATTATTTGATAGAGTGTTGATTGCGAGACTTGACTTGAAATGGAATTAAGAATTGTTTCTTCTAATGTGGCGCGATGTTTGCTTATGGTTTCAACGTCATTGTTCGATACATTTGATTGTTTTCGGAGTGTTAAAATGTATTCATGTAGTGTATTCATGAGTTGTGAGCGAATGCGAAGTTCTTCTGCTTGTTTAGCAGATTCCTCTCCAAGAGATGAAAGCACAGAGAGTGTTTTGTTGAGAAAATTTGTTTGTCCCATTTCAATAAGCATTTCAGCTAATTCTTGCAGTTCATCTGGATTATTTTGAGAGTGAGAAAAAAGTTGTTTTTCAGCATTTTTAATTGAATCCAGATCTATAGACTTTTCTATTGCTTGGATATAGGCAGATTGAAGAATTTTAAAATGTGCATTTTCGATAACACCTTCTAGATTAAGTGAAAATTCAGGATCTGCGGCAGCATATTGGCGAGCAGTTTTTTCAAAAGACTCAATATCATGAGCATAGAAAGCTGCATTCATTAAATCATTGAGAATTGTTGTGTTTGTATTGATTTTGTTTAGCAGTTTATCTACAAATTGAGATTTTTCAGGTAGGTTAAGTTCAGCTATTTCTCTATAGGCATCAATTTGCTCTTGAAGCTCCATCTCAGCAGACATAGAAGCCATATTATATTTTCCGGAGAGAACTTGCTGTAGAACAGGTTCAATCTGCATGGGATGTCCAATCCAGATAATTTGTGAGTTACGATCGATGAGAAAAACGGTTGGAATACCTGTTTGCCCAAAGGTTGCCATATAAAGTTCTGATGTGCGTTGGGATTTGTCTTGAGCTATTCTATAGGTCATTTTAGAAGCTTGTTTTTTTACAAATGAGCGAATAGTCTGAGATTCTTCTCCAGAAATACCGATGATAACCACTCCTTGAGATGAGTATTTTTGTTGCAGTTCATTCAGATGTGGAATAGAGGCTCGGCAGGAAGGACACCATGTTGCCCAAAATTCTACTATATAAAGGTTATTACCATCCGTAACATCGACAGGATTCCCTTGAATCCACTCTGCAATCTGAAGCTTTGGAGCCGAAGAGCCAATTTTATTTGTAGCAGATCGTGTTTTAAAGAGAGATGCTTCATCTTCTTTAGAACAGCTGATAAGTAAGGAAATAAAACAGAAAATTCCGCAAAAAAACAGTACGGAAAATGGAAATGAAATCCTCCTTTTCATCGAATTAAGTATAAATGTAAATTTTGTGTAGAACAAGCAGAAAGAGTTTTTAAGCGATTAGTAACTAGGTGAATACAACAAACAGAATACTCAATATAAAACTTTGGATTGAAAAAATGAAAAAGCTCTTTAGTGGAAATCGAGAAGAAAGAAAATGTTTTTTGACTATTTCAGAGGGTGATTTTCCTGTTTTGTTGGCGTGTGGGAAAAACGGCCGCTTTTTTTGCCTTGAAGATCCGCTGAAAAATTTTAGGAATTTAAGAAGGTACGAAAGAAAAAGAGGGGTATCGGAAGAAATTTATACAAAAATAACACTTGCAGAAATGGTAAAGAGAAAAAAGTAGGAGGGAATATTGCTTTTATTTGCCTCCTACTTGTTTTTAAGATTGAAATTAAAGGTTATCCTTCTTTTTGCTCTTCCGATTGATTTTCTTCTTCAGCGTTTTTTTCATTTTGCTTCACCTGGATCGCTTCCAGAAGTTTGTTTCTCAAGGCTTCGTTTTGAGTAACTTCTTGAACGGTTGCATCACGTCCCTGACCGATCATCTCTCCATTAAATTGGAGCCAAGCTCCACGTTTCATAACAACCCCAAGTTGTAAGGCAGCATCCAGAATATTGCCTTCTTTATTAATTCCATGGTTGAAAAGAATGTCAAATTCAGCTTCGGCGAAAGGAGGGGCAACTTTATTTTTGATAACTTTGACTCGGGTACGATTTCCCAGCATATTTCCATTGGAGTCTTTAATAATGTCTTTGCGGCGAATATCCATGCGAATGCTAGCGTAGAATTTTAAAGCTTTACCGCCAGGGGTTGTTTCTGGACTTCCAAACATAATCCCTACTTTTTCGCGAATCTGATTTGTAAAGATGCAGAGAGTTTTTGTTTTATTTAAAATAGCGGTTAGTTTTCGCAGTGCCTGACTCATCAGTCGAGCTTGCATTCCCATTGTTGCCATTCCCATATCTCCCTCGAGTTCACTTCTTGGAACCAATGCGGCCACAGAATCGATAACAACAACATCTATTGCATTGGAACGTACCAACATCTCACAAATAGTAAGAGCTTCTTCTCCGCTGTCAGGTTGAGAGACTAATAGATCGTCAACGTTAACTCCCAGCTTTTTTGCATATTTAGCGTCAAGTGCATGTTCAGCATCAATAAAAGCCGCAGTACCTCCCATTTTTTGAGCATTGGCAATAACATGAAGCATAAGTGTTGTTTTCCCGGAAGATTCAGGACCAAATATCTCAACTATACGTCCACGAGGCAGGCCTCCTACCCCCAAGGCCATATCCAGAGTGATGGAACCGGTGGGAATAACTTCTATTTTGGTGTTAACAACATTATCTCCCAGACGCATAATACTGCCTTCACCATAATATTTAGTGATACTGGCAATAGCCGCTTCGAGGTCTTTTTTGCGTGAGGCTAGAAAATTTTCAGTGTCTTTTTTTGAATCGTTGCTTTTTGCTGCCATATATTTAGGTATAGTACCTAAAACTTATTGTGGAGATTCAGCATTATTTCGTCAAAGAGAAAGTAGCTATTTGCCAAAATTATTTTGGTTATTAAAAGGAAAGGGTTTCCCACTTTCTGGGAAACCCTTTATAATTTTCAATTTATATCAGAGAAATCTCTGTGTGTTTATTTTTTGTATTCATCAAGTGCGGTATATTTTGTATGGAATAGGTGATGCGCTCGTTCACTAAGCGGGGATTCGATATATTCACTATAGAGCTGTCTTACAAGAGGATTCTCATGAGAGTAGCGGATTGCACAAGATCTGTCATCCTGATATAGACCATTAGCTCTTGCCGTACGAATCTCATTAGTAACTCCATAAGGCTGTCCGCCACCAGCAATACAGCCTCCAGGGCAAGCCATTACTTCGATGAAGTGATAGGGAAGTTCTTCATTATTTTCTTTGGCTTTACGGACACGATCCAGCACGTATGCGACATTGCCGAGTCCATGGACAACAGCAACTTTTACGGTTATGCCATTAATAAGCAGAGCACCTTCTTTAATTCCGTTAAAGCCGCGTACGTTATCGAGTTCGATATTAGCTCTTTTGCCGCCAGTTAGGACGTAGTATGCCGTTCTTAATGCTGCTTCCATGACGCCTCCCGTTACACCAAAGATGGTAGCTGCACCTGTATATTCGCCAAGGATGCTGTCAGCTTCTTCGTCGACTAACTCTGCAAAATTAATTCCGGATTGGTGAATCATTCTTGCCAGTTCACGTGTGGTTAGAGAGACATCTACATCTTGATATCCAGAAGCAGACATTTCCTCGCAACGAGAGATTTCATACTTTTTAGCAGTACAGGGCATGATAGAGACTACGAATATTTTTTCAGGGGCATGTCTCATCTTCTTTGCGTAGTATGTCTTGGCCAAAGCTCCGACAATTTGATGCGGAGATTTGCAGGAAGATAGATGCTGCACCATGTCATGGTGGTATTTTTCAACAAAGTCTACCCATGCAGGGCAGCAACTTGTCAAAAGAGGTAACTGATTGGGGTGTTTGGTGAATCTCTCGACAAACTCCGAGCCTTCTTCCATAATAGTTACGTCGGCCCC
Organism: uncultured Verrucomicrobiota bacterium; assembly: GCA_944389455.1. GTDB lineage: Bacteria > Verrucomicrobiota > Verrucomicrobiia > Limisphaerales > UBA1412 > UBA1412. The sequence goes on from CALXMK010000001.1 coordinate 78,640, forward strand.
AAAATTGGTGTCGAAAACGGCATCGAAACCGAGTCGGCGAAATGCCGCGTAGAGTTTGTGAGTTAAATTTGTTCCGGGAGGATATCCCAGAAGGTCCCCTACGGCAACACGAACAGCAGGAGCAATTTGTATGACACAATGGATTTCTGGATCTTGGAGTGCTTTCCAGACTTTAGCTGTATCATCATGTTCGACAATAGCTCCTGTAGGACAGTGAGCCGAACATTGGCCGCATCGCACACAAGGAGATTCGTTCAGAGTAATATCTCCAGCTGGAGCGACTCGTGCGTTGATTCCTCTTTCCAAGAAAGATAGAGCCCAGACGCTCTGTGTTTTTTGACAAACATCAACGCAACGGCCGCAAAGAATACATTTACGACGATCTACAGAGATTGCTTTTGTAGAGTCATCATAAGGAACATAAGGTTCGATTTTGGGGAATGATTCTTCCCGAATTCCAAACTCAGCAGTCAGTTGTTGTAGTTCGCAAAAGTGATTGCGAGCACAAGTCAGGCATTCGTTTGGATGTTTGGATAGAATCAGTTCTAAAACGGTGCGGCGGATTTCAGTCAACTCTTCGTCATGAGTGATAATATCCATATCCTTTTCTATAGGAGTACAGCAGGCACGGAGCATCTTATTGATACCTTTTGCCTTAACAATGCATATACCGCAGGAAGATTTGGAGGGAAGATCAGGATGCTGACAGAGTGTTGGAATTTTTATCTGTGCCTTCCTTGCCGCATCCAAAATAGTAGTTCCTTCGGGAACTTTAACCGTAAAACCGTTAATTCTTGCTGTAATCATTGCTTACTTCCTTATAATAGCTTTGAATTTGCAGACTTCGAAACAGGCGCCGCACTTAATACATTTGGCCTGATCAACTTTATAGCCGCTTTCACGAGAGCCTGATATAGCTCCCACAGCACAGTTGATAACACACATTTTGCATTTTTTACAAACTGCTTGGTCGATGATATATTGTACCATTTTAGTACATTTACCAGCACGACACTTTTTATCGATGACATGTTGACGATATTCATCCGAGAAGTATTTCATTGTGGACATAACCGGATTAGGTGCTGTTTGTCCCAATGCGCAAAGAGAGGCTTTCTGCATTCCATAAGCAATTCGCTTAAGCTGCTCCAAGTCTTTTTCTTCGCCTTTGCCTTCAGCGATGCGATCAAGAATTTTCAGCATTTGATATCCGCCGATACGACATGGTGCGCATTTGCCACAAGATTCTTCCACACAGAACCTAAGATAGAATCGAGGAATATCGACCATACAATCATCTTCATCCATTACAATCATACCTCCCGATCCCATGATAGAGCCGACTTCGGCCAGGTGTTCATAGCTTACTTTTGTATCCATTTTGTCCAGAGGTATTACGCCTCCGGATGGACCGCCGGTTTGTACAGCCATTAGATTGCGCCCGCCTAAGACACCTCCTGCAATTCCAAATACGACATCCCCAATAGTAATACCCATAGGAACTTCAACTAAGCCGGAATTTTTAACCTTTCCGGTGATAGCAAAAACTTTTGTTCCTTTAGATTTTTCAGTTCCGATAGAGCCAAACCAATCTCCACCCCGATTGATAATAACAGGAACAGTTGCCAAGGTTTCTACATTATTGATAATGGTTGGATGATTCCATAGGCCTTTATCCGCAGGGAATGGAGGTTTGGAACGTGGGGTACCTCGTTTCCCTTCTACAGATTCAATAAGGGCAGTTTCTTCACCACAGACAAAAGCCCCAGCTCCAAGACGAATTTCTAGGTCAAAGCAGAAATTAGTTCCTAAAATATTTTCACCTAGTAATCCGTTATCATAGGCCTGTTGGAGAGCGGTTTCAATGCGTTTAATAGCCAGAGGATATTCAGCACGAATATAGAAAAAACCTCGTTTTGCACCAATGGCATATCCCGCGATAATCATTCCTTCGATAACGGCATGAGGATCTCCTTCGAGAATACTTCGATCCATATAAGCACCTGGATCTCCTTCATCTGCATTGCAGATAACATAGCGCTCTTCATCAAGTGAGTTGCGAGCAAAAGACCATTTCAGCCAAGTGGGGAAGCCAGCGCCGCCTCGTCCTCTAAGTCCACTTTTCTTCATTTCTGTGATGACTTCTTCAGGAGTCATATCACAGATAGCCTTAGCCATACCGCAGTAGCCTTCCTGACCAAGATATTCCTCTATGCTCTCAGGATCAATTAAACCGCAGTTTTTTAGGACTATTCGCAGCTGGCATTTGTCTGGAGTATAGCGCAGATTTTCCACAACTTTATTTTCATTGATTGTTGATGTAAGTATTGTGGATATATCTTCTTCAGAAACATTCGTGTAAATAATGTTGTTTGTAAGATCTTTAACAATGTAACCTTTGTCGTAAATGCCAAGATCTGCGGCACGAATAATTTGAATTTTATCTTCTACATTTAGGTCTCGTGCAATTTTAGAGAAAAGAATTTGAAAATCACGAGTGTTGTCTTTTTGGCTGTTGCTGTCTCGCAGTAAGAAAATAGTTTGTTTGCTCATTGTATTTATTTTTTCATGGGCATATCAAAGATATAGTCATCTACTAATAAGCCATGAGTTAAGTGTTTTTGAATGATTTCCATTGTTGCCATTTTATCCACCTTACCATAGGTAACAGTAGGAATTCCAGCTGCGTGAACTTCTACAAGGGGTTCTGCGTAACACATTCCAATACAACCACATTTGCGAATAGAAATTTTAATTCCAAGTCGCTGTGTTTCGGAGACAAATAAATCATAAGTATCCTGAGCCCCTGCCGCAATTCCGCATGTACTCATTCCAATTTTGATGTAATCCTCTTCAGGAGAAGTTGTTTTAGAAGCGTTAAATATTTCTTCTTTAGTAAGTTTTTTCATATTTGAGTACACATTATTTATATTTTGCAATAATTTCTGCGACTTGTTTTCGAGTCATCTTTGCATGGACTTCTCCGTCAATAGTTTTGACAGGGGCTAATCCGCAGCAACCTAGACAACGAACAACTTCTAATTGGAATAATCCGTCTGAAGTTGTTTGACCTTCTTTGATTCCCAAAAGGGATTCTATTTCTTCAATGAGCTCTGGTGCTCCTTTTAGGTAGCAAGCTGTTCCCATACAAACATTAATAACATGTTTGCCAGGAGGGGTTAACCTGAAATAATTGTAGAATGTAGACACTTCATAAATACGTGCCAGGGGGACGTTTAATTGAGGAGCCAGTTTGCGAGCAACATCTCGTGGAATATAGCCGTAATGGCTTTGCACGTCGTGCAAGGCCATTATAAGACTTCCTTTTTTGTCTCGCCATTTCTCCGCCAAAGCGGCTACGACAGCATCTTGATTTTCCGTTGGCTCAATAGTATCTGTGAGCGGTTTATTTTCCATATTAGTTCCACTTTTAATGGTTTTAGTACAATTTTAAAAATAACTTCTCGCCCAGGTTTAGGAATGAGTACTCATCTTTTTCTGGCTTCTACAGAAGAAGCAATTTTCAAAACTGTAACTAATTACAGAATTGATAATACCACTTTAAAAGAGGTTTGTGAAGTTTTTTGAGATAAAAATAGAATTTTTTTAGATTTCTTCTCTTTTTTAGGAAAAGAAGAGAGAAGAAGTATTAGTTCTTCTTACTTGGGAGAGTTGATTTTGTAATAAAAAATGATCAGTGATTGGAAAGAAAGTAATTACGTTGTTTGTCGGAGATGGGAAGTTTTAGATAGTCCATTACTTGGAGCATATCTTCCCAAACAGAGCGTTTTACATTATTGTTTCCATATCGCAGGAGATAGGAGGGATGAAAAGTTGGCATTACTTGAATCCCGTGAAAATTTTGGAAATGCCCTCTCAATCTACTGATTGGAGGAAATTGTCCTTTTGAATTATTTAGGGAGGAATTTTGAGATAGAAGCCCTTTTACAGCAGTTGTTCCTAAGGCTACGATAACTTTAGGCTGAATAATTTCAATCTGCTGCTTTAGCCAAGGCATACAGATTTGCATTTCTTGTGGTGTTGGAGGTCGGTTCCCTGAAGTCGCTCCCGGAGTATCTGGACGGCATTTTAGGATATTGGCAATGAAAACTTTTTCACGGCTTAACCCCATGGCTGCAATAATTTTTGTTAAAAGTTGGCCCGCACGTCCCACAAAAGGTTCCCCTTGTTTATCTTCATCTGCACCAGGAGCTTCACCAATAAACATAAGAGGAGATGAGATGTCTCCAATTCCAAAAACTATATTTTTTCGAGAAGCCGCCAGATGAGGACATCGAGAACAAAGCATGACTTTGGAAAAAAGTTCAGACATTTTTTTCTGTTTTTCTTCCAATGAAAGAGGGATATCTAAATTAATTTCTTCCGATGAGGATTGAATAGGAATATCTTGAGAAACCGATGAGATTAAATTGGTGATAGTTTGTTTAGAATATGGAGTAGGTGAAAAGTTTTTTCTTGTCGGAGCTGTTTGTTGAAATGGTTGAGGGGAGGAAGCTGTTTTAATTGATAAGGCTACTGGTCTTGGAGAGTTAGTCAGTGTGTTTTGTATAAATAACTTTTCATAGGTTTCTCTAGAGAGTGAAACATATTTTACACCTTTCCTTTTTTGCTCTTGCAGAAAGGAAATAACATTGTTCAGTCCTTCTTTAAACATAAAATCTATTGTTTAATATACTGAACATTATATTCTTTTTTTAATTCTAGTGAATAAGAATTCAATTCCTGCAAACGCGCTTTTTCTTCCAGCTCTGTTTTTAGTTTATTTTTTATTTCAATAAACGGGACCATTCCTTTAGGAGTGTATTTAGCGACTTTTACAATAAAAATGCCAGCTGGAGTTTCAATTAGATTACTAATTTGTCCATCGCGCAGAGAAAAAGCTTGACTGTCAAATTCATTTCCCAGTTGCCCTTTTACAAAGATAATCGTTAAGCCTTTATTCCGATTAATAATATCATCAGAGTATTTTTTCATGAGTTCTTCAAAAGAAGTTTTTTCTTGAGCTTCTTGAAGAGCTTTCTGGGCAAGCAGTTTTTTATTATTCCATTCTTCTTCAGTAAGAGTTTTGCCAGTTAGGATATCGATGGATGAAAAGAAAATAAGCCCGCCCATGAACATTTCTTCTGTTTGAAAAAGCTCAGGATGAGAATCATAGTATTCTTGTATTTCTTTATCAGAAATATCGATAGGTAATTTTCTTTCGAGGTATGCCTTGCAGAGAAAAACTTCTTTGATATTTTGAATATAATCTTCATAGGAGGACCATCCTTCGATGAGGGCTTTACGCCGAAGTTTGGCTTCAGAGTTTTTTTGATTGGTAAGATGTTCAAATTCTTTTTGAGCAAGCTCTTCACCCCTTTTTTTATCTTCTTGAGAAAGATTTTGGAGAATTATTTTTTTGAGGATAAGTTGTTCTAACATATCCTGCTCTAATTTTTTAGCCGCAATAGGACTGATAGATTGTCCATCCGAGGCTAATCCCATACTGTAGCGAATATAAGTATCATCAAGCTCTTTCTGGGTAATAGTAAAGCCTTTACCTTTAACAATGACTTTTTCTCCCAATCCTGTTGAAAGAGAAAATGTCTCAGCAGTAGAGGTTCCTTGAGCTTGCATATTGGATGTGGGTGTTATAATCAGAGGAATAATAGCTATGATTATAAACACCCAGTATAATCCAAATTTACTAAAGAAAAACATGGATTTATTTACTTGAGAGCAATTTTAAAGCACTAGCACACGAATGTCTTTAATTTCAGAGACGTTCTTGAGTTCTACAAGTACATCTTCAGGCGGAACGCTGTCCAAGTTTAAAACCATCATGGCTTTGCCTCCAATTGTGTCGCGATCCAAAGTCATATTAGCGATATTAACGGAATATTTGCTGAGCAAAGCGCTGATTTTTGCAACGACCCCAGGAGTATCTAGGTTTTGACTAATAAGAATTACTCCTTGAGGGACAACTTCCACATGATATTCATTGATGCGAATAATTCGAGGTGACATATTGCTACCGAAGAAGGTGCCATCAATGATGATTTTAGCGTCTATAGAATCAACGCAGATTCGAATCCATTCTTTGAAGTCGCGTGTTTCATCGGAAGTATTAGAAATAACGCTTAAACCACGGGTTTTTGTTTTTGCTAATACGTTAACATAATTGACTCCACTGGAATTAGACTTGAGAAATCCATATAAGACAGATCTGACAATTGGCTCTGTTTTTAATTGAGAGGCATTTCCCCCGAATGTAATCGTAATTTTCTCATTACGCATTGGAGTAAGCTGAGATGCCATAGAACCAATCTTTTCCCCTAATTCTAAATAAGGTTTGATAGTTGTGTATTCACTAGCATCAAGATTCCAATCCGTGAGATTGACAGCATTTCTAATTTCACCAGACTTTAGATAGGTTGCAATCGATTCAGCAATTTCCATGCCCACACGAATCTGAGCTTCTTTCGAGCTAGCTCCTAAATGAGGAGTTAGTACTAGGTTGGGAACTTGACGCAATGGAGAATCTGGCGGTAGAGGTTCTGTTGGATAAACATCTAGGGCTGCAGCTCCGATCTGTCCGCTTTTAAGGCCTTCAATTAAATCTTCCAAAACAATGATTCCCCCACGAGCACAATTTACAATGCGAATTCCGTGTTTCATTTTACTAATGGTTTTTGCATTGACTAAATTGCGGGTCTCATCGGTCAAAGGCACATGGAATGTTATATAATCGGAACGGGTGTAGATTTCATCCATGGAGACCATTTCAACTCCAAGTTCTTTTGCCATTGAGGCAGAGAGAATTGGAGAGTAAGTAATGACATTCATGCCAAAAGCTTGGGCTCTTTTGGTAACTTCCGTGCCAATGCGGCCCATTCCGACAACTCCTAATGTTTTGCCAAATAACTCTGTCCCTTTAAAAGTTTTTCTGTCCCATTGACCTGCTTTCATAGAAGCGTCTGCTGCCGGAATTTTTCTGGCGATAGATAGCATCATGGCACATGTTAACTCCGCTGTAGCGATTGTGTTGCCAGAAGGAGTGTTCATAACGATGACGCCTGCTTCAGTAGCCGCAGCTAAATCCACATTGTCAACGCCTACACCGGCACGACCTACAACTTTAAGAACAGGTGCCGCTGAAATAACGTTTCTAGTAATTTTAGTTTCGGATCGGACGACAATAGCATTTACCTCTGAGACGAGAGAAATTAATTCTTCTTCTGTTGGTCTTTTTTCAAGTACAATTACATTTAATCCCTCGCTCTGCCTTAATGCGGCAATGCCTTCAGCGGAGATTGGATCACAAACTAAAACATTCATTTTCTACTATCAGCCTATTAATTAGACTAGATCCATTGTTACAGTTTTCCTGAAGTTTGTCGAGAAAGTATTCAATATGTTTTATTATAAGGCTCTCTTTTATAGGTAGTCATGAGAAAAGAGATAGGTTTGGTGTTTTTAATAGAATAATTTAATTCTGATTTAAGGAGTTGTTTTTTAAAAAGTTGTTAATTATTCGAATAGAGAAAAATTTTAAAGTCAGATGTTTCCATTATTTGTTCTCTCTTAGAGAAAAGATGTTCAAAAGGAGGCATAAATGCGTCAGCTTCTACAATCTTATTTACTAGGGTGAGATAAACTTCTTCACATAATGGAAGTAACTGATTATAAATCTCAGCGCCTCCACAGATAAAAAGAGAGCGGGGATCTGATGAGGAAAGCAGTTTATTGATTTTTGTTAAATTGTGAATAGTTGTTACTTGGGGAATATCCATCTCTTTTCGTGTAAGGACATAGGTTGTACGTCCGGGAAGAGGTTTTCCAATGGACTCAAACGTTTTGCGCCCCATTAAGAGTATGTTTCCCATTGTAATTTTTTTAAACCATTTGAAGTCTTCAGGTAAATACCAAGGGATTCTCCCCTGATACCCTATAGCTCGATTTAAGGACATTGCAGCAATAGCTTTAATTTGCATAGAAAATTCTGTTTTATGGAGTTTTTTTGCGAAGTGTATCCAGAAAAGAATGAAGTGTTTCTATGTAACATTTTTCTGCGGAATGTATTATATCATTATGTCCACAATGAGGAATCCAAAGTTTATATTTAGGTTCATTTGCTAGCATATACATTGTTTTTCCATGGTTAAACGGAACAATTTGGTCTTGTTTTCCATGAAAAAAGAGGACAGGACAATTTACATTAGAAACTCTTTTTATATTCGGAAAGGCGTCAAACGGGAAAAGCTTTATTTGTGTAACCACTCGGGTGATACTGGTAAAACCACATTCAATGATGAGTGCCCCGACAGGATATTTTTCCGCCAAATACCAAGAGGCCCCACTGCCAATAGATCTCCCGTAAATAATGATATTTTGAGGCTCAATTTTGCATTTTTCAGTTAGATATTTGTATGCAGTTTCTGCTGCTGCATAAACATTTTTTTCTGTAGGTATGCCCGGACTGATTCCGTAACCGGGATAATCATAGGCACAGACAGAGAGTTTCTCTTTTAGAAAATATGAGAATGCCCAAGTTAGATTGGAGACATCTTCTGCATTTCCGTGGCTATATAAAATAGTTTTATCAGCATTTTCTGCTTTCAAATGAAGGAGTGCTATGGGCCCTATAGGTGATTCGGCGAAAAACATTTCTCTGAATACGGAGGTGTTTTGTACAGCAGGAGGATGAAACATTAATTTGTTGAGAAAAAAATAGCAAAGAAGACCAATGAATATATAAACAATGACAAAAAATCTGAGAATGAAATATCCCCATTTTAAAAACTGGAGTTTCTTTGAGAATGACATGATAATTAAGTATCAGGGATTCATATCAGATAAAGGCACAAATTTTTGTTTAATCCCTATGAGATTATAGGAAAAAATGAAAAAGCTGCAATCTGAAAATAAAAAAGAGGCTTTTTTTGAAGAATAAATGCAATTTCACCTTACAAAAAATGAGGAAGAAGCCATTGTTTGATAATAATGAGTGTTTCTTCTTGATATTTTTGAGTTTCGCGGGTATTAAAAGCGCGGCGATATGAGCGTGTCGGAATCTATTCCGGCCAAAAAGGCCGGACTTGCTAGGAAAAGTATTCTCAAGAAAGATGCGGAAGGGTATTTGAGCAAGGCTAAAAATATCTATAACATCGATGGTTGGGGACAAAATTACTTTGATATCAATGAATTGGGACATGTGATTGTCCGTCCCTTACATGATGAGGGAGCGTCAATTGATTTGATAGACATTGTGAAAGAAGCGAAAAGCCGGAATTTGCAATTTCCGTTGTTAGTTCGTTTTCAGGATATTTTACGGCATAGAATTAAGGTTTTAAACAGAGCTTTTAGGTGTGCAATAGTTGATTGTGGTTATCCAAGTATATATCAAGGCGTTTTCCCAGCAAAAGTAAATCAATTGAGAGAGGTTATTGAAGAAATAGTAGATGCAGGTGAGGAGTTTGATCATGGATTAGAAGTGGGGAGTAAGCCAGAATTAATGGCAGCGTTGGCTCTTCAAGATTCCTCAACCCGCCTGTTGGTATGTAATGGTTACAAAGATACTCTCTATATACGCATGGCTTTGATGGGGATTAAGCTGGGTAAAAAAATAATTATTGTTATAGAAAAGTTTGAAGAAATAAAACAGATTTTAATCGTTTCAAAACAGTTGGGAGTGGAACCCATGTTGGGAGTTCGAGTGCGTCTAATTAGTAAAGGAACAGGGAAATGGGCGGAAAGTGGTGGAGAAAAGGCTAAATTTGGTTTGAATGCCCCAGAATTAATGGCTGCGACTGAGCTATTGATTGAATCTGGATTAGGACATTGTCTTAAATTGATTCATTTTCATGTTGGTTCACAAATTTCTGATATTTTAGCAGTTAAAAAAGCGGTTCAGGAGGGAGCAAGATTTTATTGTAAACTTAGTCAAATGGGTTTTGATATCGATTATTTTGATATCGGAGGTGGATTAGGAGTTGACTATGATGGCAGTTGTACTTCCTATGATTGTTCTACGAACTATACCTTGCAGGAATATGCAAATAATGTTGTTTTTTACCTGATGGATATTTGCAATGTAGAGAATGTAAAATGTCCGATTATTGTAAGTGAAAGTGGACGTTTTATTGTGGCTCCACATTGTGTTCTGATTACAGATGTTATTGGGTCAATAGAAATGGCTCGCATTTGGAAAAAAGTTGTCCCAGATGATTCTCATCACCGTCTCGTGAAGGAGTTAATTCATTTAAATGAGGAAGTGGAAGCTATGATGCCTTTAGAGGCATATCACGATGCCTTACGGTATAAGGAGGATGCTCAAGATTTATTCATGTTGGGAATGATGGACTTGAAAAACAAGGCACTAATTGATCAATTATTTTGGCAGGTTAGCGCAAAAGTTGTACAAATTTGTCAAAATCATCGCTATATCCCGGAAGAAATACAAACATTGGCAGGATCGATGAGTGATCAATACCTTTGCAATCTATCGGTTTTTCAATCTTTGCCAGATAATTGGGCTATTGATCAACTTTTCCCTATTATGCCTATTCATCGTTTAGATGAAGAACCTTGCCGAGAAACCATTTTAAGCGATATTACCTGTGATTCAGATGGACAGGTAGATTGTTTTATCGATTTAAAAGATTTTAAGAGTACTCTTCCTTTACATCGGTTGAATCGTACTGAAAATGGAAATATTGAGCCTTATTATCTTGGCTTTTTTATGTTAGGGGCTTATCAGGATGTGATGGGGGATTGGCATAATTTATTTGGTCGAGTTAATGAAATTCATGTCTTTTTGGATCCAGATGAAACAAGTGGTTATTATGTAGAAGAAGTAATTGAAGGAAGCAGTATCAGTGAATCTCTTTTGGAAGTCCAATATGATGACAGAGAACTAAAAAGAAGAATGAAACAGCAATTTGATAGGGCAATTCGTAATGATACAATGAAACCATCTGAAGCTATGCGTTTGTTAGCAGAGTATGAAAAAGGACTAAAGGAGTATACTTATCTTTCCTTTTAATTAAAAAAAGAATAGAAAATGCCGATTTGTTTGGAAAGTGAGCAAAAGTATACACTTCCTCATGGGAATGTATGTCGGATTTATAGGGAAATCTCAGATTTACTTTGGAGTTTCCCTCTTTATTTGGTTTTTTTGCTTCAGGCAGTTTTGTCTGATTGGTGGGTTATTCGTGTATTAGGGGACTGGGGTGGTTTATTCGGATTTATCCCGGTTTTCATTCTAGGAGGATATATTTGTCGTATTGCTAACAGGCTGGCTTATCATGAAATTGGAGTTTTATATCTTCAAAAGCGTTTGTTGCGCTTTTATTTTTTTTTGATTGTTTTAGTTAGTTTGACTCCTTTTTTCTATTGGTTTAAACAGAGATCAGATGTGTTGTATTTTCGGTATGTTATATATGTGTCATTAATTTTAGCTATCTATTTATTGATACAATGGGGAAAGATAATTTGTTGTTATGATGTTTTATTAAAAGAGAAGCCTCAAGCTCTAAAATTAGTTTTATTGGACTCATTTTATAGTTGTATATTTTGGAGCACAATTGTTGGCTTTTTATTTTGTAGATTTGCTCTGTTTTTCGATGTTAACCCTATCAATGTAATAATACATATCCTCTATTATTATTATCCTCTCTTTCATGCTTTTTTCATCATATCTGTCCAGGTGTTGATTATTGCTGTTTTTTATCAGACTTGGTTATTTAAATTGTTTCTATTTGAGAAGATGTTACTTGGAGAAGGTATGCGTCTTTATGCTGAGAGAATCGACTTTAAATTGAAAAAGGAGAGTTCTCCACAAGTTCAGAATGATGAAGTCTCTGTTCAATGAATGGCTAATTTTTGGTTTGCACTAATGTCTGAAATGAATGTCCAAAGTATTGTGGATGAATTAGTGTTTTGAGTTCAGAGGGATTGATTATGATTAGATCTTTGGACTGAGTGTTCATTGAAGGAGCAGTGCTGAGTTGAATCCGATTTTGATTTTGTAGAAATTGGATTATTTGCATCAGAAATTGCTCTTGTGATGTAAGTTTGGAAGTTTGCATTCCTGATTCCTGTCCTGTTCGGATAATTTCATCCCAATGTACAGCGCTGCTCAAATCTATTTTCCCGGGTTTAGAGAGCCAATTGTCTTGGTATTGATGTTTAGCAATGGCTCGAATCGTTGACATGGGTTTAAACCCTTCTTCCAATTCACTGTCTCGAATTCCATAATCAAATGTGAGCAAAATTCCTTGATAAATAGATTTAGCAGCTTTTCTCCACCATTCAGTACTCAAGGAGGAGTGTTCAATTTTATATCCGTCTTGAAAATATTTGCAATTTATACTTTGTAATTCAGTTGGTAAAGGAGTCGGATTTGGACTTCTTTGCCAAATGAGTTCAACTGGGCGATATATTTCATCGTGGCTAGAAATATAAAGTTCATACCATAAATTTTTGTGTGCATCATATTCGAATAAGTTGCAAGGGAAGGCATCTAAAAGTTCATTGCAGAAAAGGATCCCACGAATTGAAGATGGAAGATGTTCGATTGAGGAATACCATCTTATATTGGAATAAGATTTTAATTTTACTTCCTGCCATTTTCGTCGTTTATCAGATGGTTCAATGATATAATATAGAACATTTTCAGTGAGACCGCGAGAAGAAAGATACTCTAAAATATCATTTGCAAGCGTGCCATCATGTGCTCCAGATTCTATCCAGATCCATGGTTTTTCCCATTTAAATGATATAGACCATGCAAGAAGCTGCTCGGTTAATAGATGGCTAAATAAAGGTGTAGTTGTTATGCTCGTTATAAAATCTCCTTTAGAGCCAATGTTGTTCGCAGTTTGTTCATAGTATCCCCATTGAGGATGATAAAGTGATAATTCCATATAGCGAGAAAATGGAATTGGACCTGTTTGCTTTATCTCTTGCAATATAATTTCCATTAGAGGATTCAATGAGATAGAATTATTTGTCAAGATTGGTTCCATTATATTTATTTTTGCTTGTTCCCAAAAAAAAGGGGAATTCAACCAAGATTCTGACAAAAATTTTTTTTTAAGCAAAGTTTTAAACAGATTTTTACAAAATCTAGTTCCCTGAATAATGACTTTAAATAGCTTATGATAATCAAGGTTGAATGTATAAAATAAAGATGATATAGCTAAGACAGTAATGGGGCGGCAGCGTCTAGATATAGAATTAGTAAGAAGAGGTCTCATTGAGAGTCGAGAGAAGGCAAAGATTGCTATTCTGGAGGGGAGAGTTCTTCATAATGGACATAAGGCTAAGAAACCAAGTGATTGGGTTTTAGAATCAGGTAAGATAGAAGTTATTGCACCTGAGAGATATGTTAGTAGAGGTGGAATAAAATTAGAACATGCGCTGAATTCTTTTAAATTATTCTTAGAAGGAATAGTAGCTTTAGATGTAGGTGCTTCTACCGGAGGATTTACAGACTGCCTTTTACAACATGGAGCAGGACTGGTTTATTCTATAGATGTAGGTCAGGGACAGTTGGCATGGAAGTTAAGAAATGATCCACGAGTTGTCGTAATGGAAAAAGTAAATGCACGATTTTTGAGAAAAGATCAGTTTCCAATTGATTTTACTGCTGCGGATATGATTGTAGTGGATTGTTCTTTCATTTCATTAAGACTTATTTTGCCCCCAATTATTCCTTTTTTAAAAAAAGGAGGAACAATTATCGCTTTAATAAAACCTCAATTTGAAGCTGGTAAAACAGAGGTATCCAAAGGCAGAGGTGTTATTACCGATCCGGAGATTCATCAAAGGGTCTTAGCTGGGTTAAGAGTTTTTTGTAAAGAGCTTGTCGGAATTTCTTGGAAAGAGTGTGTACAATCACCTATTTTAGGGCCGGCTGGAAACAAAGAGTTTTTAGTTCATTTGCAGTATTTCAATAAAGAATGATAATATGACTGTTTTAAAAAAAATAGGGATCATCGCTAATTTAGAGAAAGCAGAAAGTCCAGGTATTGTCCACCGGGTTATTGCAATGGCAGAAAAATTAGGATGGCTCTGCTTGACGGATCAAATGACATATCCTTGTTGTTCGAATATTGTTTCAGAATGTATTCCTACTGCAGCGGCTTTGGCAGTAAGAGTTGATCTGTTAGTTGTAATAGGAGGGGACGGAACAATTTTGAGGGTGGCACGCAGTGTGGCTGGGAATGGAACCCCACTGTTAGGAATTAAAACAGGCCGACTAGGATTTCTTACCCAAATTACAACAGATGAAATGGAGACAGCCATTAAGAGATTGGCTCAGGGGAATTTTGAATTAGAAACACGTTCTTTACTTTCTTGTAGCGGAAAAATTGGAAATATGTCGATTTGTGAAATAGCACTTAATGATTTTGTTCTTTCTAGAGGAGTGAAGTCTCGTATCATTGATTTACATATATGGGTTGATAATCAGTTTATAGCCAAATACTTATGTGATGGATTGATTATTTCAACACCTACCGGATCTACAGCCTACTCCCTAGCGGCTGGAGGGGGAATTATTACTCCAAATGCGGAAGTCTTTTCAATTACGCCTATATGTCCGCACTCTTTTCAAAATAGAACAGTGATTGTTAATGATACTTCAATAATTCGAGTAGATGCTGTTACAGAAAAGCTTCAGACAATTTTAGCAGCCGATGGGCAAGTTCATTTTGCCATGAATGCGGGAGATAGTGTTCAATTTAAGAAAAGTGAGAAGACAATTCAACTTGTGAGGTTTAAAGGCGACTCTTTTTTTAATACTCTTCGCAGTAAGCTAAATTGGTTAGATTAAAAGTCCTACCATATACAGGGTATAGCAGGACAAGATGTTTTAATGAATTTTATATTAAATTATTAGGTTATATTGAAGTTACTTTAGCCAAATAATCGATTTCGCGTTTAAGTTCTCCAAAACGTCCTTCTGGGGTTTTATGTCTATAAAATATTTCATTTTCTAAACATATGTCGGCTTTGTAGTTTGCAGTTTTCATGATTTCAGCAAATTTGTGAAAATCAATATCTCCTTCATCAATAGGGACAGCATATTTTTCGTATTCCCATCCCATAGGCCGTTGTGTATTTTTTTTGTCTTCCGGATATTTAATACTTTTGCAATGAGTGTGAAAAGTTTTGTCGGCATAACGTTTAAAGATTGCATAAATATCTTTTAGCGGATGTCCGTACCAATAGAAATTTGCTGTGTCGAGAGTTAGACCAAGATGTTTGGAATCAACCTCATCAAATAATTGATCCAGGAACCAGGGGTCGTTGGTAACACTGCCATGATTTTCAATTGCGTAATTTATGCGGGTTCCTTTTACCAATTTACAGAGTTCTTTACACGCATTGATAGCAATGGGTAAAAAATCTTCTTTGGAAGACTTCGATGGATAGACGTCAATACGAATAGCTGGAACTTTTAAAATCTCACATGCATTGACTACCATTTCTGCATATTTGATTTCTTCATTTAAATCTCCTTCTAGTTTGTTTCCCATCAGAAATGCTGAAATATGTTTTTTCTGTTTTTTCAATTCTCTTTTGAGCTCTTCTAATCCAGAGTCATTAGTCAAGTCATATTTTATCTCATTATGGAAGAAAGAGTTGGATATAAATCTACGAGGTGCACTAGCTTCAACACCGGTTATTCCTAGTTGATCCATGGCTTCCCAACATGTTTTTGCATCAAAAGCTGCCAGAAGATTGTCTCTACATGAAAGCTCCCAACGTGGTTTTTTCTTTTCGGCTGCGGAAAGCTTCATATTTGAGCAGAATCCTAAAAAAGCAGTGGAGAGAACGGCAGACGCATTTTTTAAAAAATCACGTCTACTTTGAGGATGATAGGTATTATGTTCCATATATTATATATAAGAGCGAAAAACTTTTTTAAATACAATCTTTTTTTATCTCAATAAGAAATTATGTTTTTGGCTTGCGTGAGAGTGGAAAAATAGCTAAATTTCAAGCTATGCGCCTGATGGTCATTGTGATTGTTTTCTTAGTTCAAATGATTTCTACAGATTGGATGGGTGGAATTGCTTATGGAGAATCAGGGGGAAAAAGCGCTTATATCATCCAAATTAAAACACAGATAGATAATCCATTGTTTTATATGGTTAGACGTGGAATTAAAGAAGCAATGGAAGCAAAGGCTGACATTCTGATTTTAGATATGAAAACTCCAGGAGGAGGATTAGATGAGACTCTAAAAATAATAGATTCACTTGAACGATTTCAAGGGCTTACTGTAACTTATGTCAATAATGAAGCCATTTCTGCAGGGGCATTTATCAGTTATGGTACCAAAAAGATCTATATGAGTCCAAGATCAGTAATAGGTGCTTCAGCTCCGATTATGGGAGGACCTGTAGGAATGTCGAGTGGAGGAGAGATCCCTGATACCCTTAAGCAGAAAGTGGTATCAATGATTCGTGCGCAGATGAGAGCGTGTGCAGAACGTAATAATCATAATCCAGATGTAATAGAAGCTATGATTGATCCGGAACAGGAATTAATAGTGGATGGAGTGATGATTTCAGCAAAGGGAGAATTACTGACATTAACAAATGAAGAAGCAAGTCGTTGTTATGGAAATCCATCGGTGCCTTTGCTTTCTTCCGGGACAATAGATTCTTTGGAAGAACTTTATAAAGAATTAAATGTAGATAAGAATCGTGTGGTAACTATAACTCCGTTAGGGGTGGAAAAAATTGCCAGTTGGATTAGCAATTGGAGTGCTATTTTAATTTTAGTGGGGATGGTCGCTCTCTTCCTTGAATTTAAGACGCCCGGATTTGGGATTTTTGGTATAGTTGGGATAAGTGCGTTAGCAATTTATTTTATAGGGAATCACATTGCGGGATTAGGGGGATTAGAATGGCTGATTTTTTTTGTAATTGGAGTGGGCTTAGTCGTTGCGGAATTATTTTTCATTCCTGGATTTGGAATTCTTGGGGCCGGAGGATTGCTCCTTATGTTTGCTTCGTTAGTAATGGGAATGGTTGACTTTTATCCCAGTGATGGTTTTTTGCCAGATTTGAATATGCTTAAAAAACCTTTGGCAAATGTATTTCTTGCTATTTTTGGAATGATAGTATTTTTAATTTTGTTTGCGCGTTTTTTACCTAAAACTTCTATTTATGCCAAAATGATCTCTTCTAGTGTCAGTGGAGCGATAGAATCTAAGACTATAGAGAAAATACAGCAGGAGCTATTAGGGAAAAAAGGAATATCTCTTTCTATTTTGAGGCCTAGCGGAAAGGCTTTGATTGAAGGTAAGGCGGTAGATGTGATAGCTCAGAGTGATATGATTGAAAAAGGGAAAAAAGTCCAAGTAGTATCATATAGCGGAGTGAATCCGGTGGTAGAAGAAGTAAAATAGAAGTGATTAAAGAGCTTTAAGGCAGTGTTTTTTTATCAATGGGAAACATAGGTTCCATGCTTGCAAAAAGGAGTTATTCATGGTGTAATTAGTGCGTGTTGCAACAGAAGACATTGAGGCAACCGGCCTATCTATCTGGCACAGGACTGCATAGTGGAAACAGAGTAAATATGGCAATTTTGCCGGCTCCTGTAAATACAGGAATTGTTTTTCGTCGGACAGATCTGGATGATAAGCCGGAAATCGAAGCAAAGATAGAGAATGTGGTTGAAACAAGCCGTTCGACTACCTTAGGAAAAGGGAATATTCGTATTCACACAGTTGAACATTTGCTTGGTTCGCTCTCGGCATTTGGAATTAGTAATGCGTACATAGAGTTGGATTCAGGAGAACCCCCAATTTGTGATGGCAGTGCGCGAGAGTTTGTCTCATTGATTGAAATGGCTGGTTTTGAATTGCAGTCAGCGTCGATAGAGCCAATCATGATTTCTTCTCCAATAGAGTTTCAGATTGCTGATACACAGATGTTTGTATTTCCTTATGATAGACTGAAGATATCTTGTACCAGCGCAGATAAAAAGGAGCGTTTTACCCAATTTTACAGTTTAGAAGTTACTGAAGAAAGTTTTAAAAAAGAATTAGCTCCTGCCCGTACTTTCTGTTTTTTTGAAGAAATAGAGATACTAATTCGGAGTGGGCTTATTAAAGGAGGTGCATTGGAGAATGCTGTGGTTATTCGTGATGACGCTATCCTGACAACAGAACCGCTCCGCTATGAAAACGAATTTGTTCGACACAAAATGGTGGACATGGTAGGAGATTTGTCATTATTGGGGCGCCCCTTACAGGGACATGTTATTGCGGTAAAACCTGGGCATAGTGCTAATTGTGAGCTTGGTCGAAGAATTCAATCTCAATTTCTTGTAAATCAGAGAGCTATTAATGTTTTTATGCCGCCACCTTCAAAGGAGAAAATTCTCAAAAAAGATGTTCGTGTTGAAGATGGAAAAGGATTGGATATATACGACCTATACCAGATTTTGCCGCACCGATATCCATTCTTGATGATTGATAAGATTTTAAATATTCAAGCTAATCATATTGTAGCGCAGAAAAATGTTTCTGTTAATGAACCTCATTTTCAGGGACATTTCCCCCGGCATCCGATTATGCCAGGAGTACTTCAATTAGAGGCAATTGCTCAGGTTGCTGGGATTTTAACGATGCGGAATGCGGAGAACTTTGGTAAACTAGCATATTTTATGTCTGCGGAGAATGTAAAATGGCGTAAGCCAGTAGTTCCGGGAGATGTATTGATTATTGAGGTAGATATGCTTAGAACTAGAGGTAAGATCGGAAAAGCCAGAGGAGTCTGCAAGGTAAACGATGAAGTCGTTAGTGAAGCTGAAGTTACCTTTATGATTGCAGATTCAGTCGAGTAATATAAATAGTTTATGACAAAAATACATCCTAGCGCGGTTATTAGTTCTAGTGCACTAATTGGAGAAGATTGTTATATTGGTCCTTATTGTATCATTGGAGATCATGTTGTTATAGGAGATCGCTGTCGCTTACATTCGCATGTAGTTATAGATGGCTATACGACAGTTGGAGCGAATAATGAGTTTTTCCCTTTTGCTAGTATTGGACTTAAAACTCAGGATTTAAAGTGGAAAGGTGGCATTACTTATACAAAGATTGGCTGTGGAAATACTTTTCGTGAGTGTGTCACAGTCAATAGTGGAACAGCGCCAGGAGAGTCTACAGTTATTGGAGATAAGAATTTGATTATGGCTTATTGCCATATTGCCCATAACTGTGTTCTTGGTAATGAGATTATTATTTCCAATGGATTGGCAATGGCTGGTCATGTAGTTGTAGAAGATATGGCTGTAATTAGTGGATTAGTAACAATTCATCAATTTGTCCGAGTCGGTACTTTATCTATTATTGGGGGGTCTTCAAAAGTTAATCAGGATGTTCCTCCTTATTTAATGGTAGATGGAAATCCTGTGAGAGCGAGAACCTTAAACAAAGTCGGTTTAGAGAGACATAATATTTCTCATGCTGTTCAATTACAGTTAAAGCATGCTTATCGTTTAATTTTTCGTTCCGGAATGGCTATCGATAATGCTGTTAATCAGTTAGAGGAGGAAGGTACTTTATTGCCTGAAACAGAGCATCTAATTAATTTTGTAAAAAACAGTCCTAGAGGAGTGTGTAAATAAATAGTAATGCTTGTGCGACTTTTCTGTAATAGAGGTGTTCCTTTTGTAGGAAGGCATTTATAAGACCAACCGCAGAAGATTAGCAGACGAGATTAAAAGTGGTTACTACATCCTTGGTAAAATTGTTTGACAAAGCTGGACTTGCCACAAGCGAAGAATTTGCTCAATGGTTAAAGGCTTGGAGAAACTCTATTGATACGGGGGCAACGGATTCTATGCTCTCCTTTTTTGCTAGAGAAAAGGGGATGCCAGAAGAGCAGTATTTGGATAAAGTGGCAGAGATTCTGCATTGGGAGAGAGCGGATATGAATAATCTGGATATTACTCGAGAAGCCAGTATGAAAATTTCTCCTAAGGTTGCGTTTCAATACACAGTAATGCCTATCTCTTATCTGGATGATGTTTTAACTGTTGCAGTATGTGATCCGTTTGATATGTCTATGCTCAATACAGTTCGTTTTGACGCTCGCTGTATGGTGAATTTCAAACTGGCAACTCAATCAGACATTGAAAAAGCACTTAAGAAGTATTACGGGGTAGGAGCTGAAACTCTGAATGAAATGGCAGAGGATGATATGATGGATTTGGATATTTCCTCTGACAAGGAGATTACTGAGGGAGATCAGGATGCCAGTGTAATCAAGTTTGTAAACCAGATTATTTGGGAAGCTTTTAAAGATCGTGCTACAGACATTCATTTTGAGCCACAGGAGGACGAACTTCGTATTCGCTATCGTATAGACGGATTGTTGTATCAAACTCCGATGCCTCCTCAATTAAAACGCTTCCAGGCATCCATTATTTCTCGCATCAAAGTTATGTCAGGAATGAATATTTCAGAGAAACGTCTTCCACAAGATGGTCGTATTAATGTGAGAATTAAGGGAGAGGAGATAGATATTCGTGTTTCAACGGTTCCTACGGTTTATGGGGAAAGTGTTTCTTTACGTCTACTAACTCGAGGAAAAATCTTTTTGAGCTTGGATAAATTAGGGTTTAATCCGAGAGATGAGAAAGCTATTCGAGAGGTGATTGTAAAGCCGCATGGGATTTTTTTGGTTACAGGACCTACAGGTTCAGGTAAATCAACTTCACTTTATGCCTTTCTGAGTTCAATTAATTCAGTTCATAAACGTATTATTACGGTAGAAGAGCCAGTGGAATATGAATTAAAGGGAATCAATCAGATTGCGGTACGTCCGGATATTGGATTAACATTTGCAATGGGACTTCGACATATTTTACGTCAAGATCCTAATGTTATTATGGTCGGTGAAATTCGCGACTTGGAGACTGCGGAGATTGCTATTCAGGCTTCTTTGACAGGACACTTAGTGCTGAGTACGTTACATACTAATGATGCAGCTAGTGCTTTTACTCGTTTGATAGATATGGGAATTGAACCCTTCTTGGTAGCAACATCGGTGGAAGCAATTATGGCACAGCGTTTGGTGAGAACGATTTGTAAGAATTGTTCAACTCCTCAAAATCTTTCGCTTGATTATCTGCGTAAAATTGAGTACCCGGAAGCAGATATTGCAACAACTATATTCCGCAAGGGAATTGGGTGTGAGAATTGTCGACAGCAAGGATATAAGGGCCGAATGGGTATTTATGAATTGCTTCTTGTTACAGAGGAGCTTAGAACTCCTATTTTGGCAAGAGCTCCTTCCAGTACTATTTCACAGATTGCTATTGAACAAGGAATGAGACTCTTAAGAGTAGATGGATGGGAAAAGGTAAAGTTAGGTTTGACTACAGTAGATGAGGTCCTCCGTGTTACACAGGTGGAGCAGCATTTGGATCATTTTTCAGAGGGAGAAGAGTAGTACATGGGTAAAATAACTCAAAAGAAGCATTCTTCTAAGCAACGTCGTCTTATTAATTTTTTAATTCCGGGAGCAGTTACTCATCGGCTTATTCAATTTGATTGTAGTGGGCAAGAGATAAAGGGAACTCCAAAATCACAGGAATGCACTATTCATAAAAAGTTTCAAGAAGACTGGTGTATAAAGGATTTTCGAAATCTCTTTTATAAAAAGATTAATGTATCTTGGGCTTCTTTGGAGGATGTTTTTCTTCGTGTAATGCATTTACCGGGAGAAAATCCTAATGAGCTGAAAATGATGGTAGAACTGCAGCTAGAAAAGATTTCTCCTATTCCTTTAGCTCAATTAGTATGGGATATCCAGATTTTGCCTAATCCTGTACCATTGCCTCTTCCTGAACCAGATCCAGAACATCCAGAAGAAGAAGTAAACCCAATGTATCTTTATTCAGTAGTGGTTTTGTTAGCAGAAAAAACTGCTATTGAGAACTTCTTAGTTTTTTTGGAAGAAAGCGGTTTTTATGCAGATAGATTGGAACTGCCTTTTCTTCATGAAGCGTTGAAATCGCCGGATACAAAGGATGGCTTGTATGTATATCCTATGTCTTCTGGTTCAAAGGATATAGCAATTACGGTTTGGTGGACTCAAGGACAACTTCAGAATATTGATATAATTTATTTGCCACAAGAAGATGTATGGAAAAAAGTTTTTACCATACATCTTAATCAAATTATATGGGCCGCCCAGGTTGCTGGGTGGTTAAAAGAAGATTTTAAATGGACATTGGAGGTGCCAGCAGAAGATGATGAGCCTATCTCAATAAATGAGTGGAAAATGCTAATGACGGAACTTTATGGGGAAGGTGAAATTCATGAACGGATGATGAAAAGCGAATTAGCGCGGTTCAATTGTACTCTTATATGTTCTGTACCTACGGCAAATTTATTACCGATAGAGTTTGTGTCAGTCTATAGACAGAAGTATATTGACCGCCTTTGGTTGCAAGGAATTGTGGCAGTAGTGTTATTTTATATTGCTTTTTGTATTATTTATTTTTCAGGATCTTCTGTAGCGAACTTCCAAAAATCACGGATAGAGACCAGATTGGCTCTTCTTGAGAATGACTATAAGACGGCTTTAAAATTAAGAGAGCAAGTTGATTTATTGCAATTACAGCATACTTTAAAATTTGCGGCACTTGATTGTTACCGTTTAACTGCGGAGTTACTACCAACAGATTTAAAATTAACACGAATGAATTTTAATGGAGATAGTCTTTCTTTTGTGGGAGAAGCTCCATCGGATAAAATAGCATTAGTTACCGCTTTTAATGAACAGTTGCAGCGAGCTGTCACTTACGGAGAGAATCCAACACTCTTTTTTAAAAGGGTAGATCCCCCAACATCCGTTCAAAAGGCAGGTGCAGGAAATACATTAACTTGGAGATTTTCCTGTGAATTAAATTTACCTGAATTGAATACAAAATGATAAATTGGTTTAACAGTCTTAATCTTAAGCCCCAAGAGCGTCGCATGGTAATAGGGGTATTGGTGGTTTTCTTTCTGCTCTTTAATATATGGTATGTTTGGCCTCATTTTGGAGATTGGGCTAAAAATGCATCTAAAGCAGAGGAAGCAGAATTAAAAATTAAACGTTACCAGACACAAGTAAATAATATTACCAGATATCGTGCACTAATTAAAGAGTTGGAGCAAGATGGATCAACTAAAATTGCTGCTGCAGAGCAGGCTCTTCAATTTCAGAAGACAATTCAAGAAATAGCCAATCGGAGTGGTGTTTCCATCAATCGTTATGATCCAGCAAATCCGCGGCGCAGTGTTGGGGGAGGATCTACTCTTAACCAGACTAACTCTTTTTTTGAAGAATCTGGGTTATCTGTTCAGATGCAGCAAGTTAAGGAAGAAGACCTTGTTTTATTCCTTTATAATATAGGGAATGGTAATTCCAATATTCGAGTCAAAGAGTTGGAGTTAAGTCCTCATTCAAGCGGAGTTAGACTGAATTGTAAGGCATTGTTGATTGCCAGTTATCAGAAAGCGCCAACAAATACTTCTACCAAACTAAGTCCCATGGGGCTTCGATTACCATCGACTCCTTCTAATAGAACACTTGGGTCTTCTCCCAGTGAGAATTTAGCTAAGACAAATAAGGTTGTAACTAACAAAGCCACGATTACACCTGTTAGCATAAAGGGTACAGATAAATAAAATTTTAAATAAAAAGATTAGTATCGAAAATAACAAATTGAGTTATGATAAATAGAAAAATAACAGCTATTTTTTGTGGAATTCTTATGAGTTCCTTTGCCCTGTTAGATACACTTAATGCTCAACAATCCTCTACAAATGCTCCTATAAAAAAAGATACCGTAGTTCAGGAGGAAGAGAATCAACAGCAATTACCAGAAAGTCCAAATCGGCTTCCAATGCCGACGATCCAGCCACCATCTTTCCCTGATAATGCTTCTTCATCAAGAACGAATCGTCTTGGTTCTCCTAATAGAACTCAGGAAAGACCAATCCCTTCTGAACAGAGAACATCTGAGTCCCGGAGAGTATTTACACCTCCATCTCACGGGTCTTCTCGAGAATTGCTTTCTGCCAGTAGCGTAAATAATTCATCCAATCCAACAGAGTCTTCTTCTGGAGGAGAGAATCCGACGGCTTTTACAACGTTGGAGTTAGATAATCCAGATGAGATTATGCCTGTAGGCGCTTGGCAATTGCAGAATATGCCATTGGCAGCATTTATAGATGTTTATGCAGATTTAGTAGGTCGTACAGTTATTCAGCCTGCTACATTAGGTCAGGCGTTAATTAATTTTAAAATGAAAACGCCATTAACTAAGAAGGAGTTAGTTCAAGCTTTAGAAGGCGTATTAATTGTTAATCAAGTAGCAATTGTTCCCACAGGGAAACGGTTTGTAACAGCAGTTCCTTTGGCTGATGCCGCTGGACAAGGAGCCAAAATTAACGAGATGAACTTGAAAGAGATTCCTGAGTCTCTGCAATTTATGACTCAAATTGTTCAGTTGACCAATTCATATCCAAGTGAGATTCTTGCATCTATTCAGCCTTTTGCCAAAATTCCAAATGGAATTGTTGCGATAGAGGAATCTAAATTGCTGGTTATTCGTGATTATGCTGTGAATGTTAAGAGGATGATGGAAATTATTAAGCGAGTAGATGTTATTCCTGAAGACGATTATGTATTCAAAGTGATTCCGATTCGTTATGGCACAGTTGAAGATGTAAATAATGTGATGGGTTCATTAATTGGGACTAGCAGTTATAGTAGTTCTTCTTCTCGTAACCTATCGAATACATCAAGGAATACAGGAACTTCAAGCTCACGTTCTTCTTTAAGTAGTTCTAGAAATAATCGTACTTCTTCTTCCAGTCGGCTTTCAGCTTCTCAGATGAATATGCAGCGCTTGGGTAGCGGAGCAAATACTTTTGCTAATAGAATGGGGAATATTATGAATCGAGCATCTAGTGCTAATCAGCAAGTTTCCTTATTAATGGATGAAGCTCAGGTAATTCCAGATGAGCGCTCAAATTCTTTAATTGTTTATGCTACTAAGCGAGATATGGAAGTGATCACTAATGTAGTATCTCAGTTGGATTTTTTGTTGCCACAAGTTTTAATTGAGTCTGTTATTGTTGATGTAACATTGGGGGATAGTTTTAGTTTTGGGGTTTCAGCAGCTCAATCTCGGACAAATGGTACAGATTTCAAAGGATTGGGGGGAATGTTTAATGGGCAAGGAGTTTATTCTTCTGTAGCTGGGAATGCAGGAAATTATACAAATATGCCTAGTGGTTTCAGTTATTTTGGAAGATTAAATGATGAATGGGAATTCGGGGTTGTAGCAGAGGCCTCAGACAATCGCGCAACAGTTCTACAGCGTCCTCGCATTTTGACTATGCACGGAGTAGAAGCCAGTTTTTTTAATGGACAGCGTATTCCTTATGCAAGCAGCAGCTATTATGGAGGATATACTAGTTCTGCAAATGTTTCATTTGACTATCTTGATGTCGGTATAGAATTAGCGGTTACTCCGTTTATAACACAGGATGGTATGGTAATTATGGAGATATCTCAAACTATTGATGAATTTTCACAATGGGTTGAAATGGGAAATGATTTACGTGCTCCACAAACGGTTAATCGAGATGCAACGGCAATGATTGCAGTAAAAGATAAGGAATCAATCATGTTGGGAGGCTATATACGTCAATCTAAGACAAAGAATAACTCTGGAGTGCCGTATCTTAAGGATATTCCTTTATTGGGATATTTTTTTCGTAATACAAGTAAGTCAGATGAACGTTCAGAATTGTTGGTTTTTATTCGCCCAACAATTCTGAATGATCCAGAAAGTATTCGTGAGTTTTCAAAAACTGAAAGTCAAACTTTACCAGGCGCCTATATGGCTCTAAATGATTATAATAGAGAGACCCGGAGTCAGATGTATTCAGCTTTAGAACAAGAAAAGGCTATTGAACTCAAGGAGAAGAAGGAGTTACTTAAGTTCCAAGAACGAATGAATGAATTGGATAAAAAGACGTCTGAAACACAAAAAAAATTGGATGAAATAGAAGTTAATAGAGATTTGCCATCTATTTCAATAGAAGTAGATCAATTGCCTATACCTCTCAATAATTCTTCTGATTCAGAATCTGTATCAACAGAAAAAGAGCTAAAATCAGAAGTAGTGGAATAATATTGATAGTTTTCCTACTGATTCCTATAAGATAAATATGGGAGATGATGATCATATGTTGAGACCTTGGCCAATTTTGAAGAGTGATCAGATTGGAGATTTTAAGGTTTTCTCTCTTAATGCCATTCAGAAAAAATCACCTCGTACTGGAATGAATACTGTCTACTATGTATTAAACACAGTAGATTGGGTAAATACTATTGCAATTACACCGAATCAGGAGTTGGTAATGGTAGAACAATTCCGTCATGCAACTAATACATTGGAGTTGGAATTGCCTGGAGGAATGATGGATAAATTAGAGCAAGATCCAGTAATGGCTGCCTGCAGGGAATTAAGAGAAGAAACAGGTTATGAAGGTGAGAATTCACGAGAAATAGGTTCTTGTTTTGCTAATCCAGCTATTTTAACGAATCGAGTTCATACAGTTTTGGTGGAAAACTGTATTGCTAAATATCCTCTTCAATGGGATCAGGGAGAAGATATAAATATTCGATTAATTCCATTATCTGAGATTTATGATCTTATCTTAGAAGGTAAGATTCAACACAGTTTAATGATTACAGCTCTTTTTTATTATAAACTTTTAACTGATATTAAAAAATAGCGAAGTAAAAAATAACTGTTATAAAACATATTCGTAATAAATGATTGACAGATAGCTTTGTGTTTATTACTATAACGTCGCCTTTGGGGCCAGCATAGCTCAGCGGTAGAGCATTCGATTTGTAATCGAACGGTCATCAGTTCAATCCTGATTGCTGGCTCCATTTTCGTAAAATATCTAATTAAAATTGGATAAAATTATACATCATTCCTGTTTAATAGGGGAGATGCTTGGATTTTATTTCTAACATGGGGATCTTAATCAGATAAACTCTTCTACTTTAATACTTTTAAATAAATTTCTATGCAGCAAATTCGAAATATTGCAATTATTGCGCATGTCGATCATGGAAAGACAACTTTAGTAGATTGTCTTTTACGTCAATCTGGTACATTCCGTACAAATCAAGCCGTTGAAGAGCGCGTTATGGATTCAATGGATTTGGAAAGGGAAAAAGGGATTACTATTCGTGCAAAAAATGCTGCTTTTAAATATAAGGGTTGTCATGTCAATATTGTAGATACTCCGGGACATGCCGATTTTGGAGGGGAAGTAGAGCGTATTCTTAATATGATTGATGGGGTTTTGCTCGTAGTAGATGCAGTGGAGGGACCTCAAGCACAAACAAGATTTGTATTGCGTAAAGCCTTAGAGGTAGGGGCTAAGCCAATTGTTGTTATTAATAAAATTGATCGCGAATTTGCAAATCCCAGCAAGGTATTGGATCAGGTCTTTGACTTATTTGTTGCCTTAAACGCCTCAAATGAACAGCTGGATTTTCCAGTAATTTATGCAAGTGCTAAAGATGGTTATGCTGTAGATAATTTAGAAGATATCACAAATCCTAAAACAGAGGTTGAAAGAAATATAATTCCTTTGTTTGAGGCGATCATTAAATATGTTCCTTCTCCAAAAATAGAGCAGGAAGATGATTTTAAACTTTTAGTATCTAATTTAGACTATTCTGATTATCTCGGGCGCATTGCGTTTGGAAAAATATTGAGTGGAAAGGTTTCTGTGGGAGATACTATATGCTGTATTCATGGAGATGGAAGCAGGGTAAGTTCTCGCATTACTTCTATTTTTAATCATAAGGGATTGGAACGAATCCAACTTGAAAAAGCTTTTGCTGGAGATATTATAGGCCTTTCTGGCTTCGAGGAAATTTCTATTGGGGAGACTCTTGTTTCAAATGAAGATGCGGATCCATTGCCTTTTAAGCCCATAGATCCACCTACCATTAAGATGCAATTTGCAGTTAACGATGGCCCTTTAGCAGGCAAAGAAGGGCAATTGGTTACAGCAAGACATATTAGGGAGAGATTGGCACGTGAGATCAGAACTAATATTAGCTTAAAAGTTGAAGATGGTGAAACTGCGAGTGTTTTTGATGTCAGTGGGCGAGGAGAAATGCACATTGCGGTTTTAGTAGAACAGATGAGACGTGAAGGATATGAAGTTCTTGTCTCTCGTCCTGAAGTGATTTTGCGTCGAGGAGAAAATGCTGAACTCCTGGAACCCATAGAACGTTTATTTTTGGAAATTCCAAAAGATTCGATGGGAACTGTTCTTGAAAACCTTTCTAATCGGAAAGCTGATATTCAAGACATTAGCCATCATGGTGATATGATTAGTATAGAAGCATTAATTCCAACACGAGGTCTAATTGGCTTTGAAACAGATTTAGTTAATCAAACTCGAGGAATGGGGGTTATAAGTCATCTTTTCCATGGTTACGAAAAATATCGTGGCGATGTGATTACTCGTAAAAATGGGTCATTAGTTAGCATGGAAAGTGGCATAGCTACTTCTTATGCCCTCAATATGATCCAAGAGAGAGGCCGGCTGATGGTAGAGCCTGGAGATGAAATTTATGAAGGAATGATTGTAGGAGAGAATGCTAGAGAACAAGATATTCCTGTTAATCCTTGTAAGACAAAGAAATTAACTAATATGCGTTCTTCAGGAGACGGAAAAGGGATTCAGTTGGAACCACCAATGCGTTTGAGTTTAGAAAGAGCATTGGAATATATAGGACAGGATGAATATGTGGAGGCTACACCTAAACATCTTCGACTTCGCAAAAAAATCTTGGATGCAACTCAGCGTAAGCGTGCTTCTTTATCAGGAGTTCATCTCCATGTGGAGGGAGAATAGAGTCTAAATTGCCTTTGAAAACTTTTTAGAAGATTTACTATAAGACAAAAACAGCTAGGAAATAAATTCCTAGCTGTTTTTGTATAGAATAAGAGAAAGTTAATTCTCTTTTTCCTCTGATTTGGGAGGAATAACAGAAGATGTTTCTTCTGTTGATTGGTTTGATTCAGTGTTCGATTCTATGGGTTGTTCCATTTCAGAAGTAGGGATAACAGGCTTTACTTGATCTTTTTCGATAGATGTTACTGGAGCACCTGAGGCATTAGAATCCATTTCCTCTTCTGAGCTGTTATTCTGAACCTCTGTCTTACCCGTATTTTCTTTCTCTTCTTTTTTCTTATTTTTAGCAGAGTCCTTCTTTTCTTTAGGTTTAGGAGAAGGAGGGGCTATCTTTTTGGGAGCGGGTTCAATATTACCTTTATAAAATTCGATAACATGACCGCATTGAATAAGCCAATGTAAATCAGCGTTCAGATTAGCGAGATTAGAAGAAACCTCTTCCGGCAATTCCGGAGCGGAGACAGATGTGGATTGAGGCTCGTCTTTAGCGTCCTTTTTCTCTTCAGCACCATTTTCAACAGAGGATTCTGTCTCTGTTGATTGGATTACCTCTTTTTCCTTTTTTTCAGTCGGATTTATTATGTTTTCAGGTATTTGAGAAATAGCATCTTCATATCCTGGAATAAGAGCTTTGTAGATATCTGCACGCTTGCATCCAGGATGAGTGGTGACATACCCCATGATATTTTTCACATTTTCAGAGACGGAGGTGTTTTCCATATCCAAATAATGAGGGCGAGAGATACAGACGTGAGTGATTGTTTTATTAACTTTAAAGAATTGCAGTGCGTGAGCGGCAAATTTCTGACTTAAAGTGGTAACCAATTTTAGAGGGAATCTCTTTTGCTCTTCCAATAGTTTGCGGTATAGAACGGATATCAAGTGATTAGGTTGTTTACGAATGTCAGCAACGCTCAGCATAATAGATTCCACATTTTGAACGACACTGGCAAGATGAGTTCTCTTGAAATGTTCTTTAACAGAAGTCATATCTTGAAGTATAAGCGGCTCAGGTACTTGTAGGCACTTATATTGAAAAGATGTACTCATTTCCTTTTTCCACTTTTCGATAATCTCAGGGTCTTTGACAATGCGAATCCTAGATTTATAAACATCGAATGGAATGTGTGAGAATTTTTCTGCATGAATTTTGCAGAGTTTAGTTTGATAGTCGTGAAGATTGGGAGGGCCTAAAACTTCACCGCTCATTCCGCATTGAGCAACAAAAGTATAAGTTCCCTTTGGACCTTCTATAGGAATTTCTTCTGTTTCGTAGAAGTCGGCAAAGTGATTTTTAAGTACATGCTCCATGGCATCATCTTCAGAAAACCACAGTGTCCGATCTAAACTGCAGAAAAAGAGGGGTTGAACTACTTGATTATTCTTTTTAACAACAGAGAAAGAAACTTCCAGGCGCTCAGGACGCTTTAAGATGATATGGGCAATTTCGAACAAAGGATATGCTCTCGCTGTTTGACGGATTTGACGAGCTAATGTTTCTACAACAATAGATTCGGGAACTAATTGGAGATTAACTTCCGGCAGTGGCAAAAGGGGTTTTCTTGGATGATCTCCTCTGTGTATATATTTTCCACTCCGTTCGGAACGTGAACTTTTCTCCACTCCTGTGCGAGGTAGAGAACCATCCTCTGTACGAGGTCGCTTAGGTCTATCTTTGCGTGTGTTGCGATCTGTTTTTCCCCAGGGGGCTCTTTCCCCACGAGGTGTATTTTTTCTTCTACCACCATCTTTTCCGTTGAATTTATCGTTTTCCGGATAGCCTGTATAATCGGCATATTTATTTATATCAGAGGATTTTTGAGCCCAAGCTGGTAAAAAAAGCTGGTCAAGATCCAATCCTGAATCATCCAAGTTACTCATAGTTTTTGCGACTCCCGTCGTGATTTTGTTAATTCAGAGACAATAAAATCTCTCGTTGTTTTCTTTGTTTATGGCGTGAATAAACAGCTTTTGTTTTACCGTTTGCAACCACGCCTTGTTCTAAGTATGCCTTGTTATCTTTTTATATTCAACAGCAAATTGTAAAAAATCTCTGGAATATCCGCCGAATTGCAGCAGATTAACGCAGCAGGATTTGATAATTAAAGAGTTAGAAGAAAATTGCAGAAGTTGAGCAGAGAGTTGAAAACCGTCCTAAAGCAGATTAAAGCAAAAGAACGGTTTCCTAATCATTACCCGATGAAAATGCTGGTTTAACAGTTCCCGTTTCATTTTGCAGCGTTCTGCAAAGCTTTACTTATCAATAGGTAACTCGTTGATTTATAGTTTTGCAACTAAAAAGAAACGAGTATGGCAAGAAGCACATTCAAGGTGCTGTTCTACGTGAACGGCAGCAAGGAGAAAAACGGAATTGTCCCCATCATGTGACGTGTTACAATCAACGAAACGGTGGCACAGTTCAATTGCAAACGGACTACCCCGAAAGAACTTTAGGATGCCAAAGGAAATAAGGCAAAGGGTAAGAGCATGGAAGCGAGGGAAAACAATCTTGCACTTGACAACATCAAGGCTCAAATCATCAAGCATTACCAGCGTATATCCGACCGTGAAGCGTATGTGACGGCTGAAATGGTATGCAATGTCTATCAGGGATTGGGCGGTGAGTATGAAACGTTGCTCAGCGCTTTCGACAAGGAAAACGAGGTGTTCAAGAGACGTGTCAGAAAAGACAGGCTCAGGGTTACCTATATAGCAAAGGTACGGGCAAGTAACCATGTGGCGGCATTCATCAGGTCACATTACAAACGGAACAACATCTCCATGCCTGAACTTACGCCCGACTTCATCAAGGAGTTCGCCGTATTCTTTTCCAACGAAGCTGGATTGCACAACGGTTCGATATGGGAAAACTGCATGTGGCTAAAAGGTGTGGTGATGCGGGCGCATTTCAACGGACATATACCGAGGAATCCATTTGCCCAGTTCCATATAAGCCCGAACACGAAAGAACGTGAATATCTGACGGAGAATGAGCTGAAAACATTGATTAAATTTCAGTTCAGAGCCCCCAAGAATTCCTATCTCCGTGATGTTTTTGTTTTCACCAGTTTTACCGCCCTATCATTCGTGGAGATAAAGGAATTAAGCAACGATTAGATTGTGGAAGTGAACGGTGAGAAATGGATTATTTCCAAACGGCACAAAACAGATGTGCCTTTTCAGGTAAAACTGCTGGATATTCCCTTGCAGATAATCGAACATTATAAGGCTTCTCAGGAAAACAATCTTGTATTTCTCAATCTCAACTATTGTTCAATATTCAAGCGTATGGGAAAGATGATAAAGAATTGAAAACCGACAGAGAGGATTTACAACAACGTATATCTGCACTTGAAAATCAGAACAAAGAATTGATACAACATATCAAAACAATGGAACGGGAACATAAGAATGAACATATCAAGTTTAATGAATATGTGGATAAAATACAACGATACTTCCTTTATGTAGAAAAGCTGTTACCGTTAATTGACTTCTGCCGAAACACCTTGAAATTCTCTGAAAGAGTAATTCAGGAATTGTGCAAGTTGAAGGAGATAAGGATAAAAGGTGATTTTTATTCTACAGACTCAACCGCAAATTCCTTGACGAGAGTACTACATCCTCATTTGAAGAGGATAAAAACAGAAAAGGACATTACCGCATATGCGTGAATGATATTCCGCTTGCACAATGGTTTAGACAGAAAGCAAATGAATGGAGAAACGGTTTGGTGATTACATCTACAAAGCATGATAAAGGACTGAAAATATAGAATGGCTTAAAAATCACATTAAATGCAAAGAAAATCATTTGGTAATAATGTGTTATCATCAAAAACAAGTATCTTTGTTTTCTACAAAAAGCAATATATGAACATATCAAATATAAGATTATTAAATCAGCAGCTAGTGAATCCGCAAATGTCAGACGTTCATGAATTGGTTGCATGGATGGGGATGTTGCAAGCCCAAGAGTACACAATGATGCGTTGGGCGGTCGGCATTCGTCTAAAGAAACCCTCAATGTCATTATTCCGTAAAGCCTATGATTCAGGTCAAGTTGTTAGAGCACACTTGTTTAGGTGTACATGGCAGTTGGTGGCAGCTGAAGATTTACGCTGGATGTTAAAATTGTGTTCCCAAAAAAACAAGAAGACCATTAGATATTACGGACATGGCATTTCTGAAAAAGACTTTGAATACGCTTGTGACCTTATCTGCCAAGCACTTTCCGCGCATCAATCCATGACCAAAAAAGCCATTATTGATCGTTTGGGGGAACTTGGACTTTCCGGCGATACCTATACAATGACTAAATATCTTCAAATGGCTGAAGTAGAAGGGCTAATATGCAGCGGATATCTTGATGACAATCAAAACACATACGCTTTGGTTGAGGGACGGATACCATTAGCAAATGAACTCTCACGTGAAGAATCGATAATTCTGCTTGCAAGAAAGTATTTCCGCAGCCATTCACCAGCCACATTGAAAGACTTTGCATGGTGGACAAACCTCAGTACAGGTGAATGTAAAAATGCAATAAATTCCATTGCCAACGAATTGACGGCAGAATGCTATAATGATGATATATATTATATACATCAAGATTGTAGGACAAAAGGTTGTTGTAAGAAAATCCTATTGTTACCTTCTTATGACGAATATCTGATAGGTTATAAGAGCCGACATCATGCGATTGCTGAACGGTTTTGCCAACAAGCTTACAACAAGAATGTTTTTTATCCTGTTATTGTACAGAATGGTGATGTTATAGGAAATTGGCATCCTTACAAAAAGGCTAACTTCTTTGAAGATGGATATAAGGTAGATCTTACAAGATTACTTTTGGATTTCCATAAATTCATGGACTGTTGAGATTGATAATTTTGTCCAAGAGTTGGTGCTGACAAGAAAGTCTATATTTTTCTTGTCAGCATCATTTGAATATCATAAAAGCATTACTTTTGCATCCGTAAGAGTTATCCGAACAAGCAAAGCGATGTAGCCCACGGCAATTAGAATGGTTGATAACTCATTACCCGAAAATGATGTAATTCTCCTAACTCTCTTAATTTCAAAGAGGTATATTCCTTATACAGATTTACACAAAATATGTGTAAAGGATTTTTAAGAACTATTGGGCTAATAATAAAAAAGATTGATGTTAGATTTTAAAGATGTAGAATAGAGAAACCGAAAGGTGGGTGATGATTGTCATCCACAGAAAGGGAAGTCTATGTCTATGTCATCAAAAACATCGAATGGAGGTACCGAGGATGGACTTCGCATTCAGGAGTCTGAGATATATAAAGAGTTCCTTGCAGAGCGTGAGGAGGTAATGCGCCATAAATGGTTTGAATCTGAGAAAAACGGTTATGATATTGGATTTGAACGCGCTCTGACTGATTGGCGAGTCAAGCATCGTTCTAAGTGGCTTGCGGATAGGAGAAGAAAAAGACAGAAAGCTAGTCACAATGTGGAGTTATAGCTCTGTAAATTGAAGTATCCCTTTTCTTAGAAAGAAAATGAATTGGACTCGTAAAGATCTTTTAGA
The DNA here is from genome assembly GCA_944389455.1 of uncultured Verrucomicrobiota bacterium. Taxonomy (GTDB): domain Bacteria; phylum Verrucomicrobiota; class Verrucomicrobiia; order Limisphaerales; family UBA1412; genus UBA1412. The sequence goes on from CALXMK010000001.1 coordinate 113,255, forward strand.
TATAGAAAGTCTTTCTTCAGACGAAATAAAAACTTTTTTAAATTGTACAAGAAAGTTTAAACAAGTTTGCTTGTCGCCAAGAAAGCATGTTCCTTTTTTACAGGGTTATACGATTGTTAATTTTTTTGTTGAACCATCAACTCGAACAAGAACGAGCTTCGAATTAGCAGGAAAACATTTAGGGGCAACTGTTGTTAATTTAACGGCGAATATGTCTTCTTTGCAAAAAGGGGAAACTCTGAAAGACACAGCTAAAAATTTAGAGGCACTCCAGGCTGATGTTTTAATTGTTCGTCATAGTGCTTCTGGAGTGCCATTATTTATATCAGAAAGAGTGAGATCTTCTGTTATCAATGCGGGAGATGGAGCTCATGCTCATCCTACACAAGCGTTTTTAGATGCTTTTACTATTTTAGAGAAAAGAGGCTCTTTTGATGGAGTTAAGGTAACTATTTTGGGAGATATTCTTTTTAGTCGAGTGGCTCGTTCTGATATTTGGCTTTTGACTAAAATGGGAGCTCATGTGACCCTTTGCGGTCCTTCTACGCTGGTGCCGAAAAATTTTGAGAAGATGGGCTGTAGAGTAGTATACAATGTAGAAGAGGCTTTAGAAGATGCTGATTTTATTAATTTACTTCGTATTCAGCACGAACGTCAGAAGAAATCAGCATTTCCAAGTTTAAGAGAATATACTGCTCTTTTTGGTTTGACAAAAGAAAGAGTCGAACTAATGAAGTCTGATGCCATTATTATGCATCCAGGTCCAATTAATCGAGGGGTAGAAATTGATAGCGAAATTGCGGATGGAGAACGTTCTGTTGTTTTACAGGAAGTAACAAATGGATTAGCAGTTCGTATGGCTGCCCTTTATTTAACAACAGGAAATAACCCCGATGAATTAGATGCTAGGTTAGCAGAGTATTTGCCTCAGATTGTTTCCAAATAAATTCTTGTTTAGAAATGTTGTCATTTGACTAGATTGAGAATGGGTATTATTTCAAGAGTAGGGTATTCTTGCACAGAAATTAATGGTATTTTTATAATCAACACGTATTTATTTTGATTTTTAGTTTGGATTTAGACACAATATCCGCTTTATGGAGCTAGGATCTTTAGCTGGAGGGTTAATTTCATATCTTTGTTTTCTGATTGCGTTAAGTTTCCATGAGTATGCTCATGGATGGATGGCTTATAAGTGTGGCGATGATACCGCTAAGGTAATGGGAAGACTTACATTAAATCCTGCAGTGCATATTGATATGTTAGGAACGGTGATTATCCCGTTAGTAATGCTTTTTTTGCCTCTTTTAACGTCAGGTGTAAGTGGTTTTATAGTGGGATGGGCTAAGCCGGTACCGGTAAATCCATTTAATTTTAGAAATAGGCAAAGGGATGATAATTTGGTGTCGGTTGCAGGTCCTCTTTCTAATCTAATTTTAGCTTTTGCGATTCTGTGTGTTATTAAATTACTTTCTATTTTCTATGGAGTTGGAGAAGGTGGGAACTTTTCAGTGGGTTTTCAGGATTTTCTATTAAATCTTGTTTATATCAATATTGTTTTAGCGTGGTTCAATATGATACCAGTTCCTCCTTTGGATGGTTCACATTTAATGAAGAATTTGGTCGGAATGAGTTATGAAACCTATCTAAGATTTAGTCAATATGGAATTATTATTCTGATTATTCTTTTGAATTTTACTCCTTTGCAACAACTGCTTAATAAGATAATTATTTATACTTATTGGGTTATGTGCTTGATTTTGGGATTATAGGTGGAATGGGGGGGATCAATTGATTTTAAATGGAGTGATTTTCCCTTTTATTTGAGTCGGTTTCGGATTTGAGATATTGTGTTTTCTTCTATAAGCCCGATGTCGTAGAATTTCTCGGCATAGGCAATTTGTCTGCTAGTGATTCGGTTAGATTTTTTACGATTTAGAGTAGAGGGCATCATTTCTAAATTGGCTAATTCATTTCCTATTTCGGGTGCTAAACTGACAGGAATAATGTGATCAATTTCTACTTGGTCTCCTTTATAGGGACCGAAGATAACGATTCCGGCTTTTCCATGACGAAGTCTATTTTTATTTTCCTCGCTAAATAGCCCTAATTCTTGGGCTATTTTTATATTGCGAAGCATTGTTTGCTGAGTAAGTAGTCCTCGTTCTCCATGAATTCCGTTAATGAGTAATGCTATAGAGAGAATTATTTCAGGAGAGACTTGGTATTCATTGCTTCTATGAAGCCAATAAACAATTTTATTTACTCTGGGATTAGCTCCACGTTTTTCAAGAGAAGCCAATTTGACAGGATCACTTAAATGAGTGACTGCAATAAGACTCTGTACAGGGGGCCAAGTAGATAATAATGCTCCTAAAAAAAATAAAAATGACAGAAAAATCTTAAATTTACGAAAGGTGTTTTTAGACCTGCTTTTTTTCTTTTTCTTAAAGAGAAATTTCATTTTAAAATTTGTTCAAAAAATTTATGCGTATTGTCAGAATTTCATCTTTATTAGGTGTTTCTATCAAGAAGTCCACTATCCAAGTATAAATTCATTAGAGAATTTTAAAAAGCTCTAAGCTCTTCAGATATTTTTTAATTTAGAAATGTAAGTCAAACATAAGAATTCTCCTGATAAAAATTATTTGAAATAGAGCGGTGGAATCTTTATAATTTCGACGTTTGAAGATGAGTGGAAATTCTAATGCAAATGAAAGCTGGTGGAGATATTTGAATGGATACCATTGGCTTGTGTTTTTTTTAGCAGCAGCTGCTTGGATGTTTGATACAATGGATCAGCAGCTATTTACAGCATCCAGAGCAGATGCAATGAAAGATTTATTGCCGGATTGGGGAGAAGCAGAGCGATACAATGCAGGATCTTGGGTAACAACTATTTTTATTATTGGTTGGGCTTTTGGGGGATTAATTTTTGGAGTGTTGGGGGATCGTTGGGGAAGAGCCAAGACCATGGCTTTAACCGTTATTTTATATGCAGCTTTTACTGGATTAAGCGGTTTAGCAACGACATATACCTTTTTCTGCGTAGGGCGCTTCTTAACAGGTTTAGGGGTTGGAGGAGAATTTGCTGTAGGAGCTGCCTTAGTTGCAGAGGTGATGCCAGAAAAAGCTCGAGCAGGTGCTTTGGGAATGATGCAGGCATTATCTGCTATAGGTAATTTATTAGGTGCAGGTTTGTTGGGACTTATTGTTCCACTTTGGGGATGGCAAGGTTTGTATTTTGTCGGAGCGTTACCCGCAATTATAGGTTTTCTTGTCATATTTAAGATGCGAGAACCTGAGAAATGGGTTCAGGCGAAAAAGGCTGCTCTTGAAAATCCAAATGATAAATCAAAACAATTTGGCAGTATAAAAGATTTGTTTGGACATCCTACTTGGCGTAGGAATGTATTAGTGGGTATAGCTATTTCAGCAGCAGGAGTTTTAGGACTTTGGGGAGCAGGTTTTTGGAGCTCCGATTTAATCAAGTCTATTATTCCTACAATGACGGCAGAAGATAAGGTGCGTTATGAGCAATTAGTCGATGCTAACGCTGTCAACCAGTTAGAAATGATCCAGAAAATGACAGAGGAAGAACAGACACAATTTAAGCATTTACGCTTAAATTTAGAGATAAAACCTAGGATAGCTGAGGATAAAGTTTTTACAGAACCTTTGATGGAGACTGAGGTTGAAGCTCTTAAAGAGATGATTCCTAGGGGAATGGATGAAGATAGCAAAACACGTCTTCGGTCTATGGCGCTTATGCTTCAACAAACAGGAGCGTTTTTTGGAATGTATCTTTTCGTTGTCGTTTCAAATAGAATTGGTCGTAGAGCTACATTCTTAGTGACAATGCTTTTAGGATGGACTTCTGTCATTCTTGTGTTTCTTACGTTTAAACATGCTTATCAGATATGGTATTTATGGCCTTTCCTAGGTTTTTCCACACTGGCTCCTTTTGGAGGATTTGCTGTTTATTTGCCGGAATTATTTCCGACAAGATTACGCAGTACAGGTATTAGTTTCTGTTATAATGTAGGTCGTTTTATAACGGCTGCAGGTGTGTTGGTATTAGGAGGTTTGGCTGTATTTTTAGATGGGAAGACTTCCTTTGCAGGGTTTCGGCTGGCAGCAGTTCTGATTGCATGTTCTTATATAGTGGGAATTATTGCATTGATTTGGGCGCCCGAAACAGCAAATAAACCTTTGCCTGAAGAAGAGTAAAATAGGAGTAAAATGAGGAAATCTAAAATTTTATATTTTCCGCTATTGACGCTAATGGTAATGGGATTCTTTTGGGCAGGAGTTTCTATTCAAGCAGATGTAGTATATTTATTGAATATGCCTGAAAAGGCAGAAATACATCATGGGAATATACAGCTTAATGTTCTTTTCATGAATAATGGTTCAATGGTTGAACAGTGTGAAATTCCAAATAAAATGTATGTACTTGTATCTCAAAAGAATACAATACAGAAAAAGGTGTTGGCAACTTCGCTTGAAAGGGAAAAGATAAAAGTAGATCTTAATCCGAGAGAATTTAAATCTGTTAATTATGTTATCCCTGTTCCAGAAGAGGTAAGCGAAGAAATCACTATTGCATTAGAGTGTACGCCTCCAGTCACCATCAAAATTGAAGAGGGTTTATCTGATGAAAGATCTCATGAAGAGTTCTCAAAAAAAGAATTAGAACAGGAAATAGAAACGGATTTGGATAGAGTTGAAACTATCAGGGAAGAATCTGAAAAGAATATTTTTGAGAATCAAGATGAGAATGATAAATGGCATTCAGCTATGATTGAGTATTTCAATAGTCATTTTTCTCCTTATGATCCTATGTATTTTCTGATAGGAGCCAATCCCAGCGGAGGAGATGCTGATTTAACAGGTGATTTCCCTAATGCTCGTTTTCAAATAAGTATGCGATATAAGCCATTTATTCCAGATACGTTTATGGCAGATAAATGGTCAGGGATTACGAATATCTATTTTGCCTATACTCAGAATTCTATTTGGGATTTACATGGAGATTCTGCCCCATTTATAGATACAACCTATCGGCCGGAATTTCAGTATTTGTGGACAGATGTTTTTAATAATTCTGAGAATTTTCTGAGTAAATTGGATTTATTGTTTTCTCTTGCGCATGAATCTAATGGAAAAGCAGGCCTGGATTCAAGGAGTATCAATTATTTTATGATTCGTCCAATGTTCTATTGGGGGAATCATAATGGTTTAAATGGATATTTGGCTCCTGGATTTTGGGTCTATTTAGGAAGTCTTTCTGATAATCCCCGTATCAGGCATTATCGAGGTCATGCTGATGTTAAGGCTGCAATCCAATGGGCAGATGGAATCCAATTAGCAGGATATTTTAGAATAGGAGATGAGTTGGAAAAGGGGAGTATGCAGTTAGATTTGAGTTATCCTCTTGGATATTTAACAAGAGATTTTTTGGATTTCTTTTTCCATATTCAGTATTTTACAGGTTATGGGCAATCAATGTTGCATTATGATTGTCGTGAACAAGCATTGAGAGCCGGTATTTCTTTATTCCGCTAGATAGATTCTTGTGACTGCTGATGAAATAGAAAAAATAGAAATTCCCTGCATCCGATGTGGAGCTTGTTGTAAATGGGAGGGAGAAGTAAAAGTTACTCCTGAGGAGATTACTCGTATAGCTGCTTATCTTAGGATGAGAGAAGAGTTGTTTATTGAAGAGAAAACGCAGTTGAGTGTTAATAGAAAGTATTTGGTGATAAGGATGTTGAATGATGGCTCTTGCGTTTTTCTACATGAGAATGAGTGTACGATTAATTCTGTCAAACCTCAGCAATGTAAGGGATATCCGTTAAAGTGGAGAAATCCGGATTCTGCACTGCATTGCCAGGCAGTTAGAACGCTTATTAGCTTAGGAATTTTATCGCCGGAAGAATAATTGGTATTGCTGAAAGTGGATTTGTCATTGATTAGTGTTTACTCTTAAGTATATTTTTTGTATCAATTTAGAGGCAATTCAGATAGGATCTAGCTGAATAGGGAATTTATTTAAAAGAGTTTAATGTACTTTAGTATTAAGAAATGAAAAATTATTCTTCTATATTGATTGTTGTTTTTGGATATATCATGTTCGCTATTAGCGGATCTATGTTTTGGTTAGATAAAGTTCCTTTTCTGGTAGAGATAAGATTTAAGGAGGTTTCATCGGCACAATATTTGGCGTTTTTTATTTTCTTATTTATTTCTTTTTTAGGAGCAAGTTTACTTGTTCCATTTGGAATGAAGATTGTCAAAAAGATTTTTGTCAGAAATAAATCTTCGTTTTTAGCTAGTGTTTTTACTCTGTTGATTAATCCTTGTAAGTGGATCGTTTTGGTTATTTTACTTAAGGTAGCATTAGAAGTTTATTCTTGGCCATTATGGATAAGCAGTATGTTATCGCAGGTTTTTAAATTATTTGTAGCGGTGTCGATTACAATGGCTTTTGCTAAAATGATTGATGTAATTTTTGTATTTTGGAAAACCCGAACTAATGCTGATAAGTTCTTTACAGAACAGGTGATTCCTCTTTTAAATCGTGTTGTTCGCTATATTGTTATTTTTATTGGTTTTGTTACTGCCGCTTCCAATCTAGGCATTGATGTTACATCTATTTTAGCATTGGGTTCAGTAGGTGGATTAGCTGTAGGATTAGCTACACAAGATCTACTAAATAATGTGTTTGGGGGAGTGGTTATCTTTCTAGATAAGCCATTTCGCATTGGTGATAGAATTCAAATTCAAGGATATGATGGGGTTGTTGAGATGATTGGTGTGCGCAGTACTCGTATCCGTAGTTTAGATGGTTTTTTAGTGACTATACCAAATAAGACTATTTGTGATTCAATGATTACTAATGTAGCTAAACGGCCTTCAATTAAAACAACAATTAATGTTGGGATTACTTATGAAACGACTGTTGAAAAATTGAAAAAGGCTATTCAAATTGCGGAAGATATTTATGGTAATTATAAGGCAACAGAAAAAGTGATTGTAAGTTTTAATCAGTTTGGGGATTCAGCATTGAATGTTCAGATTTTACATTGGCTTAATGCTGATGCAGCAGATAATTATCTCAAACATATTGAGACGATGAATTTGGAATTAAAGGCACGCTATGATATGGAGCATATTGATTTTGCTTATCCAACCCAAACTCTTTATATGAAGCAAATTCCTAATTAAAGGCGTAAAAACTTAAATTATTTTCTGTTTTTTTAAGAGCCCATTCACCGAGATTGAATGGGCTCTTTTATTTGTTCTTCAGGGAGATATCGAGATGAATAGAGATTCATATCGAGGCGGCTGGAAAGCTTATTAGACATATATTCTCAGTGATAATAGGGTGTCCCTTTGTAATGAAAATGGAATTTGCAGCAGAAAGTATTGGATGTAGGATTTATATAAATCTAATGATATCCTAATTATCTCATAATAATTCAGAAATATCGTATGAGTGGTTTGGATGTGAAAGCATTCTTTAAACCGGAGCCTTGTTAAGAATGAGATTCTGATTACTCAAAATTGATGAATAAAGGAGTTGGAATTTATATCCTTTTTGAGGTTATATACAATCTTATATATTTATCTGAATAAGAATATTTTACATCAAAAACTGATGTTAAGAAAGAATGAAAAAGAAAAAAGAAATTGGTTTTACATTAATTGAACTACTTGTTGTAATTGCGATTATTGCTATTTTGGCTGGAATGCTATTGCCTGTGCTTAGTAAAGCAAAGGAGAAAGCGCAACGAACAACATGCGTGAATAACTATAAACAGCTTCTATTAACGATGTTTATGTATTCGGAGGATAATAGTGAAAAGATGGTATGGCCTAATTGGGGGAGAGCTGATACTGGACGGCCTGACGGATGGCTTTATACATATCGTTATGGATTAAGTGGTTCAAAGCGTGCAGATAACCGAGGTTCATTGACTTCAGCAGAAGCGAAAAATCTAGCAGAATCAAATTATACAGCCGGATTATTTTGGAGTTATACAAAAACTCAAAAGCTCTATCAGTGTCCAAAAGATGGACCAGCAGGAGATCCCAATTTTTTGGATCGGAATAATCAGCTTTCTACCTATATTATGAATGGAGCAATTTGTCTATTTGGAGAGAGGGATGAATCCTATAAACTTTCTAGTTTTCGCCCAACTGCTTATTGTATGTGGGAGCCAGATGGGGGAATGGATGGGGATGGTAGAGATGTGAGTGTCTACAATGATGCTTCCAGCTTTCCTTCTCCAAGTTCGGGTGAAGGGATTAATACCTGGCACGGGAATGGCGGTATTATTGGGAATTTTTCTGGTTCAGCTCAATTCATTACACGGGAACAATTTAATCGAGAAGCCAGTTATGCACCTAGCCTACTCTGGTGTGTTCCTGGAGATATTTATGGAGGAGCTGATTCTGAAAATCCTTCTTAAGTCTTATTTATCAGTGAGTTATTTTGTATCAATATATCTGAAAAAGGAAAATAATATATGAAAAAGAAAAATTACCTCAGAATGTCTGCGGGAATTGCTTTGACAATTCTTACGAGTTATTCGTGGGCATCGGATTATGAATCGACTGTTCTATTGCAGAATCCGGCTGCGTATTATCGCTATAATACAACAGCAGAAGATTCTAGCACCGATCCTAATTTAGGATATTTAGATCTCAGTGGAGCAGAATTTTATGACGCATATACACGAGGAGTCCCAGGCCCGGATCTTCCCGGTTTTGAATCAGATAATAAATCTGTTGAGTACAGAGGCGGATACAGCACCTTGCCGTCTTTAAACCTTTTGACGTCAGAAGCTACTATTTTGGCATGGGTAAAAGTGCCTCCAACACATCCCAATTATGCTGGACTAGTTTTCAATCGCGGAGATGGGAATTCGACAACAACTGGACTAGATTTGAAAGGGGCAGATACATTTCAGTTAGGATATCATTGGAGTAATCATTCAAGTAGTTACTCTTTTCAGTCTGCACTCTATGTTGAACCTGAAAAATGGAATCTTGTTGCTATGGTAGGCAATGAGGAAGGAGTACGTCTTTATCGGGGAGATAGCAGCGGCTCACTGGAGAGTGTATTAAATGCAGTTCCATGTGTAGAAACATATTTGAATGGAATTGTGCGCGTAGGTAGAGATTTAGATTCAGCACGTATCCTTTCCAGTGAGAATAATCCTGCTTATATTGATGAAGTGGCAATTTTTAATTACGCCCTTACCGAGGAGGATGTTCTCTCTATTTATAAAACTGCACGCAATGAGTCCTATGCGCCTACACGAGTACAAATAGTTACATCTGATCCTGTAATGTATGAAGGAGAAGGAAGTTTAACTGTCTTGGGTAACGGAAGTTTTGAGACTGTAGAATGGTATAGAGATGGAGTCAAACTCGATTTGGAAGGAATGGAATTGATAAATCCTATAGCCGGAAATTATACTGCAAAACTTATAAACTCTGCTGGAAGTTTGGAAAGTGATCCTGTTGTTGTTTTATCTCCAGCAAAGCCATCCATTACTGTTCAACCAGAATCTACTAGCCGCCATCCCTATGGGAGAGTCGATTTTTCTGTTGAGGTGGAAGGAAGTAAACCAATCAGCTATCAATGGAAATTGGACGGAGTAAATATAGATGGAGCAACTAATAATGTTTTGAGTTTACGCAGCTTGGATAGATCACAATTCGGTTCTTATACCGTAGAAGTTTCTAATACAGTAGGATCTGAAGTAAGTGAATCTGCAGTTTTAACCGAAGTCCCTGTTGAAGAGAATTCTTTTGCAGAAGAAGTGATGAAGAAAAGTCCGATTGCATTTTACCGTTTTGATGATACTCTAAACGATAATGCGACAGAACTTGATCCTTATGGATATACAATTACAGGAATTGCTCATGATTATGCCGGAGGTAATGATGGTTTATATCACAATCTTTATACATTCAACCAAATTGAAGGAGCAATAACAGGGGATTCTAGTGGTTCTCTTCACTTTGATGGAGCGGAAAATTATGGTGGTTGGATATCTACCGATTTACAGATGAATGATTATCCAGAAGGATTTACTGTAATGGGGTGGGTAAGGATGAGCAGTGGCTATGGAAGGTTTACGGATCAGAGTGCTGGGTATTTTGGACAAAATGATGTCTTAGAAATGGGACCTCTGTCTGATGGAAGACATGGAGGTTGGATGTCCGGAATAAGTCCTTCGATTTATGCTCCCAATAATTTTGGAGATAATGTGTGGGGATTGTTTGCAATGTGTTATGATGGTACTGCGCAGCGCCTTTATCTCAATGGTGAATTAGCTGGAGAATCTTTTGGTACCGCAAATTTTAATTCCTACCAGTTCTACTTTAACATTGGTGGAGGTGGAGTTCGCAGTGATCCTAATGTTTCAATGGATTTTTACACTGGTGATATTGATGATGTGGCCGTATTTGATTATGGAATGACTCAAGAAGAGCTTATGGCTTTTTGGAGTCGTGGAGTGTATGGAGCAGGATCCGCTCCTGTGATTAGAACACAGCCGAAAGGGGTTTGTATCTATGAGACTATGGAAAGAGAACATACTTTAAGTGTTTTATGTGCAGGAACTCTGCCTATAAACTATCAATGGTATAAAGACGGGATAGCGATTGAAGGAGCTACATCTTCAGAGTTGAATTTAGTTCTTAATGAAGAAACATTAGGAAATTATGATGTAGAAATCAGCAATAATTATGGAACGATTCGCTCTGAAGTGGTTCAAATTGAATTTATTCCAATTCCGCAAGAGAGCAGCTACGAAGGCATTATTTATGGAATGAATCCATATGCCTATTGGAGATTAGGAGAGACAACCGGCAATGTAGCTAATGAAAGAGTTCATGGACGCTCCGGTACATATACCTCTGATAATACACTTGGTCAGCCGGGGGCGATTAAAGATGATGAGGATTTATCTACACGCTTTGGAGGAATTGAGCGAGTAATTGCTCCAAGTATGGAACTTGATTCTGTAAGTGAATTAACTCTTTTAGCATGGATTAAATCGGAAGGGACTATTCCTCACTATGCAGGTGTAATTTTCAATCGTAACGTAGATTCTACAGGTGCGACTGGTTTGGATATAGCTCATGAACAAGTTTGTTATCATTGGAACGATTTACATTACAGTTTCCGTTCTGGTTTATATCCGGAAAATGATGTCTGGAATATGGTTGCGTTGACAGTAAGTGCAAATGAAGGAACTGTTTATTTAGGAGATAGTAAAGGTAATTTGACCTCCAAGACCAATTATGGTTCTCATCCAGCTGCATCTTTGATAGGTAATTTGCAGATCGGCGGTGATTTAATCGAATCTCGACGGTTTAAAGGGGATATAGATGAAGCTGTGATTTTCACTCGAGCTCTAAGTGCAGAAGAAATTTACAAAATTTATAATGTAGGCTTAGTCGGTTTAAATGCTGCTCCTCGGATTATAAGTCAGCCGGTTGGAGGATCTTATCTGGAAGAGGATGCTGTTGTTATTTCAGCAACAGCTGTTGGATCTGAACCTATGAGTTGGCAATGGTATAAAGATGGAAATCCTATTGAAGGAGCTAATTCTTCTGAATATCACCTTAATGGCTATGTGGACGAGAGCGGTGTTTATACAGTATCAGTTTCTAATCACATTGGCACAATCACTAGTGAAGAAGCTTTAGTAACAATATCTTATCCTGCCCATTCGATTGATTTGACTGGGCCAAAGTATAATCTCTGGAGTCATCTTAAATTTAATAATAGTTTGGAAGATTCCTCGGGCAATGGTAACTCCCTGTTTGATGTTGGCTCAACTCCATTTATGGAAGGAATTATTGGGGAGAGTGCATTGAATATTCAATGTGATTATAATAATTGGATCTATAATTATGTGGGTTTTAACAATAATTTAATTATTGGAGCTAAACCGTTAACAGTGTCATTTTGGATAAAAGTGAATAGTGGCAACATCCTAAATTTACCTATTCTTTGTAATACAATGAATGGTCTGGGAGATTATGGATTTACATTAGGCTTAGGAGGGAGTCCCAGCGGAGATATCGCATGTACATTGTTGTCTTATACAGATAATACATCTGCAGATTTAAGGACAAGTCTGGATGGAGCTTTTGAGGGCCAATGGAATAATGTTGTTTGTGTAATGATTCCGGGTGAAACACTTAAATTATTTGTAAATGGTAAATCTCCAGTAGTTATGGATATTAGCAATGTAACAATCATAGAGGATTCTTCCGAGATAGGTTCTTTAGATAATCCATCAAATGGATTTTTTATTGGACAATCTGTTGGATTAGTAGGAATGAATCCGGGCAGTTCTATGGATATTCTTATTGATGATTTGGGTATATGGAGAACAGCTCTTACCGATATAGAAGCCAGAAGTATTTATCAGGCGGGACTAAATGGATGGAGTTTTGATGAAATTCATGAGGATAAAAATCCTCCAACTATTGGAGTGCAGCCGCAAGGATTAATTAGCTATATTAATTCGGATAGATATTATCAGATGGAATTGAATGCTATAGGAGCACAACCAATGCAGATTGAATGGTTTAAAGATGGAGAGTCTTTGGGGGTTGGGAGAAGAGTTTTGGATATTCTCTTAACAGAGGAAGCTGCCGGTTCATATTATGCTGTAGTTAGTAATGAATACGGACAAGCAGAGACAGATGAAGCGGTGATTGAATTTCGTATTCCAGAAGTGGGATCCTATGAAGAGTTATTAGCAGATTTGAATCCAACTGCCTATTATCGCTTTGAAGATGATATGTCTAGTGGGGCAGTAGTCTATGATTATGCCGGTGGTTATAATGGAATCTATTATAATATAGTAGACAGTACACAAATTCCCACGGGGATTGTTGGAGATACAGAAGGGCAGGCAATGCATTTTGATGGAGATACCAGTAAAACCAGTGTGAGAACAGGTTTTAAGATGAACTATATTTCTCCGAATGCGTTTACGGTATTAGGATGGGTACGTCATAGTTTAGAGTATGGCCCCTATACAGATTGGGGTGGATATTTTGGACAAAATGATGTAATAGAGCTTGGTGATGGAAGCGATTCAAGAATTGGAGGATGGATTTCCGGATTAAGCTCTTCTCTTTATACTGCTAATCCTTATCCTGATGGAACTTGGGGGTTATTTGCTGTGACCTATGGGAATGGAGTTGCCAAATATTATGCGAATGATGTCCAGTATGGCTCTTGTACTGGAACTCCAACATTCAATTCAACTGAATTCATGTTTTGTATTGGTGGAGGCGGAGTTCGAGGGGTTGATGGGGATTACTTTATCGGTGATATTGATGAAGTTGCCGTTTTTGACTATGAATTGACGCCTGATCAGATTGAGATGATTTACCTAAAAGGCTCAACAGGTGAAATACCGCTACAACCAGAAGTCCCTGTATTAAATTATGTTGTTGATGATGGTATACTGACATTGACATGGACTCCTAATTCTGGGATTTCCTTAGAAAAATCATTGGGCGTATTGGGCACTTGGAATGAAATTATTCCAGAGACTGTTGGATTATATCAGATACCAATAGATAAAGAAACAGATACGATCTATTTCAGATTGAGAGTAAAATAGTATTAAATAATAACTTGATTCATATCGTCTTGTAGAAAGATAAAATTGTTTAACACAAATCGAGCAGTAGAATTTTCTACTGCTCGATTTATTCTATAGTCACTTAGTTCTATAGTTACTTAGATTTAGAAAAAACTAAAAAAGAGATGGAAATTTATGCTGAATCTCGACAGCCTTGAGAAAAGGATTGGTTAGAGTTCTTTTTTTTGTGATGAGAATGGCGTTTTTTTGAGTTTTTCTTTAGAGGAATATTTTTAAAAACAGGGAAAAGAAGTTTTCCGTCTTTTTCTTCAAATCCTAGAAGTCTTTTTTGCCATTCATTAAGATGACAGTGTTCAGAGTCTCTGACGCAGCTTACTAAATCCCCTCGACTCGCAATCAAAACAGGATCCATTTTCATTTCATTGGCTTTTGCATCACGGATTTTAGTGATGTTTTCCAAAAGGATCTGTTGGGTAGGAGAAAATCGTTGTTGGCGTTGAGGAATTTTCCGTAAAAGCATAGGGAGCTTTCGGGTGGGTAATTCTAGAGCTTCATTAATAGCTTTTATTAATCTTTCTCGTCTTTCAGAGGAATAGTGTGGTTGAAAACGAGAAAAATCTTTTTGAGCCGCTGCTAATTTAGAAATCCGAATCATTGTATCGGGTTTCATGATAAAGTAGAGAGGTCTATTTGCTCGAATACCTTCTTCTTCTCGCCAGTACCAGAGCGCTCGCAGAATTCCTAACTCCCTACGAGAAAAATTTTCACATCCTCCTAGACGCCATTCTCTGGAAGGCTCTGGCTTAATGGGTGAAGTGCAATCTTTAATTAAGCGTTGACAATTCTGTCGATGCCATTCTAATCGACCTTCTTTAATCAAAAGTTTTTCAATGCGAGTTTTTAACTCGTGTAAATAAAACGCATCTTTAATAGCATAGTTCAAAAGTTCCTGTGGAATAGGTCTTTTCCCCCAGTCAGCTTTCTGATGTTTTTTAATTAAATGAATACCCATGTATTTTTCACAGAGACTTGCTAAATTACAAGATGATTCACCCAGCAATTTCCCTGCAAGCATGGTGTCAAAAAGTTCTTTGGGACGGAATTTATACCATCGATAAAGCAACCGTAAATCATAATCAGCCCCATGCATGATAAGAGGCCTTTTTGCTAAAACTTTAAGTAAAGGTTGTATATCAATATCCTTGGAGAGGGTATCAATTATAGCATCAACAGATGGAGTGCTAATTTGAAGAAGACATATACGCTCTGGATAAGCATACATAGAATTAGCTTCAGTATCAACACTAACCCAGGGGGCAGCGCTGATACTGGAAATTAATTTATTTATTTCTTCTTGCTTTGTGAGTATGCTTAGCACTGATATTAAATACTTAATACCCAAGGCTTTCTGTATTCTCTCTTAAGCATTTTATTGGCCTCGTCGTTGCCAATAAATACTTCTTTATCTGGATCCCATTTTAATTTATCAATTCCTAATGCAATGCCAATATTGCCAAGGTGAGAGAGTGTGATAGAACGATGGGCAACTTCTGCCGGAGCAATACATTCTCGGCCTGTATAGATGCAATCAATGAAGTTGCGATAATGACCTTCACTACAATAGAGCTTGACTTTAAAATTCTCCTCATCAAGTTCATACAGGTCTATATTTTTACCGTTTTTATCTTTAGTTTCTAATCCTCCACGATTAACCCATACATATCCATCTGTTCCTTCAAAGGTGATGCCGCCTCTTTCTTTGGAACTGATAATTAGACTTACACCATTTTCATAGACACATTCATAAGAATATTCAGTAGGTGTGTTGTATAGAGGATCTTCAGGTACAATTCCTTGAATATTTTTGATTTCTATAGGGCCCGTTAATTCTGTTCCCATTCCCCATTGAGCAATATCAGGATGATGTCCACCCCAATCAGTCAATTGACCGCCTGAATAATCTTTGATCCAACGGAAGTTTACGCCTACTCGTCCCTTACAGTAAGGAGCTTCTGGAGCAGGACCTAGCCAGAAATCATAATTGAGACCGTCTGGTACAGGTGTTGGTGTTTTAAATTGAGCTGTTTTCCCGAAATCTGGCCATCCACTGGGTAGACCACAGACAACTCTCTTTAGTTTTCCTATTCCACCATTTCGAACGAATTCACAGGCCAATCGAAAATTTCTTTCGGAGCGTTGCTGACTACCGCATTGGAAAACAGCGTTATATTTTTTTGAGGCATCAGCAATTGCTCGTCCATCGGAAATAGTCAAAGAAAGCGGTTTTTGGCAATAGACTGCCTTTCCTGCCTTCATAGATTCGACAGAAAGATAAGCATGCCAATGATCTGGGGTAGCGACTTCAATTGCATCAATATCAGGGCGGGAAATCATAGGACGGAAATCAGCATAAACTGCACATCCATTAAATACTCCAGAGGGTTTATTTTGTGCATAGTAGCTATTGACATGTCGACGAGCAGGTTCACGGCCAGCAATAGCATTATCCCAATAGCCATCACTTTCACGATTTACATCACAAACAGCTACAACCTGTACTCTTTTATCTCTTAAAAAATTGAACATGTCTCCAGTTCCTTGGTTGCCTGTGCCAATAAAAGCCATGCAGACTCTATTGGAGGGTGCAACTTTCCCATTTCTTCCCAAGACACTGGATGGGATAATGGTCGGGAATCCTATAACTGTTCCCCCTAGAACAAGGGTTGATTTTAAAAAATTTCTACGTGTTGTCTTCATACAAGATGTTACACTACACCCAAATAATACTCTTCTAAAAATAAGAATTTCAATAGTAAAATTTTTAATCCATTTATTTGTGGTAATTCATAATGGATTTTATTGCCGATAGAAATTTCTACTTCTAGCAGATTAAAAAAGAAAGAGCTCTTTATTCTATTGAACTTCTTCGTACCAAGCCATTTGAATTGATTCTAATGCTGCTTCAGTACATTCTTCAGCAGATGCTGAGAAATTTTCAATTTTCAGGATCATTTCCATGAGTCGAGGAAAACTTATGGAAAGTGGATCTATTTCTGGATTGTTATCTGCCAAAATCCAGGCTATTTGATCTGTATCATTCCAAGTCAGTTTCATTTTTTGTCTGTTTATAGCATTTTATTAGAGATTGTTTGGGATATCTGCATTCATAGAAAAAGGCAGGAGGAACATTCTTCCATATAGTAGGAGAGGTTTTGACTTTATCAAAGTATTTTTCCAGCCTGTGTTTCAATCGTCTTGCTCTGGGCATATATTTTGCATGAGAGTAGGCAAATGTAACAAAAATACCATCAGCGGATAGATTGTGTAGAATTGCATCGAAAATTTTATTCTGCATTTCTTCCGGTAAGACGGCCCAGGGTAAACCGCTAATGATAGCTTCAGCATTTTCTAGGTGATATTGTTGTAAATACTCTTGAATCCTTTCAGCAGAACCATGGTGAAAGTTGTTGTTGGGAAAGCGTTTGGATAGGTGTTCAACACAATTTTTATTCAATTCAATTCCAATATATGTTGCAGAAGGAGATATTTTTTCTAAGATAGCTTCAGTTATAGCACCAGTGCCGCATCCCAATTCAAGGATTGTCTTAGTTTTGGCTAATTCTTCAAAGGAAGTCATGGCATCTGCTAATGCTCGGGAGCTTGGGAATATTGCTCCTACATGTGCAGGACTTTTTAAGAATGCTTTAATGAAAAGAATGTTATCTTTAAGAGAATGTCTCTTTTTAGAGTAGGTAGGATACATATTGGATAGGAGTTTCAGTTTAACAAATCTTGGTTATTTCATTAATAGTAACGCCTCTTTGCCTGACATTCCAATTTGGACCCCCATTTTTAAGGCTGCATCAGAAACTGCTTTAACTTGAGCCTTGAGCATTTCATCATAATTGCTCACTCCTGTAACAATGGCTAGGGCTTGATTCATTTTATTTGCAGTACTCAGATTGAAATAACCACATCCTAGAAAACCGTTGTTTCCTATTATTAAGAGAAGTTTTGCTTCTAAAATTGGAATGCAATTACCCTGAAAAGTGTTAGATTCGATAATTAGAGTATCCATTGTATGAATGTCTTATGTGTAAAAAATTTTATTTGATTAGTAATTCAGGATGTTATTAATTCTTATATAAGATTAATTAATAAATAAATTATTATTAGACGAGATAAATTGCTTGAAACCGTTTTGAGAACTATTTATTGTATTAAGTTGAATTGACAATTGTTTGTAAATGAAGGGTAGTAACTTTTTAAAAGTATCTATTGGAGGTGCAGAAGATAGCACAGCAAAAAATAAGAGAGCATTTTTTTCCATAAAACGCATTTATTATATTCAATATATTTTTTTTTAACAATATAAATTTTCTAGAACATCTTTATCCGTATTGTTTATTAGTTTTATCTACACTCTATAACTTTGTTATTAAACAGTCCGAGAACGATTTAGACAGATAAGCATGAGAAAAACGCCTGTTTCTGTGAAAAAGGTATGTCTTCCTGGATTAAAGATCAGAATATGAAGGCTATAAAAATAGCTAGTTAGAATTATTAGTGAAAACCAGATATCGCTACTAATTTGAAAATTTTTTGCCTTTTTTATGGCAGAGTCAAGAATACGAGCTCCAGAGATTGCCAATGTCGGCGTAATTAATGAAAATTCAGCCCATTGAAAGGAAATGGAGTGAAAACCAAAAATAAAATGTTTGAGTATGAGCATAGGAATGACTACAACAGCGCAAATCCAAACACTTATTTTCCAATCCATAAAGTAAAATTTATATTATTGTTGAAACCGAGAAATAACTGGACCATATATTGCTTGGTTAGAAGAGGATACTCTTTTTAAAAAATTAATTATCATGCGATTTATATCAGGAGAATAATGTTTATATCCAGCGGCTGCTTCAAAGAAAAAAGGTGAATCAGCTGAGAATAATTTGTAGATTTTAGCAGTAGAATCAATAGTGCGAGAAAGAGATTCATATTGAACGAGATCATCTTGTTCAAAAGCAATGATAAATTGGGGACGAGGAGCAATCAGAGCCATTAATTCATTATAGTCATAGGGAATATGAGATTCGTGCTCAATAAAAGGAATTAGTTTTGGAAGAAGAAATGGTTGTGAGATCCAACGAGCAATTCCTCCTGTTTTTAACTTGATTTCATTTTCCCTCATCGGAGCGAATCCGCCTATGGATACAACTCCGGCAATATCATCAGGATAGAGAGCTGCAGTGTGAAGTGCTGTCATTCCTCCGATATCATAGCCTACTAAATAGATCCGCTTAGAGTCAGCAAAAGGGATTTTGCGGATTCCTCTAACAGCAAGAAAAACATCTTGAATCATTTTACCTAAAAGAGACCATTTAGGATATCTATCATAGAAATGGGTAATTTCATCGATACGCGTTCCACAACCGATAGGATCAAAGGTGACTACAAGAAAACCAGCTTGAGCAATCGCAAAAAATGGAGGTTCTCCTCGCAATTCTGAGCAAGTATATCCTCCTGGAACAGAAAATCCTGGTTGCCAAATAACAACGGGCATATTGGTTTGGCTAAAATCTGCACCCTCTGGATAATAATAGTCGATCTGAACTCCATTTGATAAACGAAGACCTCCTTTAGATAATGTGGGAGGAGTCATTGCTCGTCTCATTCGAATGGAGATTTGAGATGCTTCTTTTTCAAATTCTACTTCTTGAGGGAAAAAGGCAGGAGGTGTGCCTAAAACCCAGCGAACTTGTTCATAGATTTCATTTTGGCGTTCTGTCCATTGAAAAATATTAGTAATGGGATCTCCTGATGCAGTGGAATAAAGGTATTTCTCGTTTCGTTCCGGGTAGGTGAGAGGGTAAACTTTATCTATTGCTCCTGCAGTTTTAAGCCATTGTTCATAAGTAGGATAGAAGTTTTTTTGAGTGGGAAAAGTTTTTTCTAATCCCCATTGATATTCAATCCAATCCAGAGAAGTTTCAATTTGATGACGATTGAAAAACTGTTCATCAACAACTTGAAAAAAGAGACGGAGTGGTGAGGCTCCTAATCGGAGATATGTTCTGCGGAGCAGATCTATTGCGAATTCATTTCCCCAAACACTTTCTAATGGATCATTTTTTAGTGTTGCAACATATAAAGCTCTAGGGGCAATACATGCAGCCATATCAGTTTGCTCAAAGGGCAGATAGTTTTCTCTTCCGGAGAAAAATCTAAGTCTAGGATGAAACCAGGTTGGGTTTTCTCGAGTTATTCCTTCAATTCCTTGGGCATTTTGAATTTCAGATAGCATTCGAAATGGGGTAAAGCCTCCTAATCCTGGTGAAAAAGCAATTGTAGCTGATATACGAGTATCAGCTCCAGCTGCGCAAATAGCAGATTTAGCATAGAATCCTTCTCCTACAATGCCAATGCGGGTTTTATCTATTTGAGGCAACATGCTCAGATAGTCAGCAACACGCCGAGCACTCCAGGCTTCTTTGCAGAGATCATGCCAATCTGCATTCATCCATAGAGAAAGAGTATTGACTGCATTTGTGCCAGATCCTAATTCAGGAAGGCTTTCTCCATCGAGTCCTTTCCCTCTCGAATAGAGACAAACGATAAATCCTCTTTGAACAGCTGCTTGTGCCCACTCGTTTGAATGAGTTTTATTAGAACTCATGTTTTCATTATAGGCAGGAATGATAAGAGCTGGGAAAAGTTTATTGGCAACAGTATATGGAAAGAGTATTTTAACATTGATTTCAGCATTTATATCCTCTCCCATTCTCAGAATTACCTCTTGCGAAATTCCATTTTGAAAACGAGTTTGCTTTTGTTGAAGAATTGGAATGATATTTTTGGGTGCAGGTGGGGATGATCCCAAAACCCACCAGGCGTAGTTACTTATGAGTGCATTCCTCCGTATATTCCATCGTTTGAGAAGTAGATCTGATGGCATTGTTGGCGCAACAACGAGTCCCCTTAGCGGATCGGGCAAAAAGGGAGTAGGAAGGAGATACGAGGTTTGGTATTCATCATTAGATAAATCCTTATCTACAGAAAAGGTTAATTCTTCAAAATCAGGAGGAAGCTCCTGAGTTTTTTGTTGCCAATAATAAAAATATTCTGAAATTGGAATTTGTTTTTTTAAAGTTTCCCAATTTTCTAATCTACGAGTATAGGATTCTTGCTGTGAGCGAATGGTGCCAATAATGTTGGATGAAGATTCATTCGTTTTACTATTATTTTGATTGATCTGTGCGCAAACGGAACTTAAATTTCCAGAGATTACAAATAAACAGATGATTAAGATAGTAGGCAGAAAACTGAATTTAATCTTTCCAAACATGATATTATTTTATCGTAGGCTTAGTTTGAGTCTATAATTGTAGAAAAGGCAACAAGGTGGAGATACTTGCTGCCTTCCAAATTCAGAGGATGGGTAAAATTAGATCATTGATCTGTGACATTAAGCGTACTTGTAATAGGAGATTCTTCCATTTGTTTTAAAATGTCAGCAGGAGCATTTGCATTAAGTTGCTTAAGAATATCTTGAGTTAAATCATCTTTTCCATCTGTATAGACTAAGATTTTAGTGCGATCAGCACTATCAGCTCCAACATCAAAAACCATGGAGTATCCACCGCTTTGAGCTCGTTTAGCGACGAGTTCTGTTATTTCTTTAATAATGTTAGTTCTATGACGACGCTGTTGTTCTAATAGTGCAGTGCGGGCACTGCGTTCAAATTGAGTTATTGCAGCTTCAATATTTTTAATTTCCATGAGGGTTTCTTCTGCTTCTGCTTTACGCAGTGCTTTTGTCTCGGCTGTAATAGTAGGATCATCTACTTTAGCCAAAGCAGCATTATATTTTTCTGTGAGGGACTTATATTCATCTTGATACTTTTTGCCCTCGGCATCGAATTCGCTTGCTCTTGCCTTAATTTCGTTATCTGCTTGTTTTGTTTTAAAATAGCCATCAAAAAGGAGACGGATATTGACAGTAGCCAGTTTTTGAGCGGTTTGTGCTTCCGCACAGAAAGCAAATGCCACTGAAGCGATTAGAATGATTACTGTTTTTTTCATTTTAATAAAAGAATTCACTTATCTAATTGTATCTATACTATATTGGTTAAAAGAGTTAAAATTGGCGAGCATATCCAACACTGAAATTGAATTGCCCTCCAGAACTTTTATTATTGCCATTAATAGGAATACCATAGTCAAAGCGAAGAGGACCAAGCATAGGAATATTCAGGCGCAAACCCAAGCCAATATTATCAGCCCACCCTAATTCCCCATATGTAGGGTCGGTGCGATGGGTTGGATCAAAATCGTATGCATCTGGATTTACCCACCCTATATCATAGAATGCTGCAGCGCGAAGGTATTCTTGAATGATTGGAACAGAATATTCAATGCTAGCAAAAACATAGGTTTGTCCACCTACAGGTTCCCCATTAATCATGGGGCCAAGATGCCGATATTTATAGCCACGCATGTCATAAGCTCCTCCTAAATAGAATTTTTCATAGAATGGAATACGACTGGAGTTATTGTATGTATCCATGGTGCCTATTCGTCCCATAATTTCAATAACATCTCCTTCACCAAATCCTTTAAAGTACCAAGCAGTTCGGAGCTCCAATTTATAAAAGTCAAAGTCTCCCCCTAGAGGACCGCCAGCGAATTCTGGCATAAATTCGGTTCTTTGCCCTCCGTTAGGCAGTCGAGTTGAATTTCTTGTATCATAGGCAATAGAGGGCATGATTTTAGATATAAGATTAGACCCTTCTTCTTGTTTAATGACATAGGGAGCATTTTCCGTAATGTCTTTGATACTGATGTTTTCAAGGGAATATCCGATGCTTCCTATCCAAAAATCATTCCAAAGAGTTCTAGAAAGTCCTACATTGCCTCCTAAAATCTCTTCTTCATATTCATCAGAATAGTAATTGATTTGCCTCCAATAAAGATCTGTACTTAGTGCTAATTTACGATCAAAGAGCCATGGTTCAACAAAAGAAAGGATATAATCCTGCCGTTCAGTACCTAAAGTTGTACGTAAACGCATTTTTTGTCCCCCTCCTGTAAAGTGAGGTGGTTTGAAGAGATCAAAGTTGCTTTGTGATACTTCAGCGTAGCCGAAGAGATTATCTACAGTACTGAATCCGGCTCCTACCATAAGATTAGCTGTCTGAGCCTCTTCAACATTAATGATTAAATTTTTACGGTCAGGAATGTCTGTAGGTTCCGGTTGAGGATCGACTTTAGAAAAGTACTGTAAACCGTCTAAGCGTCGTTTGCTCAATTCAACTCGAGTCATATCAAATACTTCTCCTGGAGTAATAGCTAATTCCCGACGAATTACCTTATCTTTAGTTTTGGTATTTCCTCGAATTTCGATTTTTTCAACATATGATTTATTTTTTTCATTAATACGAAAAACTAAATCAATGGTAGAATTTTCTACATTAGCTATCTTGATTGCGGAGACAGATGCATCAATATATCCTCTGGACCCATAGAATGTTTCAATTGCGGAAATATCATCGCTAAGAGCTTTAGGAGAGAAAACTTCTCCTTCTGTTAAAGAAACCTTTTTAAGCTCTCCTTCCGAATAAACCCCTCGCAGAATTTCATCAGAACTGAAAAGTTTATTTCCTTCGAATGTAACGTTACCGACTCGATATAATTGACCTTCTGTAACATCAAAGTGAACAATCATCCGTTTGTCATTTACGATTTCAGTAGTGATATCATTGATTTTGAAATCGAGATAACCAGCATTATGGTAAAGATTGATTAATTTTTCGCGATCTTCTACTAGCTGTTCATCTTTTAACGTTCCGCTACCAGTAATGAAGGAGAATAACCAAAATTTACGGGTCTTAACAGTCTTTCTCAGTTTCTGTTGCTTAAACGCATTAGCTCCATCAAACAGGACTTTTTTGATTTTGATTTTTGGAGCTTCTACAATTTCAAAAGTTACAGTAGCGCGTCCAGCTTTTTCATCTACGTTTGAAATATATTTAACAGTGGTTTTTTGGCGTCCGCTCCGCTGGTATTTTTTTAAGATCTCTTGAGTGTCTTTGAAAAGTTTATGTTCATCTAGCGGTTCGCCTATTTTTGAAGAGATTTTTTTAAGTAAAATTCTTTTAGAATAATGTTCATTACCGATAAATTGGATATCAGTAAGCGTTGGTTTTGCCTGGACCCAGAAGGTAAGAGCAACATCATTGTATCCGATTTTTTCTTCTCCAACTCGTATATTATAGAAATATCCTGTTGCGTAGAGATTTTTGATACTGTCATCTATTGATGATCTGATATATTGATCTCCAGGTTTAATTCGTATATTAGAGCGAATGTAATCGTCGTTGGTAGCTTGGGGACCTACGTGAGAGATGTTAATTTTTTGGACAGTCGCAATAGATTCTTGAGCATGGAGGGAAATTGCACTATTCAGCATTAGAAGCGCTATAATAATGCTGTATACCCTTAGTTTTCTCATATAAGTCGTTTTCCTATTGCACATCTTCTTGACGTACTCGTGCTACATTCTCAAAACGAGTGTAATTTTTCAAGAAAATTAAATCTACATCTCCTGTTGGACCATTTCTTTGTTTGGCGATAATCAGTTTTACCTCTACTGCCATATTAAATTTAGATTCTTCTGGCTCTTCATCAATGTCTTCTTGTCTAGAGTACTTATCTGTCTTTTTGTCAGGACGATAAATTAGAAGAACAAGGTCGGCGTCTTGTTCAATAGCTCCTGATTCTCTTAAGTCAGAAAGGCGAGGGGGGCGATTTTTTTCTTTTTCAACATCGCGATTTAGCTGGCTTAAGACAATGATTGGAACATTTAGTTCTTTAGCTAAACTCTTAATTCCATTTGAGATATCTGCGATTTCTTGTTGTCTGTTATTGTCTGCACGAGCTGAAGTGGAGTGTAAAAGTTGTAAGTAATCAATAACAAAGAGCTTAATTCCCTTTTCCATCATACGTCTGGCTCGGCTGCGTAAATTAAGAATACTTAATCCAGGAGTATCATCAATATGTATGGGGGCAGAGGAGAGTTTCCCTGCTTGATTTGTCATTCGAGTAAGGTCTTGAACAGAAAGTGTTCCTGTGCGAATATCTTGCATGCTGACTTTTGTTTGAGAACAAAGCATACGCATAACTAGCGATTCAGCAGTCATTTCCAAGCTAAAAATTCCGACGGGAATACCTAAATCAATAGCAATATGTTCGGCCATATTCATAGCTAGTGAAGTTTTTCCCATAGAAGGACGTGCAGCAATAACAATCATTTCTCCACCGTGTAGGCCAGAAGTCATTTTGTCTAGTTGAGGATAGCCTGTAGATAATCCCGTAAGGTCTCCTTTGCGTTCGAGATAATTTTGAACAACATTGAATGTTTCTACAACAAGAGATTGCATATCTCTTGTGGATGTTTGAACCCATTCCCCATTGATGCGTAAAATTTCTTTTTCAGCTTTATCCATCAATGTTTCGACATTTGTTGGATTAGAATATACATCTTCAGCTAGTTCATAGCAGATTTGAACTAAGCTTCTCAGAAGATATTTTTCACGTAGAATATTTAGATAATAACCAATATTCAATGGAGAAGGAGGAGTGTCTTTAAGAGAGGAGATATAAGCAATACCACCGGCTGCATCTAAAAGCTTTTTGTCATTAAGCCATTGGACAAGGGTTAAGTCATCAATTGCCATGCCGTTTTCATACATATGAAGCATCTGTGAAATTAATACTTGATGACGTATATCGTAAAAAATATTATCTATATTATTCTTCCCTTTAAGTTTTGAGATGAAAAGAGTAAGATTATTTTTTGGATCCAACATAATACATCCTAGAACTCCTTGTTCTGCTTCCATAGAAAAGGGTGGTTGGCGCCCATTGACTGGAGGAGATGGTAAAATATCAGCAGAGCTTCTTTGTAGACGGGTACGAGAACGTCTAACTGCTTTATTTTGAAATGGATTATTGTTTTGTTCTGTTGGGGGAATTATAGATTTTTCTTCCGCAGCAATTTCAATAGGAGTTTCTGTTATTGGTAGAGAATTGTTTTCTGAGAATGAGTTTTGTTGATAATTTTGCTCCATAAGCTATGATAATTATCGTAAAAATTTAATGATGTTCTTTAAGAAATAAAACTTTCCTCACAAATTTCCATGAAATTGAAATTTATTCCATACGTTTAAATTTCATTTCGTTACCGTTTTTGTCATATTTTTTCCGCTTCCCAGTAATAGATTCTATTTCGATTTCCCAAACAGCCGTGCGAGAGAGGCTTCGCTCAATTGCATTATCAAATTCTTTCATATTTAATGGTGTATATTTCTCACAAATCTTTCTTAAAGCAAGAATTTTTTCTTCTTCATTGAAAACTTCTTGTGCGATACCGTTGATAACAGCAGACTCATATTCTAGTGTGAACTTGTTTTCCATACAATGAATATCACCTACGCAGCTTAGGCATACTTGCGAATGCTGGCGAAGTGTTGAAATTTTTCGCCCTTCCTTTGCAGAATGAAAATAGATTTTATTTCCAATACGGACAATTGAGAGAGGAATGCAGTAAGGAGCGTTTTCTGAGGTTATCATCGAAAGAACCGCGTAAGGGCATTTATCAAGGATTTGTAGCGCGAATAAAGAATCCATTTCTCTATCAATTCTTCGCATAGTTTGTAAAAATCAGAGTTTGAGAAAATAATGAAAACAAGAATATATCACCGACTGGTGGAGCCATGGGGGATCGAACCCCAGACCTTCTCATTGCGAACGAGACGCTCTACCAACTGAGCTATGACCCCAATGTAATGGAGCCAGTGACCGGGCTTGAACCGGTGACCTGCGGTTTACGAAACCGCTGCTCTACCGCTGAGCTACACTGGCGCATTCCTAAAAATGCTTAGGTACTCTCTCATAAAGAGCTCAATGGGTCAAGAATTTTTAGAATAGAAACAGGAAGTTATTATAAAAAAGAAATTCCTTTTCTTTAGATTTAGAAAGCTATAACATCATTGTTTGTTGGGGAATGTTTGTTCTCAACAATATCTAAATGAATAAATCAGCAATTATCATTCGAGCAATTCCTTTTATTCTTTTTGTGTTGTTAACTTCTTTACAAGGAGAATGGGGAGAAGCCTCTCGATATTGGGTCTATATACTCAAAACGGGAATTGTAGGAGGGTGCATTATCTGGCTATGGCCACGGATTCAGGAAATGCGTCCCATTTTCAGCTGGGAAGCGGTGTTTGCCGGAGTAGTGGTATTTATTTTGTGGGTAGGATTGGATCCTTTTTATCCAAAGTTAGGCGAGTTGTGGTCAATGGCTAGAGGAGAAGAATACGTTCCTTCACTTGTTTGGAATCCTTTTGCTTGTTTTGGCGAAACATCTTTTATTGCATGGACTTGCGTATTAGTTAGGATTTTAAGTGCATCTTTACTTGTGCCTTTGGTTGAGGAAGTCTTTTATAGAAGTTTTTTATATCGTTTCATTATTAAAGAAAAGTTTGAAGAGATTCCACTGAAAGCTTTTTATCCGTTTTCATTTATAATTGTCAGTCTGCTATTTGGTTTTGTTCATCAGGAATGGATTGCAGGAGTTTTATGTGGAATAATTTATCAGGGATTAGTTTGTTGGAAGGGGAGATTGGGAGATGCTATTGTTGCCCATGGATTAACAAATCTGTTATTGGGAGTGTGGGTTCCTTGGCAAAGAGCATGGAATTTTTGGTAAATAGTTTTGGTAAATAGGATTATAAAAGGATGAGCCAAATTTGGGAATTAATTGTAGGAGTATGTTATTCATTGTTCCGAGGTGATTGGAAAATGAGTGACATTGTGAATCAAATATATTTAATTGGAGTAAGATCACAACTGGTTGTTATAGTAACGGGAGCTTTTACTGGTTTGGTTTTAGTAGCGCAAACTTATTTCCAGTTTCACAAGTTTGGAATGGATACAATGACTCTTGCAGTGAATAGTGTTGCAATGTGCAGTGAATTAGGACCGGTTCTAGCGGCATTGATGGTTTCTGGAAGAGTAGGAGCAGCGATGGCTGCGGAACTAGGAACTATGAAAGTCTCTGAGCAGATAGATGCCTTAAGAACTCTTAATACTCATCCTGTGGATTATTTGGTATTGCCCCGTATTGTTGCGACAACTATTGCCATGCCAGTATTAGTTTGTGAAGCCATAGCTGTTGGTATTTTAGCTGGCTATTTTTTAGGCGTTTATATTTTAGGGATTGACCCTGTTTATTCTTGGGCAAATATGGTGAATATCACAAGTGTTGATAATGTGATTACAGGCGTAATTAAAGGAATATTTTTTGGCTGTTTAATTTCATTTATAGGTTGTTATAAGGGTCTTTCCTGCAAAAATGGTGCCCAGGGAGTAGGAGAAGCTACAACGGATACGGTGGTGTCTGCTTCTATTGCGGTTCTAATGTTAAATTTCTTTCTTACCTTAATTTTATCTAAAATTTTTGCTGTCTTATAGAGATGATTCAGGTCAAAGGTTTATATAAGAGTTTTGGAAATCAGCATGTTTTACGGGGAGTAGACATGCAAATTCAAGCTGGAGAAGCCGCTATCATTATAGGGAGAAGTGGTGGTGGTAAAAGTGTTTTACTCAAGCATCTTACAGGCTTAATTTGTCCGGATAAAGGAGAAATTAAAATTAATGGGATTGATATTGTAGGAATGCAAGAAAGAGAGCTCTTGAAGATCCGACGAGAAATGGCAGTCATGTTTCAGGGGGCGGCACTTTTTGACTCAATGACAGTTGGAGAAAATGTTGGTTTTTATCTTCAAAGAGAAGGGAAAAAAACAGCTGCTGAAATTGCTAAAGCTGTAGAATCGACTTTGGAGTTGGTTGATTTGAGGGGAGTAGAAAATAAATGGCCTTCAGATTTATCAGGAGGAATGAAAAAACGAGTAGGCTTGGCTCGAGCGATTATACATAATCCATCAATTGTTTTTTATGATGAACCTACTGCTGGATTAGATCCAGTGGTCTCAGATAGCATTGATAAATTAATTAAACGAATTTGCGAAGTGAAAAAGGTAACAACAGTAGTTATTACTCATGACATGAGAACTACCCGAACTGTTGGAGAAAGGGTTTTTATGCTATCCGAAGGACAAATTTATTTGACGCTGACACCGGATGAGTTGTTTGCAAGTAAAGATCCAAAGGTATATCAATTTGTAAATGGTATTTCGGAAGGAGATGATATA
Source organism: uncultured Verrucomicrobiota bacterium (assembly GCA_944389455.1). Lineage (GTDB taxonomy): Bacteria > Verrucomicrobiota > Verrucomicrobiia > Limisphaerales > UBA1412 > UBA1412. The sequence goes on from CALXMK010000001.1 coordinate 142,182, forward strand.
ATTTAATGAATAATAAAAAGAAGAATGGAGCAAAGGTATTCCTTTTTTTATTGCTGGGAATAGGACTGTTGGCTGGTTTAATCTTTCAATTCGCTAAGGTTGGGAATTGGTTTACGCCTACATATACATTGGAGTTGAGATCTGCCAATATTGGAGGAATCCGGGTTGGAGCAAGTGTTATGATGGCAGGTATCCAAATAGGGCGAGTAGATAGTATTTATTTAGGAGAAGAGGGTCGATATGGTGTAATTATTGTAAAAATTCAGGAGAATTATAAAATCCGTTCAGATGCCGAGTTTGGAATGGAGCAAAGTGGTTTTTTAGGAGATCAACATATTTTTGTTAGAGCTAGAGGAACAGTTGCTCCTTATTTTCAAGATGGAGATAGATCGGAATGTAATCCTCCCTTCAGTATTGCTGAAATAGCTGATTCTGCAAAGCATTTAATTTCTACAACGGATAAAACAGTAGGCGAATTGGGGAATATTTTTGGAAAATTAGATCAGAGTATGTTTACCGAAGAAACAATGAATGATCTATCTGAAGTTATAGTTAATATAAAGGCAATAACACATAATGTAGATCAAGTTACAGCATCACTCAATATGGGGTTGTTGGGAACAAATGGTATTGTATCCAAATCAGTTACCAATTTAATTAGCGCAATTTCTTCTTTAGAAGGTGCAGCAGAGCAGATAGAGACTCTTATTTCTGATAACCGGGCTGGAATTGATAGTACTATTACAAATAGTGTTGCTGCTATGGAGAAAGTGAATTCGATTTTAGTGAGATTACAGAAATCAGAAGGGATTATTGGAGCTCTGATTAATGATGGTGGTTCGAAAACAAATTTGCAGGATACAATAAGTGATTTAAGCATTTTAATAAATAATTTGAAAAAGTATGGAATCCTGAGTTATTATCGAAAAACGAAGGAATTAAGAGAGGAATAGTAGTGAGTACTTTAACGACACGTTTTATTCCGGCAAAAGTTACCAATTCTCCATGGCTGACAATTGTCCTTCATGGTTTAGGAGACAGCATGGATGGGTATATTTGGATGCCTCATGTTTTGGATATGCCATGGATGAATTATCTTTTAGTCAATGCACCGGATCCTTATTTTCAAGGTTTCTCTTGGTATGATATTTTCGGAGAAAACCCAACAATTGGAATTAATAGAAGTCGTAAACTTTTATTAGAGTTATTGGCTGAAATGCAAAAAAATGGGTTTCCTTTAGAAAAAACTTATTTGTTTGGTTTTTCCCAGGGATGCTTGATGGTTCTTGAAACAGGTTTTCAATGTTCCAGCAAATTAGCGGGTATTGTCGGTATCAGCGGCTATGTTGAAGATTTAGAAAAATTTATTGCGATGGCATCTCCAGCTGCAAAAGAGCAAAGAATATTAGTTACTCATGGATGGAGAGATCCTGTTTTGCCTTTTGGTCGTACTAGAGAACAGATACAAATACTTATCCGTCATGGATATTTGATAGAATGGCATGAATTTAATAAGGAACATACAATTGATGAAAAAGATGAGATTCCTATTATTAAGGCTTTCATTTCGTCTCCTTATTTAGAAGATGTGAAAGAAAAATGAAATTTTTTTCGGAAAATAGCCCTGCTTTTTTTTATTTAAAGGGACTTTGTGAAGTACTGGCATCTGATCCTGAGTTTAAGGAGATGCGTCAAAATTTGTCGGATTTTAAAAAAGATGAATTGGCTGTTAAGCAATTGGAGGTATTAACCGCAATGGGAAATGTAATCCGTGCTAAGCAGAAACGCAAGGAAGAACTCATTCCTAAAGAAGTTGAGGAATTTGAAAATTTAAGAATAGAATTTCTGAGTAATCCGGTGGCAGCTGCCTATGTGGATTCACAAGAGCAATTTGTAAATCTACGCAAATTTATTGGCCATTTTATAAGTAAGACTATAGAAAAAGGAGATCCTCCTCAATTACAAGAAATCTTAAATATTTTTGAAGGGAATCAGCATTGTGGAAATTGCTGAGTGTTATTATCTCTTATTATATTTCTATTTTAAGTATCTCTTTGCTAAAAAGTCCTGTTTGCCGTAATGCTTCATAAAGGACGATAGCTGCACAGTTGGATAGGTTGAGAGAGCGTGATTGTGGATTGAACATGGGAATCCGAATCCAGAAGTCTTTATACCGTTCTAAAAGAGCTGTAGGTATGCCTTTAGTTTCTCGGCCTAACACAATATAATCATTTGGTTCCCAAGAGATTTCTGTATAGAGGCGTTTTCCTGCGCATTCCACGAACCAGAGATTAGATCCATGCGGAATTTGTTTTTCAAAAGATCTCCAATCGGGCCAGCGATACCACTGTAATTGGCGCCAATAATCCATGCCTGCTCGTTTTAAGTTACGATCTTCAAGGTGAAACCCTAGTGGCTCAATCAGATGTAGTGTCGTCTTTGTTGCTGCGCAAAGTCGAGCTATATTTCCTGTATTGGGAGGAATTTCTGGGTTAATTAAAACGATATGCATTTATCAAAATACTTATTCTCTTCCAAGGAGAAGTTTGATGAATTGATCTCCTTTTAAGAATCCAAAACCGCCTTTTTTACAGGCATTTTCAGAAAAGCATTCAACGGAGTCTTTTTCAATATTGGTTCCCCAAATTGCAAATGGTATTGGCTCACGCGTGTGAGCGCGAGTTTCAACAGGTGTGGGGTGATCAGGTAAGATTCCGACCCTTGCTTCGATATTTTTCTCCTGAATTCCATTTAGAAGTGGATAAACCAAACGTGAATCTAAATCTTCAATAGTCTTTATTTTTAGGTGTACATCTCCCTCATGACCTGCTTCATCGGGTGCTTCTACATGAAGATAGACAAAATCGTGATTGTTTAGAGCATCCAGGCATGCTTGAGCTTTACCTTCATAATTTGTATTATAAAGGCCAGTAGCACCTGGGACTTTAATAACATCTAATCCAGCATATACAGCGATTCCATTAATTAGATCTACAGCGGAAATTACGGCTCCTTTAAGATTCCACTTTTCTTGATATGTCCACATTTGTGGTTTATATCCACCCGACCAAAGCCAAATAGAATTTGCTTTATCGAGTCCTTTTTCTGCGCGTTCTAAATTGACTGGGTGATTGGGTAGAAATTCTTGACTTAAATGGGTTATTTTATTTAAGAGGTGGGCAGTTTCATTTGCTTCAGAGGATAGAGATTTTATTTCTAAATCATCTGCGTACTTCCCTAAATGGTCATGTGGTGGATAGCATAGAATTTTATCACTCAATCCCTTTCCAATAAATACATGTCGATAACTGACTCCAGGATGAAATGAGAATTTGTCAGAGCCAAATTCTTTTTGTAAATCTTGTATGATAAGTGCAGCTTCTGTAGAACTGATATGTCCAGCCGAATGGTTTTTCAATCGACCCCGCTCATCGATACAGATAAGATTGCAGCGCATCACCAATTCATTTGGTTCAATTGCCAATCCCATACTGGCAGCTTCTAATACACCTCTGCCACGTAGAACAGCTTTTGGATCATATCCCATGACACTTAAGTTTGCTGTTTCACTCCCTGGCATAAGTCCTTCAGGAACTGTCTCCAGTATTCCACATCTCCCTTCTCGGGCGAGAAAATCAATAGAAGGTTTATTGGCTGTCTCTAAGGGAGTAAGGCCTCCTAACTCTGCGACAGGATGGTCAGCCATGCCGTCGCCTAGAATAATAATGTGCTTCATTGTTTAATTTATTTTAGAACAGTGTCTAGTAAATATTGTTTGAATAAATCAAAATCACTATCCATTGTTTTATAGTGTTCAGAAAGACTATCCAAAGAGGAAAGAGATAAAGGTGCTTCAGGGATAATCCCAAGAAGTTCTCTAATATGCTGTGGGAATTTGGCAGGATGTGCTGTTTCCAAACAGATCGCAGGTATATCTTTTCGTTCAGGATGAATCTCGAGCCATCTTTGATATCCATTCCATCCGACTGCCCCATGTGGTTCTAATAGAAGTTGATATTTTTCCCATACGGAGATGATAGTTTTTTGTGTTTCATCATCACTTACTGAAACAGAGTAAACTTTTTCTTTTAATTTTGTAAGATCAGCGGGATGTGAGATTTCGCCTTTTTCATTCATTTGGCCTCCGAATAGGGAAATTAGCCGAGCTAAATTACTGGGATGACCTACATTCATTGCATTGGATATGCAATTTCTGGAGGGCTCTATCTTTTGATATTCTCCACATTTTAGATAATTAGGAAAAGAGTCATTGCCATTAACTGGTGCCAGTATCTGTGCAATGGGAAGCCCCATTTTCATGGCTATCATTCCCCCCATCATATCTCCAAAATTCCCAGATGGAACTGAAAAAACAACAGGTGCTTTGCATTCTGTAATTCGAGATGCTGCGTAAAAATAGTAGACACTTTGTGGAAGTAATCTTCCAATATTGATCGAATTTGCTGAAGAAAGTTTAATGTGTTTTTTTAATTGGGTATCAGCAAAAGCTTTTTTAACAAGTGCCTGGCAATCATCAAATTTCCCTTTTATGGCTATTGTTGTTATATTTCCAGATAGGGTGCTCATTTGTTTGCGTTGGCGTTCTGAAACTTCTTTTAGAGGGAAGAGTATAATTACTTTGATACCTGGAACGTTATGAAAAGCATTAGCTACGGCAGCACCAGTATCACCGCTTGTAGCGGTTAAAATGGTGATTTCTTCATTAGATTCGCAGATAAAAAGACTCATCATTCTAGCCATCATTCTAGCTGCAAAATCTTTAAAAGAGGCAGTAGGCCCGCGATCAAGTCTTAAGATATAATTAGATGTTGTGCCTCGGACTTTTTCCAAAGGAATCTCGAAATTATAAGCGTCTATACATAAAGAATATAATGTTTCTTTCGGAATGATTCCTTCTGTATATCGATTAAGAATCTGGTAAGCAATTTCAGGATATGTTTTTTGTGAATAAGAATATAATTCTTCAGTACTAATCGTGGGAAAACTTTCAGGCATATAAAGTCCACGATCAGGAGCTTGACCATTAAGTAGTGCTTCTTTCAGATTAACCTTTATATGGTTGAATTCTGAATGATAGTTTGAGTTTGTGCTATAAAATAATAACATTATACTTTATGTCTTTTTATAAACATATTCAGTTCTTAATAGAACGCGGTTCTTATTTTAATATATAAAAGGGGAAAAGGAAGATGTTTTTAAAGATGTAGCAATGGAAGATCTATTATTCCATTAACTGCGGGTTAATTGTAATCCTTTTTCTGAAAGTGAAAATTGAATAAATCGCGCTTTTTTATTTGGAGGAGATTTTTTTAAGATTTGCTGTATTTTCAGAGCAGCATCTGTACTTTTAGCAAACATGATGAGATATCCGCCTCCTCCTGCACCCAGAAGTTTTGCGGCATCAAGATAGTCTTCTATGGAATCCAGTATTTTTTTTACCTCTGGCGGATTAGTTCCACGATCAAGCAATTGATTTAGTCGCCAGCTTTCTCGAACACTGGATACCAGCATTTGGTAATTGGATGTTTGAATTGCGTTAAAAGCTATTTTGGCATTTTCTGAAATTTCTTCGATAATTCCAAGATGACGTGGGGAATTTAAAAAGATGCCGCGTACGATTTCATGAAGAATATTTTTTGCCATGCGAGTGATTCCGGTATAATAAAGCAGGATAACTTTATTTGCATAATCTTGTTGAAATAATTCTCCTGGGAGCCAGCGTAGAATTGGAGTTTGACTGAGTCCAGCAGTGGTTTCAATCATTTTAATCCCGTTAAAAATACCACCAGCCTGATCTTGCCAGCCTCCACCGGTTGTAAGCATTTGCTCTAGGGCTAATGTTCTAGTAAATAGAGCGTTTTTATCCCAGCAGAGTCCGCAAGTTTCTCCTAGTGTAGCAAGAATAGTAGCCGCTAAAATACTGCTTGTCCCTAGTCCAGAACCTTTAGGAACAGCAGAGAGAAGTGAAATTTCCAGCCCTCCGCCGAAAGCTTCAAGCTGCTCTCTTAGAGAAGAATATTGAATGGAAGTAAATTCAGGTAGGAATCCAGCCTGAGCCAAGGCTGCTTTAGAAAGAGCAAAATTATCTCCTGGTTGTGCATATGAGCGTAGTTCTTCATAGGTTGTAATCAATTGGCTTTTTCCTTGGTCAATACTATGAATAAAAAGTTCTGGAGTTGATCTTAATTTTGTGAATACTTGGATTGGGGATTGCCCATTTAAATTAACAGCAAGGTTGACAACTCTTCCTCCACGTTCTAGACAGTAGGGAGGAGTATCTGTCCACCCTCCAGCAAGATCTAGTCGGACTGGGCATCTTCCCCAGACAACCTGATCTTCTATAATACTTTTTTGTGGGTTGACTTTTTCAATCTGAGCATTATTCACTAACATCTGACAGAGGGTGCTGAATGCTTCTTCTTCTAACTGTTCCCAACCTTTTTTATTACGGTTTTTTATAACGGCAGAGCGAAACATGCGATCGTGAACGATTTGCAGAGGTTCATAACCATCTTCAATTTTGAGTTGAGTGTTTGGAAGTTCAGAATTACTTTTACTATAGAGCATTGCAGTAGATTCCAAATCTGTTTTATAGAAAACACTCCAGCGATTATTATGAAACATGGCTTCCATACCTTCATTTAGAAGTTGTTGCCTTTGATTTTCTAGTCTGCAGTAATTTGCACGCTGAATGCAGTCGTTAAGGGAAAATTTTTCTGTATTTTTCCATAAATCAATAAATTTTTTGGAGTAGTCGGGGGATTTTTGTGTAAGCCATTCGATAAATCTAGGGGAAATTCTATCAAAGGAAAGTATCGGGAAAATTTTTAGATCTGCAAAATTGACAGAATTTTGTATATGAGGAGGGAAAAGATTTCGTTTTTGGAACCAGTGTAGTGCATTTTCTTTATCCATCCAGTGGGTTTTCTCAAATCCATTGTTTAGACAGTCATCGATCTTAAAAAATTTGATACACCATTCACTTTCATTAATAGGAGTAAAATCCAGACAAACTTTAGGTTCAAGTTTAAGATCCCATTCATTGAAGGGAATTCCTGTGAGAATATGTTCGTGAGAGAGAGTCCAAGTCCTAGGTATAATACTGCTTTCGATCCATAACGTATGGTTTTCTTCCAATCGGAGTGGGTAATTAAACCTGGAATTCTGTAGATATTGATCCGGATGCCGTTTTGCTCCCATTATTCCAAGTTTAGTTTCATCTAGTTCAAAATTCATCAAAGAAGATATTCCATGAATAAGTTCTCTGCCATTTTGAAGGAAATGAATTTCTGATTTTAAAATAACAATTTTTGAGCTGAGCTCACTGTTTTTTTCTCCCAAAGAAACAAGGAAGTGTTTTTGAAAGTCAGCGTTAGGGTTGGACTTAAGGATATGTAAAATTTTTCTGACTGCTTTTGGAGTAAAAATTTGAATTCCTGCATCAGCGAGGAAAGCGTGATTTACCCCAGAAACTCTTAATTCATCGACCGTAGGAGATGGAAGGTAAGATTCCCAATGAGTGGGAGCTGTACGTTGACAAAGAATAACTCCTTTTTGTGATAGGCGCTCAGGCCGTTCCCATATTCCAAAGCTAGTAACATCGGATTGAGGAAGAGTGGTCGGAAAAGTTTGGAGTTTTAGTAAATTTTCTGCATAGCAAATAACAAGACCTCCAGACTGAGTACTGGATTTGATCAGGCGGATTAAGGTTTGTGTATATAGATCAAGCCATGTTTGATTAAGTCTTTGTCCTAGAGACCATCGAAAGACAGGTATTGGTAATAAAATACGATTATTAATTATGGATGGAGGGAAATTGATTCCTCTATCACGTGACAAGATAATAATACGCCAACAATTGGATAGCCATTTAAAGAGATCTCTTTCATTATCAGCATCATAATTCTCAAGTGTCATTGCCATTTGAATCGTGTCCTTGATTTCTGCAAGTGAATTGGCAGGAAATAGAGATTCTCCTAAAGCTTGAATGTGAGTATTCCCAAGTTTAGGGAAATACTGATTTGAATTAAAAATAGGAATAATTCCTTTGGGAAGGGCTGGATATATATAAATTTGAGGTGAGATCGTTTGCATGGAAAAAATAAATATTTCCCCGACAATATCTTATAGGTATGTGTCGGAGAAATAATTTATCAGAAAAATTAAATGGATTTAATTAGTCGACTATAGCGTTCAGAGATGAAATCCCAATTAAATAGGTTCCAAATTCCTTTGACATAGTCAACTCTTCTATTTTGATATTTAAGGTAATAAGCATGTTCCCATACATCAATAGTTAGAAGCGGAAGACGTCCTGCAGAAAGAGGAGTATCTTGATTAGGAGTACTTTCGATTTGTAAAGATCCATTTTTACAGAGGGTCAGCCAGGCCCAACCGCTGCCAAAAACGCTAATAGCAACTTTTGATAGTTGCTCTTGGAATTGAGAAAAACTCTTAAAGTGTTTATCTATACTTTGAGCCAGTTCTCCGGAAGGGAGAGCTCCTTTATTGTCTTTATCTAATATTTTCCAATAAAAATTATGATTGAATACTCCGCCACCTTGATTGCGAACAGCAGTTCTAATTTCAACCGGGACTTTATCTAATTCTTTAAGGATGGTGCAGATTTTTTCACCTTTTAGTTCTGGAAATCCAGAAATAGCATTATTAAAATTATTTACGTAGGTTGCATGATGTTTATCATGGTGGATGGAGACAGTTTCAGCGTCAATATACGGTTCTAGAGCATCATAGGCATAGGGGAGTTTGTGAAGAGTAACTTCATTATCCTTGTTATGCCCGCAACAAGAGGAACTGCAATTATTATAGAGAGTTATACCTTTTAATGATGTAGGAAAAACTAGTAGAGATGTTTTCATAAATTTATTTGTTGTTTTCATATAAATGACAAATCAAAACAATAATGATTTTAATAAGAAATGAAGATTTTTCAATGAGATTATAAAATTTTATAATTATTTTCTGCAGAAGCTTGAAATATGAATTTTTTGCATTATACTATATTTAGTTCGTTTAGAGAGGCTCATGCGGTTATCTGCAGAGGGGATCTGAGGAAGAAATTGCGGACTCTGAGCGAACTTTAAAATAAAATGTAACATGGTATAATTATGAAGGTAATCATAACATCACATAATCTCAAGGCTACAGAAGCTATTGAAGAACGCGCAAATACACAGCTCGGTAAGCTCGATCGCTTAATTCCGGGTATTTTATCTGCCAGAGTAAATCTGGAAAATGATACATCCAAGTTACATATTCCCTGTAAGTGTGTAGTTCGGCTGGAAATACCGGGTAATGATTTAATTGCAGAGGATTCCCAATCTGATATGTACACAGCTATTGATAATGTGGTTAAAAAGTTGGCTCAACAGGCGCGCAAAAAACAGAATAAAAATAAAGCAGAAGCAAAAGGTGGTTTAAATATGTGCGAAGTTGAGAAAATAGTTAAAGGCACAGAGTAATCACTATAGTTTTGACTTTTTGCTATTAAAAGAGACATTTTAAGCCGCTTTTCCAAAGAAAAGCGGCTTTTTAGCATGAGACCGCATGAATATAAAATATGCGGTTTGTTATTATTGTAAAATTAAGTTTTATACGTCACAAATTTGAATAGACTGAGCTAAAGAACGCAGAGGAAGAGGATTAGTCGGGACAAATTCCTGACCAACATATCCCTTATAACCGGTAGCAACAATGGCTTTCATAATAGCCGGATAATTTAGTTCTTGAGAATCATCTATTTCATTTCTCCCGGGGCATCCTCCGGTGTGATAATGACCAAAGTATTGATGGTTTTCACGAATGGTATTAATAACATCCCCTTCCATAATTTGCATATGATAGATATCATAAAGAAGTTTCATTCTTTCAGAACCTATTCTTTTACACATTTCTACACCCCATGCCGAGTGATCACACATATAGTCTTTATGATCTCGCTTACTGTTTAAAAGTTCCATCACAACTGTTACCTTGTGCTTCTCAGCGATAGGCATCAATTTTTTAAGACCTTTTACACAATTTTCTAAGCCTTCTTCATCAGACATTCCAGCCCGATTTCCACTAAATGTAATAATATTCTGGAAGCCGTATTTAGCAACAACTGGAATAGCTTCTTCGAAGGCTTTTAAGTATTTCTCATGATTCTCTACCCGATTCCATCCGTTAGGAATAGATGATGGACCTTCGCACATAGCACAAGTGAGATCGTATTTTTTAATTAGATCAAAATTTTTAGGTCCAATCAGTTCCACAGATTCAATTCCGATCTCTTTACAGAATCTGCAAAGTCCCTCCAGTCCAACACTGCCATAGCACCATGCTGAAACAGAGTGGTGTATGTTTCCTTTTAATCTAGCTCTGGAATCATCAGCCAGCATAGAAAGAGGAAACATCATAGATGCACCTAATATTGTGGCGGTTCCCGCGACTGTTTTTAACGCTGAACGTCGTGATATTTGTTTATTCATATACTCTAATAGATAATAATTTGAACGATAGCTTTCATGGCTTCTGCCACTGAAGCATTAAATTTTTGTTCTTGAATCTCAGGGGGAGGAAGTAATTTATTTTTTACTTCAGGCAATGTTTCAAAAAGCGAAAAGGCATATTGTGATCTTATTGCATTGCGGTATGAAGTGGACTCTTGTAGCAGTTCCAAAGAATTGGATCCAAAGTTTTCATCAGCACTAATATCTAGAATACCAATTACTTCTCCAGAAGCAGTGATGATTGGCGCACCAGTGTTTTGTGAATTGATTATCATACCAATTTTTAGGTATCTTGGATCATCTTTAATTCCGGAAAGCCCTTTAATATTTCCTTCAACAAGAGCAGGATTCCAAGCAAGTTTATCAAAATCTGAGAAGCCAATAGTGAATATAGGTGCTCCCATTGTAAAGGAAGCTGTGGGAGCCAATGCTAAAGGGGTGATCGAATTGCCAATTGTTGCAATGGGCTGTTCTTGAGTCAAAAGTGAATTTGTAACGATAGAGCGAACCTGATTGTCTATTTTTAATAATGCAATATTATTGTGAACGTCTGCTAAAACAATTTCAGCTTTGAAATATCCAGATGAAGTACGCGCATATAGAGCTGTGTGCCCAATTAAGGGCTGGTATGATGTAAGGATGTGACCATCAGTGGTAATGAAAAAACCGGAAATTGTGTTTTCAATTGGCATATTGGCAGCTAATGGATCTAGATCTGTAAATTTTCCTTGATTTTGGATAAAATGAATAAATTTCGAGCTAAGTTCTTGGCCTTCACGTATTTGCTGGACTGTCATTCTTTTAATAAGCTTTTGTCGCATATTTAATGCCTTGGCATTTCCTTTTGATGCAGAAATATTAAGCCATTTATATGCTTCGACTTGATTTGCTTTAACTCCGAATCCGATAGAATAGCAAATTCCAAGATAATATTGAGCAAGAGCATCGTTGTAGAGTGCTCCACGTAAGAACCAGAGAATTGCATTACGTGAATTTTGAGGGACTCCTAGTCCTTCTTGATATAGGATTCCGATACGTGTCATTGCTGGTGGATATTTATTTCCTGCTGCGGTGTAGGCCCAGTAGGCACTTTCTGTACTATTTGGTTCTACTCCTCGTCCTGCAATATAGAGTAGTGAAAGAAAATATTGGGCTTCTGGATGGCCGAGATCTGCTGCTTTCTGAGCCCAAAGAAAAGCTTGACGATAATTTTTGGGATAATAATCACTTCCTCTTTCGTAATGTTTAGCTACCCATAGCTGAGCTTCGGGATAGTTTAAAGCGGCGGCTTTTTCAATATGAGAAATTGCGTGTTTGATTTCTTTTTTTTGTGAAGAACTGTTATAGATTCGTAGTCCAAGTTCATAGTTTGCTTCGGGATTGTCATTTTGAGCTGCAAACATAATATCTGTCAGAGGCTTTGCATAAAAAACAGAATTAGTATGCCATATAAATTGAGAGGAAAGATTAGATGCTGTTTGATCTTGATTGTTTATCGTAAATGATAAGGGAGGTGATAATGGTTCAGAACTAACAAGAGGTTGATTTTTAGAAGTAGAAATTTCTTCAGGAGAGCGGACTTGCACAATTTTTGCAGGTAATGCGGTTTCTGGGCTTGGGGCTGATGGAAGGGATATTTCTTCTTGCTGTGATGTAATTTCTTCTGCAATTAAATAGTAAGGAGTAAAAAGAAAGCCAGCGACCAATAAAATAGATAGTATTATTGAAAAAGGATTTATCATTTTTCTGTTAAGCCTCATTTTTTGCCTATAAAAATAACGACCACCCACGCTCATTGCAGTAATAGTACACTAAAATTTTTAGGCAGGCAACCCTTAGAAGGGTGGTTCTAGCAAAATTTTCTGAACAGAGGATATATCAGTTGGACTTGAAATGCTTATGGTTTAAACGGTTTAGGTAAAGTATGAATATTGAAGAGAGATAAAGTTATGTTCAAACCAATTTGAAATAAAAAAGAGGCAGAAATTAATTCGTAAAGAGGAATTCCTGCCTCCAAAAGATCTATAAAAATGATACTAGAAAAAAAAGCGCAGTCAATCTTAAATGTTTTAAAAAAAGAGAATTTAAAAAAAACGAGAAACACAAATCGTGTTTCTCGTTTTAAAATGTTTTAAGTAAGTATTTTACAGAGAAAATTATTCTTCGCCAAATTTTTCGTTTACTAATTTCTGAAGCTCATCTAGAGCTTCACGAGCATCAGGTCCATTGGCTTTGACTATAATATGACTTCCTTCTCCTGCAGCCAACATCATTAATCCCATAATGCTCTTCCCATTAACTTCTTCACCATCTTTTTCTACATAGATGGAAGATTTATAACGCCCCGCTAGTTTGACAAACTTGGAAGCTGGTCTTGCATGCAGACCATATCGATTCAAAATAACCATCTCCTGAGACAAACCTTCAGAAGTATTTGCTTGATCACTTACGCTACTCACAACGACTCCATCTATAGAAAATCTATATTATCAGTTATCTATGCACCACTTTCGTGGAGCTCCCCTTCACTATACATATGTTTTGCTCTTAATGCAAAACAAAAATGACAATCAGTAACTTTGTTAATCAAATGCCAAAATGTATGTGTTTGGCTGTCCGACCTGGATTCGAACCAAGACAGAGGCTTCCAAAGAGCCTAGTGCTACCGTTACACCATCGGACAAGCCGCCAAAAAAAGAGTATCACTTTGTGTAGAATTATGGAAGTATTTTTTAAAAGTATTGAATTTTTTTTTGTTTTTCTTTAGAGTCGTTAGTGTTGTTGAGAGTATTTACTATGAATGTTTTTTCAAAAATTCGGTTACCTTTGATGATGCTGATTCAATACATCGTTTGGGGTGTGTGGTATTCAACCTTAGGAGCTTATATGAGCGAAAAGGGGTTTTCTGCAAGTCAGATTCCATTGGCTTATTCTTCGACAGCTATTGCTAGTATGATTTCCCCTCTTTTTGTGGGAATAATTGCGGATCGTTTTTTTGCAACTCAAAAGGTAATGGCTATACTTCATTTTCTTGCAGCAATTTTTGCGGTTTTGGTTGTAACACAAGATTCATTTTTGCCGTTCTTTTGTTTTCTTTTGCTTCACACAATTTGCTATATGCCTACGTTGGCTTTAGCAAATTCGATTTCTTTGAGAAATTTAGAAAAGCCTGCTGAGCAATTTCCATTAATTCGTGTTTTTGGCAGTTTTGGATGGATTGCAGCTGGATTCATTATTTCTGGATTAATGTTTGATAAGTCAGCAGGGATGTTTTATACAGCTGCGGCTTTTGGGGTATTTATGTCTTTCTATTGTTTGACCTTGCCTCATACACCTCCGTTAAAAACTGGTAAAAAACCTACCGTGAGAGAAATTATTGGGCTGGATGCTTTATCCTTGCTGAAGGATAAAAATGTTACAGTTTTTATGTTGGGATCTTTTTTGACATGTATTCCTCTGACTTTCTATTTCAATGAAACGGGTATTTATTTAGCAGATAGCGGAATTGAGAAAATCGCTATGACGATGACTGTTGGACAATGGATCGAAGCGGGATTTTTTTTAATAATGCCTCTTATGTTAAGAGGGTTAGGAATTAAAAAAGTGTTATTGCTTGGTATGCTTTGTTGGGCTATAAGATTATTCTGTTTCGGATTTGCATCTGGCACAACAGGCTCATTATTGTGGCTTATTATTTTGGGAATTACTCTACATGGGATGTCTTATGATTTCTTCTTTGTGTCAGGTCAGATCTATATTGATCGCAGAGCACCCAAAGAACTCCGTAGTTCTGCACAAGGGCTACTTTATTCGCTGACTTTAGGTGCCGGGATGCTTGTTGGAAGCCTAGTTGTATCATGGGTAAATGTACAGAATACATATCAAGGTTACTTGCCTGATAATACACAGCCGGTTGTGGTGTATAATTGGCCTTATATTTGGTATATAGCGTCTGCTATGGCTGTTTTTGTTTTCATTTTGTTTGCATTTGCTTTTGAAGATACAGATGCAAAAGATGCAGCAGAGATGAAGTTGCGTAGTGCGAATTTTACAAAAGCATGGGGGGCAATAGGGGGAATTCTTATAACTATGTTAGTCATTAGTTTTGCTTTTCATTTCTTCTTGTTGAAAGGGGCTACTTGCGCCGGATTGTGGGGGGATTTGGAAAAACAGGTAAAGATTCAGATTTCAACTTCAGAAGTTACTACAGACTCAGGGAAAAGACAGGTTGTAGGGAACTTTTTGTTGACTCAAACTTTAAAGGATAAAGAGAAGATTTATCACCTTGCTAAAATTTCTGATGTGATGGGAGGTGTTGATGAAAATATTCCTGGTAAACATCAAGTGGAGTTTGAAGCTTCCGTTGTTAAACTAGTTGAAAATGGTACTAATCGTATTCCTATGACGGAAGTGCTCAAGACGGGAAGAGGTATTCTCGTTTGGAGTCAATCTAAAACAGATGGAGATAAAATTACCTATGAATTTATTGACGGAGAGAATAATTCAGAAAAATATATTCTTTCACGCCAAAAGAAGGTTTATCATAAAGAATAAGCATAACTTTGGCAAAGCTGACTTTTTTAAGATGTCAACGCAGAGAAAAAGATGATACATTCAGTGATAAGGGAATTCTGTAGGAGAATTTATGACAATTGCCGTTTATCCAGGGAGTTTTGATCCTATTCATAATGGGCATATCGATGTAATTGCTCGAGCAGCAAAAGTCTTTGATCGGCTGATTGTGATGATTGCCAATAATGATGCAAAGCAACCGTGTTTTACATTATTAGAGCGAAAACAAATGATTGATGAATCTCTTAAACATCTTCATAATGTAGAGACAGATATTTTAGATGGGCTGTTGATTGAAACTGTCTATCAAAAAAAAGCTCAAGTGATTGTTCGTGGATTGAGAGCTGTAAGTGATTTTGAGTATGAATTTCAGATGGCTCTTATGAACCGGAGACTAAAGGAAGATATTGAAACATTTTTTGTTGTTCCTTCAGAAGATCATACATTCATTAGTTCCAGGTTGGTAAAAGAAGTGGCAAGACTGGGTGGAGAAGTAGGTGCTTTTGTTCCGGAACATGTAAAAAAAGCGCTAATCAGCAAATTACAATAATTTATGCCAGTAATATTTCAGTTAAAACAACTTTTACACGAAGATGTGAAAACAGAGGGGAAGCTCACTCCAGAGGAGCTTTCTTTGCCGGAAGATGATGAATGTATAAAGATGACTGAGAATGTTAACTATACACTAACTGCTAGCAGACAAGGTTCTCAGGTTTGGATTATCGGCAAGATTAATTTTACATTAGATTGCATATGTGTGAGGTGTTTGTCTTCTTTCAAGATGCCAATAGAAATACAATACTCAGAATTTTTCACATTAGAGGGAGAAGAGAGTATTCCTATAAAAGATGATAGTATAGACTTGACTAATTATATTCGAGAAGATATTCTCCTGAATTATCCGCAGCATCCGCTGTGTGATAGAAATTGTAATCGGTTTCCCGATCAACCGGTACGTAATAGAGAAAACAAAAGAGGGTCCGACGCTAAGTCAGAAAGTGTTTCACTGGCGTGGAGTGAATTAGATAAGCTGAAATTGGATTAAAGAATTATGGCTGTACCAAAAAGAAAACCGTCTCATAGCCGTCAACGTATGCGCCGTGCGCAAAATAGTGTATTAAAACTGCCCCAGTTGGGGATTTGTCCACAATGTGCTGCCCCATACCTTCCACATAGGGTTTGTCCATCCTGTGGTTATTATAAAGGACGCCAGGTAGTCACTGTATCGCCTCTTGGCTAGGGATTATTTGTTTAATTGAAGTGCGGAGGTGCGAGAGTGTCGCATCCCGCTCTCTTTATTTATGCGTGTTGCTGTTGATGCAATGGGGGGAGATCATGGCCCCGGAGTAGTTGTGCGAGGAGTACAACGAGCATTAGCTTCCGTTTATTCTATTTCCAAAATATATCTAGTTGGAGATAGAGCGACTCTGAAGAGAGAATTGGAGGAATGCGGTTGTAATGATCCGAGGTTAGAGATTTGCCATGCATCGCAGGTTCTTACAATGGAAGATAAGCCTGTAGATGCATTAAGGCATAAAAAAGATTGTTCCATTGCAAGAGCAGTTGAACTAGTAAAAGGTGGATTAGCGCAGGTGCTGGTTTCTCCAGGCAATACAGGAGGAGTAGTGGCTGCTACTCATATTCGTCTCCGCCCGTTGAAAGGAGTAGAGCGTCCAGCGATTGCAGCTGTTATTCCTGCGCAAAATAATTCCTTTGTTTTATTAGACGCGGGTGGTTTTATAGATAGCCGTCCTTCTCATTTAATGCAATACGGGATTATGGGAAGTGTTTATTCCCGTGAAGTTTTAGGCTATAATAAACCACGTGTTGGGGTCTTAAATATTGGAACAGAGGTAGTAAAGGGGAATGAATTAACACGAGAGACGTTTGAATTACTCTCAAAAGTAGATAAAGCGGGTATTGTTCACTTTATAGGAAATGTGGAGGGGCATGATTTGTTTGAAAATCATGTAGATGTGGTTGTATGTGATGGATTTCTTGGAAATGTAGTACTAAAAACCTGTGAGAGTTTTGGGCGACATTTATTGAGGTGGATTCAAACAGAAATATCACGAAGTCCTACTCGTGTCATAGGTGCTTTGCTGGCACAAGGTGTTTTTAAGTCTATTAAAAGGGGAATGGATCCTGATAATGTTGGAGGAGCTCCGCTTTTAGGGTTAAACGGAGCTGTAATGAAATCCCATGGCTCTGCATCAGAAAGAGCTATTTTTAATGCGATACGCTTAGGAGTTAGAGCGGCGAATCAGAATATTAATCAAATTATTATCGATGAAATTGCTATGGCAGCAGATGCTCTTGGAGATGCCATTGCCGCTGCTAATAGCAGAATGAATTGAAAAACTGCAAAAGAAGGAACACGGTGTTGGAATCTAGAATCTATCCTTGCATGGTAGCAGGAACGGGCTCTTATGTTCCTGAAAAGATAGTAACTAATGTAGATTTTGAAAAAATTGTTGATACTAATGATCAATGGATAGTTGAGCGTACTGGTATCAAAGAAAGACGATTCGCAGCGGATAACGAATTTACATCTGATCTGGCAACACAAGCCGCGCATAAAGCGATGATAAATGCTGGTGTTTCAGCAGAAGAAATTGATTTAATTGTTGTTGCAACAGTTTCATCTGATAATATTTTCCCTTCTACTGCAGCTCGTGTTCAAGTAAATCTCAATGCGATGAATGCAGCTGGTTTTGATTTAGAGGCTGCATGTGCAGGTTTTATTTATGCAATGGATGTGGGGAGTAAATTTGTTTCTGCCGGGATGTATAATAATGTTTTAGTTATTGGTGCAGAGAAACTTTCTTCTTTGATTGATATGCAGGATCGTTCCACTTGTATCCTGTTTGGAGATGGAGCTGGAGCCGTTGTTTTGCAGCGGGGCAATGAAAATACGGGACGTATACTTTCCAGTGTATTGGGATTAGATGGGCGGCGTACTGATTTTCTGCAAATTCCAGCTGGAGGATGTAGAATACCGGCTTCGCACAAATCGATTGATGCTCGCCTTCATTATATAACTATGAAGGGAAAGGAAACTTTTAAATGGGCTGTTACTTACATGGTAGATTCTGCTAAGAAAGTCGTACAGAATGCAGGTTTTACTATGGATGAGATTTCTCTTGTCATTCCCCATCAGGCGAATTCTCGGATCATTATGGCTGCTGCAGAGCGGTTAAAGTTGCGAGATGATCAAATTTTTCTTAATGTAGAGAAGTATGGAAATACTTCTTCGGCTTCAGTAGCAATTGCTTTGGATGAAGCGCAGGTTTCAGGGAGAATAAAAAGAGGAGATAAGGTGCTTTTAGTAGCTTTTGGTGCAGGATTTAGTCTAGGAGCTACTCTTTTGGAGTGGTAAGTTGTGATTGTTTTTATCCTAAATATTTATCAAATATTATAGATAAGAAAAAAGCTGGGACTACGGAAAAAAGAGAACTTGAATTTTTATTGACTCTAATAAGAATCAGAAAAAGGTGCAGACAAAAATAGATAATGACAAATTTTGAGCAGGGAGTATTTTCGAGTTGAAAAAGTTGGAAAATATAGATAAGGGCTGTACCTAAGATAAATTGTGGAATAAGAATAAAAAGAGCAGTTTTTCTTAGTTTTTGAGTTAAAGTAATAGTTCCGAGCAGGTCGATAATACTTTTAACGTAGAAAAGAAGAGGAGACCCCAGAAGACCGCAAAGACACGCTGCGCCAAAATTCAGAGGAGTTATACCAAAATAGACTAATCCTATTATTAGAGATATTTTAGAGAGGCTCTGTTTCTTGCCAGGTTTAAGGGCTAAATAAGAGCTTTGAATTGAATTATTCAGTTTTATAATTATCTGTTGAAGAGGACTTTTTTTAAAGATAAAGCTGCTGCTTATAAGGCAGAGCCATGTTAAGGTAAAGTATTTGATAAAATAAAGCCCTCCCTTAGAAAATAATTCTATTGAAAGTATAATAGCTATATAAAAAAGCCCTATAGCTAAAATTGTATGAATTGTGTTTTCTATTTTACCAGAAAGAGGAGGACGTAAAATTCCGGTAATTATGCCGATAATGATAGTTGCACTGTTGAAAAAGACACCTATATAAATAAGCATAACATATTATGCTCATAAATTACGAAGAGGTTCAATTTATTTTTAGTTTAGTTTTGTGTGATTTTGTGTCAGAATAAAGATGTTATGAGTAACACTGCAAAAGTGGAGTTAGATGGTAAAGTGTATGAATTTCCCTGTGTGGTCGGGAGTGAAAATGAAAAGGGAATTGATATCTCTACTCTTAGGGCAAAAACGGGATATATTACGCTAGATGATGGATATGCAAACACGGGGTCTTGTAAGAGTTCTATTACTTATATAGATGGAGAAAAGGGGATTTTGCGTTATCGGGGAATTCCAATTGAGGAGTTGGCAGAAAAGGCCTCTTTTGTGGAAGTGGCTTATCTCTTGATTATGAATAAACTGCCTAATGCTTCAGAATTAAGGCGTTTTTCAGATTTATTAACTCGCAATGAAATGATTCATGAGGATATGAAAGTTCATTTTGAGGGATTTCCTTCTACAAGCCATCCTATGGCGATTCTTTCCGCAATGATTAATGCTGCAAGTTGCTTTTGGCAGGGATTGATTGATACTGATTCAGATGAGAACTTTGAAATTCAGGCAGCGCGACTAATTTCTCAGGTTCGGACAATCGCTGCTTTTTCATATAGAAAATCAAGGGGATTGCCAATTATTTATCCAAAACCGTTTTATAGATATACGGCAAATTTTCTGCATATGATGTTTTCTGAGCCATATCAGGATTATGAGATGGATCCCGAGGCAATACGAGCTTTGGATATGATTTTTATTCTTCATGCTGATCATGAGCAGAATTGTTCGACTTCTACAGTTAGGATGGTGGCTTCAAGCCATTCCAATTTATTTGCCAGTGCAGCGGCAGGTGTTTGTGCTTTGTGGGGAGCTCGTCATGGAGGAGCGAATCAAGCTGTTATAGAGATGCTTCAGGATATTTTAAAATCGGGAGATGATGGTTCTCGTTTTATGGAAGAGATAAAAAATAAGAAGACGGGAAAACGACTAATGGGATTTGGGCATAGAGTTTATAAGAATTATGATCCCAGAGCGAAAATCATCAAACAAATTTGTGACGATTTATTACATAATCTTCATATGGGAGATCCTTTATTGGATATAGCGCGACGGTTAGAGGAGAAAGCATTAAATGATCCTTATTTTATTGAACGAAAACTTTATCCAAATGTGGATTTTTATAGTGGTATTATTATGAGAGCAATTGGGATTCCACTAGAGATGTTTACTGTTATTTTTGCAATAGGAAGAATGCCAGGATGGATTGCAAATTACAAAGAAGTGAGAGATTCAGCATCAAAGATTTATCGCCCAAGACAAATTTATGTAGGTAATACACTAACATCTTGTCCCACAATTAATGAAAGATCCTAGATATTAAGATTTCTTTCTCTTGTATAATTCAAAGCCGTGTTCTATACTAAACACGGCTTTTTTATACAATGAATAGATTATTAAAGATATTAGGCACAGTTTCTTTTGTAATAGGTGTATTCTATTATGTTGTTTTGCTAAATGGATGTTCAAAAGGAGTAGAAACTGTGCCCGATTGGGGTAAGAAATTTTTAGTAGAGACTCAGAATTTATCTGCTATTTCTATTGAATACCCGTTAAATGAGGCAATGTTTCCTCCAGAGATTATTTCACCTACATTTATTTGGAAAGATAGTTCAACCAATGTGAATCGTTGGGTAATTGGATTTCAAATAGGGACGAATTATTTTAGTTTTTTAACATCAAAGCCTGCATGGAGACCTGAGACAGATATTTGGAAGTTAATGAAAAGATCTTCTGTAAAGGAGTCGTTAAAAATACAAGTTTCTGGATTCAATAAAAAGCAGACACAAGAACCTCTTTCAACATCGACTGTGTGTATTTTTACCTCAGAAGATGAAGTTGGCGCTCCAATTTTTTATCGGGAAGTTATTTTACCATTTATAGATGCTGTAATAGATCCAGGTAAATTACGTTGGCGTTATGGGACGATAGATATGGAAGAGACACCTCCTATTGTTTTGGAAGGATTACCTGTATGTGGAAATTGTCACTCATTTTCAGCAGATGGTACTCTCTTGGCAATGGATGTAGATTATGCTAATAGTAAAGGATCCTATGTTATTACTCGTATTCAAGAGCAAATGAAATTAAATAGCAGTGATATTATTACTTGGAATGATTTTAGACCAGAAGATAAAGAGTTGACATTTGGACTGTTGTCACAAATCTCTCCAGATGGTCGTTATGTTCTAAGTACTGTAAAAGATAAATCTGTTTTTGTGCCAATGGAAGGACTTTATTATTCACAGCTTTTTTTCCCGCTGAAAGGGATTGTTGCTTGGTATGATCGTGTGACCGAAACTTATGCTGCACTGCAGGGTGCATGTGATCCGAAGTATGTTCAAAGCAATCCTACTTGGAGTCCAGATGGAAAGACCATCTTATTTGCTAGAGCTGAGACTTATGATCTTAGGCATACACAGGGAGAAGGTAAAACAATTTTGACTCGCGAAGAGTGCAAAGAATTTGTCGAAGATGGTAAACCTTTTTATTTTAAAATTTATAAAGTCCCTTTTAATGATGGAGCAGGAGGAGAGGCTGTTCCTTTGGAAGGAGCAAGTGAAGAGGGAGTAAGTAATTATTTCCCAAAATATTCGCCAGATGGGAAATGGATAGTATTTTGTAAATCATCTAGTTACATGTTATTGCGTGGTGATAGTAAACTTTATATTATGCCTGCAAGTGGAGGAATCCCCCGTTTAATGCGTTGTAATACAGATGAGATGAATTCTTGGCATAGCTGGTCTCCAAATGGAAAATGGCTTGTTTTTAGTTCGAAAAGGAATGGCCCATATACGCAGCTATGGTTAACGCATATTGATGTAAACGGAGAAAGCACTCCTCCAGTTGTGCTTGATCAATTTACAGCAGCAGATAGAGCTGCAAATATTCCTGAGTTTGTAAATGCAAAAGGAGATGCTATTAAAAATATTTCACCTCACTTTTTAAATGATATCTCTTGGTGTAGAGCTGGAGATGAGTTTTATCGCAATGGCAGAGTACAAGAGGCTGTAACAAATTATCTAGGCGCATTGGAGATCAATCCCAACTGCTATCAGGCACATCAGAAATTAGGTTTTTTGTATTTTAATGTTATTAATAAAAGTGAGGAAGGGCTGAATCATATGAAAAAAGCGTTGGAATTGGAGCCACGTTATGCAATGACTCAGTATGATTATGGAATGGCAAATTTAAGCCTTAAGAATTTTGAAGTCGCCAAAGAACATATCTCAAAAGCTATACAACTTGTTCCAAGAGGAATAGATGCGCAATATGAAGCCAGTGATATGCGTTATAATCTGGCACGGTGTATGCTTTTTATGGGGGATATTGAAGAATCTATCAAGATGTTAGAACAATCTATCTCAATCAGAGATACAAACGCAAATGCATCCTATTTACTTGCTTCGTTGTTAGTACAGATAGGGGAAATCCCAGCAGGAGTCCAACTTATGCATAAAGCGATTTCAATAGATCAGAAAGTGGATGTTAATCCAGAAATACATGCAGGAATAGCTGTTTATTATTCCAATATAGGAGAGTATGATGTTGCAATGAAAGAAGCAAAACAAGCTTACGATATGGCTTTGAGACAACAGAAGACAGCTCTAGCTGCAGATATGCAAGATTTGCTTAGACAATTGGGACAATAAGTTATGTTTTACATCTCTCATCAGCAGGAAGAAATTAATTTCTTCCTGCATGATTTTTAGAGTTTGCCGATTTATCAGAGATAAACAGCATATATTCATATGACGTTTAAATGTATTTAACTTTTGATAAGTTAAGTTTTACACTTTCCCCGTTTTGTATTAGAATAATTGCTTTATGAAGGGATCATTCCTTCATAAATTTTTACAGAATGTCTGAACAACGAAAAGATAAAGGGGTTGATCCCAATAAATTAAAATCAAAAAAAGGGGATCATAAATCAGGACAGCCAATAGCGTCACATGGGATGCTTGCTTGGCTTTTTATTTTAGGAATTATTTGCATTTTAATCTTTTTCAAAGATGCTCCTGATAATGGGAAAATCCGCGTGCTTACTTATGCTGAATTAGTTAAGATAATAGATAGTTCTCAATCAATGGAAGGGAGCATTATATATAACCCACAAGCTCCTGAATTAAAGAAAATAGAAGGGAAATATATACCTAAGCTAGAAGAGGGAGCTTCTGTTCAGGCTGAGCCAGTAGCTTTTACAATTGAAACTTCTTTAACATCAGAAGTTCAAGAAAAGCTTTTGATGGCTGGTCTCAAGATGAAGGAGGCCAATTTGGCTTTGCAGAATTTGTTTCTCGGGATTTTGCCTTTCCTATTAATTGCTTTGTTCATCTATTATCTTTTGATGAGGCAGATTCGTTCTGCAAATAGAGGTGCTTCAACTTTTGGGAGGAGCCGTGCCAGAATGTTAAATAGGGATAAAAATAAAACAACTTTTAAAGACGTTGCAGGAGTAGATGAAGCCGTAGAGGAAGTTCGTGAATTAGCGGAATACCTTAAAAATCCTAAAAAATTCCAAAATTTAGGAGGACGTATTCCTCGAGGAATTTTAATGGTTGGTTCTCCCGGAACTGGTAAGACTCTTTTGGCAAGGGCAATTGCTGGTGAAGCAGATGCAGATTTTTTCAGTATCAGTGGCTCAGATTTCGTAGAAATGTTTGTTGGTGTCGGGGCTAGTCGAGTACGAGATATGTTTGAACAGGCAAGAAAACATGCTCCCTGTTTGATTTTTATTGATGAAATTGATGCTGTGGGTAGAAGTCGAGGGGTTGGATTAGGGGGGGGGAATGATGAAAGAGAGCAGACATTAAATGCGCTTTTAGTTGAAATGGATGGATTTGAAGGTCAGGAGGGAATTATTATTATTGCTGCAACAAATAGACCTGATGTTTTGGATCCGGCACTATTACGTCCAGGACGTTTTGATCGACAAGTTGTTGTCAATCTCCCAGATATTAAAGGAAGAGAGGCTATATTGAAGGTTCATGCTGCAAAAGTCAAACTTGCTGAAAATGTAGATCTTAAAATTATAGCAAGGGGAACACCTGGATATTCAGGAGCAGAATTAGCTAATCTGTTAAATGAAGCAGCATTGATGGCAGCACGTGCTAATAAGTCTGAAATCCAAATGTCAGATTTAGAGGAAGCTAGAGATAAAGTGCGTTGGGGAAGTGAGAGGCGTAGCATGGCTTTGAGTGAGGAAGAAAAGATGATAACAGCTTGGCATGAATCTGGACATGCGATTCTTAATATACTTTTACCTCATACAGATCCTTTACATAAAGTAACTATTATACCAAGGGGGCAGGCACTGGGAGTTACAATGTCTTTGCCGGAGGAGGATGTCCGGAATCGAACTCGAAATCAGATGCTATCCATGATTACAATGGCAATGGGAGGACGAATTGCTGAAAAAATGGTTACTTCAGATATTTCTACAGGAGCAGCCGGAGATATAAAAATGGCGACCCAATTGGCTCGCAATATGGTTTGTCATTGGGGAATGAGTGATAGATTAGGGCCTGTTCTCTATGGTGAGGATAATGAATATATTCTCTTAGGAAGAGATATGGTTCGTGGCAAAGAATACAGTAATGAAACTGCTAATCTGATTGATAAAGAGGTCAAACGACTAATTGATGAATCTTATGCAAATGCTGAAGACCTTATTCATACTAACAAAGATAAGGTTGAACTTATTGCCAATGCATTGTTAGAGAATGAAACTTTGTCTGGTGAAGAGGTGGAATATTTGATGAAGAATGGGGCAATGCCTCCGGAAGCCACCCCGCCGCCACTTAATGAAGAAAAACAATTACTGGAGATTGAAAAAAAGGTAGAAGGAGCAGATTCTGATACAACTTCATCATCGGATAAATCTTAGAATATTATGAATTATTTAAGATATAAACTCCTTTGTTGGGCAATTATTTGCATTTTAAATTTGCCAGTTTTCCTTTTAGGAGCTGATAAGAAAGCCTTAGTTCTCAATGGGATAGATGTTCTTGTTGAAGAAAATTATAAATCTTTGGAGGGCAAAAGAATTGGACTTCTTACAAATCATACAGGCAGGGATAAAAAGGGAAACGCAACTATTGATTTGCTCTTTAATGCTCCGGAAGTTGAATTGATCTCTCTTTTTGCTCCGGAACATGGAATTCGAGGTGATAAGGATCAAGCTGTTATAGAAGATTCCAAAGATGCAAAAACGGGATTGCATGTTTATAGCCTTTATGGGAAAACTCGGAAACCAACTCTTGAACAACTCAAAAATCTAGATGCCCTTGTTTTTGATATTCAAGATATAGGTTGTAGATTTTATACCTATATTTCCACTATGGCCAATGCTATGGAGGTTGCAAGCCAAGCAGGAATAGAATTTATTGTTTTAGATAGAATTAATCCCATTAATGGCATTTCAGTAGAAGGGCCTGTACAAATAGAAGAGAAAACTTTTGTGGGAATTCATTCAATTGCAATCCGGCATGGAATGACAATTGGAGAGCTTGCACTTATGCTGAATGAAGAATGCTCATACAATGTTGATCTTACTATAGTCCAATTGAAGGGATGGAAACGTTCAATGTGGCAGGATGATACAGATATTCCTTGGGTGAACCCTTCTCCAAATATGAGAAGCCTTTGGGAGGCTACTCTTTATCCTGGGATTGGTGTGTTAGAGTTTACTCCCATCTCTGTGGGAAGAGGAACAACAGTCCCATTTGAGCTTTTAGGTGCTCCTTATATTGATAAGGAATTATTTGCGAATTACTTGCATGAGTATGAGATTCCTTATGTAGATTTTATTCCATTTGCTTACACTCCAACGTCGAGTGTATTTGCGAATCAGCTTTGTTATGGATTACGTTTTAATGTAATTGATAGAGATAAACTCCAAGTTATGGATTTAGGAGTTGCTATAGCGAAGATACTTTATCAGATTTATCCTAAAGATTATTCTTTGAAGAATTTGAGTATACTGATGTTGCATAAACCAACAGAAAATGCAATTCGTGATGGAAAATCGCTTGATGAAATTCATAAAATTTGGGAATCAGAACTAAAAGATTTCAAAAAGCGTCGATCTAAATACCTTCTTTATCATTAATAGGATGGGAATTACTCCGGAAGAATTTGAATTACTGCAAGCGAGGATAAAAAATAGTTCTGCATCTGTAGAAGAGATAGTTCCTCAGTCTAATCCTTCACATCAGATACTTCTAGGAATAGATCCTTCTTTAAGAGGAACAGGATATGGTATTATCCGTATAGAGCAGAATCTAGGGAGGAGATATCCTGTTTTTTTGGTAGCTGGCACTATTAAATGTGAATCCACGTTAAGCCATTCTGCCTGTTTTGTTAAAATAGGGCAAACGATTCGAAAAGCAATTCAAGAATATTCTCCTACTGTTTGCGTGGTTGAAGGGCTTTTTTATGTACATAATCTTAGGACAGCCATTGTCATGGGAGAGGCTCGAGGGGCAGGATTATTAGTAGCTGCGGAAAACGGTTTGGAGATCTATGAAATGGCACCTCGCCGTGTTAAGCAGGCGATTGTTGGTTATGGTGCAGCCCAGAAACTTGCTGTTGCCAAAATGGTTCAAAGAATGCTTAATTTACAGGAATTACCTGCTCCGGATGCAGCTGATGCTCTTGCCTTGGCTTTAGCATACTTTCAAGAATCGGGCAAACCGGTATTTAGTCCTCTTAAAAAAATTTAAGATATTTTATATTTGTATTTAACTGATAGCTCCTTCTCTTTTAGCTATTTTTATAATATCTTCTCTTAAATCGCAGGCGACTTGTTTTCTATTTGAAACTCCTTGTATAGATTTGCCAAAAATTAGTTTGGCTTCTACTTGAGTTGTACAGAGTAAACGGAGTATATGGGGAACAAAACCCATATCACCCCAAAAGCATACATCTTTTTCAATTGTGTATGGAAAGGAAACTTTATATCCGATCCAAGCACCTGTAACTGGCATTTGTAGTTTCACACATGGTTCGAGAAGAGATGAAAAAAAAGGTCTGACTTCATGACTATTTGTACTCGTCCCTTCTGGAAAGACAACTGCAATAATCCCTTCTTCAAGGATAGGCAGAAACTCATTCGTAACTCTTTTTACATCTCCACGATGTTCTCGAGAGACGTAAAGTGTGCCAGCCAGACTTGTAATCCACCCTATTAGGGGCCAACTGCGTACTTGCTGTTTTGCAACAAAGATTGTCGGAATATTAGCAGCAATGACAAGAATATCCAAATAGCTGACATGAGTGGAGGCTAACATTCCATTTTTAGGAGGGATTCCGGCACAGGAATAAGAGATATTAAGCGCTTTTAAAACTCTTTGACTCCACTTTTGCAACCACGAAGCTTTAGCTTTATAATTGTGATGAAGTCCTTTACCCCAAACATTGTTTTTATAGTCCCAAACAGCAGATAAAATTTCAAAGAAAAGAGAGAATCCCTTTCTAATTGCGCGGTAGAAAGTTCTTAAAACTTTCATCTTTTAATTAAATAAAAAAGATCCCCGGATTCGAGGATCTTCTTCAATTGTTTAAAATTTAATTTAGTTTTCGCCAATAGCCAAACGAGAGTAACGACGGATAGTTAAAGTGTCTCCAACTTCTTTGGCAACGGAATCAGTGTATTTTTGACAACTGAGATTCTGATCTTTATAAAAAAGCTGATCAACCAAGCAAATTCCTTCAAAGAATTTATTTAGTTTGCCTTTGATAATTCCTTCAATGACTTTCTCAGGTTTGCCAGACATTTGTTCACGAGCAATGTCTTCCTCACGTTTAATAACATCGGCAGGAACTTCTTCTCTTCGTGTTGCAACAGGAGGAAAAGCGACACACTGAATAGAAAGCTCCTTGGCGAGAGCTAATACTTCGGGACGGGCTAAAGTTTCAGGCTTAGTTGCTCCGATTTCGACCATTACAGCTTTGCGTGTATCGTGATGAACATAACCATTAATAACACCACCTTCAGAAGCTGTCCACCGAATGACTCTGCCAATTTTAATATTTTCACCAATTTTAGCTATAATAGCTTCGCGCTGAGTCTCAAGATCCGGATTTTCATTTTCAAGATAGGCATTAGCCATCTCAATACAAAATTGCTTGAAAAGGTCATTTTTTGGAACCAGAGGAGTTTCACAATTAACCTCAACTAAAACAGCGTTTTTGCCATCTTTAGAACATGCGAAAGCAACAGAACCTTCATTGGCATCGCGAGCTGCACGTTTAGCAGCAGTCGCAGCACCTTTTTTGCGGAGGATATCAACTGCTTTTTCCAAATCCCCATCAGCTTCTGCTAGAGCTTTTTTACAGTTCATAAGCCCAGCGTTAGTCATTTCTCTCAATTTGCCGACCATCGCGGCAGTAATTTCAGCCATAAATTTAGATCAAATAAGTTAATTTTGTTGTTCTTGGACACTGGCAGCAAGAGATGCAACATCTTCAGCTGTAGCTGCAATAGGAGATTCTGTTGTTGTTTCTTGCGCAGAGATCGCTTGTTCGGCAGAGGGTTCTTCAGAATCCTTTTCACCTTTTTTAGCATAGCGGGCTTCAAATGCAGCACGAGCTTCCCCAACAGATTGAACAATCGCCCCTAAGATAACGCGGATTGAACGGATAGCATCGTCATTAGCAGCGATAGGATAATCAGCTAAATCTGGATCACAATTGGTATCAACCATGGCAACCAGAGGGATACCAAGACGGCGAGCTTCGGCAACAGCGTTATGTTCGCGTTTTAGGTCAATGACAAACATTGCATCGGGAAGTTCTGTCATTTCGCGAATACCTCCCATATTTTTGGCCATTTTTTCTGCTTCACGACGTAAAGAACCTTGTTCTTTCTTCACATATTGAGCAATGGTTCCATCCTGGTCCATCTTTTCAATAGCAGTCATACGGGCAATTGAGCGACGAATGGTTTTCAGATTAGTTAAAGTGCCACCCAGCCAACGTTCCGTAACATAGGGTTGTCCGGTGATATTTGCTGCTTCCTTGATTGCTTCTTGAGCTTGTTTTTTAGTTCCAACAAAGAGTATTTTCCCTCCTTTGCTAGCAACTTTTGCTAAGAAATTACAGGCTGCTTCAAGCTGTGTTTGTGTTTGATTTAAATCAATAACATGTACTCCGTGACGCGCTGCAAAAATAAAACGCTTCATTTTCGGATTCCACCGACGAGTCTGGTGCCCAAAATGTACACCAGCTTCTAATAGTTCTTTTACGCCAATATTCATTTCTATTATATTCCCATTTGTTCTCAGTTTTTTGCCAAAATATTTGGCAATAACCGTCCTGCGGGTAACAGGATTTATTTGGTGTTTTTATGGCCAAATCTTGACCGTTATTCTCGCATATGAATGCGAGACACTCATTTTATCTAATAGATTTTTTAAAATCAATTCTTTTAGTTGTGAGAAAAAGGAAATTATAGATCGCAGGAGAAAACTCAGTCACTGATTAAGATTTCTCTTTAGACTAGACACAATTTTATGGATTCCATAGACTAAGTTTCGGGAAGAGAAGATGAAAGTCTTACTAGAAAAATTTATCGAAAAAATCCTACTGGTTCCCCTTGAATTTGGAAGAGCTTTTTTAGGCTGTCAAAGTGAGAGTTTCACTTTTGTGACTGCCGAAGGAGGATTTATTTTTTATGAGAAGCCTCTCTACTTAGAGTAAGTTATAGCATTAATCATTAAAAAATTGTAAAATTGTTAATAATGCCACTGGAAGATACCCTTTATCCTTTTTTAAAAATCTATGATACTTTTCCTTTTGGAATTAAAAATTTTATAGGAAAGTGTTATAGATATTTACCTTCAAGATGGAAATGGGGGAAGGAATATCCCGCTTTTCAGAGATTGATTCGTGAGTCATTGGAATGGGATGAAGATGATATTCAAGAATATCAGTTAAAACATTTGCGTTCAGTATTTTTACGGGCTCAAGCCAATTGCCCTTGGTATCAACAGCAGTTTTCTGCCGCTAAATTCAGACCCGAGAATATTCGTACGTTGGAAGATATTGCAGAAGCTCCTTTGTTAGAGAAAAAAGATATTCAAGATCATTTGGAAGAATTGGTATCCAAAGAATTCCCACCTTCAAAGCGCCTTTATATCACAACCGGAGGATCTACAGGGGTTCCAGTTGGGTTTTATTTACAAAAAGGTGTTTCCAGACCTAAAGAACAGGCATTTTTAGAGGGAATGTGGCAGAGAGCTGGTTGGACACCTGGAAGTCGAATGGTCTTAATTCGAGGGCATGTTACAACAAATAAGGCTTCTGGAAATATTGCTATTTATGATGCAACTCGAAATTGGTTATTAATGTCTTCTGCCCATTTAACTTCAGATCGTATCCCGGAATATTTAGAAAAGATAGAGCGATTTAAGCCTGATTTTTTACATATTTACCCATCTGCGGCTTTGCAGATTTTAGAGTACCTAGAGAAGTCTAATCAGTCTTGGAGAATTCCCCTTCAAGCGCTTTTATGCGGATCTGAAAGACTTAATTTGCCTCAAAAACGGCTTTTGGAGCAGATGTTTGGGTGTCGAGTTTATCGGTGGTATGGTCATTCTGAGAGAGCAGTTTTAGCGGGAGAAGGCCAGTCTTCAGAGTTGTTTTATTTTTGGCCTATTTATGGATATACAGAGTTTGGCCCTGTAGATGAAGATGGTTATCAAGAGGTAATTGCTACTTCATTTCATAACCATGTTATGCCGTTAATTCGTTACCGAACAGGAGATTATGTAAAATTAGCACCACCAGATATTCCACATGACTATCCATGGATAGCAGCAACAGAGATTGCGGGCAGAGAACAAGAGTTTTTGGTCAGTGCTTCAGGAAGGAAGATCTCTTTGACAATGTTTAATATGCATGATGCTGTTTTTGACAATTTGTATGCGGTCCAATTTTATCAGAAAGAAAAGGGTAAAGCTATTTTTCGTTATCAGCCAACAAAACATTTTAATCCATCTCAATTGGAAAGTATAAAAGAGAAGGTTACAAATAAGTTGGGAGATGATTTTGAAATCTCTTTTCAGAAAGTAGAGGAGATGGATAAAACCCAACGAGGGAAGCATCGTTGGCTGGTCAGCGATATTTGAGGAAAGTTGTATTTTGTATATAAGTATATAAATAGAAGGTGATTTAGCAGAATGTATAGTAGGTTAATTGCACATCTCGGATCGATGCGTTTAGCAGTAGTTCTTATTGGAATCTTATCTGTGATTCTCATTTGGGCTACGATTTATGAGTCGACTCATTCAACGCAGGAAGCAGTAAGTCTTTTTTATGGTTCAGTTTGGTTTAGTTGTTTATTGCTTTTATTAGGAATTAATGTGGTATGCGCAGCATTAGTGCGTTATCCATGGTCTAAAAGACATCGTGGTTTTTTACTGACACATGCAGGAATACTTCTTATTTTAATAGGTGCTATAATCGGACTTCTTCTTGGGAAAGAAGGATATATAACTTTAAAAGAGGGTGCTGGATCTGTTGATGCTATTACAACACAGAGAGAGGTAATTCAAATTAGCAGAACTGATAGAGCGGAATTTTTAAAAGTTCCATTGGAAATTAACAAATTAAAATCTGCTTCTGTCCCTATCCCTATTGAGTTAAATCCAATTATTCCGAAAGATATTTTAAAAGTTTCAGCTGTTACACGATATGAAAATACAGAAGAACAGACTTTGGTGGTAGAGTCTGAGAGAAAGTCTTTTTCTCCAGCTTTACAAATAAGTTTGTCGGCTTCAAGGGGTAATAGTGCAAATTCAGAAATAGAGGAGTGGCTTGTCTTATCGGATCCTGAAAAACAGGTTTTACAATTTGGTCCTTTATTTATACAAATAATCGGGGCTGAGACTCAAAAAGAATTAGATCAAATACTTAATCCGCCATCATTGGAGAAAATAGGTTTTGGCAATATATTTTTTGATATAGAGGGTGAAAAGATTGAAATTCCAGTGAAGGAGTCTTTGAATAAAGAGATTCGTTCTACAAATGGGAATATAGCTGTAACTTTGAAAGAGTATTTTCCAGATTTCAGAATGGATGATAATGATTCTCCTGTTTCAATTTCAGAAACACCTAATAATCCTGCTGTTCATTATTATATTTCTTGGGAAAAGGGCGAGGAGAAATGTTTTGTCTATGGGTTTGTTTTTGCGGACTATCCGGAATTGAGCATGATGAAAGTTCATGGAGCTGATGAGGAACAAATTAAAGTTAATTATAAATTTAATCGTTCTATGTTAGATATAAATGCATGGGATGATTCTAATATAATTTGCCTAGTGGCAGGACCAGAGAATCAGCTGCATTATATTGCTCGAAGAGCAGGAGAAGATAAAAAAATAGGGACGTTACAATTGAATGAAAAAATTCCCTTAAATTGGAAGATGAATCCTGCGATAACTATTAAGAAATACGTTTTTTCAGCGGAAGTCCTCTCGCAAGTAGTGCCCATCCCATTAGATGAAGAGAAAGGTTTTTCTCGTCCAGCACTTGAACTGAACCTCAATGGAGAAAATCTTTCAACTAATTTGATGATTCAGTGGAATCGTCCATTTGAAATTCAAGTTAAAGGGGTACCTGTTTTATTCTTATACACAGATGAAAAGATTCCATTGGATTTTGAAATTCAGCTTTTAAAATTTACGATGCCAACATTTGAAGGAACAACTATGCCCGCTTCCTATGAGAGCTTGGTGCGAGTTACAGATAAAAAAAGTGGTGAAGCAGTAGAGCGTAAAATATGGATGAATCACCCTATGACTTATGGAGGATATAGAATTTCACAGTCAGGGTATTCTGATTCAATAGGAGGAAAAACTTCAACTTTGCAATTATTGTCAGATCCTGGTTCTTTTTTAAAATGGTGGGGATCTATTTTAATTATGATCGGGATTTTATTCATGTATTTTTGGAGACCTTTTTCATTACGCAATTCAAGTCGAAGAAATGAAAAAAATTCTGAATAGAGAAATTAAAGATAATTGATTATGAGTAGTTTAAGATGTGTTATTCTGTTGTTGTTACTGCCTGTTTGGTTGTTGGAAAATCAATGTCTTGCATTAGATAAAAATTCGATTGACATTCCTTCCAGTGGGTTATCGTTGTTGATTGTACAAGATGGGGGACGTAAAAAACCGTTAGATACTTATGCTCGTGAGAATTTGATCAAGTTAACTGGTCGATCAAAATGGAAGGATTCAGAAGGAGGAGAATGGACTGCTTTGGAAGTTATTGCTGATATGTTTTTAGGAACAAATAATTGGCAAAAAGAAAAGCTGATTAAAGTTGGCCATATCTTGTTAAAAAAAGAGGTAGGTTTGGATATAAATGAGAAGTTTTTTTCTTATCAAGATTTACATACCAATCAAGAATTGATGAAAAATCTGTCTCAAATAATTCGTATCGAGGAGGATGCTCCCCAATATGACAAAACGCTTTCTTTTGAGGCAAAAGTGCTTTTACAGAAAATCAGATTGGTTGAAAAATTGACTGCTTCTGAGGCGTTTTCATGGATCCCGGCTCCAAAAGGAGAGTCATGGTTTTCTTTAATAGAAGGCATTGAATTTTATAAAGAAAAAGGGAAAAATATTCAACAGAATTATGAGAATTTAAAAACAGTGTATCTTGCTGGAGGGGATAGAAATTTTTCAGATTGTGTTAATATACTTTTTGAGAATCTGAGATCTTTAGTTTCCCCAAATGATTATCCTCAAGGGAAAATAAGAATAGAAGTGTTTTACAATAACCTTCATCCTTTTCGTTTAGCATGGATTGCATGTTTAATTAGTTTTGTGTTAATGCTAATTGCCAATCAACAGAAGTCTTTAGGGAAAGCGATTTATTGGTTTGGGCTTGGAGTATTCGGATTGGGAACGATTCTACAAGTTATTGGTTTTATTCTTAGAACAGTAATTTCATCCAGAGCCCCAGTGACTAATATGTATGAAGTATTGGTGTTTATGGCATTGGGAGCATCTTTGATCGCATTTTTTTATGAGTTGTTTTGTCGAAGCAAGATTTTTATTTTGTCGGCAGCTGTAGTAACGGCTGTTGTTCTTATCTTGGCTGATAATTTACCTACTGTTTTTGATCCCAGCATACAGCCCTTGGTTCCAGTTTTACGATCCAATTGGTGGTTAACGGTTCATGTGATCACAATTACTATTGGATATGCTGCTTTCTTACAGGCTTTAGGAATTGGGCATATTTCTGTTTTCTATTATTTATTTAAACCTCAAGAAGAGAAATCAATTCAAAGCTTAACAAAGTTTAATTGCAGAACAATGCAGATTGGAGTGTTTTTCCTTTCAGCTGGGACATTGCTTGGGGCATTGTGGGCAGAGAAAGCATGGGGACGTTTTTGGGGATGGGATCCTAAAGAAACTTGGGCATTGATTGCGTTGCTTATCTATTTGGCAGTTCTTCATGCGAGATATGTTGGATGGATAAAAGGTTTTGGCCTCAATGCAGCTAGTATTTTAGCTTTCCAAGGGATAATCATGGCTGGTTATGGAGTTAATTATATCCTGGGAACAGGAAAACATAGTTATGGCTTTGGGATAGGAGGAGAAGAAATTGTTGCAATTTTTGTAGGAATAGAGATTCTTTTGGTCTTATTTGCTGTAATACGTTATCGAATGAAAAGATTAAAAAATGATTAAAGAAAAGATGCTCATCAAAGATTTAATGCAGGAATCCAATGTTAAATTTGGCACAAGCGGTGCAAGGGGATTGGTTTCCAATATGACAGATAAGGTTTGTTATACCTATACAGTGGCTTTTATTAACTATCTTGAGCAAGAAGGGCTAATCAAAAGATCTGATTCTGTCGCAGTAGCAGGAGATTTGCGTCCGAGTACTCCCCGCATTATGAGAGCTGTACTTAAGGCTATTGCGGATAAGGGATATATTCCTCTTAATTGTGGTTTTATTCCTTCTCCGGCTGTTGCATATTATGGAATCAGACATTCTATCGCTTCTATAATGGTTACCGGAAGCCATATTCCAGATGATCGTAATGGAATTAAATTTAACAAGCCACAAGGAGAAATTTTAAAAGAGGATGAGATTAAAATTAGTTCTCAGTCCGTTGAGTTAGATGCTGGCCTATTTAATGCAGAGGGAATGTTAAAGGATCATTTTTCAATTCCTTCAATATATAAAGCTGCAGAAATAGAGTATAAAAAACGCTATTTGGATTTTTTTGAGAATCAACCTCTATCGGGACTTAGAATTGGAGTTTATCAGCATTCCGCTGTAGGCAGAGATATTTTATTGGATATAGTTTGTTCACTAGGAGCTACTGTTATTCCATTAGGATATTCAAATAGTTTTGTGGCAGTTGATACAGAGGCAATTCGACCAGAGGATGTTGAGCTTGCTAAGAGATGGGTGCAAGAATATAAGCTAGATGCCATTTTCTCGACAGATGGAGATAGTGATAGACCTCTTTTAGCTGATGAGAAAGGGGTTTGGATCCGTGGTGATGTAGGAGGTATTCTTTGCGCATATTTCCTGAATGCTGATTTTATTAGTTTGCCTGTGAGCTGTAATACAGCAGTTGAGATGACTGGATGGTTCAAAAAAGTAAAGCGTACTAAGATTGGTTCACCTTATGTGATTTCACAAATGCAAGAACTGGCTCAAGAGAATGTTCAAGGAATTGTAGTTGGGTACGAGGCTAATGGAGGATTTCTATTAGAAACAGAAGTTAAACATGGCTTAAATATTCTATCTCCGTTGCCTACACGTGATGCTCTTATCTATTTGTTGGGAATTACACTTTTATCTAAAGAACAGAATAAAACTCTTTCTCAATTGGTAGAGGAGTTGCCAAAACGCTATACGTACAGTGGGCGTTTACAAAACTTTCCTCAAACAGAATCGACAAAGATTTTAAATTATTTTTCTGAAACTCTATCGAAAGATGATTTAAAAGAGCGTATCAATTCTTGTTTTGCACAACTGACTGGAAATGTTTTTCAAGTAGATAATACAGATGGAGTTAGAATGATTTTTGAATCTGGAGATGTTATTCATCTTCGGCCTTCTGGTAATGCTCCAGAATTCAGATGCTATACTGAATCAGATAGTCTAACTCGTGCGGTTCAACTTAATTCAAGTATATTTGATTGGATCAGATCATTTAATTTTAAACAGGTTTAAGAATATTAAGGGGAGAATATATTATCACAGAAGCTAAAAGCTTGGTAAAATTATTTAAAAACAGCGGAAGTCAAAAAGAGCTTCTTTGGTTTATACACAGAGTTTGAGGTGTATGAATAGAAGGATAAGGTTAATATTGCAAAAAGCCTTGTTATAAGCTAGAATAAAAAGAAGGAAGTTAGGGATTTTATTCCTACTGCAGTAAGAGTAATTTTATGGATCTTTTCTATACAATATTCGAGTATATCTATGTAATCATAGGGGTCGTTTTATTATTTGGAGCAGCTGTTTTTGTTCATGAATTTGGCCATTTTTGGGCAGCCAGAAAATGTGGAATGAAGGTTGAAGAGTTCGCCATTGGATTTGGCCCCAAAATTAAGAGCTGGAAGAAGAATGGAATTGAGTATTCAATCCGATGGATTCCAGCAGGCGGATTTGTGCGTCTGCCTCAGATGGTTACTAGTGAGGCTTTAGAAGGGGCCAGTGAGGAACCTTGTCCACCGGCAGCCCCTTGGAAAAGAATTGTTACGGCATTTGCCGGCCCATTCATGAATTTAATTTTTGGTTTTGTATTAGCTGTAATTCTTTATTTTGTAGGATTACCTATGCTTGTCAATCCTCCTATTATAGGACCGCTGGAAGAAGATTCTGCAGAATATAAAATGGGAATTAGGATGGATGATGAGATTATTTATGTAAATAATGAGAAAGTCCGCTCTTGGGAGGATGTGTATAATAAGTGTATACTTCTTCAGACAAATGTGGTGAATATAGTCACTAAAAGAGGGGATTCTTTTTTTACTAATAATTTGACATTGGCGCCTAAAGGCTATTTGGAAGAGATGGGGATCCAATGGAAATTGCCTAATCTGGAACCGAAAGGATATGTTTCTGCGCTAAGTGTAATCAAAGATGGTCCAGGAGAACGAGCGGGATTAAAGGATGGAGATGCAATTGTTTCATTTAATGGTCAATTGGTTTTAGGAACGCAGCAACTAGTTGATATGGTGCGTCAGAATCCAGGGAAAGAGTGTCAAATGGTTGTTTTAAGATCTTTGCCAGGAAGCAAGGATCGTCGAGATAAAGAAGAAATAACATTGACAATTACACCTGATGATATGCAAGGAGTGGGAAGGATTGCAGTAAGTTTAGGTGCAGAGCAAACAGTTTATCAAGTGGTAAAACCAGGACCGAAACCATGGGAGAAGGTTTGGGATGTGATTGATAAAACGTATTTGACAATAGCAGCTTTGTGTAACTCTAGTAAAACGGGAGTTGGGGCTAAGGATTTAAGTGGCCCTCCTGGAATTCTTGCTATGTTGGCTGCTTATGTAAAGACGGACTATCGTTTAGCGTTAGATTTCATGATTTTGTTAAATATTAATTTAGCAATTTTAAATCTGTTGCCAATACCAGTTTTGGATGGAGGGCATATTCTCATGGCTTGTTTTGAAAAAATTACGGGAAGACCTATCAGTTTAAGGTTCCTTGAGTATGTGAATACAGCATTTGCTCTTTTATTGATTGGCTTTATGCTTTACGTTTCATTCAATGATATTTTGCGAATGAAGACTTTTGCCAGAATTTATACTCAAGATTCTCAGGTTGAAGAGATTGTTCCTCAAACTGAAATAGAGAAATAATCATGAATTATTGTTCTTCACTTTATTCTTTCAGGCGACGTAAAACTCGTGAAGTTATTGTTGGAACGGGTAAAAACAGGTTGATCATAGGAGGAGAAAATCCGATTGTTATCCAGTCCATGCTGACAGCAAAGACTTCTGATACAGAAAATTGTGTAAAACAAATACAAGAACTAGCAGATGCAGGATGTCAGTTAGTCCGTCTGACGGCACCAACAATTAAAGATGCGGAGAACTTAAGAATTATTTCTGAAACGGTCCGGGCTAATGGGTATCATGTTCCATTGGTTGCTGATATTCATTTTACTCCAGAAGCGGCAATGGAAGCTGCTTTGTGGGTAGAGAAAATCAGAATTAATCCTGGTAATTATGCTGATTCAAAACAGTCTCAAACGTCTTATTCTGAAAAGGAATATCAATCAGCGCTAGATAAAATTGAAGAGAAATTCCTTCCATTGATAGAAAGGTGTAAGAAGTTAAATAGAGCACTGAGGATTGGTTCAAATCACGGTTCATTGAGTAACCGGATTATGAACCGCTATGGTGATACTCCGTTAGGGATGGTGGAAAGTGCATTGGAGTATGCTCGTATTGCGCACAAGCATGATTTTCATAATTTTGTCTTTTCTATGAAGGCAAGCAGTCCCAAGATTACGATTGAAGCTTATCGTTTGCTTGCGGCCAAGTTGCTTGAAGAGGGGGATGATTGGAATTATCCTTTTCATTTAGGAGTGACGGAAGCAGGTCTTGGTACAGATGGCCGAATTAAAAGCGCTGTAGGTATAGGTGCACTTTTAGCGGATGGTATAGGCGATACAATAAGGGTTTCTTTGTCAGAAGATAGTATTCATGAATTGCCTGTTTGTAGAGATCTGCTTCAAATTGTCTCAATGGTGACTGAAGGAAGAGAGCTTGAACACCTCAACCCGGATTGGGATCCTTATTCTTACTCTCGCAGAGAGAGTACAGAGATAACTATTGAAAATTCTAAATTGGGAGGTTTGCAGCCAGTAAGAGTTTTTATGACAGAAAAACAGTTTGCTGGAGCAGATAAAGTAGAATTGGCAAAAAACAATATAACTTGTGAAGTAGTCTATCATCCGAGAGAAATCATTCAAGTAAAGATAGGAGAGAAATTGCCAGAAATACCTCCTTCTGCACTGGTAACAATAGAGGATAATACAGATGTTCCAGTAATATCAGCCTTTCGATGGTTAGCCTCGGCGTTAAGAATAGTTGGACAGAGAAATCCTATTCTTTTAAAAGATACTTTTAATCCTCAAAAAGATTTTAGTGAGAGTCCACAGTTAGCTTCTTCAGTTTTATTAGGCTCACTACTTTGTGACGGAATTGGAGATGCAGTATTAGTTCGACGAGAGGAAAATCCCACTGTGGCCACTCTTTTAGCGTGGAATATTTTACAAGCCAGTGGAACACGTTCTTTCAGAACAGAATATATTTCGTGTCCTTCTTGTGGAAGAACACT
This sequence comes from uncultured Verrucomicrobiota bacterium, assembly GCA_944389455.1. Taxonomy (GTDB): domain Bacteria; phylum Verrucomicrobiota; class Verrucomicrobiia; order Limisphaerales; family UBA1412; genus UBA1412. Next base: position 181,789 of record CALXMK010000001.1, read on the forward strand.
TTTTGATATACAGAAAGTTATTGCAAAAATCAAAAGCCGAACTCAACATTTGCAAAATATCAAAATAGGTATTATGGGATGTATTGTAAATGGTCCTGGAGAGATGGCTGATGCTGATTTTGGTTATGTAGGTGGAGCTCCAGGCAAAGTTAATCTTTATGTAGGGAAAAAACCTGTAAAAAGGGGTATTCCAGAAGATGAAGCTGTAGATGCCCTAGTTGATTTGATAAAAGAAAACGGTTTATGGATTGATCCCTAGGTTATATGAATACGATTCCTTTTGTGGGCCAAATTAAGTATACATTTATATTAATTATATTTCTATTTGCATGTTTGTTGTTTACAGGTTGTTCCATTAAAAAAATGGCTGTAAATAAGATTGGAGATGCACTTGCACAAAGCACTAGTGGGACTTTTACAGCAGATGATGATCCTAAACTAATTGCTGATGCTCTTCCTTTCAGTTTAAAACTGATGGAATCGATTTCCTCCGAGACTCCAAAGCATATTCCTTTACTTATTTCTTTGAGCAGAGGTTTTACAAGCTATTCTTATGCTTATATACAGTTAGAAGCCGATTATATTGAAGAAACAGATTGGCAAGAGGCTTTACATATGAGAGAGCGTGCTAGGAAATTGTATCTGAGGGCACGTAATTATGGCTTACAAGGTTTAGAAGTTTTACAAGACGGCTTTACAAATGAATTTTTTAATGACCCTCAAAAAGCACTATTATCTCTCAAACAAACAGATGAAGAAGCCAGACTATTGGTTCAGTGGACATTGTCTCCTTGGGCTGCTGCTATTTCAATTTCAAAAGATATGCCAGAACTGATTGCAGATCTTCCTTATATAGAAGCAATGATTGAGTGGATGAAGCACTGGGAGGAATATGAGAAGTTTCAGCCATTGGCTTCGATCATGATGCCTTTTGAAAGTGTTCGTACAGAGCTTGCTCCTGATGAGGGGACATTAGAAGAGAGAATTCGTAGAGATTTTGAGTCTGCATTAAGAGTTTCTAATGGATCTGTTATCTCTCCATATGTTTCTTTAGCAGAGTTGGTTTCAATTCAGAATCAAGATCTTGATGAGTTTAATATGCTATTAAAAAAGGCATTGAGCATAGAGGTTGATCGATATCCTGAGAATCGATTGGAGAATCTTCTGATGCAAAAAAGGGCTCGATGGTTATTAAGTCGTCAAGAGGAGCTTTTTTTGCCGGACCTGCCTCCTGAAGAATGAATAATAAATATTTTTTAATTAGAAAAGTTATGATAAAAAATTATTTTACTCTTATAGTAGCAATTACTTTCTCTGTTCTGATCACTGCAATAGATGTTTCAGCACAGACACAGGTAAAGATTCGCTTAGCAACGCTTGCTCCACGCAATACAACTTTTCATAAAGAGATTGCGAATATGGGAGAAAAATGGAAAAAGATTTCTAATAATAAGGTATCTTTTACTTTTTATACAGATGGTCAAATGGGAAGTGAATCCGATATGGTTCGTCGGATGAGGGCCAATCAGATTCAGGCAGCTATGTTAACGGTAGGAGGGTTGCAGAGTATTGTTGAAGATGTAGGGGCTTTGCAGAATATGCCATTAGTATTTCGTGATTTTGAAGAGTTGGATTATATTTCTTCCAAGATTGAGCCAGAGTTAGAAAAAAAGTTTGAAGAAAAAGGATATGTAGTGCTTTTTTGGGCTGACGCAGGATGGGTTAGATTCTTTTCTAAAAAACCCATTTTATCTCCCAGTGATACTAAAGATTTAAAGCTATTTGTAACAGCAGGAGATACAGCCACTTTGGATATTGTCAAGTCTTTTGGCATTAAGGGGATTCCACTTTCATTGACTGATATTTTAACAGGTCTTCAAACGGGCTTAATCGATGCGGTGCCTACAATTCCTCTTTATGCTTTGACGGGACAATTTGATGGCACGGCCAAGCATATGACTGATTTGAATTATGCACCATTGGTAGGTGCTACTATTATTAAAAAATCAGTTTGGGATAAATTTACCCCGGAGCAGCAAATTGAGTTCAAAAAAGCTGCAATAGAAGCAGGAAATATAATTCGAGAGAAGTCGCGAGAAGAGGCTGATAAAGCAGTAACAGCAATGGTGAAGAGAGGACTGCAAGTTCATAAGTTGACTTCTGAACAATATAAGAAGTGGGAGTCTTTTATGAGTGAAAATGTTTATCCCGTTATACGGGGAAAAATCGTGCCAGCTTCTAAGTTTGACCAAGTAATTGAACTTCTAGAAGAATATCGAGAGGAGAATTCTGCAGAGTAATAGAATAGGGATACAAACTTTGGGCAGATAGAAGGATAGAACTGCTTTGGATAAAATTTCTATATTTCTCAAGAGAGGAGAGAATTCTCTTTTGATAGCAGCCATGATGTCAATCATGGTTCTTCCTATTTTAGAATCACTTTGTCGTGTTTTTGGAATAGGAATATCTGGATCACAACCTCTTATTCAGCATATTACATTAATTATTGCGATGTTAGGAGGTGCAGTGGCAGCTAGGGAATCCAGGTTGCTGTCTATTTCATCATTTACCGTTTTTTTAAAAGAGGACCTCAGAAAGTGGACGGTTCTAATCTCCGGAGTTTTTTCTATTTTTATTACAATCGTTCTTACTGTTGCGACTTATCAATTTGTTCAAAATGAGCGATTGGCCGGAGAAATATTATGTTATCAAGTTCCCAAATGGGTTGTTCAGCTGATAATGCCATTAGGGTTTGCATTGATCGGTATTCGACTTTGGTGGAATAGCGGACAAAATTGGAAAATGCGCTTAATTAGCCTTTTGGCGAGTGCTGTGTTGTTATATATTTTCTATCATCCGTTTTGTACACCAGAAAAATTATTTTGGCCATTTCTAATAGTTCTTTTGATTGCAACTGTATTGGGGACACCACTGTACGTTACATTAGGTGGTGCTGCCATTATGCTTTTTTGGAGTGAGGGTTCTCCTGTGGATGGTTTACCCATTGATCAGTACGGTTTAGTAACAAATCCTACATTACCAACTTTGCCCTTATTTACAATGGCAGGATACTTTTTGGCTGAAGGAGGAGCATCTAAACGTCTTATTCGTGTTTTTACAGCTTTAGTAGGAGGAATAAAAGGGGGAACTGTTATTATGACTTTTTTGGTCTGCGCCTTTTTCACTACTTTTACAGGGGCTTCAGGTGTGACAATTTTAGCTTTAGGAGGATTACTTTTACCGGTTCTTTTAAATGCGGGTTATAGCAATAGGAATTCATTAGGGATTATTACTAGTGCAGGGGCTCTTGGATTGTTATTTCCTCCAAGTCTTCCTTTAATCCTTTATGCAATTATAGCTAAAGATGTCTCGATTCAACAAATGTTTTTAGGTGGCTTATTGCCGGGTATACTTTTTCTTCTTATTTTGGGAGGAGTAGGAGTATTTCAAGGAAGAAAAATTAAAATTCTTTCAAATAAGTTTTCTTTAAAAGAAGCTGTTGCTGCTTTATGGGATGCTAAATGGGATTTAGCTGTACCATTGGTTGCAATCATGGCGTTATTTAGTGGAAAATTTACTCCTGTAGAGGCTGCTTCTTTGACCGCACTTTTTGCCTTTTTTGTAGAAGCTATTTTATATCGGGATTTAAAGTTCACCGAGAAGTCAGCTAAAGCGATTTCGTCAGAAAATAAAAGTGCTTTTCAAACAATGGCAGAATGTGGGATTTTAATTGGAGGAATTCTTCTGATTTTGGGGCTTGCTCTTGGTTTTACAAATTACTTAGTCTTTGCAGAGATTCCAACATTGGCAATTGAGTGGGTTACACAACATATACATTCTGCATGGGTGTTTTTACTTTGCCTCAATTTATGTTTGCTTTTTGTAGGTTGCTTAATGGATGTTTATTCTGCAATTGTAGTTGTAGTTCCTTTGATTACACCATTAGGCGCTGCTTTTGGTATAGATCCTATACATTTGGGAATTATCTTCCTGGCCAATTTAGAACTTGGTTTTTTAACACCTCCTGTAGGAATGAATTTATTTCTTTCCTCTTACAGATTTGGAAAGCCAATGAGTGAAATTATTAAATCTGTTATTCCCATGTTGTTAGCAGCAGGCGTGACGGTTTTATTGATTACCTACATTCCATGGCTTACAACTTGGTTGCCACAATTTTTTAAAAGCTAATTTCTGACAAATGAATTTAATTAGTAAATTTTTACATACTCGCCTTAAAGTTAAAGAGATGGAACGTTCTCTTCGATTCTATATTCAGGTGCTGGGATTAAAAAAAGTTAGAAGTACAGTTTCCCCTCGAGGGGCAAAATTAGTTTACTTGAAAGTTCCAGAAGGAGAAGAAGAGTTAGAATTGACCTGTTTTATGAATGAAACAGGATTTAATGTTCCTGAAGATCTTATGCATATTGCTTTTCAAGTAGAGAATATGAAAGCTTTTGAAAGGCATATTTCCGATTTTGGCATTCAATTCTCTGATGGTCCGCATGTTTTATCTTCGGGCAGTATTATTGCATTTGTTAACGATCCTGATGGGTATGAAATAGAATTAGTCCAGTTACCTCTCAAGGCCTAATATTTTAAGTTTGTCTGGACTTTAATTTTTAATATAGCGATGAGTAGAGCAACTCTTATTCCAGTGTTGGTGACAGTAGTGTTGCCGATCCTGTGGCTCTTGGCGGAATTTAAAGCTCAGAAAACATTCCGTGTAGCTCTGGGACTATTATCTTTTCTCTTTGCTATTGTCATGATTTTTTTTGTTTCTTGGATGACAAAAATTGCAGTTATACAGAATGTTTCTGAAAATATTTATCAATTTGTAGATGCTACGATCAATAAATTAGAAGATGGAGAAATAGAAAAAACTCTCGCTCTTTTTAGAGATCTAAATAAAAATTATAAACCTGTTTCTCAAGAACAATTGGCTTATTTAAAAGATATTTCACACAAAACAATGTTGCTTGTTTCTCGTGAGCCTTTGGATATAAATTTGTTGGAAAATACCCCTTTTGAGAAGAGAACTTGGTCTGGTTTTTGGAGTGGGAATGAAACGAATTGGTTTTATATTCTTCCCAATTTCTCTGATTATGATATTTATCGCGATGGATTACCTCCTTTAAAAATGACATCCGTTAAAGTTTCTGGAGATTTTAAGATTCTTCAATTTTGCGAATCTGATAAATATCGTCATACTCTTATATTAAAAAATAAGTATGAGGCAGAGTATGAACTTTATCATTTAATTAAAAAGGAAATAATTTCTCACGCCACATATCAAAAGCTTGTTCCTCCCAATTCAATCCAAACTCAATATACTGATTCTAAACACAATGAATAATCCTGAATCACAATTTGAAGTTCCAGTTCCTCCTAGAAAGCGCAAGCAGGGATTTTGGCATTTAGTTAAAGAGTGTTTACAGAATGGAGGTCCTGGTTATTTACAGTTTGCCATTACAAATATTTGCAATGCTCACTGCGATTTTTGTGGTTTTTCTGTGGATCGATTTGATAGGAAGCAATACAAAAGTGTTTCTTTGAAGGAAGCCTATGATGTAATTGATATATCCGTAAAAAATGGGATAGGTTTTATTCTTTTTGTAGGAGGAGAACCGCTGGTTCATAAGGATTTGCCATATATGGTTCGGTATGCGGCAGAATCTGGCCTGCAGCCTATGATTTGTACCAATGGTTCTCTTTGGACAGAGGATAATATACATCTTTATGCGAAACTTGGTCTGACAAGTGTTATTATGTCAATTGATGCTACTGCGATTGATATACATGAAAAAAACAGGGGGTTGAAAGGTGTTTGTCAAAAAATAAAAATGGCAAATAAAATCTTTCGTTCTTTAGGAATAGAAAGTGTTGCTAGTGTGACGGCCAGCAAATTAATTTCAGATTACTCGGTTTTACCAGATTTTTTGATTTCGCTTGGCTTTGATCGTTGTACTTTTAGCTACCCATTATCAACTAGAGATCCTCTAGAAAGTTCTTATCTTAGTTTCAGTGATTCAGGGCTAGTAGATTATACAACAGATGAACTAATAGAAGTTTTTGAGAAGTTGGAACAACTTAAGGAAAATTCTAAGGTTATTATTATCAACCCTTTAGCATCATTTAAAGAGATGATACATCATCTGAAGAAGGAAAGAGAGATTTTCCCTTGTCTAGGTGGATATAAATATTTCTATTTAGATTGGAATTTAAATATTTATCGCTGCCATTTTTGGCATAAGCCGATTTGTAATATTTACGATTTTGATTCATCTAAATTGATTCGAGATCATTGTACTCGCTGTATGATTGATTGTTATAGAGATCCATCTATTCTTCAATTTATCGCAACTAATCTAAGTGATATCTATAAGGATCTGAACTCATTTTATCTAGGAAGAGCTTTTAATAAAATATTTGATTCTCGTAATGTTATATCAATAGCATCTGTTATGGAAAGTCAATCTTGGATTCGAGAGTGGATAAAATACACTGGTAAGAAAAAATAATTACTTTTAATTACATAAAGACGAATGAGGATTTAAAGAATTCTTAAATGGAATAGTTCCTATAATTGCTGCCTAATTTTTGCTGCTTTATATTTACAAGATATTGAGATTTAGAAATTAAAGGGCTTTTCTCTGATATAACTTGTGTTGTTGATAATAAAATTGAATTATTTTTTGTAAAATGATATAAATTTTCATATGGCAGAAAGTACAGCATATAAGGGGAAAAGTTCAAAGAATATAGCAAAGGATGCTATTAAAATCCCTAGATTAGAGTCTTTGGATGTTTTTCGCGGATTGCTGATTTTTCTGACTATTTTTATAGGCGATTTATCAGGACCAAAAGATATTTCTCAATTTTTTTGTATTGAGATAAATGGGAGCCGATTTAATTTAGGTGATCTTATTTTTTCTTGCTTTCTACTTGTAATGGGAATGGCTGTACCTTATGCGTTAGAAAAGCGACGCCAAAAGGGAGATTCTTTGTTATCAGTGCTTTTTCATGTGGTTTTACGCACATTTGCTCTTCTAGTCATGGGAATGTTAATTTTTAAATATCATTTTTTTAATGGAGGATATTTATCTCAAGAATGGTTTGGAATAATTATGGTCATCAGCCTTTTTCTCATTTGGAATGAGTCTTCCAATATAAAAGGATGTTTTTTTTGGAGTATAAAGATTCTAGGAGCTCTTTTACTATCTGTCTTGCTTTGGCAGTATAAGTGGCCAGAGAGTTCAAATCTTTTAAATGAGTGTGGAATGTTGGGAATATTGGGATGGAGTTATCTAATTTGCTCGGTTATCTTTTTATTTGTTCGTTTCAATTTGGTTTTGTCTTTACTTGTTGTTGCGTTAGCTTTGTTGTTTTATATGTCTCCAGTTAATCAGATTCCCTATTGGGAGTATATTGGTCAATTCAGTAACCTAAAGCCCATAGAGGGAATCTATATTGTCTTTGCGCTCATAGGAGCCACAACAGGGGTTCTGTTTTTTTGCTTTGATGAAAAATCTTGTTTTTTTAAAAGCTTATTCCCGATATTATGTGGATTGATTCTAGTGTCATTAGCAGGAGCTTATTGGGGAACAAATCATTGGAGTAGTTTGCGTCAACAAATTACTCCTTCTTGGCTGTTTTTATGCAATGTTGTTTTTTTTGTTTCTCTTACAATATTTTATTGGTTGATAGAAGTAGCTGGTTATAAAAAGGTTTTTTCATTTTTAGCCTATGCGGGAACAGCATCTCTTACGTGTTATTTGATTTTTTATCTATGTCACTGTATACAGACATTAATAGGTCTATTTTATCCTAAAGTATTATATTCTGGTTATTTCTCTTTGGGGAGAGCTTTTCTGTTTTCTATGATTGTTCTTTTAATAGCATGCAGTCTATCGAAATTAAAAGTTAAAATTAAAATATAAGTTAAGGAGATTTGTATGACAAACTTAAGTAAAAATAAGTGGTTTTTTGTTTTAAATTTTTTTATATCAGTTGGATATTTTCCCCAACCTATGTTTTTTTAGGAGACTAGAGGTCTTTGCTACATTTTACCACATATATGAGTATTTCTATGACAGATACCAGAATATATAATGCTGTTGTTGGGTTCATAGGTTTCTGTTAATGAGAGAAAAAAGATAGAATAGAATCTGCTTACACTCCGCTACGAGAGTCATGTTCTTTTTCTATTCTGGATTATATTCAACCGATTTATAAGATGAATTTGAAAGCACTTTTAGAGAATTTTAAATAGATTATGAATATTCGAAAAATTTTTTGTTTTGCAGTTTCTTTAATTGCTTGCAGTACCAGTTCTGTTGTGTTTGCAGAATCTGTAACAGTGGATAATGCAAAACCTGAGCTTTTATCACGTGGGTTTTCTTTTACAGAAGGTCCCACATGTGATTCCGAGGGAAATGTGTATTTCACAGATCAGAATTTGGATCGTATTTTAAAATGGAGTACAGATGGAATTTTAACCGTTTTCATGTCTCCGGCTGGTAGGGCAAATGGTATGTTTATGGATTCAGAGGATCATCTGATTGCGTGTGCAGATGAGAAAAACGAGTTGTGGAGAATCGGTTTAGATGGATCGAAGGAAATTCTTTTTAAGGCAACAGATTACAATGGCAATTTATTTAACGGACCTAATGATGTATGGGTTCACCCGAATGGGGATTATTATTTTACAGATCCTCTTTATAAGAGATCTTGGTGGGGAGATCGTAAAGGAAAACAAATGGATGGGCAGCATGTTTACAGATTAAGTGTGAAAGATAAAAAACTAATACGATTGACAAATGATTTACGGCAGCCAAATGGGATAATAGGAACTCCGGAGGGGAAGGAGCTTTTTGTTTCTGATATAGGAGCAGGAGTTATTTATAAATATCGATTAACAGAAGAGGGATTTTTGGAGAATAAGAAGATTTTTTGTAAAGAACCTAGTGATGGAATGACTTTAGATGAGGTTGGGAATTTGTATTTAACAAATCAAAGGGGGGTCGTTGTTTATAATAGAGAAGGAGAGAAAATTGAAATAATTCCAATCTCAGAAAATTGGACCTCTAACGTCTGTTTTGGAGGGAAGAATCGAGATATTCTTTTTATTACAGCTTCACAAGCTTTATATTGCGTCAAAATGAAATACAAGGGTGCAAATCTTACAAAATAAAATAGTCAATGTGTGAGGACATTTGCCCACTAAAGAATTAAAAGTGATTTTATTCCATTTGAGTACTTCCTTTTACAGGACTTAACTTGGAGATAAAGTATTATTTTTAAAAATAAAAAGACGCGTCGTAAAGCAGTTAAATTACAGTAATTTAGATTTTAGATTAAATTTTAATTTTCCAAGATTATTAATTTACTTGAAGAGCACTTTGCAGGAGTCTCATCAGATCAGCTTCTTCTTCACAAAGGCGATGGTTAGAGTTGACGACAGTTCCACAAGCGCAGTATAGCGAGAGGCGGTCTTTTTCTGTAAGTGAATCCAATTTATCCATTACTTCGCCAAGGCCTTTATTTGAAATTACATCTCTCGAAACAAGTTGTAAAGAATTGGAGAGATTCAATTCTTTAACACCAGCATCAAAAGCTTTTTGCACTTCATCTTCTTTATCAGTTTCTGCTCGAGCCAAAATAGAGAGTAGGATGGCACATTCGTTTGGAAAATCATTTAAATGGCGATTGCGAATTTTTTTGATAGTAGTGGACAGACGAGATGCTAATGTGTTTTTAATCGTCTTTACCAGGCAAAATTCAAGTAAGTTTATCTTTTTATCAGCACTGATGATTTGTTTTATTACAGAATTAAAAATTTTAAATTGCGTTTTATTCATTTCTTTCAGAGAAGCAATTGAAATAGATGCTAGGAGAAGTTTTTGAGTACGGTTTAACTCATATACAAAAACATAAAGACGCTGAGTTTCTTTAAGGACGGTTAGATCATAGGCAGTAAGAATATATCCAGTCTGTGTTTTGTGTATTTCTTGATCATATTTTTCTAATAAAATAGCAAAAATAAGTGAAATTGAGATACTGGGCTTGCTAATTGCTTCTAGAGTTTCTACAGGGATGGTAGAGAGAATTTCATCTGCCGTCTTGAAATCAAATATATAACACCAAGGAAGTAGTGTCTTAATGTCTAGGCTGGATATTTTCATTCCTTGAGTAGATTCCTTTTCTAATTCCAAGATGTAACCTTTATCTTCATCAATAGCTTTTGGTACGGCGATAGAAAAATGCCCGTCAAAGCTAGGATCTAGAGCTTTAATCCTCTGTGTTAAAGGTGGATGGGTAGAAAATATTTTTTGAAAAAATGAACGCCGTGGTTCAGCAAAGAAAATAGGTGTAAATTCTTGTGGTGTGTTAAAGAAACGTTCACGAGCTGCAAAGTTGCCGACTTTTTTAAGAGCAGAAGCTAAAGATAATGGATCACGCGAAAACTCGATAGCATGGATATCTGCCCGAGCTTCGCACAAACGGGAAACGGCAAATTGAATAATCAGTCCAATCAGAAAGCTAGCAGCCCCCAGAATAGTAGAGGCTATAGCAAATAAAAAGAATAGGAATCCTGCAGGATGATGAAGAAATATTCTAAAAATTAGGGGATAAGGATTATCATTTCCAGTATATTCTAAACTGGCTCGGAGACCTCGGAATGGGGCAGTCCCAACAGAAATTGGGAACATAAAACCATAACTGAGGCAGATCAAGTGGGTGCGAATGCGAATATCTTTATTATAAATATGTGCTATTTCATGGGCTACAACGCCTTGAAGTTCATCGCGAGTCAGATAGGTTAGAGCACCACGGCTTACGGCAACCACGGAATCATCTATAGAATATCCAGCAGCGAAAGCATTGATAACATAATTTTCAATAACATAAATATCAGGAGGAGGAATATTGGCGGCGATAGATAATTCTTCAACTACATTCCTAAGTTTTCGTTCTTGAAGATTGAGGGTTTGTGTGCGAAGACGCCTGCAACCCAGATCCTCTGCAACTGCAGAACCGCCTTGAGAGAGTTTATTATATTTTCTCCAAGAGGAGAAAAGTATGCTTGTGCCGACGACAACTGAAACGATGATAAATGGTTTCAGCTGCCATAGTTGTGAATCCTGCAGAAGAACGTCGGTTGCCAGATGTGCTTTGTCTGCAAAAATAAAGAAGAGAGGTGTATATAAGATTATTGCTACAATGTAGTTATTTAGAAAGAATATGCTTATTAAGAGATAGAAAGCAATAATTGTCGCAACAATCCCTAAGGCATAGAGAATATACATTCGGCGCAATTTGCGCTGAAAATCTTGTTGCCGCTCAAGAAATCGTAAAAAATAAAAGGGATCTTTTTTTAAAGTTTTATCAAATTTCTCTTGGTCAAAAGTATTTTGATCGATTGACATGAAATAATATGCCTGCTATTGGTTATTCTTACATTTTTCCAGATATTCCATTAACAACTTTTGTCGTAAGGTAGGCTCTGATGCTCGATTAATATCTTTGTAGTTTTCATTGTGTTCTACGCTCCATCCATGCCATTCTCGGTAAGCGTGGTAGCTCCAATCCCACCCATATTCTTCGAAAAGCTCGATGGCATCGCGAAGATATCGATAAGCACTTTGATCTGGAGCCCAGCGGATAGCAGAAAATTCACCTATATAGATGGGAACGTTATATTTTTTTTGAAAATCGAAAACAGGTTGGAGCGCTTTGCGCATTTGCTCTTTGTTCCAGAGCATACCATTAATTTCTCCGGGGTAGCGAATATTAGCTTCATCAGGCTTATTAAGAGCTTGATGAGTAAATTGGTGTGGATAATAAAAGTGAGGACTATAGACTATATTATCCATTGCTAGAGGGTGAAATGCAACAAAAGCGTCTGGATTTCCCCAGTGATTGGGCTCGATAATCAAAGTGCGGTTAGGATCAATATCGCGGATGGCCCAAGCCGTACGCTCTACCAATTTTTGCCATGAATCTAATCCTTCTGCAACATTATCATCTGCAGGTTCATTCATTAGATCAAAGCCCCAAATGCCGGGAACGTCTTTGAATCGTTGAGCAATATTTTCCCAAATATTGACAAATTTATCTTGATAGCGCCGCTCTTTCCAAATGAGTCCGGCTGCTGTGACATATCCTCCAGATCCTCGTATCCCGCCCGGAGGAGAGTGTAGATCCAGTACAATGAGCATATTGCGTTTGACAATTTCAGGGAGGAATTTCTCAAGTTTATCCAAGGAGTTAGCAAGCCATTGATCATATTCTTCGTCTGTAGGATTCCCTAAGGTATAAATTAGTTGCCAACGGAGTAGATTTGCTCCCCAAGAATGAATCGTGTTTAAATCTTCTATGGTAAATGAGCTTGGTGATATCATTGCACCTCGCAAACGGTGGTGTTGAGGATGAGTATCTTCTATATTTTCATGGCGTAGGCTTAGCAAACTGTCTTCAGAAATAATACTTTGCACAAGCGTGATATCTGAGAACCATACTTCTCCAGAGACATTTTCCAAGCCAAGATGAAGAGTTATATTGGTTGTTCCTGGAGAAACAAGCGCATCAAAGTTTACCCTTTGCCATTCAGAGGTTCCGGCAGGAAGATTTTTTTGAAGCCAAGACCTTCCAGTAGATGAGGAATCAATGACTAACATGAACTTAACTCCATTCCATTCATTGGGTTTTTCTGAAACATTACGCCATTTAATCCAAGCACTGCAATGGACGCTACCAGGTAAGATCATTTCATTCGGTAATTTATATAGGATTGAACAGGATGAAGGTTCATGTTCATTTTTTAAATAAACAGCATTTCCTTTTTCAAGATTTTTTATCCATGTGGCAGAGTTTGCACCTGCCCATGATTGCAAACTGCCAGGATTGTCAAATTTCTCATTCCAAACAATTTTTAAATCCGCTCCTTGAGATATGCATCCAGTTGCAATTAAAAAGAAAAACAATAAAAACCGAAAGATAATCATCACGAAGCAAATCTACTTATAGGAGATTATTTTTGCAATAAAATAATCCAAGTTTAGTTTGAAAAAGTTTTGTTTGTGCTTTTAAATTGTATTATGAGTAGAATTTGTATAAAATAAATGGGATGCGTGCATTATGGCCACTGTTTTTATTCGCTTTTATAGCTGTAAATTGTATGTTTGCAGAAGAGCCTGCAAAGGAGATTCCACAGCAGCGATTATTTCTTTCTGACATGGATCTCTCGACTGCGGTGCAAGAATGGGGAAAAACTCAAATAAATCGTTCTATTCGAGAAACAAAGCTTTCTATAGCGGGAAAGCAATTTGATAATGGCGTTGGAACTCATGCTTCTTTTTCTTATATTGTTCAATTAAAAAAGAGCGTTGTGAACTTTTCAGCATGGGTAGGAGTAGATGATGCAGCAGATAGTGGTGGTAAATCCAGTATTAGATTTTATGTGGAAGTAGATGGAGAGACTCTTTTTGCATCACCTATTATGAGAGAAGGGGATGAAGCTGTTCGGATAGATTTGAATCTCACGGGTAAAGATATTTTACGTTTGAGAGTAGATGATGCAGGAGATGGAATTAATTTTGACCATGCAAATTGGGCTGATGCAGTTTTTACATATGTTGGAGAAAAACCTCTTCCGGGGACTCCTTGGGTTGGGAAAAAGGTGATATTAACTCCAAAACCGGGACCTAAGCCAAGGATTAATGGTCCTAAAGTTTTTGGTGTTCGGCCTGGAAGTCCTTTCCTTTTTACGATTCCTGCTACAGGGAATCAACCAATCAGTTTTTTTGTAGAGAATTTGCCTAAAGGGCTTACACTTGATTCTAAAACAGGACGATTAACTGGAAAAATTCTTGAATCTGGAACATATGATTGTATGATTATCGCCTCAAATGCTTTAGGGGTAGTAAAGAGACCATTCAAGATTGAGTGTGGTGAAAAGCTAGCATTAACTCCGCACATGGGGTGGAATTCTTGGTATATTTGGGGAGAAGATGTAACAGACCGAATTATTCGAGAAGCAGCAGATGCGATGGTAGCCAGCGGAATGATAAATTATGGTTATCAATATATTAATATAGACGATTGCTGGGCGATTAAACCCGGATCCCAAGATCCAACTTTGCAGGGACAGGAACGTGATGAAAATGGTATGATTAATGCTAATAGCCGTTTCCCTGACATGAAGGCGTTGGCAGACTATATTCATTCCAAAGGATTGAAAGCTGGGATCTATACTTCGCCAGGCAGAAGAACTTGTGCTGGTTTTGTTGGCTCTTTTGGCTATGAAGAAGAAGATGTTCGTCGTTTTATAGAGTGGGGATTTGATTTTCTAAAGTATGATTGGTGTTCTTATACACATGAAATTACGAAAGAAATGAATTTAGAAGAATTGAAAAAACCCTATCGTTTGATTGCGGAGTATTTAAAAGAACAACCACGTGATATTGTGTTAAATCTTTGTCAATATGGAATGGGGGAAGTATGGAAGTGGGGAAAGGAATTTGGCCAAAGTTGGAGAACATCAGGGGATTTAGGATTAGTTTTTGAAAAAATATCACAACAGATTTATATTGATGGTTTTGGTCTTGATGGTTTAGAACAATACAGTTCTCCAGGAGGTTATAATGATCCAGATTATCTTTTGATTGGAAATTTGCGTAACCAGAAGGGACAGAGAGTTCCTACTCCTCTTACACCAGATGAACAATATACTCATGTAACCTTATGGGCATTGTTGGCTGCGCCTTTAATTTTTGGCGGAGATATTGCTAATATGGATGATTTTACATTGAGTCTACTCACTAATAGTGAGCTCATAGATATTAATCAAGATTCATTATGTATTCAGGCCAATTGCATTGCTAAACAGGGTGATATACAAATTTGGTCTAAGCGTCTGGAAGATGGTTCTAAGGCTATAGGGATTTTCAATCTTGATAATTTATTTACAAAGAAAGCAGTGCTGAAAGCTTCAGATTTGGGAATAGAAGGAAAGTGTAGGATTCGAAATATATGGACTCAGAAAGATTTGCCGGATCTGGAGGGTGAAATGATGTTTGAAATTAATCCTCATGGGTGTATGGCACTGCGGGTTTGGAAAAGAGAATAAAATTTCTAATTAGGAAAGAGAAATTGATTCAAGCGGAAATAAGTTTGAAGTTTCTCGATTATGGGTTAGAGTTTTTAAACGGTGTAAACCGAGATAAGATTGGCTATGGCAGATCCAGAGAAGAAAGAGGATAATAAAAAGAGCACTCCCCCATGGAAAATTTCGCTAGTATATGTATTACTGGCAGTGGTAATGCTAATACTTTGGAATGGGGTTTCGGAGGGTACTGGGGCAAAAAATATTTCCTATAGTGAATTTAGAAAACATGTCGCTCGAGGAGAAGTAGTAGAGTGTGCAATCAGTTATGATAGTATTACAGGTAAGATCGATCTTCGAAAAAATCAATCAGCAGCTCGAAAGAATGGACTTGTTGTCTCTGATGGAACAAACTTCTTAACTACAAATCAGACGTTACAAGTTCAGCAAGACTTATCAGGTAAATCTGTAGAAGAGAAAGAAAACAAAGTTTTTTTCTCATGGTTTAGAGGTAATGATTCAAATTCAGCTGAGGAGAGTTTTTCTTTTATCACAACCCGAGTGGATAATGATAGTAAACTGGTTGAAGATCTTGTGGCAAGTGGTGCAGAATTTGTTGGGAAACGCCCCAGTTTTTTTGAGCAATTTATAATAGCTTGGGTTTTGCCTTTTGCTATTATAATCGGCTTGTGGATTTTTATTTCTCGAAAAATGGGAATGGGGGGACAATCTATCCTTTCTATAGGTAAATCCAAAGCCCGTGTAGCTGGAGACAAGAATACTGGTGTCACTTTTGCGGATGTTGCTGGATGTGATGAGGCCAAATATGAATTACAGGAAGTTGTTGATTTTTTAAAGAATCCGTCTCGATACAAAGCTCTTGGAGCACAGATTCCTAAAGGTGTTTTATTGATAGGACCTCCTGGAACGGGCAAGACTTTATTAGCTCGAGCCGTGGCCGGAGAAGCTAAAGTAGTGTTTTTTTCTCTCAGTGGAAGTGATTTTGTAGAAATGTTTGTTGGTGTTGGAGCGGCTCGTGTCAGAGATTTATTTCAGCAAGCAAAAGCACAAGCTCCCAGTATTATTTTTATTGATGAATTAGATGCGATTGGACGCCAAAGAGGAATTCACATGGGGGCTGTAAACGATGAGAGAGAACAAACATTAAATCAATTGCTGGTTGAATTGGACGGTTTTGAACCCAATACCAGTGTAATAGTTTTAGGTGCTACTAACCGGCCAGATGTATTAGATAAAGCACTTTTGCGTCCTGGAAGATTTGATCGACAAGTGCTTGTGGACGCACCGGATTTAGAAGGACGGGTGGCAATTTTAAATGTGCATTCTCGTTCCAAACCGTTAGGAGCGGATACTGATTTAAGAGTAATAGCCCAAGGGACTCCCGGATTTTCGGGGGCAGATTTAGCTAATGTTTTGAATGAGGCTGCATTGCTTGCAGCCCGCAGATTATCTTCAGTAATTATGCAATCTGATTTAGAAGAAGCTGTAGAAAAAGTAATTGCTGGTACGGAGCGGCGTTCTCGGCGTTTACGGGCCAAGGAATTACAACGAGTAGCTATTCATGAAGCAGGGCATGCAATGGTTGCTGCTTACGATAAAGATTGTGATCCTGTTCAGAAAATAAGTATTGTTCCACGAGGACGTTCTGCATTGGGTTATACAATGCAAGTTCCTCCGGAAGATCAATTTATTTTAACTCGATCGGAGTTGATGGCTCGTATCTCTGGTCTTTTAGGAGGAAGAGCCGCAGAAGAGATTTCTTTTAAAGAAGTTTCGACTGGAGCGGAGAATGATTTAAAAAGAGCAACTTCTTTGGCTCGTCAAATGGTCTGTATGTATGGGATGAGTAAAACGGTTGGTTTAACTCATTGCTTAGAAAATGATCGAGGGATGTTTTTAGGAAATGAGACTGGATATCATACAGATTGCAGTCAGGAGACCAATCGGCTTATTGATAAAGAGGTACTCTCTTTGTTAAACAAAGCATATAAACATGCCAAGGAGATTCTTACGGAACATCGTGAACAGTTAAAATTGGTGACAGATGAATTGCTTAAAAAGGAAACGATTGATGCTCATCAGTTTTATGCGTTGCTAAATATGGATATTCCAGAGGTGGCTCCTCCCCCTAAAAAGGAAGAAAAAGAAGAGATGCCTCCTCCTCTGCCTCTGTTTGAAGATGCTGGAATAGAGGATTCTTCGGAAACAGAAGAAACTAATATTAAAAAATAACTAAAAGTAATTATTTTTCAGAATGAAACTTTACTTTGCTGAAGGTGTTTCATAAGAAGGGTTCACAATGGCTGAATTTGTTTATAAAGCGAGAAAGAAGAATGGAGTTACAATTCAAGGAATGCTAGATGCAGCAGATAAAATGGCAGCACTATCTATGTTGCAGAAACAAGGATTGCTTCCTGTTTCTGTGGAACCAGCAGGGAAGAAAAAGGGAGCAGTAGTTCGTTCTCGGAATAGTACTGGCAAAAATGAGACAGGGGGATTAATGAATTTGTTGCCTGAAAGTCTTCGAAATCATCTTTCCCGACAGAAAAAGCCATCTCTTAAAGAATTAGCGAATTATGCCAATCAGCTGGCAAATCTTTTGAAAGCTGGAATGTCGCTTACAGCAGCTTTAAACAGCATGACTTATATTGGCAGTAAAAGAATTCCTACAGAAATTAGTGTTCAGCTTAAACAAGATGTGGTAGAGGGGAAAAGTCTATCAGATGCGATTGCGCGACAACCTGGTATTTTTTCCAATATGTTTGTTAATATGGTTAGAGCTGGAGAGCAAAGTGGTGCCCTTACAGATGTTCTGAAGCGATTAGCTGCTCATTATGACCGTTTCGCTGATGTTCAGAGCAAATTTAAAGGAGCCATGGTTTATCCTGCGATTGTCATTACAGTGGGAATTTCAGTGATTTTCTTTTTTATGACATTCATGATGCCCAAATTCATGGAGATTTTCCAAGGAATGAATGTTCCATTACCCCCTATTACACAATTTTTAATTGATTCATCAAATTTCTTTAAAAATTATTGGTGGGCGATGTTGCTGTTTTTCTTCACGTCATTTGTTTTATTTAGAAGATATATTCGTACTCCAAAAGGGAGAGAAAAGTGGGATCGATGGAAGTTAAAAGCTCCTATTATAGGAAATACTTTCCGTCTTAATCTTTTTGCTCAATTTTGTCGTACTCTTTCCACATTAATGCACAATGGAGTTCCTGTTTTATTGGCTCTAAAGATTACGGAAATGGTGCTAGATAATGTTGTTATTAAAGAAGCGATAGCTAATACAAGAGATGCTGTGACAGATGGCAAAACTATTGCTCAGCCTTTAGCAAAGAGCGGGGTTTTCCCGCAACTCATGATTGACATGGTAAAAATTGGGGAAGAAACGGGTGATATTCCAGGAGCTCTTCAGAGTTTAGCCGATACATATGAAGATGATTTGCAGGTATCATTAAGAATGATGAGCAGTATGATAGAGCCGATTTTGATTATTGTAATGGCTTTATTTGTAGGCTTTATCTTGTTAGGAATTCTTTCTGCAATGTTCTCATTGACATCAAATATTAATAGATAATTATGCTCAATAAGAGAGGCAATTCATATCTTATCAGCGGTTTTACTCTGATAGAGCTTCTAGTTGTAGTGGGAATGATTGCAATTATATCATCAATTGGAATTCCTGCCGCTTTTAAGGCTCTTCAAAAAAGAGATCCTCTTACACAAGGAGTTAATGACGTCTTGGAAGCCTGTGCTCAAGCTAGGGCAATGGCGATTATCCGCAGTACACCTATGGTAGTAAAATTTTACCCATATGAGTATACATTTATGGTTGAAGAGATGCCTGAAGATTTGAATGAATCTATGAATTGGAGTAGTCCACCTAAACTCCAACAGTCAGGTTCGATTGAAAGTGTTCTAAAAAGATCCCCTTATAAAAGCAGTAGCTATGCTCTAAATGATGAGCTTATAATTGAAATGTTAGATGTGAATATGACCGAATATAAAGATAATGATGTGGTAATTTCACGTTTTTTTGCCAATGGAACTGCTGATTTGTTAACAGTGGTTCTTTCCTGGAATGGAGAGTTTCGACGTGTTTCGGTAGATATGGTGACAGGTTTAGCTGATTTTGATAATTTGAATGAGTTAGTTACCCCTAAGAATCCAATGCGCCACAGAAGAGGAGGAATTTCTTTTTAATGATAATTAGTCTGAATCAAAATAAGAAATGCATTTCGCCGATAGGAGATTGTTGTGGATTTAATCTGTTGGAGATTTTACTTGCGATGTCTATTTTTTTTATGTGTTACTTTTCTATTGCGCAATTATTAAATACCAATCTTAGAGCGGCGCGTTCTCTAAATGTTACACCGGTTGATTTTACTGCAGTAGTTTATGATCTTTTGATTACAAATCAATTGGAAGAAATTTCTGAGTCAGGCGATTTTGGTGATCTATTTCCAGGATGGACATGGGAAAGAACAATATATGAAGTCAGCACGAATGGCTTTTTTCAGGTAGATGTGGAGGTTTTTTATCCAGGGGCGTTTAATGGCATGGATTCTAAACGAATGAGCTTATGGCTTTACCGTCCTGAATCAGAGATCGGACGATAATCAGAAATGCAGAGATTGATATGAAATGAGGGCAGAGAATTGTAATAAAAAAAATGCTATATCCTGTCGGATAAAAGAAGCTTTCACTCTATTAGAGATGATGGTTTCGATTTTTATTTTTTCAATGATTTTGCTTTCTATCTATGAAATTTGGACTTTGATATTGATGGGGAAACAGGCTTCAACTTATGCAGCTGCTGAAGTTCAAAGAACTCGAGTTGGAATGAGGGCTTTAAGCGAATCTCTAATGGCTGCTCGTATTTTTCAGGCAAATACAAATTACTATTCTTTTGAAGTTGATAATGAAGGGGATTTTACAGCGTTGAGCTTTGTTTCTTATTTGCCTCCAGGCTTTATAGGAAGTGGACTTTATGATGGACTTCCATTACGGAGAATAACTTATATAGTGGAAGGAAACGATGCCGGAGGAAATTCTTTGATTCTTTATCAGCAGCCATTATTGGTGGATGAAGAATATATTGATGTAATTCCTCCCATTGAATTGACTTCAGATATTACACTTTTTCAAGTGGAATTTTGGGATACCAATGAATTAGATTGGATCCTTGATTGGGAAAACACGAATGTTTTACCACAGTTGACTCGTGTTTCTATTGGTTACGGACATGGTGATCGAGGATATCCTAGTCAATTGGATTCTCGCATTATCGCGATGGGAGGTGGGGAAATTCCCGTGGATATTCAAGGGACTGTTAATCAGAATATGACTGAAGTCAATCAACGTGGCGGAGGTGTTCCAGGACAAGGAGGAAATCGTCCTGGTGGAAATAGAGGTGGAGGCTCTCCTCCAGTACCACCCATGCCATAAGAGTAACGGAAAAGAAGGGGCAAAATGAAGATTTTTTTTCCAAAAGAGAAGATAAATACTAGGCTCAATCAGAAAGGAATTGCGCTGATTTTAGTTCTGGTTGTTATAGTCACTTTATCTGTAATGACAGCCGGTTTTACATGGTTTATGCGTGTAGAGATGAAATTGGCAGAAAATCATGCCGGAGATTCAGAATTAGAGTGGCTTGGAAGATCTGGTGTTGAATTAGCTCGATATGTTCTTGGTCAACAATTGGGAATGAATGTGCCATGCGATGCCTTGAATCAAAAATGGGCAGGTGGGCCTGGTGAGACTAATGATATTTTAGAATTTGTTTTTTTGGAGGATAATTATCTGGGAAATGGGAAATTTACAGTAGTAATTACAGATAATGAACGCAAAATGAATATCAATACGGCAACAGATGTATTGATTGAAAATGCTCTTTCGGTGATGGGGGTTGATGCTACATTAGCTAGTACAGTTTCTGACTCCATTTTAGATTGGATAGATACAGATGATAATGCGAAATTGAGTGGAGCTGAGGATGAATACTATTTAGGGTTGAATCCTCCTTATTATTGTAAAAATGGACCTTTGGATGATATTTCAGAATTACTGTTAATTCAAGGAATAACTCCGGAGCTTTATTATGGTATAGCTCGTATGGAAGGAAGATCTCCATCCAGTACTTATATTGATCTTGATGAAATTCATTTAGGGCGTAGAGAAGATGAGAGTATTTTTGAAGGAGGAATGATGGATCTATTTTGTGTTCTTTCGTCTGGAACAGTAAATATAAATACGGCGCCTGCAGAGGTCCTCCAAATGCTTCCTGGTGTAACACCTGAAATTGCTAGTGAAATCATCACTTTCCGCCGTGGTTATGATGATATAGAAGGAACTGAAGATGATGAGATGATTACCAGTGTTAATATGTTGGTACAGGCTGGAATTTCAGAAGGAGTCATTCAGCAATTAGGAACTTATTGCGGAGTTCGAAGTACAGTTTTCGAAGTGGAGGTATACGCTGAACTGGATGGTCAAACAAGGGTTTTCAGCTCTATGCTCCATCGAATTTCAGAAGATGATATCAGAATTCTCTATTTCCAATGGAAATAGTCATTAATCTTTGGCTAAATAGCATTTTACCCTGTTTCTTTACTGTTTGTTTTAGGCATTCTTTAGAATAGGATGTCCTGGATTTGCAAGCCCCTATCGGATTTCTATTTGAGTCAAAATTCGGTACTGTTGGCTGAGAATGTGCCCATGCTGGAGTGTCTTTGAGGCTCCTTTTGTAAGTAGAAAAGAAGCACGTGTAGAAATAAAGAAAGTGAAAAAGAGAAGAATAAAATAAGGATAGAGTCTTTTTCACTTTCAGTGCTGGGTATACAGTTAATATTTCTCATTTTCTCTACAAAAGAATCTTATTTATTATTATTTTTTTAGAGCAAAAATATGCTGTTCTTCTTAAAAAAGAACAGCATATTAGAATGCTATAAAACTAGCTTATTCCTTTAAGGAACGAATAGAAAGTACCTCTACCCGCTTGAGAGGACGACTTCTTTCACCCATTTGAGATGGCCCTACCGGTGTTTTAGAGATTTTTTCGAGCACATCGTCTCCTTCTACCAGCTTTCCAAAACAGGTATATTGTTTGTCAAGGAATGTGGCATCTCCAGTACAGATAAAGAATTGACATCCGGCGGAATCCGGGTGTTGGGCACGAGCCATTGAAATAACACCACGGACATGATTGCGATTGTTAAACTCAGCCTTAATTTTATATCCAGGATCCCCCGTGCCTGCTAATGATTCATTCGCACCTGGCTTAGTATTGGGACAACCACCTTGGATCATAAAACCATCTATAATTCGATGAAAGGCGGATTTATCATAAAAGCCGGAATCTGCTAATTTGATAAAATTTGCGACTGTATTAGGAGCAACGTCTGGCCAGAGTTCCAAAATCATTTTCCCTTCACTGGTTTCAATTGCTACTTTGTTACTTATATTTTCATTCATATGTATAAATTATTTATTTTCCTCAACTCGAATAGATTTGATCTCCACTCGTTCTGTAGGAAGACTATTTTCTCCCATTGCAGAGAGTTTGACAGGAGTTTTAGATATTTTTTCTAGAACATCGTCTCCTTCAATGAGTTTTCCAAAACAGGTATATTGTTTGTCAAGGAATCTAGCATCACCTGTACAGATAAAGAATTGGCATCCTGCCGAGTTAGGATCTTGGGCACGAGCCATGGAGATAACCCCTCGAACATGATTTCGATTGTTAAATTCAGCTTTAATTTTATATCCGGGATCACCCGTGCCAGCTAGTGATTCGTCCGCACCTGGTTTGGTGTAAGGACATCCGCCTTGAATCATAAATCCATCTATAATACGGTGAAAGGCTGTAGTATCATAGAACTTATCATTAGCTAATTTCTTGAAATTAGCTACCGTTTCAGGAGCAACATCGTTCCATAATTCAATAGTCATGTTTCCCTTGCTTGTTTCAATAATGGCAATAGGATATTTATTGTTTGCAGGCGTAGTAGCATCACTATTTACCTCATTGGTGTTACTGTTACTATTTACATTATTAGTTGAAGAAGGCTCAGATTTAAGAGCCTCTATAGAAGAGTTTGTAGATGTTGTCTCCGTATTTGTCTGAGAGTTTTCATTCATGCATCCGCTGATGAATACACAGAAGACTCCCGCCGTTATTGCCAATAAAAAATTACGAATCCTTTTCATAGACGAGCACGATTGTAAACAAATATGAAAAAAAATCCAGCTTTTCACATAAAAGACTTGGTTGTTTTTTTTAAAGAGGCTAAAAACTATTTTATGAGCAGAGAGATTCTCTTAGCTATGGATTTTTCTACCCGATTTCGCTCATTAGCCCTTTGGGATATGAATGCGAATTGCTTGCTCGATTGTGCAATAATGGATATTGATTACAACAATCAACCTTCTGGGGCAATTTCTGTGAATCAAGAGCAAGGTGGAATTTGTGCGGTTATAAATAACATATTAATTAAGAATGGATTAGAAGATAATTCTGTTTCTGTTTTATCATTGGGAATTGGGCCCGGTTCTTATACAGGAATTCGGACATCTATTTCTTTTGCTCAAGGATGGAGTTTAGCTTTGGGTATACACCTTCTTCCAATTAATTCGGTTGAGGCATTAGCTCTACAAGCAGGGAAGTTGTTTTCTAACAATGAATTCCATCTGGTGGTTGATGCTCAGCGAAATGAGTTTTATCATGCTGTTTATCGTAAAAATAATGATGAAAAAAATGTAATTCCTGAATTAATTCAACCTCTTGAAATTATTTCCAAACAAGAGATTAATATATTTATAGAAAAAAAATTGCCTGTATTGGGACCCGAATTAGAAAATATTTTACCAAGTGTAACGGCTCTTTATCCTTTAGCTTCTGATATAGCTTTCTTGGCCGCAAATCTATTGCAGCAGAAAGGTGAGAATGCGTTTCAAAGTCCAGAATCGATTACTCCTATTTATTTGAGACCTGTACAATTTGTGAAGACAAAAACAACTCGTGTATTGTCGATATGAGCTTTTATTCAAAACGTTGCTGGGCAGAAATTGATTTAAATGCTTTGCGCCAAAATTTAGCTTGGATTTCTCATCGCGTAGGAGATGGTGTCTCTATTTTTGCGGTAGTGAAAGCTGATGCCTATGGACATGGTTTAAAGGAGATTGCATCTCATCTAATGACTTGTGGAGCAAATGGTTTTGGAGTTGCTAATTTAAAGGAAGCATTTGATATTCGCCAAAGAGGAGACGGGTGGCCAATTTTGATGTTAGGCGCATGTACAAATGAGGAAAGAGAATATGCGATTCGAATGAATGTCATGGTAACTATTTCAAGATTGAAAGAAGCTGAATTATTTCTCAAGAAAGCAGAGGAGATGAAGAGACCGATTCAGGTTCAGGTCAAAGTAGATACAGGAATGGGCCGTCTGGGGATTGAGCCAAAAGATGCCATTGAATTAGTTCAGCAAATAAAAAAAATGGAAACTTCTAGATATTTGCTTTTAAAGGGCATTTATACTCATTTGGCAGCAGCGGAGGATGATGAAGTTTTTACTCGTAACCAATTATTAGCTTTTACAGAAGTTGTGAATGGTTTAAAAAAGAAAAATATTTTTTTGGATTATGTGCACGCTAGCAGTAGTGCAGGAATCCTTTTTGAGGATAATCAATTATTTAATACAGTTCGTCCTGGCTTAATCCTTTATGGAATAGTACCGACAGGAGAAAGAATAATTACTCATCGGATTCAACGTTTTTTGAGTCCCGCACTTTCTTTGAAGTGTAAAGTTTCTTTTATTAAGTCAATACAGCCTGGGAAAACGATTAGCTATGGGCATACATTTACAGCTGAGCGTCAAATGAAGGTAGCAACTTTGACGGCAGGTTATGGAGATGGTTATCATAGAACAATTTCAGGGAAAGGTTATGTTTTAATTCGGAACAGACGTTGTCCGATTTTAGGGAGAATTACAATGGATCAAATGATCGTAGATGTCTCCTCTGTAACGGATGTTGACTGTGATGATGAATGTGTTTTAATCGGGAAACAGGGAGAAGAGGAGATTAGTATTACACAGGTTGCACAATGGGCAAATACAATTCCATGGGAAATATTGACTTCTCTAAATTATAGGGTTCCTAGAATTTATATTGGAGGTTCTGCTTCGTAAATGGATAACAAGAAATAAAGAGAAAAAAGCGGCAAAAAATTCCAAATTCTTTGCCGCTTTTCTTTAATAGTGCTTTTTCTTTATTTGTATTTAAGCGCGGGGTTTAACCTCCACACTTTCAATTTGAGAAATAGTGATAGGAGTTTCACCCTCATCATTCATGGGGACAAGATAAATATCAGATACTGTTACTCGAGAATAACGTATCCCTTCTATCTGTTTTCCATCTACAGTGGTAATTACAAACATAACACTTTTTTCTTTTTCACCTAAGACAGGACGGAAAAAAGTGGGGAATTTAGTTTCAAAGAAACGCTTGTTGAAAGTGATCTGACCTTTAGTATATACAGCAGGTTGGTAGCCGATAGCTTTGCTGTCTTTAACCGTTGCTACCCGTGTCATCAATTTGGATGCCATATCTCCGCCAATACCTTCTTCCGGTTTTTTGACTTCGGATTGGGCTGGGGCCGGAGTCTCTTCAATAACTGTTTCTGGTTCCTCAATTTCTTCTTCAGATTCAGGCTGAGTCAGGAAAATAACAGGGCCGATCACAGGTAATACAGCTGAAACCCCACAGACAAGGGCCGGTTGTTTACGGCGAAAACGAGCAACACTAAATGCTGCTACCAAATTACCAAGATAAAGCATCCCTAAGATAAAAAGTCCAGCAGGCGTAATCCAAGCACTCACAAAGCCAGGATCTGGATGATAGTAATTAAGCTTTTCTACTTCATTTACAATAATTTTCGGTGGAGGTTTTACTTCCTTCGCTTTTAGATCGAGAGGAACTTCAATGAATACTTCCCCAAAAAGTTTAGCCATTGGATCAGGATATTTGACCAAACTTTTGAGACTGTCTTGCGTAAAGCGAGGCCACTGAATAAGGTCTGTATATCCTCCAGAATCTTTACGAAAAACGACACCTTCCTCTTTGAAGGAAATGGGTTCTCCGTTAATAATTTCTCCGTTTGTGCAGACAAATTCTGCAGCGTGTATATAATAAGCACCTGCTAAAATAGCACTAATTCCAATAATTGCACACCAGCGTTTTAACATCGCTTGCTGTTTTTACCAAATCTCATCGAGAATTAAAAGGATAAAAGTGTTGTTTTTGCAAAAATAACTTTTTCCTTTTTAAATAAGTTTTATAAATGTAAATTAATTGAAGTATGATGGGGAGGATGCGCTTTCTTTCAGCACTTCAGTGTGAAAAAATTGATAGACCGCCAGTCTGGCTTATGCGTCAAGCGGGGCGAGTTTTACCGGAGTATAGGGCATTAAGGGAAAAGTATTCATTTTTGAGCATGACTCATTCTCCAAAACTTTGTGCAGAAATTACACTTCAACCAATTTTAAGATTTGGTTTTGATGCGGCAATTCTTTTTGCGGATATACTTTCTCTTCCTGAGGCTTTAGGGCAAGGATATAATTTTACCTCAGAAAATGGAATCCGAATGGATTTTCAGATAACCCCTGAGAATTTTTGTAAATATTTAGTCCCACCTCTAAAAAAAGAGAATCTCACTTATCTTGTTGAAGCAATGGGGATTATTAAGGATGAGCTAAAAGGTGAGACTGCTTTTTTAGGATTTGCGGGTTCTCCGTGGACTTTAGCTTGTTTTATGATGGAAGGTAGCTCCCCCTCTTCGGATAGCGTTTTACGCCCTTTAGATTGGTATCATAATAATCCTGTTCAATTTGATCATTTTATGTCACTTCTTTCGGAAAGAGTTATTGATTATCTCTTGTTGCAGTGGGAACAAGGAATTGATGCGGCACAGATTTTTGACAGTTTATCCCATTTAGTCCCCGAAGAGGACTACTGGAATGTTTCAGGTAAATATATCGCTCTTATTCTGGAGAGATTGGGAATTGAACGCAATATGATAGTTTATTGCAAAGGTAGAGTGTGGCGCCATTTTATTTCAATTCCGGTAAAAGTTTTATCTGTTGACTGGAAACAATCTCTTGTAGAAGTTAAAAAAGAAGTGGGTATAATGCGTTGTGTCCAAGGAAATATCTCTCCAGAACTTATGAAAGGAGATCCATCGGAAGTCTACGAGAATGTACTTAGTTTGCGGAAAAATATGCTTGACGAGAATGGATTTATTCTGAATTTAGGACATGGCCTGTTGCCTGACAGTAAATTGGAATGCATAGAGGCTCTTTTAGATGCCGCTAAAGCCGAAATCTAAAAATTGATTAAAAGATGTTAGTATAAGAGATATGGCAAAACTTAAAGTCGATCTTAATTTGATTCAAAAATATGATGTTCCTGGTCCCCGTTATACTTCATATCCGACGGCACCCCATTTTACAGATGAAATAGGTTGGGATTCTATCCGTAAGGAGATTATTCGCAGCAATGAAGAAAATAGTGGAAAACCGATTTCACTCTACTTTCACTTGCCTTTTTGCAGACAGCTTTGCTGGTATTGT
Organism: uncultured Verrucomicrobiota bacterium; assembly: GCA_944389455.1. Taxonomy (GTDB): domain Bacteria; phylum Verrucomicrobiota; class Verrucomicrobiia; order Limisphaerales; family UBA1412; genus UBA1412. The sequence goes on from CALXMK010000001.1 coordinate 209,548, forward strand.
GGCTGTACCAATGTAATTACTCAGTCACAGGTTGCCGCTAAAGAATATTTATATTATTTGAATCAAGAGCTGGAGATGGTGACTCCTTTCATCTCTTCAGACAGAAAAGTGGTACAGCTTCATTTTGGGGGAGGTTCTCCTACTTTTTTTATGGCAGACGAGATCCGAAAATTAGGAGAATATATTCATCAGCGTTTTTGTTTTATGAACTCTTATGAAGGAGGTATTGAGATAGATCCACGGACAGTTTCAGAAGAGAAAATCAAAGTTTATGCAGAGATTGGTTTCAATCGAGTCAGCATTGGGGTACAGGATTTGGATCAGGAAGTATTGAAAACAGTCAATAGAGTGCAGACTTATCAACAAAGTGCACAAACTGTTGAATGGGCAAGAGCGGCAGGAATTAAGTCTATTAATATTGATTTAATGTACGGATTACCAAAACAGACGTGTATAAGTTTTGACAAGACTTTAGATAAGGTCTTAGAGTTTAAACCAGATAGAGTTGCTGTTTTTAATTATGCACATGTGCCATGGCTAAAAAAGGCACAGGCTGTTTTGACTCCATTGAGGCCGGAGGAGAAAATGGCTATTTTAAAGTTGACTATTGAAAAACTAACATCCAATGGTTATGTCTATATTGGAATGGATCATTTTGCTCGTGAAACTGATGAGTTAGCACTTGCTCAAAAAAATAAAACACTTCAACGAAATTTTCAGGGATATAGTACACATGCGGGAGCTGATATTTATTCTTTTGGGATGTCTTCAATTTCACAGACAAATTCAGCTTATTGGCAAAATGAAAAAGATCTTCTGCTTTATTACAGTCGTTTAAATAAAGGAGAAATTCCTCAGAAAAAAGCTTATATTCTTACACGTGATGATCAGATAAGACACCAAACCATTATGAGATTAATGTGTGATTTGGAGCTAGACTATCATCGTATGAGCAAATTACTTGATATTGATTTTAAACAGTACTTTAAACCAGAGCTTTTGTCTCTAAAGGAGATGGAATCTGATGGGTTATTAGTTCTTTCTCCAGATTTTCTTAAAATAACGGATATGGGGCGTCTTCTTATCAGAAATATAGCAATGAGTTTTGATGTTTATCTAAAATCTGATAAACAAAAGAAATTTTCGCGAACAATATGAAATCGATTGCAGTTATTGGTGCGGGTATTTTTGGGTTAACTTCGGCTTTTCAGTTAAAGCAAAAAGGATATCAGGTAGATCTTTATGAAGAATCAAATCGTTCGGGAGGAGTTATTCAGAGCGTATACAAAGATGGGTATCTTTCTGAATTAGGCCCCAATACTTTATTAAATACAAATATTAAGCTGATTAATTTGATCAAGGCTTTAGGGCTGGAACCGCATCTGTGTCCGGCAAGAGATGTTGGAGAGGCACGTTTTTTGGTAAGAGGGGGAAAGATGATTCAGATGCCATCCAAACCTCTTGCTTTTTTTTCATCCTCGCTTTTCAGCTGGAATGCAAAATTCAATTTAATTCTTGAGATGCTTCGTCCTAAATGGAAAAACGAATATGAAGAAACAATTGCTCATTTTGTAAGAAGAAGATTTGGTAAAGAATTTCTTACTTATGCAATTGATGCTTTAGTTGCAGGTATTTTTGCAGGAGATCCTGAACGGTTATCTGTCCCGCATGGATTCCCCAAATTATATCGTGCGGAGCAAAAATATGGTTCTCTTTTACGGGCACAGATTTTAGGAGCAAGAGAACGCAAACGCAAGGGTGAGACATCAAAGCAGGAAGCTAGAGTGCTTTCCTTCGATAGAGGGTTACAAACATTGACTGATGCAATTAGTGCTAAATTGGGAGATAATCTACATTGTCAGGCTAAATTGCAGAAGATACGTTATCAAAATTCTCTGTGGGAAATTTGTTATTCAGAAAAAGGAGAATTAAAGAAAAAGGAGTATGAGGTAGTTCTAGTAGCTATCCCTGCCTATGAGTTGGAAAAACTTGAGTTTGAACATCCTTCTGGTCTCTCATTAAAATTATTTGGAGAGATAAATTATTCTCCAGTTGCATCGGTCATTTTAGGTTATAAGGAGGAAGATGTTCGAAATACAACTAAGGGATTTGGTATGCTCATCCCCGGCATAGAGCATTTTAACATTTTAGGAACACTTTTTAGCTCTTCACTTTTTGAAGGTAGAGCCCCTTCTGGATATATAACACTGTCCACTTATGTTGGAGGATTGAGACAGCCTAATTTGGCTAGATTGCCATCTGAAGAATTAACTAAGATGGTTCATGAGGATTTATGTAAATTGCTTTATATCCAAGGGAATCCTGTATTTAAGTATACTTATTATCATGAAAGAGCGATCCCTCAATATGAGATTGGATATGGAAAGTTTAAAGATCATATTGCTAATCTTCAGCATACATGTCCTGGCTTTTATATAGGAGGTAATTGTGTAAAAGGCCCAGCTTTGAGTGATAATATTATTTTTGCTCATGAGATGGCAGATAACATTGCCGCTTATTTGGAAGACACAAGTGTATCTGCTAAATAGTCGGGATAAATGAAGTTGAAAAACTCAAAATTTCATTCCGATTCAATAATTAAACCTAAGTTGTTGCTGCCTGCTGGGGACAGAGAGTGCATGGATGCAGCTGTTGCCAACGGCGCTGACAGCGTATATTTTGGTATTGATCGCTTTAACGCGCGGATGCGCGCACATAACTTTACGTTTTCTGAATTACCGGAGTTGATGAGGTTTCTTCATGAATGGGGCGTAAGTGGATATGTTACTTTTAATACTCTTATTTTTGAAAATGAACTTTCTGAGGCAGAGTTTCTTTTAAGAAAAATAATTCAGTCTGGAGTAGATGCAGCTATTGTCCAAGATATAGGAATCTGTAGACTAATTCGGGATCTTTCTCCTGATTTTCCAATTCATGGTTCTACTCAGATGAGCCTTACTTCTTCTGGAGGAATTAAATTTGCGGAAAACTTTGGGGTGGAGTTGGTTGCATTAGGGAGAGAATGTTCTATATCTGAAATTTATAGGATTCAGCAAGAGAGAAAATTAGGAAGAGATTCTAAAGAGTGTGAAATTTTTCCTTTGGAAGTATTTATTCATGGAGCTTTATGCATTAGTTATTCAGGACAATGTGTTGCAAGTAAAACGTTAGGAGGACGTTCTGCTAATCGAGGTGAATGTGCACAACCCTGTCGTTTGCCTTATCAGCTGATTGTTGATGGAAAAATTGTATCTAATATTCCTTGTTATTTGTTAAGTCCAAAAGATTTAATAGGTTTAGAAAAGATTCCGGATTTAATTTTAGCAGGAGTTACATGTTTTAAAGTTGAGGGTCGGCTCAAAAGTCCTTCTTATGTAGCAAATATTACAAGGATTTATCGTGAAGCAATTGATTTAGTATGGGAGGAAGTTAATCAGAAAGATTTTTCACTTTCTCTATGTAGAAAGAAATTGAAACAGTTTGCAAATTTAAACCGTCATAAGATAGAAGTAATTTTCTCTCGAGGTCTTGGAAATGGATGGTTGGAAGGTGTTCAACATCAATCTCTTTGTCCAGGGAAATATTCTGCAAATAAGGGAGCTCTTATTGGAAAAGTTATTTCTACTTCTAAAGACAAGGTTTTGGTTCAATCAGATTATTCAATAATTCCTGGTGAGGGATTGGCTTTTGCTGATCAAAAAACGGAGAGAACGATTCAAGCTGGAAATGTCTATCATGTTTCCAAACAGGGCAAAAAGTATCTTCTCGAGTTTTCCCGTAAGTTGTTTCAATGTGACAAATTAAAAGAGGGGAATTTAGTTTATAAAACTAGTTCTCCTGAATTAGAAAAGTCGCTACGACAGAGTTATAGTACCTTCAAACAATTTACTCGAAAGCCTCTTTTTTGTAGAGTTAAAGGTGATTTTGGAACGAGACTGTCATTAACATTTTCAGATGAGCAGGGAAGAACAGTTGTCGGGAAATCTAAAAGCATTCTTCTGAAAGCTAATTCAAAAGGATTAACTCCGGATGTGTTAAGACAGCAATTAGGAAGGCTAGGTGATACTCCCTTTCAGTTAGAAAACCTTGATTCGGAGTTACCAGAGGATTGCATCTTGCCATTTAGTGAACTAAATTCTTTAAGAAGAACTCTCTGTGAAGAACTGATTTCTCAAAGGAGGACTTCTGTAAAATGGCAGATGTATTCCCAGAAAAATTCATCTATTAGAAATTCAATTTCTATAGGAGAGGATAAAAAATCTGAAGAATGGTCTCTATCCGTATTAGTTAGAAGCACTGAACAATTTGTTGCAGCATTGAGGGCTGATGTTGACTTGATATATTGTACACCAGAAATTCTTAAAAAATGTGAGTTGAGTTTATCAAAATATATTAATTCAAAACCAATTCCGAAGATTTTTTTCTTTTTGCCTCGTATTTTTATGCCAGGAGAGGAATCCACTCTAGAAGCAGGGAAAAGAGTAAAATCTGATGGTATATTGATAAGAAATCCCGATCAGCTGCAATATTTTCAGGGAGTGAATTGCTGTGGTGATTTTAGCTTAAATATAACTAACTCTTTGTCTGCTGATTACTATAAAAATAATTGGAATCTGAAATGGCTGACTTTTTCCTATGATTTAAATATTTCTCAAATTGCAGAATTGTGTTCTCAAATTCCGCCTTTGTGGTTTGAATTTGTTTTGCATCAGCGTATTCCTCTTTTTTACACAGCTTATTGTCTTTATTGTAGACACTTATCCCATGCACAACATTTTCCTCACTGCGGGATGCCGTGTGAACATCATCATCTTGCATTAAGAGACCGCGTTTCAGAAGAACATATTATTTTAACAGATCAAGGATGTCGTAATACGATTTTTAATTCTAGAATCCAGACAGCTTGTAAATCAGTAGAGCAGTTAATTGATTTAGGAATAAGGAAATTCCGATTAGAGTTTACAACTGAATCAGCATCAGAGACCAAAGAAGTTATTTATCTTTATAGGCAATTGTTGGAAAAGAAAATTTCAGGAGAACAGCTCTGGTCCCTGTTAGATGAGAAAAAATTTGCTCTTACAAGGGGAAATTTTTGATTTTATCAGGAATAGTTTTTTGCGACATAGAAGATAATCCTCTCCATTGTTGAGAGGATTATCTTTTATATGTCTACTTTTTATTGTGGAGATTTTTCGCAGAAATTAACATAGGCGATAAAGAATTTTTTAACTTTTTCTAGTTCATCCAATGCTGGTTTGATAAGTGATATATAATCTTTGTTTTCTTTTTTGCGGGCCGAAGTTTCTATTTCAAGAAATAGATTTCCAGCTTTTTGAGCACCTAGGTTAAGGCAAATTCCTTTCAATCCGTGAGAATGGAGTCTGATTTTATCAAAGTCATTTTGCTGTGCAGCTTCGACAAGTGGCTGAGTATTTCTCTGGGCATCATCAGAAAAATATTGGCAGGCTTCTTTCAACGGATTTTGGACGTTCTCCTGTTCCATCATGCGAAGTCCTTCTAAAAATGACATATCAAATTCATCCGGAGGAATTGGAAAGGCAGAAGCTGAAATTTCTTTTTCAGGAGATGTTAGCTTATTTTTTTCTGAAGAATCTGAAGTCTCTTTAGAAGGAGAAGGGGGATCTTCTTCTTGGAAAAATTTTTGTGTAAAGCGTGCAAGAAATGCTTTCAAGTCATTTTGGCGGAAGGGTTTTGTTAAATAATCATTCATGCCAGCAGATAGGCATTTCTCCCGATCTCCTTCTAATGCATTGGCAGTCATAGCTACGATGAATACAGGTTTTTTTGTTTTATTTTTTGATTCAAATTCTCTGATAAGTCGAGTTGCCTGATAACCATCCATTTTGGGCATTTGACAATCCATGAAAATAAGGTCGTAGTGCTGTTGTTTAAAGGCTTCTACAGCGATTTCTCCATTAGATGCATTTTCAGCATGAAGATTCATCTGAGAAAGCTGCATCTGAAGGATTTTTAGATTTAATTCCATATCTTCGACAATGAGTATCTTAAGAGAGGCTAGTTTCTGAAGATCTTGTTCATTTAAATCGGGAACTCTTCTGCTGATTTCATAAGAGGATTGTTGTGAGAGAATTTCAGGTTGTGGTCTGTTATTCATAATGCTCAAGAGACACTCAAGTAATTTCTGTTTGCGGATAGGCTTAATTAAAAAACGATTAATTCCTGATTGTGTGAGGATTTGAGCCGATTGAATGCTGCATACGCTAGTCAGAAGTACAAGTGACATATTGGAGTAGTATTCATCTTCTCGAATTTTCTGTGCTAATTGCAATCCATCCATCTCCGGCATTTGATAATCAAGCAGGGCAAAATGAAGAGGAATTTTAGTTAGCTTATATTTTTCTAATATTGCTAAAGCTTGGCTCCCGTTTTCAGCTTCTATAACTTCCGCCCCAAAGTGTTCAAGGTTAATTCGAACAATTTGACGATTGGTTTTATTATCATCTACGATTAGACATCTCTTTCTTAAGATACAATTGGTATTTGGAATATTATTGTCTTGGGTGTTTTTAGATTGAGCCTGTTTAATCGGTATGTGGAATGTGAAAGTGGATCCTTTCCCTGGTTTACTGGTTACGGAAATAGAACCTTTCATCAGGCTGACAAGCTGTTTGCAGATAGCTAAACCAAGCCCGGTTCCTCCAAATTTGCGTGTAGTACTGCCATCGGCTTGTGAAAATGCAGTAAATAACTTAGGAATGACATCTTCAGGAATACCTATCCCTGTATCTTTTACTGAAAATTGGATATCCCAGCATTGATCGTTTATTTTCTTCAATAAGGATACTTGAAGTAGGATTTCTCCTGAAATAGTAAATTTAATCGCATTTCCAATTAGATTTGTCAGAATTTGTCGAATCCGATCTGGAGAGGCTAGCACCCAGTCTGGAACATTGTCATCAATTTGTGTAAGAAGTTCGAGATGTTTTTCATCTGCCAAACGAGTAAGGGGATAAACAGTATCAGCAATCGTTTGATGCAGGCTACAATCAATGAGTTCAATTGTCATTTTACCTGCTTCAATTTTTGAGAAATCTAAGATATCATTGATAATGGCAAGAAGTGAATTGGAGCTATTGTTAATGTAAGAGAGAAACTCACGCTGTTGCGAGTTAAGTTTTGTCATCCCTAATTGTTCTGTCATTCCGATAATAGCATTCATAGGAGTGCGGATTTCATGACTCATATTAGCTAGGAATTCGGATTTCAGCCGAGTAGCTTCTAACGCCTTATCACGAGCCTTTTTAAGCTCTTCCTCAGTCTTTTTTAATTTTGTGATGTCTTTACTAATGCCAAAGGTTCCGATAGTTTTATCTTGAGCATCTTTCAGGGGAGCCTTATTAGTGAGAGACCATGTTTCTCTTCCATCCTTCCATATTTCGTGTTCAACTTTTCCTACAATGGGTTCATTTTTTTCCATGATATCCTGTTCTTCTTTGACAGTGCATTTAGCATGTGATGAAGTAAAGAAGTCCGAATCCCGTTTACCTCGCATGTCCTCTTGTTTAGTTACCCCAAAGTGTTTAAGCATAGACTGACTGACATGAAGAAATTTGGATTCCTTATCTTTGAAATAAATGCAGTCGGCACTCATGTCCATAAGACACTGAAGAAAATTTTTATGAGTTTTTGCTTCTTCCTCCGCTACAATTCTCTGTGTTTCATCCCAGAAAATACATTGCAGTCCAACTAATTCATATGGATTATCCGGTTCAAAAAGAGGCATCTTTATGACATGAACATAATGTTTTTTCCCGTTTGCATCAGTATTTGCCTCATTGATAATAAGTGATTCTTTTGTATTGATAACTTTTTCATCATCGAGACGATATTTTTCGGCCTGTTCTTTTTCGTAATAATCAAAATCTGTTGTGCCAATAATTTCTTGAGATGTTTTATTAATAAGTTTGCAGAAGTTTTTATTTCCAAATGTAAAGTTTCCATTTAAATCTTTGCGCAGGATGCAGATAGATTCTGGTAAATTATCAACTAAAGATTGATAGAATGAACGTGCCTTCTGAAGACTATAGAAACGATAGGAAAGATCTAATCGATACATAATCTGCTTAGCTAACGTCGCAAGCATTTTTATTTCAGTTTCGTTTAGAGTTCCGGGAGTAGTATTCATAATTTCCAAACATCCGATATAAAGATTTTCTTCTGTTTGTAGTGGGGCTGCTGCGTAGAAACGGATGTATGGTGCATTGATAACATATTCATGGTTTTCAAACCGAGGATCTTTTACTGCATCTCGAATGATGACAACTTGACCGCGATGAGCAAAAACTTCTTCACAAAAAGAATTTTTGCGAGAACAATTTCGAGATTGATATCCCCAGGTAGCAGGTTGGCTAATGTGATTTTCATGAACAAAACTGATAGATACCATTGGAACTTTAAAGAGAGCAGATGCGACTTGGAGAAGATTTCTAAAATCATCGGTAAATTCATCATCTAAAACATCATATCTGTCTAACGCTTTAATTCTTTCAATTTCATTTTGATCTATAGGATTTTGTAAAGGCTGAATTTTGATTTCACTGTTCATAGTTTTAGCAAGTCGCTTAATTTTATCTTCTTATTACTTAAAAGTCCAAGAAAATTAAATTTAAAATGTCTTTCTTGCATCCATGATACTGAAATGAATAGAATAAAGGACGTCGGTGTCGACTTGAGAAATATGAAGAAACATCTGATTCATGGCATATTATTTGGAGTATTAGCGGTAAATGTGTTTTATGGAGCTGTATTGTATAGCTCTGCCCAAGAAGAATCTAAAGATGAGAGAGATTCTGCGTATAAAAGTATGGAGGTCTTTACTCAGGTTATGGAACGAGTCCGTTCTGATTATGTGGATGAAGATAAAGTCTCTTATGATGACTTAATCCAAGGGGCACTGGAAGGAATGCTTAATTCCTTAGATCCTCACAGTGATTTTATGACAGAGGACGCTTTTAAAGCATTAAAAACGGATACTCAAGGTTCTTTTGGGGGAGTAGGCATTCAGGTTAGCATTCGAGATAACACATTAACAGCCATTGCTCCAACGGAAGATGGGCCGGCCTATCGGGAAGGAGTGATGCCAGGCGATAAGATTATCAAAATTGGTGATCAAATGACACAGAAGATGACTTTGGATGAAGCAGTAAAAGAACTTAGAGGGGAACCGGGGACTGAAGTGACAATTACGATTTCTAGACCATCCAATGGATTGGTAAAAGAGATTACGATCAAACGAGAAATCATTAAAGTTGATACGGTCAAAGATATAAATGGCAAAAGAGATTTTAATGTAGATACCAATAAGATTGGTTATGTCCGTTTAACTGGTTTTGGAGAGCAGACTGCAAACGATTTATCAGCGGCTATTGATAAATTTAAAGAGCAGAAAATGGAAGGATTAATTATTGATTTGAGAAATAATCCTGGTGGATTACTGGATCAAGCTGCAAAAATTTGTGAAATGTTTTTACCCCGTGGTCAGCTCGTTGTTTCTACAGAAGGACGTGTAGATCCTAAAGTTGAGTATTATTCTCGCGGTAAAGATAGAATTCCTGGAGTACCGATAGCTGTTTTAGTTAATGGATCCAGCGCGAGTGCCTCCGAAATTGTTTCTGGATGTTTGCAAGACTGTAAAAGAGCAATTATTGTTGGAGATCAAACTTTTGGAAAAGGTTCTGTTCAAACTCTTATTCCGTTGCCTGATGGATCTGCTTTGAGGCTTACAACAGCAAAATATTATACTCCTAGTCATAAAGTGATTCATGAAAAAGGTATTACCCCAGATATTTTAATTCCTATGACACCTGAGGAAGAAGAGGTCTTGTATATAAGAAGATTAGGCGGATCCGAAGATATCTTCAAGAGTATGAGTGAGGAGAAACGAACTTTTGCAGAAGGAGTTAAAGACATCCAGTTGGAAAGGGCACATGATTTGTTGAAGGGAGTTCTTATTCTAAAGAGTAAAAAAGATTAAAGTCTAAAATCGGAAGATTGCCGTATTTTATGAAGTTACTGGCATTAGAGAGCTCATGCGATGAGACTAGTGCTGCCGTTATTGAAGATGGTTATATTGTCTCAAATATTATTTCATCTCAGATAGAGCTTCATGCCCAATATGGTGGAGTAGTTCCCGAATTGGCAACACGAGAACATTTGCGAAATGTCCCTATTGTTGTTCGAGAAGCTCTGAACAAAGCCTCAATTAAGCCATCTGATCTTGATTGTGTTGCCGCCACCAGAGGTCCTGGTTTACCTGGAGCATTGATGACAGGGCTACGAGCAGGCCAATCGATGGCTAGAGCTTTGAAAATCCCATTTATGGGAATACATCATCATGAGGCACATCTTTATTCTGCTTGGATTAATGAAAATAAGATTTCTCTGGATGATTTTAAACCTTCAATTGGATTAATTGTCAGCGGAGGGCATACTCTTCTTGTTTTAGTGGAAGAGCCTTTGAGACATAGAGTCTTGGGTGGAACTTTGGATGATGCTGCAGGGGAGTGTTTTGATAAAACAGCAAAGTTGCTTGGGTTAAAGTATCCAGGAGGTCCTTTGATGGATAAATTAGCCCAAAGAGGTAATCCTCAAACATATTTTTTTCCACGTCCAATGCTCCATGATAAGAGCTATGACTTTAGTTTCAGCGGACTTAAAACGGCAGTACGTTATTTTTTGGAAGAAAATCCTAAATTAATAGAGGAGGATCAATTCCTTTATGATATTTGTGCGAGTGTCCAGGCAGCAATAGTAGAGGTTTTAGTTGGTAAAGTAATTCAAGCAGCAAAGAATTTAAAAGTTTCTTGTATTACAATGGCAGGAGGTGTGAGCGCCAATAGCCAATTAAGAGCGGCTTTATCAAAAGCTTGTAAAGTACGTAATTTTCAATTGAAAGTTGCTACTGGTCCACTATGTGCTGACAATGCTGGGATGATCGGGGCACTGGCGTGGCTGAAGTTTTCACAAGGATTGTCTTCTGATTCTTTAGATGAAGATCCCAAACCTCACTGGGATTTGCCAGAGAATTTCGCAAATATTAACAAAAGAGCGTTTTGAAAAAAAAGTCTATTTTAATTATTGTGGAAAATTTGCCGGTTCCACTAGATAGAAGAGTTTGGCAAGAATCTTGTGCATTGAGAGATGCCGGATATGAAGTTTCTGTAATTTGTCCGCAAATGCGCGGATATATAGAAAAAGAAGAGCTCTTGGATGGAATACATATCTATCGTCATTGGATTTCTGGTGAAGCAGGAGGTTTTTTAGGTTTTTTTATTGAATATGCCAGTGCTTTGTGGGGTGAATTCCGCTTAATATGGAAGGTATGGTGGAGACATCGTTTTAAACTAATTCATCTTTGCAATCCTCCGGATATTTTATTTCTTAACACAATTCCTTTTAAGCTGTTAGGTGTTAAAGTCATTTATGATGTACATGATGTATGGCCTGAATTTTTCGAAGCTAAGTTTGGCAATAGAGGAATTTTTTATTGGGCCGTGCGTTGTGCTGAGAGAATAACTTACTTTTTTGCAGATGTGGTTTTAGCTACAAATGAATCTGTCAAAGAGATTGCATTACAGAGGGGAAAGAAGAAATTAGAGAATGTTTTTGTTGTTCGTACTGCGCCTGCCATTCATGTTGGAGATGTAGAGTCCAATATGTCGTTAAAGAAAGGAAGGAAGTTTTTAGTTGCCTATGTAGGGGTAATGGGAAACGCGGATGGCATTCAATATATTTTGGATGCGGCAGATGAAATTATAAATGTGAGAGGAAGAAAAGATATTCACTTTTTGCTTATGGGATGTGGTCCAGAGTATGAGAATCTTTTGAAGGAGAGAGTTAGAAAAGGATTGCAGGAGTATGTGGATATGCCGGGAAGAGTTTCAAATGAATTTTTGTTTACAGCATTAAAAACCATGGATTTAGGTGTTTCCGGAGATCCTATCAATTCCTACAACAATCATTGCACAATGAATAAGGTGTTGGAATACATGGCGTTTGGTAAACCACAGGTGATGTTTAATTTGAAAGAGGGAAGGGCATCTGCGCAAGACGCATCGGCCTATGTAATGGAAAACTCTGGAAAGGCTTTGGCTGCTAAGATCATTGAGCTGTTGGACAATGAGCCGGAGCGGCTTCGGATGGGGATATCGGGTAGAGACCGATTTATCAAGGAGTTAAATTGGGAGAAATCAGTCGAAAATCTTAAAACCGCCTATCAAAAAGCTTTAGAATAGGATTGTTGAATTATTTTTAATAATTATTAAAGGAGATGATTGCTAACTTAAATCATCTCCTTTTGCATTAAGAAATTATAATTTATTTTTCAGGAATTTTATATACAATCAAAACTCCAAAATCTGTCATTAAAGCTTTTGTTGCCAAATCTTGAGTAGTATAAGAAACTGATTGTATGTTTAAGATACGTTCGTAGCCGATAGTATTAATAAACTCGGTTACTTTTTCATCAAAATGATCTTTTCCAACTTCCATGCAGTCAATTCTGCGAATAGTTTTAACAGCAACTCCATTTTCCCATTTTTTTGCCACAATATTTAATGGACTTTGGGGCTTTTTGATCAAGGGTTCTGAAGTTGGACCATCATGAACCGGAACAGAGAATACTTTATGCTCTCGAGCAGCTGCGGAGGTTGCCATAGCATTGATTACTCCTCCCGGTAAGGGTGGAGAATTCTCGTTGGAAGACTGAGCAGGCTTCTCATCTTCATTCTCTTCGGATTCGTTATCCGTTCCATCTTCAATTCCTTCTTCAGGAACTATAATTTGATTTGAACATTCTGGACACTCGATTTCTTCTCCGGCATAAGAAGAATCTACAACCAGTTCTTGTCCACACTCTGGGCAGTTAAAAATGATATCCATATTTTACTCCTACTCTTGTTATTTTAGTCCTATGACTGGAAGACTCTAACAATAAATGCAACTCCATGTCTAGTTTTAAATAATAATTATTAGAATAAAATGAATAAAGGAGGAAATAAAATAAACTAAAATATCTTTTCTTTTTTAAAACCTTAGTAAATTCATATTGCTTATAGATACCTATTTTGTCACTGCAGCGCTGATCGGAGCAGCAATTCTCATGGGTGTTTTAGCTAGTTTTGGAGGTTTTGCAGAAGGAGGAAGAGTAGAAGGTCCAATGCAGTTGGCCTGGTTTAATGAGCAGGGAAGCGAATTTGTAGTCAGTGCAAAATCTCCCCGGTCGAATGATCGATATTTAGAGATGGCGAATCGAGGTATTAATCTAGATACACTTTTCAGAGCAATTCCTGCAAGAGAGCTGAGAGAAAGCAATGAAGGCCAAGTAGTGACAGGTGGAGGGAACTCAAAAGTCTTGATG
>CALXMK010000002.1 GCA_944389455.1 uncultured Verrucomicrobiota bacterium
GGTCGTTGCCGGGGTTTTTCTTTAAGAAGCGATGAAGTCTCTGTTACTCCATCGCTTCTTCTTTTTTTCTCCACTCATCCCACTCTATCTACTTCTTTCCTTCCCTTTAGAAATTTTGTGCAAGATGTGCGCTGGTTTATCTATTCGCTATAGAGTTAACAGAGAATTGAATTTTATTTTGGCTAGAGCAATTGTTTGCTGGAAATATAGGGTTCTATCTGTCTGTTTGAATTTAGCCTGGATGAAACTGCAGCCACCACTCTGAAATTGATGAAGAAAGAGTCTACATCAAAGAATATCGATGCGATAACAGAAAATTATTTGCCAAATCCTGCACTCTTTCTTCTCTATGATTTCTTCAATCGAGCAATGAAAACTGATTGAGAAAAGCATGGAGTTAAACCAAAATCTGTTCTCTCTTTTAGAGAATAAGGAGAGGATTGATTAGAAGTAGATTGTAATTTTTGCTAATTTTGTAAATTTGATTTCTAGAAATGAGAAATAAATTTTTATTTTTGAGGATTCTATCGTTTTAATCTCTAAACAATTATGAAATTTCTACCCAGAGGCCATCCCATGCTAGCTGAACAGTGGGATGATGCTGTGATATTTGAGCTTGATGTACATGGTGGTTATATTCATGGGTAAGGTGTGTAAGATATGTTTGTTTGGCTCTGATGCGATCTGCCGCAACAAGCGCTTCATCCAGATTCATGTGAGTTGGGTGGGGGCGTAGCCGCAATCCATCTAGCACCGCTACTTCTACTTCCCGAACCTCTTCAAAAACTTGATCTGAGATGTATTTACAGTCTGTAAGGTAGGCGAGTTTTTTGATTCCATTCTGAATAAAAAGGTATCCACAGGATGTGATATAGATATGATCGAGTAATTGTGGACGAATGGTTAGATCTCCAATCTGAAATTCTGAGTTTACGATATGAGGTTCCGGTACAAAGTATCCTGCGGGATGCGGTCCTTCTCGGAAAGCGTAGAAAAATATTTTACGCAGGAGATCCATCGATTCTTGGATGGCATAAACAGGCAATGTTTTACTGGGGCGCAGATCGCAAAAACGACGACAGTCATCCATTCCCATAATATGATCAGCATGAGCGTGAGTAATAAGGACTGCATCAAGCCAGCGAATTTTTTCTCGAAGCATTTGAAGCCTGAATTCAGGACCAGTATCTACCACTAGAGAAGTTTGGTCTGTATGAATATAGATAGAGGGTCTCAGGCGATTATTTTTGGGGTCGTTTAAAAAATCATCAGGATAATCAACTCCGATGAGTGGAACTCCTTGAGAGGTTCCAGTTCCCAGAAAACAGAATTTAAAGCTCATTGTATTAGATCAGAAGAATTGTTGTATCTGTCACTGAATGAAGAGCTCAGAGCGGAGTATATCTACACTGCTTCAGATATCAAAAAGAGAGCATTGTCCGATCTGCAGATCGCTCTTTGAGATTATGCTCCCAGAAAGAGAAATTGTGAATCAAAAATATTTATTTGCCTATATTCAGGAATTGCCTGTGATTTCTTTTTAACTTCGGAATATACCTTAATTGAACTTGAACTTGAAATAAGATTGGGTAATGATAGTCGAAGATAGCCGCAGGAGAGCGGGAGTTTATCTCAAAATAAATTTATTGTGACCGAATAGGTTTTGGGCAAGCTGAATTCAGATCCGGAAAGGTTCACAGGAAGATGCTGACTTATCTGAGAATAAAAAATTTGGCTCTGGTTGAAGAGATTTCTCTCGAACCAGAAAGTGGTTGCACAATGATTACTGGGGAAACAGGTGCAGGTAAGTCTATCCTGTTGGGAGCAATGGGATTGGCTCTTGGACTTCGAGGGGATAAGAGTTTAATTCGGACAGGGACGGAGCAGGCAACGGTTGAGGCTGTTTTTGATTTGAGTCGTATGGATAGAGTGCCGATAGAGCACTTCTTAGATGAGAAAGGAGTTGAGCCGTGTGAGGAAAATGAATTGAGGATTCGTCGAACATTAGGCGTTTCGGGAAATAATCGCCAATTTATTAATGGAACTTCGGTGCCGGTATCTGTTTTGGCGACATTGGGTGACATGTTAGTGGATATTCACGGTCCGCATGATCATCAATCTCTCTTATATCCGGCACGACAACTGGCGATTTTAAATTATTTTGGCTGTGCTTATTCCGCTGGAATAAGGGGGGGATATTCGGAGACATTGAAAGAGTATTCGGAAATTTATGGCCGACTTAAAGAACTCGAAAAGAGACGCCATAATTTGGTGACAGATGAACAATCGTACCGTCAGCAGCTGGATATGCTGAAGTATCAGGTTAAAGAGATTGAGTCGGCAGTATTGAATGAAGAGACTGATTCTAATTTGGAGGAGAGATATACTCGGGCGGAACACGCAGTCGATATTTTGCGTTTAGTTCAAGAAGGGTTTGGAATTTTAGCGGATGATGAGAACTCAATTTTGACTCAGTGTGCGGCTTTACGCCGGATTTTGCGTGAAGCGAGTAGATTGGATCATTCCGGACTGGAGCCTATTTTGGTTCAATTAGATCGAGTAAATGAAAATTTAAGAGAGATTTCAGTTTTATTCTCTCATTACATGGAAAATGTGGAGATTGATCCGGAAGAGTTTCAAGAGATGGAGGAGAGATTAAATCGGATAAATGGATTAAAAAGGAAATATGGCCGCACTGTTCAGGAAATCATCCGTTTTGGAGTGGAGGCCGAAGAGAGACTCCGTCAATTGGAAGGTAGAGATGTGGAGTTGAGTATTCTAAATGATGAGATCAGCAGATTATGGGAAGAATTAAAGCGGAAGGGGAAGATCTTAACTGAACAAAGAAGAGAGCTGATCCCTATTCTGGAAAAGAAGGTTTGCTCACACTTGCGGGAATTAGGATTTAACAGAGGGTATTTTAAGATTGAGTCAGAACCGCTACCCTTGAAAGAGGGAGAATTCATTGGTTCTTTTTCGGAAGGGTTGGAGCGAGTGGAATTTCTTTTTGGTCCTAATCCAGGAGATCTACCCAAGCCTTTGAAATCGATCGCTTCTTCGGGAGAGATGGCGAGAGTTATGTTGGCGCTCAAAACGGTGTTAGCTGAAGCGGATAGAGTGCCGGTGCTGCTTTTTGATGAAGTAGATGCGAATGTGGGAGGGGAAACTGCGCTTGCGGTTGGACGAATGATACGTGAGATAGGAGCTAAAAGACAGGTTTTCTGTATAACTCATTTGGCTCCTGTGGCTGCCAGCGGAGATCATCAGCTTTGTGTTGTGAAGGAGGTTAAGAACGATCAAACTCATGTTCATGTAGAATCTCTGAATGAGGAAGAACGCGTGATTGAGTTAGCCAGGATGCTGGGAGGACAGATGGAAGAATCGCGAAAATATGCGGCGACATTGTTGAAGAAATGCAGAGAAGAAAAACAATAGGTAAATTCTTGAGAGAGGATTTTCAGAAATGAGTAAAAGTTTTAAAGAAATGAGAGAATCGGTTATTTTGATGGCTACTCATAATCGCCATAAGGTTGATGAGGTTAAAAAAGTTCTAAGTATGACTGCCAAAGGTGCAGGCAAGAATTATACAGTTGTTTCATTAGAGATCATTCCGCAGAAGATTCATTTGAAAGAGAATGGAGTTAGTTTTCGCGAAAATGCTCTTTCCAAAAATATTTCTTTATTCCAATGGCTTTATACCGAAGGAATAGAAAGCCTTGAGAAGATCTTTTCAGGGGGAAAGGGATGGATTTTATCCGATGATTCTGGATTAGAAGTAGATGTTCTGAATGGAGCTCCGGGAATCTATTCGGCAAGATATGCTGCAAAATCAAATTCTCAGGGGAATGCTCCAGATGAGGAAAATAATAGAAAACTGCTGGAAGAGTTGGTAAATATAACTACACTGGAGAGCAGAAGGGGACAGTTTCGTTGTTTATTGGCATTAACTCCGATTGAAATAGAGGCTGATCAGAGCGATTTATTGGAGAAAACAGAGTTTTTTGAGGGAATTTGCCGAGGACATATAGCTTGTCAACCGGAAGGAGAAAATGGTTTTGGATATGATCCTCTTTTTATTCCAGAGGGATACAACAAATCTTTTGCTGTATTGGGTGAGAATATTAAGAACAAGATTAGTCATCGCTCTCGTGCCTTGGAGGAATTGGCTGATTTTCTTAAGAGATCAGAGAGATAGAAAATTAAGAGAAAATATTGAGCTGTATGTCAAATCTTTGCGATAAGCAAAATGAACCAGATAATCGTCAAATAGATATCGATAAGGTTGGAGTAAAAGGTGTGAAGTATCCCTTAGTTGTATTGGATAAAAATAATGGAATACAGAATACAGTTGCAGAGCTGGGACTTTTTGTTGATTTGCCTCGGCATTATCGAGGAACTCATATGAGCCGCTTCTTAGAGGTGTTGAATGACGAGGGAAATGTATTTCATATAGATTCTATTCCACGGCTTTTGAGCGCAATTCGTAAGCGGCTTAATGCCAGGACAGCGCATTTGGAGGTAACTTTCCCCTACTTTATTAAAAAAATTGCACCCGTCAGCGGAAGAGCAGGGTTGATGGATTATGAAATTCGCTTTGATGCGACTCAGAGTGAGAGAAAGATAGATATTATTATGTGGATTACTGCATGGGTAACGACTCTATGTCCTTGCTCCAAAGCAATTAGCCGATATGGAGCCCATAATCAGAGAGGTAAAGTGACTGTTTCATTACGGTCTTCTCCACAGGTATGGTTTGAAGAGGTAATAGAAATTATTGAACAAAGCGCCAGTGGATCTCTTTACAGTTTACTGAAAAGAGAAGATGAGAAATATGTGACAGAGTATTCTTATGAGCATCCCGCTTTTGTGGAGGATGTGGCAAGGAATGTAGCAGTCAAGCTCAATGAGTTTTCAAACATAGCCTGGTATAAGGTAGAGGTAGAAAATGCCGAAAGTATTCATCATCACAATGTATATGCCTGCATAGAGAAGAAATAGTCAATATTTTCTCTAGTCGGATAGTGCTACTGGAAAGTTTGAAGTGGTTAAAATCTGTTTTTTGTTGTCGGAATCTATGTAGATCAGACGAAGTTTCGCATCGTGTTTTTTCAGAAATTGAATTGCTTCTTCTGGTTCTAAAATACAGGCTAAAGTAGCTAAAGCGTCACTGTATGCGGCTTGAGAATGAATAACAGTGGCTCCAGATCGCCGGGTTAATCCCAATCCGGTTTCTATATCAATAATATGAGAGTATCGTTTGCCTTCGATTTCAACAAATTGATTAACATCGCCACTGGTAGAAATGGCAGCATCGGTTAAATAGATGATATAATTACCGACTTCTTCCGGAGATTGGGAAAAAGTCTCAATCTGAATTTTCCAACCCGGTTCTCCCGGAGGAGCTCCTATGACACGAATGTCCCCGCTGGCTGCAATAAAGGCATTTTCCACCCCGTGTTGACGGAGCAGTTCTATGGCTTTATCTGCGGCGAATCCTTTTCCAATTCCTCCTAAATCCAAACGAATTCCACTGCAGTTAAGAGTACCAGTTTGATGTTTGACGTCTAGTGTCAAATGTTCCCATCCGCTGAGAGATTGGGCGTGAAGAAGCTCTTCCTTAGTAGGAAGAATACCTGTTTTGCGGGTTTTCCTCCAAAGTTGGGTGAGATTGCCAATCGTTGCGTCAAAAGCTCCATTGCTGTCTTTAGCCAATTTTTGGGCAAGAGAAAGAACCTCAAAGAGATCATCGCTGAGAGGAACCGGAGTGCCGGCCGGAGAGTTCATAAAATGACTGAGTTCACTTTCATCCGTGTAATCGCTCATTACACTGTTGAGTTCATCGATGCGGTTGAAAAGAGCAGAGGCTGCATTATCGGCAAGTTCCTGACTTTCATGGTATATGATGAGCCGATAGATCATTCCCATGTGCGGTTCAGCATAATGGAAAGGGAAAAGTGATTTTTTTGCCTCCGTTGATAGAATTGAAGAAGAATCTAGCGGAGAGTAATGGTGGCAAGAAGAGAGGAAAGCTGGCAAGGAGAGTAAAAACGATAAAAAGAGAGAACTTCTCCGGTAAAAATAAGAGCGAAATAAATTAAAAATAGATGAATTCATTCAAAATATAGCAAGAGTTGATTTCATCCCTTGTATGAGCATTGTGAAGTGGCTGTTTCCCAGATTATAATTTCATCTAAGAGTGGAAGTTGCGGTTTGATACGATCCCATATCCAGTGGGCGATTATTTCACTAGTTGGGTTTTCTAGACCATGAATTTTATTCAGACAGCTGTGGTCGAGAATCTCAAGTAATGGAGAGATAGTTTTTTTAATTTCAGAGAAATCCATAACCCAACCTTTTTCTTCATCAAGTTCTCCTTGCAGAATGATTTCAAGCCGATAACTGTGCCCATGAAGTTGTCCGCATTTGTGGCCGGGAGGAACATGTGGAAGATAGTGGGCGGCTTCAAAAGTGAAAATTTTGCTTATTCTATACATTGTTGTAAGATTTTTCCCAAAAAGATTTGTAACTTAATTCTTGTAGTCCAGGAACGCCTCCTTCTTTGTAAATACAAGGGCGGTGCATCATTCCGACTGAACATATTCTGGGAACACCCCAGAATGCCAGTGTTCGAGCTGTAGAGGCCGCTTCTTCAGGGGTAACCGCAATTCCAACACTAGCAATTTGATCGCGATTAGGTTCAATAATGTTGAGTAAGTCCTCCAGACTTGGAACAGGCTTTACAAAGACAAAACGATTAGCGATAGAGATAGAGAAGTTGGGTTCCATTTCATAGATGACACTACAACCGGGGGATTCTGGAGATCCATCTTCAAAAACAAGGGTGTCAGAGTTAGTTTTGCCTCTGAGTTTATAAATTTCTCGTAAAGTATTAATTTGGTTAATGGTTTTTGATGAGTAGGGAGCGTGAGGGTATTCTACGTTTAAATCGGCTAGTTCATCTAATAACTTTTCAGCGAATACAGCAGCTGTATTTCCAGAGGTTTGTTGAATGAAAATATTATGGGGTGCTCCCGGATAGAATTGATCCCAGGCTGTAACATCTTGAGCTACATTGCGCGTGAGTTTTCCGAGTCCGTTTTGTGTAATGTAGTCGGCGCTAACCCAAACAAAGCCTAGGCTTCTCCCATATTGAGAGAGTGTATTGGGTTGGGGAATCCAAGTTCGGAAAAATTCACATTGCTTTTTAAGAGTATCAAGGTGGGGCTTGATTTTTTCTTCTTCAACAACCTCGATACAGGATGCAGCTTTGGGATCAATTTGATAGATAGAATGAGCGAAAAGCTTAGCTATTTCTAAAGATTGAGGTGAGCAGATAATCCATTGGCTGGTTTTAGCCAGAAGGCATTTGACCATGAATACAAGTAATTGAGAGGGAACCCTCCGTTGGTAGAGACTGCCGACTAAGCGAAAGCTAAAGTGATGACTGGAATGAGAGGGAACATCATCGCTTTGGAGATGGCGGAACCAACCGTCTAAGGCTTTTTCATGTCCCAATTCTATTTTTAAAAGGTGATAGATTCTTTCACGAGAAAGGGAGCGAAAAGTTTCTTCAAGCCCATGAGAGAGTATTTCACGAGAAAAAGGGATCTCTTTCTCACTTTTGCCTAAAAGTTCGCAGCGAAGAGGGAACATTTCATCACTCCAGATAGATATAAGATTTTCAATCAGAGAGACTTGCTGATCAATAGTGCGGTGGTGAAGGTAAAGTTCGGCGTTGCGCCTAAGAGTGTCGGCTGCATCTATGATAAAGTCGGAGGAGAAGTGAGTATCGGGAGGGGTATCACAGAGAAAGTAATTGGGCCTTTGTTCGTATCGCATAGGAAGAGAACTGATAGGTTTTAATGGTGATGACAACATCCTCCGCAACAACCGGAAGCTTTACGTTCAGGATTATGACAGATACTACTTCCACAAAAAGTGTTTGAAGATGAGGAAGATGAACTGAAAAGAGAAAGTTTTTTTTCTAAAGAGGAGGAATGGCAATGAGGACATTTAATGCCATCCCAGTTTTGACGTGGAACCAGAATCTCGGATTCTTTTCCACAAGATTTGCAGACAAATTCGTAAATAGGCATAAAGGCGATTCTATCTATTAGGGTGCGTTAGAGCACTTTCTTCTAAGATAATATGAAGAAAGGAGAATAACAATGAGAAAATTCTCTTTCAATAAATCAATTCATCATGATTCATTGATTAATTATTGACCTTTTTGTTTTTTTTTGAGATAATAATTACAAGTCTATGATAGACAGATCGTATTTAGAATCAATTTTAGAAAAGCGTGTTTTAATTTTAGATGGGGCTATGGGAACCATGCTGCAGAGGCAGCATTTGACAGAGGAAGATTTTCGAGCAGATCGTTTCCATGATCATAAAACTCCTTTGATGGGGAATAATGATGTATTAGTGTTGACTCGCCCGGATATAATAGCTTCAATTCATTGGGAGTATTTACAAGCCGGAGCCGATATTATTGAGACAAATACGTTTTGTGCCAATTCAATTACGCAGGCGGATTACCATCTTTCACATTTGGCAGCAGAGATAAGTGAAGCAGGCGCTAAACTTGCCCGGCAGACAGTAGATAGATTTATGAAAGAATATCCTGAGCGGGAGTGTTTTGTAGCAGCTTCGATAGGGCCAACTAATCGTACGACTTCAATGTCGCCTGATGCGAACCGACCGGGGTATCGAGCGGTGACATTTGATGATTTAGTATCTGCTTATTCCGAACAAATAGAGGCTCTCATTCGTGGGGGGGTGGATTTGCTGATGATGGAAACAGTCTTTGATACTCTTAACTTAAAGGCGGGCCTTTTTGCGGTTGAGACAATTCAAAATAAATTAGGGACAGATCTTCCTGTAATGGTTTCGGTTACATTTAGCGATGCTAGCGGAAGGACTCTTTCCGGGCAGACTTTGGAAGGGTTTTGGAATTCTGTTGCTCACGCTCGTATTTTTTCTGTGGGGATGAATTGCGGTTTAGGTGCGGAGCAACTTCGTCCTTATATCTATGAGCTTTCAGAGTTGGCTCCTGATGTTTTTATATCTTGTCATCCTAACGCAGGGTTACCGGATGAGTTTGGTAATTATAGCAATGAAACGCCGGAACATATGGGAAATGTTATTCGTGAATTTGTACTGCAGAAGAAGATTAATATTGTAGGCGGTTGTTGTGGGACAAATCCTGATTTTATTCGAGCCATTGCCAGATCAGTTTGTGGATTAAAGCCTAGGATCAGAACACCACGGAGGCATTTGACAAGGTTAAGTGGGTTAGAGGCTTTTACGGTTCGTCCTGATATGAACTTTGTAAATATTGGAGAACGGACTAATGTCGCAGGTTCTAAGAAGTTTTTGCGTTTAATTAAAGAAGAAAATTATGAGGAAGCGCTTGCTATAGCTCGTCATCAGGTAGAGAATGGAGCGCAGATAATTGATGTAAATATGGATGACGGCATGCTCGATGCAAAGGTTTGCATGAGAGAGTTCCTCAATCTATTAGCGTCTGAGCCTGAGATTTCCCGTGTTCCGATAATGATTGACAGTTCCGATTGGGAGGTTATTGAAACTGGATTAAAATGCCTTCAGGGGAAAGGTGTTGTTAATTCTATCAGCTTAAAAGAAGGGGAGGAGGTGTTTTTGGATCATGCGAGGTTAATTCATCGTTATGGCGCAGCGATGGTTGTTATGGCCTTTGATGAAAAGAGTCAAGCAGTCACATTGGCGCATAAGATTGAAGTTTGTCAAAGAGCTTATCACTTACTTACGGAAAAAGCAGGAATCCCTCCGGAGGATATTATTTTTGATCCAAATGTTCTAATGGTTGGAGCAGGGATGGAGGGTGACAGAGAGTACGCGATGAATTTTATTGAGTCCGTTCGTTGGATTAAGAACAATCTGCCTTATGCCAAAACCAGCGGAGGTATTAGCAACGTGTCCTTTGCATTTCGAGGAAAAAATTCAATTAGAGAGGCGATGCATACTGTGTTTCTCTATCACGCCGTTAAAGCGGGGCTAGATATGGGAATTGTGAATGCTGCTCAATTAGGCGTCTATGAAGATATTGAACCAGAGCTTCGCGGATTGGTTGAGGATCTTTTACTTAATCGGAGGGCGGATGCAACGGATAGATTGTTAGAATATGCCTCTAGAACAGAGGAGAAAAAGGAGAAAACTGATCAGCAATCTCAAAAGCAAGCTTCCTGGAGAGAATTACCTGCTAGAGAGAGAGTAATTACTTCTTTGGTTAAGGGAATCGGGGAGTATGTCCAAGAAGATATTATGGAGCTTTTATCTCAGTATCCTAGTGCTCTTAAGGTAATTGAGGAGCCGCTGATGGATGGAATGAAAGAGGTTGGACAACTCTTTGGTGAAGGAAAGATGTTTTTGCCACAGGTGATTAAAAGTGCAAGAGTAATGCGAAAATCGGTAGATGTTCTGGCTCCCTACTTGGAACAAATGGATTCTTTGAACAATGATTTGCAAAAACAGAATAAGAAGATTCTTTTAGCTACAGTCAAAGGAGATGTTCATGATATTGGAAAAAATATTGTGGGGATTGTGCTTAAATGCAATCACTATGATGTGATTGATTTGGGGACA
The DNA here is from genome assembly GCA_944389455.1 of uncultured Verrucomicrobiota bacterium. Classification (GTDB taxonomy): domain Bacteria; phylum Verrucomicrobiota; class Verrucomicrobiia; order Limisphaerales; family UBA1412; genus UBA1412. The sequence goes on from CALXMK010000002.1 coordinate 10,627, forward strand.
ATGGTCCCATGTGAGGATATTTTAAAAGCGGCATTGGAACATAATGTAGATGCAATAGGTTTGAGTGGTTTAATAACTCCATCTCTGCTGGAGATAGAGCATGTTGCTAGAGCAATGCAGAAAGCAAGATTTAAAATTCCACTTTTTGTTGGAGGAGCGACAACTAGTCCAGAGCATACGGCGGTTAAACTTGCTCCCCAATATGATATGCCTGTTGTTTATATTCGGGATGCATCCTTAGTTGTTGGTGTGTTAGATAAGCTCCTCAATCCAATACGAAAATATGAATACGTTGAAAAGCTGCAAAAACAGCAGGAACATGAGCGGGAACAAGTCCAAATTCGACAGGCAAAGCGTAAAGCAATTTCGCTTGAGGAGGCGAGAAAGACTCGTTTTTGTATAGAAGAGGATTATGTCCCACCTGAACCAAGTGTTTTAGGAATACAAACTCTTCAACCTACTTTTGAAGAATTAGCTATAAAGATCAATTGGACCGCATTCTTCTATGCGTGGCTCATGAGAGGTAAGTATCCTGAAATTTTGAACAATTCTTATGCGAGAGATCTTTTTAATGATGCACAAAGAATGATTCAACGCTTGGAAGAAGAGAAAATAGTAGGGCCACGAGGAGTTTTTGGTATTTTTCCTGCCTATAGCGAGAATGAAACGATTATTATTAACGGCGATCAGGAGTTAAAAACGGAACGACAGCTATTTCGTAAGCCGGAGGGACTGAAGCACTATGCTCTGGCAGATTTTATTTTACCAAAGGGTGAGAGAAAAGATTATATTGGAGCACTGGCAGTTACGACAGGTGATGGAATTGTTGAGTTAGGAAAGCATTTTAAAGAAGAGGGAGATGATTATAATTATGTGTTGATTCACACTTTAGCAAATCGCTTTGCGGAGGCTTTTGCTGAGTATACACATCAAAAAATGCGAGATATATGGGGAATTGGTGCAGAGCCTGATAGAGGAATTAGACCTGCTCCTGGGTATCCGACATGTCCAGATCATTCACAGAAGGCTTTATTATTTAAGCTGTTAAATGCTACGAAAAATACAGGAATATCCTTAACTGAATCCTATATGATGAGTCCAGTCAGTTCTGTTTGCGCTTGGGTTTTTAGTCATCCCAGCTCGAATTATTTCACTGTAAAATATTAGATATGATCCATAATAGGATTGAATGCTGATACTGAAGAACATGGATTCGAAAATAGAGGTGAAAAAACTTGTAATCAGAAAAATTGAAGCGTAATTTAAAAGAAGCACGGTTTCTCGTGAGCTCGGAGACTTTTAATAAGTAATTGAGATATGGAACGCACAAAAGCGGATTACAGAAATATTTTGAGGAGTCATGAACCTCAAAAGGAGTTTTTTATTGGTGTAGATTCTGATGGATGCGTTTTTGATAGCATGGAGGTAAAACATAAGGAGTGTTTTTGTCCAATGTTTATTAAAGCGCTGAAACTTCAGTCTGTCAGTAAATTTGCCAGACAAGTATGGGAGTTTGTAAATCTTTATTCGCAATTTCGAGGTAGTAACCGTTTTATTGCAATTGCTCGTGCTCTTTCTCTCTTAAAAGAGAGACCAGAAGTTATTAAACGTAAATGCCGTATTCCAGATACGGCTGCTCTTGAAGAATGGTCAGCCAGAACAAATCCGTTGACACCTGCAGCCTTGGCAGCAGAGTATGAGCGGACGAAGAATCCAGATTTTCGTCCTTTTATAGATTGGTCTGTGGAGGTGAATAGAGCTGTTAAGGAAATCATGAGAGGAGTGCCTTTGTTTCCATTTGTAAAGGAGAGTTTGGATGCTGTAAAAGGTCGAGCGGACGTTTTTATTGTATCTCAGACGCCGACAGAGGCTCTTGAACGGGAATGGACTGAAAATGGAATTTATCAGTATGTTCGCTATGCTGCCGGACAAGAAGTGGGCAAAAAGGCTGATCAGATCCGCTGCATTACAGAGGACCGATATGATCCGGAGAAAATCTTAATGATTGGAGATTCCCCGGGTGATTTGAAAGCAGTCAAGGCTAATAACGGTCTTTTCTTTCCAATTGTGCCTGGACGTGAAGATGAATATTGGCAAAAATTGGCGGAAGAAGGATTAGATCGTTTTTTTGCAGGGACTTTCAAGGGAGAATATGAGAATTCTCTTCTGGAAGAATTTGCTCATTGTTTGCCAGATATTCCTCCTTGGAAAAGATAAAGGCAATACTTGGAGTTGTTCATTTTGATATTTTTTTAAGACTCATGCGGGAGGATTATGGAAGCATGAGGGGATAGTGTCTATCTTTTGAGAGATTAAATTCAAAATGTTTTTGAATTTATTATAGAAGTTATTTGAGCTCTTCTAAGTGAAGAGCTATTTTATCTATCTTATTTTAATTATATTATGGGAAGTAAACTTTGGACAAAGGATTATATTATTTTCTGCCTTTCTTCTTTGGTGATGTTTTTTGCTTTTTATTCTCTCATATCAGCGTTACCAGTTTATTTACATGATGAACTGTTAGCTCGAAATTGGGAAGTTGGTTTTGTTTTATCCGCTTACGCTTTGGCTGCGGTGCTTTTGCGTCCTTTTTGTGGATATGCATTAGATGCATGGGGGCGTAAGTGGGTATTTATGAGCGGTTTTTTAGTCTTTTGCTTGCTCTTTGGATCCTATTTGCTTCCAAGTTTTTTTGAAGGAAGTGAAAGAAAGTTGTTTGAAAATAGTTTTTTGGCACCAGTAGGAGGAATCAGTTTGGGATTGATGATCCTAGTTGGTGTGCGTTTTTTACATGGGCTTTCTTGGGCAATAGTTACAAGTGGTTCACAGACAATTACTGTGGATTTAGTACCAGTATCTCGAAGAGGAGAGGGATTAGCCTACTCGGGATTAATGGTGAGTTTAGCGATGGCTGTTGGTCCAGCTTTTGGCTTATGGTTGTTGGAGATTACAAGTGGGGCGGAGTTGTTTGTAATTACACTAGTTTTAAGTTTACTCAGTTTTACAGCAGTTTGCTTTATGAAGTTTCCTGTTTATCGAGCGACGCGTTCTAGGATTAATCTTAAAGCGATGGTTGAAAAGACGAGTATTCCAATTTCTCTTGTTTGTTTAATTTGTTGTTTTTCCAATGCATCAACAATGACTTTTGTGGCGATTTATTGTAAAGATATGCAGGGATGCAGTGCGGGTGTGTTTTTCTTTATTACGGCATTATCAACAACAATGATTCGTCTTTTTACAGGTAAAGCGTTTGATCGATATGGTCCAAAAATTCCGATGACAACAGCATTCCCTTGTTTAATATTAGGAGGAATTTGCATGGGGTCAGCTAAAGGACCGATACTCTTTTATACGGCGTCAGTTTTGATGGGAATTGGGAATGGGATTATCTTCCCTTGTTGTGTTACCTGTATCAATAATATGGTGAGACCTACTCGTAGAGGTGCAGCCAATGCGACTTATTCTTCGGCGATTGATGTGGGAATAGGAAGCGGGATTATTTTCTTTGGGATATTATCGAGTTATTCAGGTTTAAGATTTTCTTATTTTATCTCCGCTTTGTTATATGTACTTGCTTATTTACTATATTTGCTTTTTGCTCAAAGACATTACTTTAAAAATCTAATTGTGGATAAAGAGCTTACTGAATCAAAACTCAACTCTGGCTCTGAAGAAAATCTCAATAAGAAGGCAGTTCCTGTTCCTTAAAAGTATTCGTCAAAGAGAAAAGTATTGCAAAAAGGTATTGTTCTGTGGAAAATGAAAACAGAGTGCCTAAGGGCGTTTTTCTTCTTTTCTGACAGAAGATGAGTCGTAAAGAGGTAAAAGTGATTTATGTAGGGATGGTTCAGGGGGTTGGATTTCGCTGGACATCTAAAAATATAGCTTACGGTTATGAAGTCGTAGGGTATGTACGCAATTTGTCAGATGGGACAGTAGAATTACTGGCTCAGGGAGAAGAAGAAGAGTTAAAAGAATTTATACAGGCAATACGTGATTCCGGTTTGGGGCCGCTAATTCGGAGTGAAGAAATTAAGTGGAGAAAAATTTCTGTGGAAAATTCCAGCTGTGAGCATGAAAAATGCTATAAAGGATTTAATATTGCCTAGCAATAAAAATGAAGTACGCAATTATAGCAGACATTCATGGTAATTTGGAAGCCCTGCAAGCTGTGCTAAAAGATGCAAAAGAGCAGGGAGTTGATAAGTATGTCTGTCTTGGGGATATAGTTGGATATGGAGCCGATCCAAAGGAATGCTTGAGGATTGTTCGTGAGATGCAGATCCCTTGTGTAAAGGGAAACCATGATGACTATTGTTCATCAGGGCTGGATCCGGATGGATTTAATGAAGGAGCAAAAACTGCAATCTTATGGACTCGTGCTCAGCTAAATGAGGAGGAGTTACTTTGGTTAAAGTCACTAAAATTTGTTCGTATTATGGCAAATTTTACTTTGGTTCATGCAACTTTGGATGGTCCTCAGCGCTGGGGATACATTTTGGATAAATTAGAGGCAGCGGCGAGTTTTCCATATCAGCAAACACCGGTTTGTTTTTTTGGCCATACTCATGTGCCATTAGCATTTGTAAGAGATACCGCTGTTCGAGGAGGAACTTACTCTCGGTTTAAGATTGAGTCTGGCAAGAAGTATTTACTCAATGTTGGTAGCGTTGGGCAATCCCGTGATGGGGTTCCCAAAGCAACTTATGTGATCTACGATTTGCGTTCTGGTTATATAGAGTTGAGGCGTTTAGATTATGATATGGAGACGGCGATGAAAAAAATTATAGCAGCAGGTTTGCCTGAGCATTTAGCCTCACGCTTGACACTGGGACACTAATTTTTATTTGCTGTCACACCTGCATGAGGAAAGTGATGGCAAAAATAGTATAAATAGTGATTTCTTTATCAGAGCAACCTCTCAAAATTCTTATTTGTAAGCCGAGCTCTTTGGGAGATGTAGTGCAGGCTATGGTTGTTTTGCGGCATCTTAAGGCTTCTTTCCCAAAAAGTAAAATTTACTGGTGGATTGCTTCTGGGTTGAGTCCTTTGTTGAAAGATGATTCTGATTTAGATGGGATATTTCTCTTTGATCGCGAGGCGGTTAAGCGATTCAAAGGAGTGTGGGGATATGTAACCTTAGTCCGTCAAATCCGAAGAATGCATTTTGATTTAATTCTGGATTTACAAGCATTAGTTCGAAGTGCATTTTTTGCCTGGCTTTGTGGAGGAAATAAAGTTGTAGGTCTAGATGATAGAAGAGAATGGGCCCCACTTTTTTATAATCAAGCGGTACAACGTCCTACTCCTGATGCTCATGCTGTAGATTGGTATTTGGAGGTTCTTAGAAAAATAAAGATTCCAATTGCTTCAAAGATAGATTGGATTCCAGAGAATAGAGAAGTTATGATGAAATTGAAGAGTCGCTTTTCATCGATATTTTTATCTGAACGTAAGAGAGTGATTCTTCAGCCTAAGACTCGGTGGGCGAGTAAAGAGTGGCCTGTAGAGCATTTTATAGCAATGGCTAAGCATATATTAGAACTTAGAAAAGATGTTGTTTTTTCAATTTTGGGTTCTAATGCAGATTGCCAAACCGGAGAGCAGATTAGCCGAGCTCTTGGATCTGATCGTGTTGATAATCTCTGTGGAGAGTTAAGTTTACCGGAGATGGTAGAATGGATACGGTGCAGCGATTTCATGGTAACAAATGATACAGGTCCTATGCATGTAGCCGCAGCTCTGGGGAAGCCAATGGCAGCGCTATTTGGGGCAACAAATCCATACAGAACAGGACCCTATGCTCAGATGGGAAATGTGATTACAGCCAAAAGAAAATGCTCTCCCTGTTTGAAAAAATCCTGTCCATTTGGAAAGGTTCCTCCGTGTATGGAGGAAATTCGTCCAGAGATAGTGTCGGATTTTGTTCTGAAACATTTATAGGGAAGAGAATATATTCAGCTGGACTTTAATCAGCAATTCCATGATACTGAAAATTGTTTTTGGACGAATGAAAGTCTTTGGAAGCAGTATTCAATGGATGGCAGCTCTAATTTTGAGTCTGTGTACAGTATTTATCCAGGCAGAGGATAAAGCTCAGCAGTGGAGGGTTTATATTGGGGGTTATAATACGCCGGACAATTTTGGTATTAATTATTTTGATTATGATTCCAATATAGCCTCTTTAACTCCAAAAGGCTTAGCCATTGCAACAGACAATCCTTCTTATCTGATATCAAACAGAGATGGAACGAGGATTTATTGTGTAAATGAAACAGCTTCTTTTGAGGGAAGTGGAACTGTTTCGACTTTTGAGATCATTACCGAAGATGGAACTTTAAATGAGATTTCAAAGTATTCAACAGAGGGAACTTATCCATGCCATTTATCTTTGAATAAGAAAGAAGATAGACTGATTACAGCCAATTATGGTAGCGGTAGTATTATCATGTTTCCTGTGTCAAAAAGGGACGGAGACTTAGGTCCGAGGATTGCTTTTTTTCAGTTCAGCGGAAGTGGTCCAGATGTAAATCGTCAAGCTAGTTCTCATGCGCATTGTGTAGCCTTTAATCCTCAGCAGACGCATCTTTATTGTTGTGATTTGGGGGCAGATAGAGTCATGACTTATTCATTTAGCAGAAAAGGAATTCCCCTAACAGCAGCAATGGAGCCTTATATTGAAGCAACAGCAGGAGCTGGTCCAAGACATATGGTATTTCATCCTCGCAATCCCTTTTTATATGTCTTGAATGAATTAAATAATACGATAACTCTTTATGAAGCTGAATATGATACATTTTTTTGGAGATTGATAAAAAAGAAAAGTAATCATAAAGATGGGAAATTGACTCAAATAGATACATGGAGCTTGCTTCCAAATGATTTTATAGGAGCTAATACCGCAGCAGCGATTAAAATTCATCCCAATGGGAAGTTTTTATATGCTTCAAACCGGGGTCATGATAGTATAGCTGTTTTTGCAATAAATGATAAAACAGGAAAGCTTAACCCTGTGGATTTTTTCCCTACGGGAGGAAGATTCCCTCGTGATTTCGCAATACATCCGGATGGTAAATCTTTGGTTATAGCTAATGAGGGATCTAATAATTTGACGACGTTTTTTATTGATCCAGAAACTGGTGTTTTAACTCCGAGTGGACAGGATCCAGTGAAGAGTGAACGTCCTTCTTGTGTATTATTTGTTCCTGTAAAGAAGAAATAGGTTATTTTACAGTGAGTGTTATAGTTAGGACGTATGCTGTTGAGCTGAAACGGCAAACCGAGCTCATAGCGGAAGCTGTATCAAAGGCAGCCGACGTTCTTAAGAAAGGAGGATTAGTAGCCTTACCTACAGAGACGGTTTATGGTTTGGCTGCTAATGCACTGGATTCAGAGGCGGTACGAAGTATTTATTTAGCTAAAGGAAGACCGACTAATAATCCTCTTATTGTCCATATTTCTAATTTAGAAATGGCCAAGCGTTGTGTGTCTGTGTGGCCCGATGAAGCGCAGATTTTAGCTGAGTCTTTTTGGCCTGGGCCATTGACAATGGTTCTACCTCGCAAGAAATTTATTCCAGATATTGTTACTGGTGGCGGAGATACAGTTGCAATTCGCTGTCCAGACAATCCAATTTTTCGTGCAGTAATTGAAACCTGTGGTTTTCCTTTAGCGGCTCCTAGCGCCAATCGTTCTAATCATATTTCTCCTACAATGGTGGAACATGTCAGAATCAGTTTGGGTGACAAAATTCCTCTTATTCTTGATGGAGGGGTGTGCCGTGTTGGGATAGAGTCTACAGTAGTGGATTTAAGCCGATTACCAGAATGGAGAGTATTGCGACCGGGAATGATTACCAAAGAAGAGATTGATTCTGTATTAACCCGTGCTGGAAAGTCATTTAGAGTTATTTTTTCTTCTGAGAATTTGAATAAGAGTCTTTCTGAAAATATTAATATTTTTGAAAAGGCTGTTTTGAAGAGCCCTGGACAGTTGAAACGGCATTATTCTCCAAGAACACCACTCTATCTTTTTGATTCTATGGAATTGAGAGAAATAAAGTCGTTTTTTAAAAATCAAGGGGTGGAGATATCAGATTGTGTTTTGATCCGTATAGGCGAATCAGAAAATGAAAGTCCGTTTGCAAAGGAAATAAGTATGCCTCGGGATCCAGGGAAGTATGCGGTAAATCTTTATGATACTTTATATCGTTGCGATGAAATGAAATTGAAAGGGATTATTGTTCAAATGCCAGAGGATACCCCAGCTTGGCAAGGGATAAGAGATCGCCTCAGACGAGCTGCAGCGAAATGATATTTCTTTGATATTATCAGGAGAAGGTTGACATGTATATCCGGCAGCTTAGAATCCGTGATTTTAGAAACTATAATCAATTGGATGTTACTTTTCAGCCTGGATTTCATCTTTTTACAGGTTACAATGGACAGGGAAAAAGTAATTTATTGGAAGCCATTTATTTACTTGGAACGCTTAAGTCTTTTCGAGGAGTTTCAAATATACAGATGGTTGCCAGAGGAAGAAAGGGGTATTTTGTAGGAGGAACTGTAGTTTCCGAAGGTGAGAGTTATATCAAGATTTGGTGGTCACCTCAGGAGCGAAAGCTAAGTTTAAATGGGCAGAATATTACTCGAACTGCTGATTTTTATGGGAAAGTGCGTTGTGTAGTTTTTTGCACGGAGGATATTTTTCTGGTTAAAGGTGCCCCTTCGGTTCGCAGACGCTATATGGATCTCCTTTTAGCTCAATCAGATTCCTCTTATCTGAGTGTGTTACAGCGCTATGGACAAGCTTTGCAGGCTAGAAATGCTCTTCTGAAGGAACCAGTAGTTAATTTTGCAGTGATAGATAGTTTTTCTCAGGAATTAATTGCTTCTGGAATTGAGATCACTCGCAGAAGAAGAGAGCTCATCAGGAGAATTTCTCCATTAGTTCAGAATGCATATATAAACATAGCAGGTAAGAATACAGAGAAGATCGATTTGCATTATCGTCCAAATATTCGCTCGGATATGGCTGTAGAATTAGCTCAGGCTCGTTCTAAAGAAATCCAGTGCCGATATACTACAGTAGGCCCACATCGAGATGATTTGGCCTTTGAGATGAATGGTATACCAGTGGTTTCTGTTGCAAGTGAAGGACAGAAGAGAACTTGGGCTTTAGCATTAAAGATTGCACAGACAGAATATCTTCGAGAGATTTATGGAGGATTTCCTATATTGTTAATTGATGATGTAATGGGAGAGTTGGATACAGTCCGCCGTCAAAGCTTGCTTCCTTTATTGAGTCAAATGGTTGTTAGTCGAGGACAGACTTTTATGACTTGTACAGAGAAAAACTGGCCTCGAGAGTTGGGGTTGGATATGGTAGAGTGGAAAATTGAAGCAGGACGGATTGCTCTAGATAAATATATTTAGAAAGTAAAATCCCTTCTTTAGAAAGAGAAGGGATTCTCTAGTTTATATCTTTTTAAAAATTAAAGTATTTGAAAAATTCAGATACGTGGAAGAATTATTTATTCTCTTTTGAAGGACATCTAAAAAGAGGTACAGAAGCCTCCATTTTATCAATAATTTCTTGAGGCCAGTCAGCTGTCAGGGTTCGGAATATCCATGAACCTGAATTTTTAATTCTATGATAGCAATCAGAGAGATCTAGTATCATGGTGATTCGGCGATTGGGACAATTAAGTTCACCCACATCATGTGTAGCCACAGGAATAAAGCCCATAACACGAGTATGAAAGAGATAGGGACTATGTTGTTCTCCTTCAAAAATATCTGTAATATAGTGAGTGAAACCGTGTTCTATTGTATCTTTGACAGCTTGTTTCATGAGCATGCTGACGATCAAGATATTCCCTCGACGATCTGGCAGAACAGCAAAACGACCAATTTCAGCTATTTTAAGAGATTTTACGCACTCTTCCACATCAATAGATGCACCAAGTTTTTTAAAGCCATATTCTTTATACAGATCCAGTGGGGGCTCATAAAGAACACGAAGGACTCCTACCGGTTCTCCATCCTGGGTAGCCAGAAACCATGAAACGGCAGGATTAGTTAAATCAGAAGAGTCAAAGACTTTTTCCTCATTGCCGACCCAGTTTTTCTCATTGCAGTAGATGACCTTAAGAACTTTAAGTGCATTCTGGCGTCCTGCTTCGTCAGTTATCTTTACTGCGGTTATTTTTGAGCTATCAGACATAGTTCTATAGTTTTCGCACAGAGTTTTTGCTCCATTCTTTGCCGGAAAGTTTTGAAATTACACTCATGACCTCGTTATGCCAAGAGCGAACTGATTCTAAATCAGCGACTTCTTGAACAATAGGTGGGTACATAGGGGCTCCAATTTTGATGCATTTAGGTTCCCAGTCTGGAATTGTTTTGGAATCCTTAGGGAGATTAGGGAAACTGATACCAACTGGAACAATGGGACGTCCAGACTCAATGGAAAGACGTGCCATGCCGGAGTATCCCTTGAGAAGACAGTGTGGATTCCGATTGACAGTTCCTTCTGGATATACTCCTACAGAAGCGTTAGCTGCAAGCTTTTTCTTAGCTACATCAAAAGGAGGTTCCGGCAATTCAAAGTATGGTTTGAAGATATTTAGAAATTTAGGTTTAGCCGATTTGCGGGTTAGTGTAATGACTTCAGAGCGGCGAATGATGTAACTAACAATCGGAATAAGCTGAAAATTCCAATCGGATAAAAAGTGTATTTTTTTCCCTTGCCGATAAAAGAACATTGTCGCCGGTATAATAATGGCTTCAGCTTTTTGACTGTGGTTCATTCCCAAGATGAAGGAATCATTCTCAGGTTGGATGTATTGTAATCCATCAATACTAAGGATATTTTTTTGAAAAAATGTAATAAGCCATTTGATAACAAAACGATCAAAGAAGGGAAGATAAGGTAATGGTTCTTTCCAAATTTCAGAGAATGAAAGATGTCGAAACAGCGGTACTTGAGGCGTTTTCTCCCGTCTCTCAAGATCTGTTATGGTATATTTTTGTTTTTCCGCTGCACTCATCGTATATGCATATCGCTGCACCATTAAACACCCTATTGAATTTAAAAACAAGTTTATTTAGTGTTTGCTCTCCTGCATTGCTTAGAGTTGGGAAAATTATGTAGAAGTGTTCTCTAAAATGTTATTAGTTTTAGTTCTGAAAAGAGTGGAAGTAAAGAGATCTTCTTATATAAATTTATTGAGCTGAATTTTTAGAATTTTGTTTTTGCTGTAATTTTCCCGGGAAAGGGATATGTGTACCATGCCATTCTCCGTAAAAGTTTTTATAGGATTTTTTAAGATAGAGATATTTTCTACAGCACCTACTTCTATGATTTTTGGAGTAGTAACTTTTCAGACATTATCTCTGTGCAGAAAAAACAAGCAGAAAACAAGTAGTACATCTGTGATAAAAATACGATCTTTTTAAAGTAAATAAGATAAACTGGAACTTTCCAAAGTTATCATTGAAAAACGACTCTCTTTGAATTGACTGTTACGGATTGAGTGGTAAGTTGATTTATTATGGATACGGTTAAAAAAGATAGATGAGGTACTTATTTTACTGATATCGATAATAAGTCGTTCTATTAGAAATTCCTATTTTCATAAATCTCTATTTTTGCAGATTAAAATTAAAAATAGGATTGATAGAAAAAATGGTCGGGGCGGAGAGATTTGAACTCTCGACCTCTTGTACCCGAAACAAGCGCGCTAGCCAGGCTACGCTACGCCCCGACATGTCCAATAGGACGCCTTTGATAATGCATTAATAAAGGCGAAATTGCAATCTTTTTTGTAACAGAATAAAAAACAGTGTTTTCTTTTGAAAAATAAATCGGATAAAAGAACTTATTTCTGTAATTCTTTTAATTGTGAATGGTTAAATTGAATAAGCTCGGTATATTTTACACCAGAGCCGCCAAAAATATCTAGGGCGGACCCGATGGTTAAATCGAGTTTGCCTTGGCTAATTCGGGTAACTTCTTTCAAGTCAGCTAAAGAATTGGCGCCTCCGGCATATGTGGTAGGAATAGGAGATGATTCACTTAGTAGATGAACCAGATTGAAGTCAATTCCTAGACAGAGACCTTCTACATCCGCAGCGTGAATGAGGAATTCATCGCAGTATTTGGCTAAAGTTTCTAAAGTTTGAGGGGTAATTTCAAGGGTAGTAAATTTTTGCCATCGATCTGTGACGACATAATATCGTCCATGCCGTTGGCGGCAGCTCAAATCCAAAACAAGCCGCTTATTTCCTGTTATACGAATAAGCGAAGAAAGACGAGAATAATCTAGAATGCCATTATAGAAGACATAGCTTGTTACGATAACGTGAGAGGCTCCAGCATCAAGCCATTGAGCGGCGTTATCTGGGGTGATTCCCCCTCCGATCTGAAGTCCTCCCGGATAAGCGGATAGGGCCTGGAGTGCGGCATTGTCATTACCAGGGCCTAGTTTAATAATATGTCCGCCCTGAAGATGATCTTTGCGATAGAGCTTAGCATACCATTCCGGTGGTCTTTCAGAGATAAAGTTAGTTTTTAGCTCATTTGGATTTGAGGAAAGAGTCCCTCCAACGATCTGTTTGACTTTACCTTCATGAAGGTCGATACAGGGCCGGAACATATTTTGACCAGGTCTATATTAGGATTTGGGTTCTACAGAGCGTATGAGGAGAGTGTTTTTCTGACTTAAGGCTGGGTCAGAATTAGGGTAATCAAGTGTATAATGCAGACCACGGCTTTCTTTGCGGGAGAGAGCCGAAACGATAATGATCCAAGCAACTCTAGCAATATTGCGCAATTCAAGAATTTCTTTAGTTACCGTAAAATCCCAATAATATTCTCTGATTTCATCGATGATATTTTCAATGCGGGTACGAGCCCTTTCCAGACGTCGGGTTGTGCGAACAATGCCGACATAATCCCACATTAAGCGACGGATTTCATCCCAGTTGTGGTTTAAGACAACGAGTTCATCAGAATTTTGAGCGTTGCCGGATTGCCAAGGAGGAATAGGAATTTGAGACAAAGTAATTTGTTCGTTTACAGTATATTGTGCTACTCTTTGGGCCATCACAATTGCTTCGAGTAAAGAGTTGCTTGCAAGTCGATTTGCTCCGTGGAGGCCGGTGCAGGCAACTTCGCCTATAGCATAGAGTCCGGGAACTGTAGTTTGTCCATTCATGTTGGTCTTGACACCACCACATTGATAATGTGCAGCAGGAACAACAGGAATAGGTTCTTTGGTCATATCAATTCCTCTTTCCAGACAATGTTTGTAAATATTAGGGAAGCGATTCATCAGGAATGGAGCTGATTTATGTGTAATATCAAGACAAACATGGTCTGTGCCATTTTTTTTCATCTCATTGTCAATGGCACGGGCTACAATATCACGAGGAGCTAGTGATAATCTCTTATCGTAATTTTGCATGAATTCACTGCCATCCAAATTCTTAAGAATAGCTCCTTCACCTCTGACGGCTTCACTAATAAGAAAAGAACCGCCTTTGGGATCATATAAACATGTCGGATGGAATTGGATAAATTCCATGTTGGCAATAGCTGCTCCGGCTCGCCATGCCATTGCTAATCCATCCCCTGTAGCAATGTAAGGATTGGTTGTATATAAATAGACTTTGCCGCATCCCCCTGTAGCTAAGATGACATGTTTCCCACGAAAAGTTTCGACTTGATTTGTTTCGGCATCGAGGACATAAGCTCCAATACAGCGGCGGTCAGGAGATTGTGGATCGCGGTTAGAGAGAATAAGATCAATGGCAAAGTGATGCTCAAAAAAACAAATATTTGATTCTTTGGATACAGCGTCAAGCAGCGCAATTTCAACTTGGTGTCCAGTAATATCTCCAGCATGGAGGACTCTACGCTTAGAATGACCGCCTTCACGGCCTAAATCTAATTCCCGTGCACCATTGCTATCAGGGATTTCTCTTTCTGTGAAATGAGTTCCATAGGAGATTAAATCTGAGATTCGAGCAGGACCTTCTGTAACAATGATGCGAACAGCTTCTTCATCACAAAGGCCAGCTCCAGCGATTAAAGTGTCTTGAATATGCATTTCTACGGAATCTTCCTTGGAAGTAACAGCAGCTATTCCGCCTTGAGCATGGTTAGTATTAGATTCAGCTCTTTCTTTTTTTGTGATGATAGCAACGCTGCCATGTTTACAAGCTTTAAGTGCAAAAAAGAGTCCAGCAATGCCGCTGCCTAGTACAAGATAATCAAAGTTGTGTTCAGCATGAGATTTGTTGTTATCCATATTTCTTATCGTATATTGTTGATATTTAAGAAGGGGAATTAGATATTCTAGAGTATTGCATTATCAATGAGGCGAGTTTTGCCTATATAAACAGCCAGTGCCATACGAGTACCAGTGTTGACTTCGACTACAGGAACTAGTGATTCAGGATCAAAAAATTCGATATAATCTATTTTCGCATCAGGTTGCTTTTCAATCATAACTCTGATTTCCTCTTTTAGTTCCTTAGCAGGAAAAGATTGAATAGAAACTTTTTCTTGAACCATTTTTAATGCCTTAGATAAACAAAGGGCTTGAGTTCGTTCATCGGGAGAAAGATAGCGGTTGCGAGAACTGAGAGCGAGTCCATCGGATTCACGAACAATAGGAGAAACAATAATCTGGGTTGGAATATTAAGATCCCTAACCATTCTGCGGATAATCGTAGCTTGCTGAAAATCTTTTTCTCCAAAAATAGCGTAATCAGGAAGAATAATATTGAAGAGTTTGTTGACGACAGTTGTTACACCTCGAAAATGTGCTGGACGGGAGATCCCTTCCATGGTTTTGGAAAGAACTTCTTCTGAGACAAAGGTACTATATCGAAGTGGAGCATTGGAATCTTCATTTCCCGATGGATACATGACTTCATTTGACGGCGTAAATACGGCATCAGCTCCAGCTTCCTGGCAGAGTCGCAGATCATTTTGAAGAGTTCTAGGGTATTTAGAATAATCTTCGTTAGGTGCAAATTGAATAGGATTAACGTAGATACTTACAACGACTTTGCCGTGAAGCTGTACTGCTTGGCAAGCACTGCGGATAAGACTTAGGTGTCCTTCATGAAGGGCTCCCATTGTCGGAACTAGAGCGATGGTGATGCCGGAACGTTTCCAATTCAGGGCCAGGCTTTGCATTTCTTTAATAGTCTCAATATGTTTCATAGGAGATCAGATTCAATAGGTTATTAGAAAAAGCAAGCAAGATAATGGATTTATTATCCATCCTTTTTGGAATTATAATGTTCTGTTTACAGGTGACAAGCGGCAAATTTTGGATTTTCCTTTGATTAGAGATAAATATTGTTATTTAGCAGTTAAGATTGGGCTATTTCAAAAGCAAAACCTTTCAAATATTCCGTTTCTGGAATTACGGGCAAAATGGGATGATCAGGAGATTGAGAATAAATAGCTGTTCTTCGAAGTATTTTATGCGCATCAAACGCAGCTTGAAGGATGATTTCTTGAAAAAGAGTACTATCCACATGGTGAGAACAGCAGAAGCTTGCTAAAGTTCCTCCAGGACGTAGTAATTTGAGTGCACGAAGGTGAATTTCTTTATATCCGCGAAGAGCAGAATCTACAGAGTAACGATTTCTGGTAAAGGAGGGTGGATCCAGGATAATTAGGTCGAAGAGATCGTTTTCTGATAGTTGAGGATTCCGTGTATGTTCTATGAGCCAGTCGAAAACGTTTGCTGTTTGAAAACTGCATTGAGGCAATTTGTTTAAGATGGCAGCTTCTTCTGCCGCTTTTGTTGCAGCTTGGCTTTGGTCGATTCCAATGACTTCTTTAGCTCCGGACCTAGCTGCATGAAGTGAAAATCCACCTAGAAAGCAGAAACAATCAAGGACACGTGCACCAGAAGCTTTTTCTGTTGCTTTTTGGTAGTTCAGTTGTTGATCCAGATAACAACCAGTTTTATGGCCGGAATCAAAATTAACTTTAAATTGAAGATGATTGATATGAATAATCTGCTCTCCTTTGACAGGACTTCCATAAAGAATGGAGTGGATTGGTTCCATTCCTTCGTATGAACGAGATGGAGAGTCATTTTTTTCCAAGATGGCTTGAGGATGGAATATTGTTTCAAGTACCTCTGTGATAATTGGTTTTAGATTATCCATCCCCAGAGAAGTTGTTTGTAAAATAAGAATATTTTCGTATTTATCAATGATAAGACCGCTGAGAAAATCGCTTTCCGCATTAACTAGACGAAAAGAGCTGGCTTGAGGCATTGTGCGACGACGTAACTGCAGTGCACTTAAAATCCTATGATAAAAGAATTCTCTATCAGGAACGGATTCTTCTCGGAAGGAGAGTAATCGAACCCGAATTTTTGAGAGAGAATTATAAAACCCACAACCAAATAGCTTTCCGTGGGAATCCATTACGCGTACCCATTCCCCATCTTTGATTTCAGAATCGCAATCGGCTATTTCGCCGGAATAAATCCAGGGATGTCCAGCTTTAAGGCGAATAGATTCGCGCGGTTTTAAGTAGATATTTTTGAATAGATTGTTGCTCATAGGAGAATGTAAATTGATATTTTAATTTCAGTTTTAAGCAATAAGAAAATAGAGAGGGAGATTTTTACATAATCTCCCTCTCTATAATTTTTAATTGATGGCTATATTAACAATTCGTCGTGGAACAATAATTATTTTTTTGATTGTTTTATCGGCAATAGTGGCTTTAATTCTTTCTGATGACAATACTGCAGTCTTTACTTCTTCCTGAGTCGCACTAATTGGAAGTTTAATTTTATCTCTAAGTTTTCCATTAACTTGAACAGGATATTCGAAGGTTTCTTCAGCTAGATATTTCTCATCATATTGGGGCCATGAAAGGTAGGAGATTGTTCCATTATATTCCAAGTTCATAAATGGAATTAATTTTTCGGCCAATTCTTCGGTAATATGTGGAGCCAGAGGCTGAAGCAGTTTTAGAAAGTCCAACATAACCACAGCTGGCTTGATTTCCCATGTGATCGCGTCATTGACAAAAACCATCAATGCAGAGATGGCTGTATTAAAACGCAGGTTCTCAAGGTCATCTGTTACCTTTTTAATAGTGGAATGGATGGTTTTGAGCTGTACTGGATTTGGCGAGATATTTTGAATAGCTGGATTGAGCTTAAGCTGAGCTACTAATTCAGGAGCTTTTGATAAGTCAAGAGTCAAATTTTGATCCAGTTCTGTTAAGCTTTCTTTAGAGATAAAGAGTCGCCAGACTCGTCCAAGAAAACGGTAAACTCCTTCAACTCCTTTGGTGTTCCAAGGTTTGACCATTTCCAGAGGCCCCATAAACATTTCATAGAGACGGAAGGCATCTGCACCATATTCACGTATGACATCGTCAGGATTTACTACATTGCCACGTGATTTAGACATTTTTTGACTGTCTTCCCCAAGAATCAGCCCTTGATTAACTAGTTTGTGGAAGGGTTCTGGGGTGGAAACAAATCCAAGGTCAAAAAGAATTTTATGCCAAAAACGTGCATAGAGTAGGTGAAGAACTGCGTGTTCTGTGCCTCCAACGTAGAGATCTATTCCTGGAACAGTAGCCTTTGGAGTAGTTCCCATCCAATAGTTTTCAGCCTTATTACTGCAGAACGTATCCTTGTTATTTGCATCGATGTATCGCAAATAATACCAACATGAGCCGGCCCATTGAGGCATGGTATTAGTTTCTCTCACGTATCCGTTTGGAAGGTTAACCCAGTCTGCAGCCCGAGCAAGAGGAGGCTCTCCTGATTGAGTTGGTTTATAATCAGGCATTTCCGGAGGAAGCAAAGGAAGCTGATCTTCTGAAATAGCTTCATGGTGATTATTTTTCCAAATGATGGGGAAGGGTTCACCCCAATAACGCTGTCGACTGAATAGCCAGTCTCTTAATTTATAGTTAATAGTACGGTGTCCCTGCTGGGTTGCTTGGAGCCAATCAATAATAGTTTTTTTGGCTTCAGGTGTTTTTTTGCCGGATAGAAAGCCAGAGTTAATAGAGATTCCATCTCCAAGAAAACCTGTTGGATCCGATCCGTCGGGAGGTTGAACAACGTGAATGATTGGAAGATTAAATTTCTGAGCAAACTCTAAATCTCGAGAGTCATGTGCGGGCACGGCCATGATGGCTCCAGTTCCATAAGTAGATAGAACATAATCAGCAATCCAGATAGGAATTCGTTTCCCATTAACAGGATTAATGGCATAGGCTCCAGTAAAAACACCTGTTTTTGTCTTTGAAAGTTCTGTTCTCTCTAAATCGCTTTTGCCAGCAGCATAGGAGCGATAGGCTTCAATAGCTTCTTTTGGGGTTTGAGGCGGAGTTATTATGCCAGAATCGGTACTTCCTTTCCACTCATCTGGTGTTCCTTCAGGCCAAGTAGAAGGAGTTATTTGATCAATGAGTTTATGTTCGGGAGCTAGAACCATGTAAGTGGCACCAAAGAGAGTGTCCGCCCGGGTAGTGAAGACAATGATTTTTTCTTTTCTCTCTGTATCGGCAATGAAGGTGACTTCTGCTCCTTCCGAGCGACCAATCCAATTGGTTTGCATCTCTTTAAGAGAATGACTCCATTCCAAAAGGTCCAAGTCTTTTAGAAGTCTATCTGCATATGCGGTAATGCGAAGCATCCATTGCCGCATTGGTTTGCGTATTACAGGGAATCCCCCAACTTCGCTTTTCCCATCAATTACCTCTTCATTAGATAAAACTGTACCTAACGCAGGGCACCAGTTGACAGGAGCTTCCGCAACATATGCTAGACGTTTGTTATCTCGATAAATGCGTTTTTGTTCTTCTGATTGGAGTTCAGGAGGATAGGTAAGAGTAGAAATAGGTTCGGCTCTATTTGTTTCAGGATTAAACCATGAATTGTAGATTTTGAGGAAAATCCATTGTGTCCATTTGAAATATTGAGGATCTGTCGTATTGACTTCTCGATCCCAATCGTAGCTAAATCCCAGAGCTTTGATCTGTTTGCGAAAGGTATTGATATTAGTTTCAGTAGTAATTCGAGGATGTTGCCCTGTTTTAACGGCGTATTGTTCTGCAGGTAAGCCAAAAGCATCCCATCCCATGGGATGGAGAACATTAAAGCCTTTTGCTCTATGATAGCGAGCCAGAATATCAGTGGCGGTATAACCTTCTGGATGCCCTACATGGAGTCCGGCCCCAGAAGGATATGGGAACATATCCAGAATATAATATTTTGGAGGGAGAGTATCAGTTTTAACATTATGCCTTTTCCAAAATGGATGATGTGGGATTTTTTTCTCACCAGGATTCCAAGCGTGAAAAGTTTTATTTTCTTCCCAAATATGATGCCATTTGGATTCAATTACATCAAATGGATATTGTTTTTTTATTGTGGCCATTTCAATAATAGATCTTAATTGTTTCTATTGGCTATGCCTTTAAAATAGTAGCGTTTAATATGCGCTCTGCACCCCATTGTGTGCTCTTTCCTTGCTGGTTGCAAACATTATCCGCAGAAGAAATGATAGAAAGAGGGAAAAGTGATATTTTGTAGGAAGAGTTTTTAATTTGCACTAGAACAATATTATAATTTTTCTTGTATAAAAGGTTTAACTTTGTTAGATGTGAAGATATGAAAAGTAGACGCGATTTTTTTAAAATGGGGATGGTTGCGGGAATTTTGAGTTTTTTAGGACAAAATTGTGTGAGAGCCTGCAAAGAAAATAGTCTGGAAGAATCAAGAAATCCAGTTTCTCCTAAACGTAAACCTAATATTGTTTTTATTCTTTGTGATGACCTAGGTTATGGAGATTTGAGTGCTACAGGACAGAAACGGTTTAAAACTCCAAATATTGATTCTATTGCCGCACGAGGGATGAGGTTTAATCAATTCTATTCTGGAAGTACAGTGTGTGCTCCTTCTCGTTGTTCACTAATGACAGGTATGACTATGGGACATGCCTGGGTTCGTGGCAATGAACCTGGCAGAAATCAGATTTGGGAGACGGGGAAAGAGTATTTAGGGAAATTGGTTCCATTGCGTGTAAATGAAATTACGGTAGCACGAATTCTAAAAGCTCAAGGCTATGTGACAGGACTTTTTGGTAAATGGGGATTAGGAAATCTTGGAACTTCTGGGGCCCCACTCCGACAGGGATTTGATACTTGTTTTGGTTATTTGGATCAGGTTCATGCTCATCACTATTATGTGGATTGGTTGGTAGAAGATGATAAAAAAATTGCTGTAGATAAAACTCGTTACAGTCATGATCTTATTTGGGAACGGGGAATGAAATTTGTAGAAGAACATAAGTCTGAACCATTTTTTCTTTATCTTCCCGTAACAATTCCTCATGCTTCTATGGAGGTACCAGAGGATTCTATAAAACCTTTTAAAGGAATTTATGAAGAGAAACCTTTTGTTTCAAATTGGTATTCTGAACAGAAGTATCCTGCTGCAGCTTTTGCAGGGATGATGACACGTCTGGATCGTGATGTTGGTCGCTTATTGGATCTCCTAAATCGTTTAGATCTGGAAGATAATACTATTATATTTTTTACCAGCGATAATGGTACACATAGAGAAGGGGGACATCGTCCAGATTATTTTGATAGCAACGGTCCTTATAGGGGATATAAGCGAGATCTCTACGAAGGAGGAATTCATGTGCCGATGTTTGTATCTTATCCGGGGCATATTCAGCCAAATAGTGTTTGTGAAACTCCTTATGCTTTTTGGGATATACTTCCAACTCTGGCAATGTTGGCAGGAATTTCTGATGATTCGTTGCCGGCTTGTGATGGAATTCCAATTAAACCTCTTCTAAAGGGAAAAGGGAAATCAGTTGCTACAGAAGAAAAAACAAGGGTTCTTTATTGGGAATTTTATGAAAGTCCTGGAGGATTTAGTCAGGCGATTCGTTTAGGTAAATGGAAAGGAATTAGGAAGAGATTAGGAATTCCATTAGAGCTTTATAATTTGGAGGAGGATCCAGGTGAAAAACAAAATCTAGCAACTGATTATCCAGAGATTATTGCTCAACTGGAGCAGGCTCTGATTGAATCTAGAACGGAATCTCCTATTTGGAAATCAGGGCTAATAGAGTAGTTTGAAGCTTGCTAGAATATTAATTCCAATTTCCAGGGAAAGTTTTTGTTCTCAGAATGAACAAAAAGAGAGTACTGTTTATTGAGTACTCTCCTTTTATCTAATAGAACGTAATTACTTGTGCCAGTTTGAATTATTTATTTTTAGGAACTAGCTTAAGATTACGTAGGTTGACAGGAGACCAATTTTCTCCCGGTTGAAGTGTGAGAGTAACAGTTACATCATCTGGTAGATTTATGCTCCCAAGGGTAACTGGAAGAAATTTCTCATAGCTTCCAGTAGCTTTAATTGCTGTGTTTAGAGTGTTTTTATCAGCAGAAATTTTTAAATTGGAATCTTGGAGAGCAGCAACTTCCGAGTGAATTTCAAAGTTGCCACCATTTTTCAGTTTAAAGGTCCAAGAGACCGAATCGCTTGTGTTGAGCCATGAACCGATATTATCTCTGTTATCTGCTTTCTTTTCAACAGAGAGACCTCCTTTGAAATCAGCAGCCCCTACATAAAGTTCAAAATCTGTATTTCCTTCAAAAAAGTCAACAGTAGTTTTCCCTGTTCCTTGAAGAACAATAACGGAAGCGTAAGGATTTTGAAATTCTGAATTAATCTTAATTTCAAGTCCACGAGGTGTGACTTGGGTTTCAAGATGTTTCATTGAAGGGTCAGCCATCATCCAAGCATCTACTTTGCCATCTGGGGTCATAGGAACTATTAGCGTATCATCTTGAGGCCAATCAAAGACATGAAGATAGAGTCGATTCTCCTTAGCTGTAATACGGCCCCAGTTTACTTTTTTCAAAGGGTTGGCAGTAGTCCCATAAATAGAGGAACCATATTTTTTCATCCAATTCCCTAATTCATGGAAACGAACATAAGTTGCTTCAGGAATAGATCCATCGGGAGCAGGACCTACATTAAGGAGGTAGTTGCCTCCCTTAGACACAATGTCAATGGTATTACGAATAATTGTTTCAGAACTTTTCCATCCAAGATCATGTTTGCTATATCCCCAAGTTCCATTTAGTGTCATACAGACTTCCCAATCTACTCCAGGCATTCCGGTAGCAGGGATGTGTTGTTCTGGAGTGGTAAAGTCTCCTTTAGAGGGATTAAAGATAGAGAGGTTATCACCTGAGACATTTTCAGAGAAGTAGAGACGATTATTTTGAATAATCATCGGATTAGATTTGCGAACTTGTTCCATGAGGGATTTAGCTCTCCAGTGATGTCCCTCAGCGCTTTTGTGAGAGAAATCCCACCAGAGGATATCAAGGGGACCGTAATGGGTAGTAAGTTCCTCTACCTGTGTTGAGAGAAAATCGAGATAACGATTAAAATCATGCCCTTCTATAGGAAGAGGTTTATCTTGATTTCTGGGATGTTTTAAGGGGTGAGGCAGGCTGTTATCAAAGGCAACATAATCAGGATGGTGCCAGTCAATCATAGAGTGATAAATACCAACTTTGAGGTCTTTTTGGCGGATAGCGTTTACGATTTCTCTCATTAAGTCTCTTCCGCAAAAATCCATGGCATCATAATCAGTGACGGCACTGTCATGGAGAGCAAATCCTTCGTGATGTTTACTTGTAAAAACAACGTATTTTGCTCCCATATCTTTAGCTAATTGAGCCCATTCTTCAGCAAATCCTTCTTTAGGTTTGAAGAGAGGTTTAAGTGCAGCTTCATATTCATCTGCTGGAATACCTGCTGTAGATTGAATCCATTCTACTCCACCCCAATATTTTTTCCCATCCCATACTCCAGCAGCTTGAGAATACAGTCCCCAGTGGACAAACATTCCCAGACGTGCTTCTCTCCACCATGCCATGCGTTCATCTCGTTGTTCCTTTGTTTCGTCCGCATATGCAAAGAAAGGGGATGAACTTATGACTGCTGTAGCGAGTATAGCAGATAAAGCTATATTGTTGATTAATTTATTCATGCGAGTCAAATAGTAAAGAAAAAGAGATGAATTGTAAAGATGAATTAAAAAGAAAGAATCTCCTCATATTTACAGAGGAGATTCTTTATAGTTTTTTTTAATGAAAAAAGTTAGTGCTGTAATAATTCTCCCAGAGTGCTAGCCATCCAGTCTGTTCCATCTAGCAAGAGTTCAGGATAAATTCCAGGTAAGATCATCATAATTAGAGAAATAACTCCAGCAAGGTATAGTGCGCTAGTAAGGAAAATTTTGGATCCAGATGTTCGTAATAAATATGCCTGGTTTGCAGGCCAATAAATACAGCGAATGACTAAAAAATAGTAGTAGATGGAGATAATAATACCTATCAGAGCTACAATTGCAAGAATTAAGATAGGTGTATCAGCCATTCCTCTTATAAAGAGGGCCTTGAGTAGTAGAAACTTACCCATAAATCCCGCTAGCGGGGGGATTCCTGCCATGGAAGCCATTGAGACAGCTAAGAGGAAGCCCGCAAAAGGAGCCCTTTGTGGCAAGCAAGATAAAGCATCCATGTCGGTAGAACCAACTTCTGTTTCAATTAAAGAAATAGCAAGAAAAGCACCTAGAATACTAAAAACGTATACGATAAGATAATAGAACATAGCACTCATAGCCATGGTTCCACCGACAGAAAAAGCTAGCATCATATATCCAGCGTTTGCGATTCCGGAAAAGGCGATTAATCGTTTTATATCGCGTTGAGGAATTGCACAAAGATTGCCGTAGAGAATAGAAGATGCAGCTAAAATTGCCCAAAAAGTAGTGATGATAGGAGAACCTAAAGGCATTGCGGCACAGGCGAAACGAGCAAGAAGGATAAATCCGACTGCTTTGGATGCGGATGCAAGCATTCCCGTGGTAGGTGCAGAAGTTCCTTGATAAACATCTGGAGCCCAGTATTGGAAAGGAAAAGCTGAGATCTTGAATCCGAGTCCGGCCACAATCAATATAATTCCCATCCAGTATGCATCCCGGGAGTTTTCATCCGGAGTGAACTCTGCGAGCTCATTGAAATCGAGAGTTCCACTAATTCCATAAACAAAGGCAATACCCATAATCATTATCGCCGATGCTAAACCTGCCATTATCAAATATTTAACTCCAGCTTCCAGTGATTGTTCTGTCTTTTTATTGTAACCAACCATGACATAGAAGGAAACAGCAACTATTTCCATTGTTAAGAACATCATGAGCAGGTTGTTAACGGATGATGAGAGCATCATTCCGATTAGAGATAGTAAAAATATCGACTGATAGCTGATAAAGTTATCACGGCGCCTAGCGATCCAATTTTGATTGATGATGAAGAATCCTAAGCCTAAAGCAAGAAACATTCTTTTAAATCCCAATGCCATGGTATCCAATTGGATAAGTGCTTCAGGAATAACAACAGGAGTTTTGAGGTATGTAAATGAGAGAATGAGTAAAATACCCAAGCCTACAATACCAGCGGCATAACCTTTAGCTACATGGAGCGATTGTTTGCAGGAGCCATCTAGAATCAATAGAAGTATAACCAGTGCTGCTAATCCGGTTTCTAATTGAAATGCTGCGAAATTCATATTATCTAAATTTATTTTGATGAGTCAGAATTTGTTGTGTCCGGCATGGTCAAGGAGATAACCGGTTCTAAAGTGTTATTGACAGGATCTTTTATTTTATTAGTTAAGATGATTGGATAAGTCCCAATAGATATAAGGGCAATCATCAATAAAATAAAGGGGAGTTTGCGCCAGGTGTTTTCAGCGTCTATGGCTGTGCTTGCAATCGAGGAGAGATTACCGTGTAAAATACGGCGAATTGCTCTGAGCATATAAACCGCAGAAATAATTAAGCCGGTAAAGACAGCCAGTGCAGTTGGCCATGAATAATGGCTTTGCCATGTTCCAAAAAAGATCATGAATTCTCCTACGAAATTACCGAAGAAGGGTAATCCACAGCCGGCCATCAATGTTGCCGAGAGAATCATCCCGATAAAGGGCATTTTTTGCATCAGACCAGAAATGCTGTCCATACTTGTATTTCCTATTTGCTGATAAATTCTTCCATTTAAAGCAAAAAGCAATGCTGCAAGGAAGCCGTGAGCGATCATTAGAAATATGGCTCCAGTTAAACCAATTGAGTTTAAAACGGCAATTCCCAAGAAAATAAATCCGACATGTGAAAGACTTGAATAGCTGATCATTTGGGCAAAACATTTTTGACGGATAGCAATCAAACCGCAATAGATTGCATTAATCAATGCCATAATAACGAGTATTTCCATCCAAGGTTGAAGAGTTTGAGGCATTATAGGGAGAATTAAACGAACAATTCCGTATAAACCAAATTTTTTAAGAACTCCAGCGTGAATCATTGCAGCAGCACTGGGTGCTGAGGTATATGCTGCTGGAGCCCATGAGTGAAAAGGAACTAATCCTACTAAAATACCAAAACCGAAAAGCAATAGAGGGAGAATCCATTTTTGCAGAGAGATTGGCATAGGATTTTGGGAATAAATGCCAGCAAGTTTTTCCATATCAAATGTTTGAGCCCCACCTGCGGCGTAGAGACAGATGATGCCGGCAAGTACCATCATGGCGCCGATACTGAGATAGATTGCCATTTGAAATGCAGAATAGACCTTTTTTTCACCTCGGCCCCATATTCCAATCATAATAAAGGTAGGAATTAGAGCGAGTTCATGCATGGCATAGAAAAAGATCATATCTAATGAAGCAAATGTTCCTATTACCCCACCGCACATAAGAAGCAGGAGAAAGTAATAGAGTTTTTCTTTTTGACGAATCTCATAGGAGACTAGCACTGCGGCAAAAGAAACCCATGCAGCCATAATGACTAGCCCAAGATTAATACCGTCAACTCCCACTCGATAGTTCAATCCAATGGAAGGTACCCATGGAATCTCATGAATAAATTGATATCCTTGAATTCCTCCTTGGTAGCCTAGAAGGAGAAATAGGGAAAGTATAGCAGCAATTCCAGTAACAGTAATGGCAATAGTTCGATGCAGAACTCTTAGACTGGCCGGAAGAGCCAACACAATCAAGGCACCTAATAATGGCAATAGTAATATGCTTGTAAGTAACATGTCTTTATAAAAATTACCAGTTAATAACCCAATAAGATAGAACAATAATTCCTAAAACAAAGATCGCAGTGTAAGTCTGTATGTTTCCTGTTTGAGAAAAACGACAGAATCTTCCGATTAAATCTACAATCCTATATATAATCCCAATAATAATACCGCCAATGATCCATCGATCAATGAAGTCACAGATCAAAGCGAGTTTATCTTGTAGCCAAACAGCGGAGTTTTGATAGAGCTCATCAAAATAGAGTCTATTTTTAAGCCAAAGAGAAACTGTTTTGAACTTTGAAGAGAGGATATCATTCTTGGCATTAAAATAGAAAATAAAGGAGAGGAAACCTCCAGCAATAACTGCACAAATACTTAAAATGGCAGCCATTGGAGCATGTTTAAATGGATATATCAGCATTTTAAACCAGTTGTCCGGAGCTTGATCTATTGATGGATAAGGAAATACCATATTAGTATTTGCTAGCGATTGTGAGGAATAATGGGGCATTAAATAGGAGTCTATTCCAATAAAACCAGCAAAAACAGAAGCGATGGCTAATAGAATCAGGGGCATTGTTATTATTGTAGAGTTTTCTTTTGCATGATCAGAAACTTTAGAACGAGTCCTGCCTATGAATGAGACAAAGAAGAGTCTCCCCATATAAAAAGTTGTTAAAAATGCAGTCACTAATGCGATAGTGCCTAGATAGGCATTTTTATGAAGAGCTTCGGCCACAATATAATCTTTGCTGAAGAAGCCGCTTAATGGTGGAATTCCACAGAGAGCAAGTGTTGCGATTAAAAATGTCCAGAATGTAATAGGCATCCTTTTTTGCAATCCACCCATTTTCCAAATATTTTGTTCATGATGAAGTGCAACAATGACGGAACCCGCACCCAAGAAGAGGAGTGCCTTAAAAAAGGCATGAGTAGTTAGGTGGTACATTGCAGCAATGGGATAAGATAATCCAATAGCCATAACCATATAGCCAAGTTGAGAAAGAGTGGAGTAAGCTAAAATTCGTTTAATATCATTTTGTTGAACTGCAATTAAAGCTGCCATTAAGGCGGTAAAAGCGCCGATGGTTGCAATGACATCCAGAGTGGAGAATTTTAGCCAATCTAATCCTTGTGGCCAAGCAGCAGAGAGTGCGAATATATCAAATCCACGAGCCAACAGATATACACCGGCAGCTACCATTGTAGCAGCATGGATAAGAGCACTGACAGGGGTTGGACCTTCCATTGCGTCTGGGAGCCAAACGTGTAATGGGAATTGAGCTGATTTGCCAATTACTCCACAGAGAAGTAGAAGACCGGTGATTGTTGCAAGAGAACTAAAAGCAGCAGGGTTTGTGGACAGTAGATTGCTGATTTCTCCAAACCGTAATGTTCCTAAGCAACTCCAAACTAAAATAATACCAAGCAGAAAACCTGTATCTCCAATGCGGTTGCAGAGGAAGGCTTTCTTTGCGGCGTCGGCAGCAGAACCTTTTGTCATCCAGAAACCAATGAGAAGATAGCTGGAGAGACCAACCATTTCCCAAAAGATGAATATCATGAGAAAGTTATTCGCGAGCACAATTCCAATCATGGAGAACATAAAGATGCTTAGGCTAGCAAAATAACGTGAAAGAGAAGGGTCTTTACCCATGTATCCTTTAGAGTAAATATGAATTAAAGATCCTACACCTGTTACAACAAAGAGCATGATAAGACTAAGACGGTCGACCAAAAAACCAAGATCAACGGATAAATTTCCTACAGAAAGCCAGGTATAAACTATTTCTATTGGTAAGGTTTGAGATTGTGTCATTGCGCAAAGGACACAGGTCAAAAGAAAAGTTATACATGAGATAGCGATGGATATGCCGGCACTAATAGAAGGATGTTTTTGTGAAAAAAACGTAATACTAAGT
The DNA here is from genome assembly GCA_944389455.1 of uncultured Verrucomicrobiota bacterium. GTDB lineage: Bacteria > Verrucomicrobiota > Verrucomicrobiia > Limisphaerales > UBA1412 > UBA1412. The sequence goes on from CALXMK010000002.1 coordinate 38,748, forward strand.
GCTGAAAAGATTGGCAGAAAAAGGATTCCAAAAAGAATAATTGTCATGTTCTCTCCTTTAGTATTTTAGTTTGTTTAAGTTATCAATCCATATAGGGAGTTTATGCCGTGCTAGAGAAACAATTAGAGCTAATCCTACAGCAACTTCTGCAGCCGCGACCGTTACTACCATCATGACCATAATTTGTCCATCCAAATTTTGATTAAAACGAGAAAAAGCAATTAGAGCTAAATTTGCTGCATTAAGCATCAATTCTAATGACATATAGACTACAAGTATATTTCTACGAGTCATTATTCCTAGAAGACCTAGGCAAAAGAGGATGACACTAACTGTCAAGTAGTGGCCTAGTCCTATTGTTAAATATGTTTCTATTGTTGCAATCATTTGGATTTTCCTTTTGTTTCAGGTTTGCTTAGATAAACTACTCCAATAATAGCAGATAATAGCAGTATAGAAATTGCTTCAAAAGGTATGATATATTTTGTAAGCAACAGTGTGCCAATGGCAGATACGGTTCCTTCGATCGGAACTGAGTCGGAAACTGCAGTGCTAACAGGAATCTGAATTGCGATAGGAACAATAATCATCGCAAATAGAATTGTAATTATCATTCCTATAGCAAAACGAATACGCGTTGGAGCAAAGACAATTTTAAAATCCTTTCTGGAAAGCATTAGGACAAATAGGAAAAGAACTACAACGGCTCCCCCATAAATAATGACTAAAATTGCAGCCAAGAAATAGGCACGCAATAGGATAGCCATTCCTGCAAGAGATAAAATTGTACAAAGAAGGCTTAATCCGCTGTTAATCGGTGCACGACTGAATGGATTGGCCACAACTAAAAATCCAAATAATATAGCGATCGTAGCCAGAATATAGAATGCGATTGCTTCTGGCAATAAAGGAGCTGATTGACTCCAATAATTCAATAATTTTTCCCACATGGCTAAACTAGAATATCCGAGGTTTGTGTTTGTTTTCCCATTTCATTACGGAATCTTCACGGATTCCACCAAGTTCCAGAAGTTTTTCTTTATTTAAGATCATTTCTTTTCGACTATGGGTTGTCATAGAATAACGATTCATGAGAAAAATAGCCTCTTCTGGACAAATTTCCTGACAATATCCACAAAATATACATCTACTCATATCAATTTGGAATTCTGCAGGTTCTTTTTCAATCTCACCACGTTCAGGATGTTCGTCAGGACCTGGTGGAATTACTTTAATTGCCTTTGGAGGACAGATAAACTCACACATTTGACAGGCAACACACTTAACTCGACCATTCTGATCTTTTACTAAATGCGGAATTCCTCGATATCCTTGAGGAAGAGTCCATTTTTCCTCTGGATAGCGCAGAGTAATTTTCTTGCGGAAGAAATGTCGGATGCTAACAGAGAATCCACCGATGATAGTTGGCAGATAAAGCCTTTCGGCAAGAGTCATTTTTTTGCGTTTTACGATCATTTATGCAATCTCCATGAATCGGTTAATTTTGGAAAAAAGTAGGAATAATTGCTATTGCCCAGAGCAGCAATGCATAAAAAGCAATATTTGCTAAAGCCAGTGGCATAAGCTTACGCCATCCTAAATCCATAAGCTGGTCAAAGCGGAAGCGAGGCAGCATCCATCGTATCCATACAATGAGAAATACAATCATTATAGTTTTGGCCAAGAAAATGCAGATGTGAATTATTCCAATAAGCATCCCCATCCACGTGTTGGACGCAGGAGAGTTTAGCCATGGAAGGGGAAGGGACCATCCACCCAGAAAAAGAGTTACAAAAATAGCTGACCCCATAATTACACTGGCATATTCAGCCATGAAAAACATGGCAAATTTCATAGCTCCATATTCAGTGTTATATCCACCTGCTAATTCTTGTTCAGCCTCGGGAAGATCAAAGGGGACACGATTAGCTTCAGCTAGAGTGGCGATGAAAAAGAGCAGCGCCGAAAGTGGAGCCTGGATAATTCCCCAATGAAGAGGGGCAGAGGTTTGCCAAGCAATAATTGCATTCAAATTAGTGCTTCCCGCAAGCATGAAAATAGGAATGATTGAAAGTCCCATTGTTCCTTCGTAGGAGATCATTTGTGCTCCAGCACGCATCCCTCCAATGATAGGGTATTTGGAGTTGGCAGCGTATCCAGCTAACAGAATACCATAGACGCTAATAGATGCTACGGCAAAAGTATAAAGTAATCCGACATTCAAGTCAGAAATTACCATTGATTGATTTCCGATCTTAGAACCGAACGGAATTACAGCAATCGTCATTAGAGCTGGTCCAAGAATAATAACAGGGGCAATCCAATAGTAGAATTTATGTACACCGGCTGGAATGAAATCTTCTTTCAAGAATGATTTTAAGCCATCACAAACAGGCTGAAGGAGACCCCACGGACCCGCTCGATTAGGTCCTAAGCGGTCTTGAATGAAAGATGCTACTCTCCGTTCCAACACGACAGCATATGCTACCATTCCAAGTCCAATTCCGATGGCAGCCCCTATTTTAACAAGTGTAAAGAGAAACCACCACCAGAAGTCGGGAATATTGTTTAACCAATTGTTAAGGCTATAAAGTTGTTCAGTGATCATTATTCAGTTGTATTTGCAGTTGAAACTATATCCATGCCGACAGTTCCCAGCAGTTCCCAAGTCATATTTTCAAAACCTGGGGTTGTTGCTGTTATTTTATTAAAAATACCTTCAGGTGTCAGAGGCCATGACTCCTGAGTTATTTTAGTTAGAATGTTTGCCAAAATCCAGTATTCAGGGCGTGCATCCCCAATAGGTGAAAAGGCTTTGCCAAAGCGTTGAACTCTGCCTTGAGCATTTATAAATGTCCCCTGTTTTTCTGCAAAGCTTGCTCCTGGGAGAAGATATTGAGCTTCTTTTGAAGATGGATTGACTAGAATATCGCAGATTACAAATAGATCGAGACGACCTAGAATACCAGGTGCAATTCCTGATTTAATGGGATCTTCACCAAAGACTAATAAATTGCGAATTTTACCTTCATCAATGTTTTTAGAAATTTCTGCAATTCTGTCGCCAGGGGTTTTGCTTGCTAATTTAAAGATCTGAATAGCTTTGCTATTAGGCGTTAAATCTTTGTTTAGAAGGAATGAATCTCCTTCTCCAAGATGAGAAATACTATCTGTAAAAGCGTCGAGTCGTTTAGCTAGTTTGCTGATAAGATAAATCTCTTCAGTACTTAATCTGGAAGAGACAAGAATAGCGGTTGTTTTGGGAGGAGTTTTTTCCAGAACACTGATAATCTTTTTAAGAGTAGAAAGCCAGTCAGATTCAACTTGTGTTCCATCTGTATTTTCAGCAAACACATGAGTCAATCTATTTTGAGCGTTTACCCATTTATAATTTAGACGCCCATAGTCACACATCCAGACAGAGTTGACATTGTCGTTTTCACGAGGTTTAAGACGATATATTTGTTTGTCTCTTGAATGAATAATAATGTTGCATCCGGTTGCACAACCCGGGCAGATGCTTTTGGTTTCGCTCAGAAACCAGGAGCGCATTCTAAAGCGGAAGTCACGCGAAGTTAGAGCTCCTACGGGACAAAGGTCAACTGCGTTAAGGGTGTAATTGTGTTCAAAGTCTGATCCAGGATAGTTCGAAATTTGATTTAATCCTCCTCTATTAAGAATGCCTAAAGCAGGAATACCTATAATCTCTCGAGTGAATCGAACGCATCGGGTACAAAGTACACACCGCTCATTATCAAGAATAATTTTAGAGCTGATTGCTCTCTTTTTAGGTTTTATAACTTTATCCTCTACGAAGCGAGAAGTTTCTTGTCCATATTGATGGACATATTCTTGCAATTTACAATCTCCAGCTTGATCACATATAGGGCAATCTAAAGGATGATTGATTAAGAGAAATTCTAAAACTGCTTGTCGGTATTGTTTAACAGCCTCTGTATTGGTGTAGATCTCGGTGGTCGCCGTATCATTAAAAAAACAAGCGATTGCTGGCCGAGGCATTTTACGAATAACAGGAGTTCCATCCGGATTGAGAATAGGTTTGCGATCTCGGTCTATAGCGGGAATTCCATATTCAATCAAACACATGCGGCAATTGCCTGATACAGGCAGGCGCGGATGATAACAAAAATGAGGAATATCCACTCCAGCTATAGAACATGCCTGGATAATTGTGGTGGGTTCCTGTTTCCCGGTGACAGAATGCGGTCTGGTTTTAGGAATAGATATCGCTTTCCCATCAATTTTGATGTCAATCATCGGGATTTCTTCTTTATTCTGAAGTTGATCTTTATTAATCATTTCTCTTTTTCCTACTCGAATCTGTTTATACCAGATTCTCCCCAAACTTCTTTACGATTGTCTTCTGCTATTCCGGTCATAGCTAAAAATTCATCGCGGAATTTAATAATATAACTTTCTATAGGCCAAGTACTTCCTTCGCCAAAGGCACATACTGTTTTTCCCCCCATAATATTATGAGATATGCGAAGCAACTCGTCAGCATCAATACGACGACCTTGTCCTGAGAGAATTCTCCGAAGAATTTTGCACATCCAGAGATTTCCTTCACGGCAAGGAGTGCATTGGCCGCAACTCTCATGAGTATAAAACTCTGAGATATTAGCCGCAACATCAACCATGCTTACAGAATCATCAATTATGATTAATCCTCCAGAACCTGTCATGCTTCCTGCAGCCATTATGCTGTTGGAGTCGTAAGGCAGCTCCATGATATCAATTGTCTTTATTGATTCCGTTCCATCAGAATTCTTTGTTTTTAATGTAATTTTTTCATCTGCTCGAAAAACTTTAGAGGATGAGCCGCCAGGAATGATGGCTTTTATTTTTCGTCCAGGAAGAGGGCCGCCTGCAAAATCATGGATTAGTTCTCCGATAGTTACTTTTCCATTTTCTATTTCAAAATATCCAGGTTTTTGGATTAGACCACTGATTCCAACGATACGTGTACCGGTGTCACCAGGAATTCCAAGTTTAGCATATTTAGTTGCTCCTATTTCAATAATATGCTTTACGGCACAAAGAGTTTCTACATTGTTTACGATTGTAGGACACATATAGAGTCCCAATGCAGCAGGGAAGTAGGGGGGTTTAATACGTGGATAAGGTCGACGGCCTTCTAATGAACAAATGGCCCCGGTTTCCTCTCCGCATATATAAGCTCCAGCTCCTCTGTGAAGATATATCTCTAAATCAAAATTACTACCCAAGATGTTTTTGCCTAAAAAGCCAGCTTCTCTAGCTTCTTGAAGTGCTTTTTCTATAATTTTTGCTCCCAGATTAAATTCGCCACGCATATAAATATAGGCTAGATGAACATCGTTGGCATAGCAGGCAATGATCATTCCCTCAATTAGTTGGTGAGGATCTTTATGAACAATCTGCCTGTCTTTAAATGTACCTGGTTCCGATTCGTCGCAATTGCAAACTAGGTAAACAGGCTTATCTGTATTATGATTAATAAAAGACCATTTTACACCTGTTGGAAAGCCTGCCCCTCCGCGGCCTCGAATTCCAGAGAGTTTTACTTCTTCTCGAAGTTGCTCTTGAGCAGAGAGAGTTTTGCCATCTTCTGTTTTTAGAGGAAGCAGGGAAAATGCTTTTTTAAGTGTTTTATATCCGTTGTGCTTAAGGTAACAGGTAATAGAAGGATTATATCCTTTGCTATCTAAATGTTTTAAAATGAGTCGTTTTTCCTTCGCCATAGAAAATATTTAATTAGAATGCTTGACGGATTTTTTTTAAATGATACTATTTCTCTCGCTTTGCCGAATGGTGTAACGGTAGCACAGCAGTCTCTGGAACTGTTTGTCAAGGTTCGAATCCTTGTTCGGCAGCCATTTATTATTCATTTTCCCCCTCCTTTTGCTCACAAAGAGAGAGTAGTTCGGCAACAGATTCTTCCGTTACGTTCTCATAGAAATCTTCGTTTAAGAAAAGAACAGGAGCAGTATTGCAGGAAGCCAAACACTCTACGTATTCTACTGTAAAGCGACCATCTGCCGTAGTTTGTCGTCCATGTAGATGAGGATCAAGTCCAAGTTTATTACATAAAAAAGTGTAAATATTCTTGGATCCCTTCAGAGCACAGCTGAGGGTTCGGCATATTTTAAAATGAAATTTACCTAATGGCTCTTGTGAGAACATTGGATAAAAAGTGACTAATTCCAATACAGTAATTGGCATAAGTGAGAGTTTTTGAGCTATCCATTCAATGGCTTCATTGGAGATGTAACCATAATACTCTTGGAATGCGTGTAAGGCCATTAATGTTACACTTCTTTTTTCAGGATAATGTAAAATTAGCTCGTCGATTTTATTCTTCAGTATGTTGGGAACAGAAAATTCCATGACTTATCCGTCTGACTACGACAACAGAGTATGCCAAAAAACAGAGATAGAGGCGAGCTTTTTTATTCAAAAAAGTATTTTATAAATGAAATGGAAACGGGGAAAAGAGCTTTTTCTTGTTTCCGTTTCACTTTGATTGATGCTTTTTAGCTAACGTTTTTTTGTTAACTATTAATGAGAGAAGTTGACATTTGTTTTCTGATCATGTTTAATTGCTCTGCTTGGAGGCTGTTAAGGCAAAGAGCAAATGCTGATTGCTTTTCTCAGTAGAGCTTGGGAGAGGAGTGAATGAAGAGTGACTGAATTAAAAGTAAAAAAGGGTGAGCCGCTGGAGCGTGTATTACGCCGTTTAAAGAAGCGTCTGGATCGTGAAGGTGTGATTCGCGAGGTGCGTAACCATCGGTATTTTGAAAAACCGTGTGAGAAACGCCGTCGCAAAATGAAAGTTGCGCGCTTCTCTGCTATGCTTGCAGCAAGATATGCGGATTTATAAAATACGATTTAAATTTATTTATCAAGCGGTCTCTTGACCGCTTTTTTTTTAGTTGAGGTTTTAATTTTTGGGTTACAGTATTTTTTCTGGATTATTTTAGGGCTGGATAGAAAAGATGATATAAAATGAATCTTTTTGTATATTTTTACTGGCAAAAAAGAAATATCTTGTGATAATGGGTGTGTGGTTGGTGCAGAAAAGATGAAAAAGAAACCAGTGTTGGATGTCGGTTTTGATCCGGCGATTTTACATTTCAAAGCAATAGAGAAAGCAACTCTCGAAAAAGGGATTCCTATTGAAATTGCTGTGGAGCAAGCTGATGGGTCCGTTTATCGTTTTTCTAGAAAGTTGCCATTGAATGAGCATCCTCTTGGGAAAAATAACAGTTTTTATTTAGAGAGATTAGTTAAATTTCTTCTCTGGTCGTGTGGAGGTTATAGAATTCATGTTTTTGCGCCTAAAGAGCTTGTTGATAAATTAAAACAACATTATCTAGAGGATGAAACTGGGCGTTTTGATGCTCGACTGATGGGTAAATTGATTTATGAAAAACCTTTTGAGATTATTTGGGCAGATAGTCTAGAGTCACTTCCTCAGCGACATGAAGCAGCACAGTCATTGGGTAGGCACTTAGAAGGATGTAGGATTGGTTTTGATTTGGGAGCGAGCGATCGGAAAGTTGCTGCTGTTAGGGATGGAGAAGTGATTTATAGCGAGGAGGTCCCATGGATGCCTGCATTGCAGGAAGATCCCAAGTGGCATTTCGAAGAGTTAATGACAATGCTTAAAAGTGCGGCTTCGCATTTGCCTCGAGTAGATGCTATTGGAGGCAGCGCTGCAGGGGTATATGTTAATAACCGAGTACAAGTGGCATCTCTTTTTCGTTCTGTACCGGCCAATTTGTTTAAATCCGAAGTTAAAGGTATTTTCCTTAAGTTACAAAAGGAGTGGGGTAGCATTCCTTTTGAGGTGGTAAATGACGGCGAAGTGACAGCTTTAGCTGGAGCTATGTCACTGAATGATAATGCTGTTTTAGGAATTGCCTTAGGTAGTAGCGAGGCAGTTGGTTATGTGACTCCAGAGGGACGTATTACCTCTAGGCTTAATGAGTTAGCTTTTGCTCCCGTGGATTATCGTGAGGATGCACCTATTGATGAGTGGTCTGGTGATTATGGATGTGGAGTTCAATATTTTTCACAGCAGGCGGTTGGTAGGTTGCTTAAACCAGCAGGGATTGATTTGCCGATACAGATGACACTTCCTGAAAAATTGAAAGAAGTACAGAAGTTAATGGACAATGGAAGTGAAAAAGCTCGTGCAATTTTTAGTACTATTGGTACTTATTTGGGATATGCTGTAGCATGGTATGCTGAGTTTTATGAGGTGAAAAATATTCTTACTTTAGGCAGAGTAACAACAGGAGAAGGGGGAAGTATTATTTTAGAAAAAGCTCGAGAGGTGCTCGATTGTGAGTTTCCAGATTTATCAGCTCGCTTACAGTTTCATACTCCGAATGAGCGAGATAAACGTCATGGACAGGCTATTGCTGCCGCTAGTTTGCCTGCTATTAAAAAATAAACAGTGAACCTTTTATTATTAAAGTAATGCAAAGTTATAGAGAATATATTCAGTCCATTAGCAAAGGAATTGAAGACGCAAAGCAGATTCCTTTAGGCGCAGTGGCTCCTCTTAAGAGAGAGACTCCATCTACAGATGCTCCTGTTATGCTAATCTTTGCTCCTCATCCAGATGATGAATGTTTAATTGGAGCTTTGGCTCTGAGGCTTCTTCAGGAAAATAATTTCCGTGTGAAAGATGTGGCTGTCACTCAAGGCAGTAATCAGAATCGTCAAGCAGCGCGTTTTAAAGAATTGAGTGATGCTTGTGGATATCTTGGATTTGGAGTAATACAAACAAGCCCAGTAGGATTGCAAAATGTGCGTTTATCGACACGACAAAACAATCCAATGGAATGGAGCGAGAAAGTGTCTGTTATTCGCGATATCATTAAGAGGGAAAAACCTTCTATTATTATGATGCCCCATGAAAGAGATTGGAATAGTACCCACATTGGGACCCATTATGTAGTAAAAGATGCACTGGAGGCGATTGATGATATTTCTGTTACTGTTGTAGAAACAGAGTTTTGGGGTGAAGTTGAAAATCCTAATTTAATGATAGAGGTTTCAGATGAAGATTTGGCAAACTTATTGACGGCACTTTCTTTTCATCTAGGGGAGGTTGCAAGAAATCCATATCATCTGCTTTTACCTGCCTATATGCAGAGGAATGTATGTCGAGGCGGAGAGGTTGTAGGAGGGCAAGGAGGTAGTGTTCCTGATTTTCGCTATGCGATGCTTTATCGAGTAAGCAAGTTTGTGAATAAGACTTTTACTCCGATTCCGCATAAGATTATTTCCACAAAAGAAAAAATAGAGATATAGATTATTTATTAAGCTAAGAATTTTTTTAAAAAGATTATTCTTTGATAAACGCTCCGCGGATTGTGGAGCGTTTTTTCTTGAGGTAGAAAATTGTTGAAGAGATAAAAATCTATATCAGTATAAATTATATATTTTTGGAGGATTTAACAAATTAAAGCATTTATATAGGCAGATTTATTTAAAAAACACCTGTGAAGGATTTTCACAGGTGTTTAAGGTTTTAAGGAATCAATGCAATCCATTTTGGATTTTATAGAATCCTGTTAGTACGCAATTTTATGGATTTATTAGTTATCCTTTGAAAAAGGAAAAGCAGGGGCGATTGATTTGACTTTGAATTCCTTTGAACCAAAGGTAACAATTTCTCCTACTTTCTTATGCATCATTGCTTGTGCAATGGGGCTTAGATAACTAATAATGTTTTTTCCATCGTCGAAGTCCCATGCTCCTAATATCAAGTAATTAATATCTGTATGGGTAGATATGTCCTCTAGTGTAGCTTGTGATCCAATGCCAATCTCATTGGTCGGTGCATCTTTGAAATCAGTTCCACGAGCACGTTCTAAATCATACTCCATTTCACCCTTGAGTTTCATAAGCAGTTTTTGCATTTCTCGGGCTGCTTTGAATTCATGATTTTCTCGTAGGTCACCATAACTGCGAGCGATAGCAATTTCTTTAGTGTTAGCAGGAATACGGTTATGGATAAGGTCTTCATACTCATTTTTCTTATTTTGAAGACTTTCCCATGAGACGATGAGAGCATTATCCTGTTTTGCAGATTGATCTCCAGAGATCAGGTTTTGAATGACAGGGAAAAGTTTAACTACTCGCATAAGGATAGAACGTTTATCCATATCTTCAAAAGCCGGACTAAATTGGATAGAACGGGTAATATCTTTGACCTCTTCGATATCTGAATAGGAGATCATATCTGCAATGAAATGCTTGTCATTGAGAACATAATCTCGCAGAGGACAAGAACGGATATTATTAAATTGATCTCGTTCAATTGCAGCAAGAATGCAGCGGAGAGTGCTAGCATTCATGAGATTTTCAAATTGTTCGGGTTTACTTTTGGCTAACCACAAAAGCAGATTACTATTTGCTTGATGCTGATTAATGAGAAGAGCGAGAATTTCACCCAGCTTCTCGGTGTAGTGATTATCAATGAGAAGTGTTGCTACCTCTTCACAGAATTTAGGAGAGATATTGTTAATATTTTCGAGGAACAAGTTAGCCCATGTTTCCGGATAGACTTCTTTAAATGAGATAATAGCTTCTTTATGGAAAGAAGGCGGAAGAAGTTCAATAATTTTAACTCCATTGGGATGTTGTTCCCAAATTGTAGTAGGGGAAATTTCTTCCTCACTTTCTTCCTCAAGCAGTTTTTTTAATTCATCTCGTAAGAAAATACCTTCCAGAGCTAATTCAGGTTTTATCTCAATATGTGTTTTAATGTCATTATTGAGAATTGGCAGAATTTCTTGCCCAAGAGAAGCAGGATTATCCAGTTCTTCTAGATTTTGAATGATTTTACTTAGGAGGTTCAATCTGGGTTTAAATCCTCTAGTTTGCTTAAAATCATTGGAGTAACGTTGTTGAAGAGAATTGATTCCGGGTTGATAGATAATAGGCTCTACTTTACGTGTAGGAATAACATAATTGCCGCATTTTTTCATTTGAATTCGGACATTACTCCACCATTTTTTCCATTCCTCTTCAGCTACAATTATGGGAACAATAGTCTTCTCTATTTGGTCAAGAGTGGCTGTATTATTAAAACTTTCCATAATGAGCCTGATAAGTTCCATCGGATTTGTTTTAGCCATTTCCTGCAGTTTTTCAGGTTCGATAATTCTACGAGCGAGGATATGATTGTGGGAAATGGGTTTTAAAGTTTCTGCCGCAAAAACGACATCCATGGAGTGTTCATTCTTAGCTTCAAAATCGATAATAATTCTGCCCCGAAGAGGGTCAATTCTATTTATTTTGCCAACACCCCAACTTTTATGAGAGCAGAAGCCCGTATCAATTAAGGCTGTGAGGGCTGGTAAATGGTTTTCATCGATTTTTCCACTAGCTACTAATTTCTCAAACTGTTCTTTCATTCTTTTTTGCTTTTAACACAGAAAAAGCCAAGGCATTATCGTTTCTGGTGAGAGCAAATCCAAGAGAAATTGCAGTCAAAACCCTCAGTATTGAAGAAAAAAATTTTGGCTTTGCTGAGGAAAAATTAAATAAATTATTAGATAAGAGTGGGTTATATAAAAAAGACAGGTCTTTGGCCAGAGAGCTCACTTTAGGGTGTATTCGGTGGCGAAGAACAATTGAATGGCTATTGTTTAAAAAATTGAGTTCCTCTCCTCCTCCTACTGTAATAGCGTTGCTTTCCATCGGAATTTATCAGCTTTTCTGGATGGATCGTATCCCTTTTCATGCCGCAGTGAATGAATCAGTAGAATTATGCAAGAAGTTTGGATATGTTAATCATAGAGGATTAGTAAATGCGGTTTTACGTGCCTATGGCCGTGAAAAGGAGGAGGTAATGCAGTTATTGAAGGATTTGAAAAAAAATGATCCAGCCTTGGGATATTCTCATCCACAGTGGCTATATGAGAGATGGAAAAATCAGTTGGGCACAGAAGATGCATTGGCTTTAATGAATTGGGATAATATTATTCCTGCACCTTTTCTGCGTGTAAACACATTGCAAATCCAAAGGGAATTCCTTCTGAAGAGTTTTAAGACTGCCGAAGTAGAAGCAGAAGCTATTGATTATCCGTTTTTGGATGAGCAACTTTGTATTCGTCTTTCTTATTCGTCGTTACCTCATCAACTTCCAGGATATCATAATGGCTGGTTTTATATGCAAGATCCCGCAGCTCAAATGGCAGTACAGCTTCTTAATCCACAACCGTTTGAGTTTGTTTTAGATGCTTGTGCTGCACCTGGAGGAAAAACGACCTATATAGCACAAAGGATGAAGAATCAAGGTCATATTATTGCAGTGGATATTCGGGAACGATTGGCATTGATTCAGGAAAATTGCACTCGCTTGGGGATAAATATTGTGGAGACTGTCACAGTGGAGGATTTTAAAAAGAGAGTGGAGAATATAGTATTATTTGATAAAATTCTTTTAGATGTGCCTTGTTCAAATACAGGAGTGCTCAGACGGCGTGTTGAGGCCAGATATCGTTTAAATGAACAGGAGTTAGAACGTTTGGTTTCTATGCAAGCTCACTTATTAGAAGATATTTCAAAATTGGTGAAAAAGGGCGGTTGTCTGGTTTACAGCACATGCAGTATTGATTATGCAGAGAATAGAGAGCAGATAGAGCTTTTCTTGAAGAAGAATCCAGATTTTAAATTGGGCAGAAGCAAATTTATTCTTCCGCATCGAGAAAAGACGGATGGAGCTTTTGCGGCATTACTGATAAGAGAATAACAGATCCAATAAATATTTAAATAAATCGTAGTATGCAGTTAAATATGAAAAATGTGAAAATTGGTTTTATCGGGGCTGGGGCCATGGCGACAGCATTAGCCAAAGGGATTGTCAGCTCCGGTTTAATGCAGATAGAACAGATTCGTGCTTATGATATAAAAAAGGAGGCACTGGATAAATTCAGCAATTCTACAGGTGCAGGAATAGCAGATAACCCCGAAGAGCTGGTTTCTTGGGCTAACACAATTCTGTTGGCTATCAAACCTGCTCATGTAGGAGATGCTTTGAGATTGCTTAAAAATTTGCCTCCTACGACATTGGTCATTTCAATAGTAGCAGGAGTTTCTACTCAAAAAATTGAACGAAATCTTATTGATGGAATTCGTGTTGTTCGTGTAATGCCTAATACTCCATTATTGGTAAAATCTGGAGCAAGTGCCTACTGTGGTGGTAAAAATGCAACAAATGAGGATGAAGTTTTGGTTGGAAAAATATTCAGTTCAGCGGGGATTGCGTTTGCTTTACCAGAATCCATGTTAGATGCAGTTACCGGGCTCAGTGGGAGTGGTCCAGCATTTATTTATCTTGTCATAGAGGCATTAAGTGATGGTGGTGTGGCAGCAGGGTTGCCAAGAAATATTGCTACACGTTTGGCAGCTCAAACCGTTATGGGAGCTGGTAAGATGGTGTTGGAAACAGGATTGCATCCAGGAGAACTCAAGGATATGGTGACCAGTCCTGCAGGAACGACAATTGAAGGTGTTGCGAAGCTTGAAAAAGAAGGAATTCGCACTGCATTCATTGATGCAGTACGAGCTGCGGCAAAGCGCTCTTGTGAATTAGGAGAACTTAAAAACTAAAGTTGACTTTTATTTTGAGTATAGTAGACTGAAATAGCGTCAGATGACGTAAAAACAGAATAAATAAAAAAGAGGTTATGATGTTAGGTGTCTTAGGATTAAATGGAAAATTAGGAGTAATTATCAGCATTATCCTAGTAATCATTTTTCTGGTAGGATTTGGAGTCATAGTAAGATTTTTCAGCATTTGGGTAAGAGCATTGTTTTCAGGAGCCAGAGTGACTTACATTGAGCTACTGGCTCTCTGGTTAAGGAAAGTTCCCGTTGGATATGTGGTGGATAATCGTATTACTGCAGTGAAAGCTGGATTAAATATTTCAATTGATGATCTTTCTACTCACTATTTGGCGGGAGGAACTGTTGAAATGGTTATATTGGCGCTAATTGCTGCTAAGAAAGCGGGAATTCATTTAACATTTGATCGCGCTTGTGCTATTGATTTGGCTACAAAGGGGACCGGAAAGACTGTTTTAGATGCAGTAAAAACATCTGTCAATCCGAAGGTAATTGATTGCCCAAGTGCAAATCAAAAACGCGAATCCGTTGATGGAGTTGCCAAAGATGGCATTGTTATTAAAGCTAGAGCTCGAGTAACGGTTAGAACAAATTTAGAGCGCTTTGTAGGTGGGGCAACGGAAGAGACTATTATAGCTCGTGTGGGTGAGGGTATTGTGGCAACAATTGGTTCAGCAGAAACTTATAAGGAAGTTTTGAAGAATCCGGAGCGTATTTCTAAAACGGTTTTAGATAAAGCATTGGACAGTAATACTGCTTTCGAGATTCTTTCTATTGATATTGCCGATGTGGATGTTGGAGATAATGTAGGAGCTAAATTGCAGGCAGAACAAGCTGAAGCTAATAAGTTAATTGCGCAAGCACAAGCTGAAGTTCGACGTGCTGCTGCAGTAGCTTTGGAACAAGAGATGATTGCTCGTTCACAAGAAATGCGAGCTAAGGTAATTGAAGCAGAGGCAGAGGTGCCGTTAGCTATGGCAGAGGCTTTTCGTTCTGGCAATATGGGGATTATGGATTACTATCGTCTAAAGAATATTCAGGCTGATACTGGAATGCGAGATAGCATTTCACAAAGTTCAAAACCTCAGACGGATTCTAGACGGAAATCAACAGATCCTACTAAATAACTTTTTTACTTAGCTGTGTCCCTTTTTAAAAGCATGTTTTATAAAGAGATGCAGATGTATTGTTACTGAAGAGGATATGGAGATGGAATTGATAAGAGCAGATTTTATCTCAATGGTGATGGTGCTTATAGCTATTGGGATTAGTTTTATTGCAGATAGACTTCAGAAAGCTGCTCTTGCTAAAAAAGAAAAAAAGAATCGTGAGGAAGTATTGCCTGAGTCAGGAGAGTCTTCAGAGAATAAGATTGAGTTTTCATCTTCTGAGAAGTTAATAGAGAATTTTTTTCAGGGAATATTTGTTCCAGATAAAGATGACTCAAAGACGGATTTTGTTTGTTCAACTATCCATGGAGACAAAGAAAAAGATGAATTGGCAGATATTGATTTACCTTTAGTTTCTATATTAGAACAAGAGGAGAAAAATAAAACTCTCGATGAGAAAACCTCCTCTTTTGAGCAAGGAGAACAAAATAAAAGTGATAATATTGATTTTCAGTCAAAGGAAAGCAAAGGGGAAATTTCTGCTAATTACGCTCTTTTGAGCAATTCTATGGAATCAAATTCGAATCTTTCTCTGCAAACATTGAGCAATAGATTAGGATCCACTGAGGAATTGCGTCAGGCAATTTTGCTTTCTACGATTTTGGGACCTCCAAAAGGAATTCTTTCTTATAAAGATCAAGATTCGCTTAGATACTAGAAGCAACATTCAAACTAAGGAAAAGGAATATTCTAAAATGATATTTAGAATAGGTGTTTATTTTTTGTTGTCTATCATAGGATTTATTTATTCCATAGGTGTATACGCAAATTGGAATTTATATCCGGATTCTTGTGTAGGAAGAGGGTTTTGGATAAAGAAGGTTGTTAAAGCCAATTTAGACAGTGATGACGAAGAAGAAACTGCAATTCTTCTAGGAAGAGATGTAGGTCATTATCCATATTTTGATTTGTTTAAGTATTATTATGTGATTGCAGATCAGACAAAGCAGGAGGTTCTTTTTACTTCTAAGAAGTTTCTTTCTGATAGAATGAATTTGTTAGGATATTGTAGCAATGATCCCAATATGCTTTATGCTATAGAGTATGCTGGTTATCAGACACTTCTTTTGAGAGGATCAGAGGAGGCTGCAAGGGGGAAAGTTACGCAAGAAATTCCGGTAGATTTTCCTGATAAGGATAAAATTCATCTTCGAAGATTGGATATGCCTGATTGTAATATTTGTAGTGATGGCTCTAAAAAAGAACAATCTGTTAGAGTTGCTTTGATTACTCAGTCTCATAGTTATGATAAGAATCAATTTCATCATCTAATGGATACTTTAGATGGAGTCTCATGGAAGGTGTATGAGACTCCATTTGCCTATAACCTCTTTGAGGAAAAGAATCGCAATAAGTATGACGTCCTTTTGTTCTATGATATGTGTCAAGAAATATCAAAAGAGGAAAAAAAGCTTCTGACGGAAACAATTAGAGAGGGAAAATCTGTGATGATATTGTCTCATGGATTTGCTAGTTTTAATCAGTGGAAAGAATTTGAAAGAATAGCGGGATCTAAGTATTTGTTATCGTCACAAATAATTGGGGAGAAACAGCATGAATCTTCTTATCACGAAAGGGTGGATATTTCTCTTAATGTAAAAGATCGATTCCATTTTATTACACAAGGAATTAGCAATTTCGTTATTAATAATGAAGTTTATGGTCGGATGTGGCAATCGGATGAGATTCATCCTCTTGTGTCAACTTCTCATCCAGAGTGTGCTGCAAATGTTTTATATGCTCATCAATATGGGAAAGGGCGTGTGGTTGGTTTGATTTTGGATCATGGAAAAGGAGCATTTGAAAATGAGAATTATATTCGGATGTTCAATCGTTCATTGCTTTGGTTAGGCAAACGAGATATTCCTCAAGATGTAGAGCCGGTTGTATTGGCTTATGTGACTTCTTGGACAAGTATTATGCCGGATCCTAAATGGGTTACTCATATCAATTATGCGTTTGGTCATGTAGCAGGGAGTTTTGATCGAGTCAGAGTTGATAATCCGGAGCGTCTTAAAAATATTGTTAAGTTAAAAGAAAGATATCCTGATTTGAAAGTGTTGCTTTCTATAGGAGGATGGGGAAGTGGGAATTTTAGTGAAATGGCTACCGTTTCAGCTAGGCGGAAGGCTTTTGCTATCGATTGTAGAAGAGTCATAGAAGAATTTAATTTAGACGGAATTGATATAGATTGGGAGTATCCGACTAGTAAGGCGGCAGGAATTTCAGCTTCTCCTGAGGATACAAAAAATTATACCTTTATGATGCGAGAGATTCGTAAGGAGATTGGTTCGGAGAAACTTTTAACAATAGCTACACAGGTAGGTGGAGGATATATTGATTTAGAAGAGATAGAACCGTTAGTTGATTTTGTTAATATTATGGCCTATGATATAGGGAATCCTCCTTATCATCATGCCCCGCTTTTCCGTTCAGATTCTGTAGGATGGATTTCTGTTGAAGAAGGGGTAAATCGACATATTGAAAAAGGAATTCCAGCTTGGAAGTTAGTTCTTGGAATCTCTTTTTATGGACATGGGAGAGATGGAGTAAATCAGTATATTGATTATCGACAGATTCTTGAGTTAGGTGAGGAATATGTTGCTACATGGGATAATGAAGCAAAAGTTCCTTATTTAATCGATGAGGAAGAGAAATTTGTTTGTACGTTTGAGAATCCACGCTCTATTCAAATTAAATGTCGCTTTTTAAGAAATAAAGGCTTAAGGGGGGCAATGTATTGGGAATATAACGCAGACGATGAACAGGGAACTTTGAGAAAGACGGTTTATCAAGGTGTTTTGGGACAAGAATAGGTAAGATAATTTTAAAAGCAAAGAAAGGCGGGATGAAAATTTCCCGCCTTTTTCAGTGAAGATTAAGATTGATTTTAGTCGATATTAAACTCAAATTGATTATATTCTGCGAGATCCCATGCTAGGTGCCTTGTGGAAGGGGAGATTGCAAAAAGAGGAGAGAATGTTTTGACTGAGACTTTAGTAAATTCAGGAGAGAACTCTAAGATTCTTATCCAGCCATCACCTCCATTGCCATGCCAACCTCCACCAAGTGTCTGGGCGTCGAAAAGCATTTGAGAAACAGTTTTGCCGGCTTGATTTTTATCTTGGCGGAAACCGACATTTTGTCTCGGATTATCAGTTCCAGCGATATGTCCGCAAATAACCATACGAATATTGGATGAAGGATAAATCAGTTTTTCCCATATAGCTTCACCATAGTTGGCATCTTTTACTTTATATCCTTCTTTTTTGATTCGTTTTTGCCCGTTAGCCAAACTGTTCAGATAGCTATGAGTTAGGAGAATAACAAAGTGGTTTTGATATTCTTGTCTGCTAGTAAGTTCTTTTGCCCAAGCCAATACTGGGTCAGAAGGGGCAAATTCCAAAGAGAGTACTAAAATATCTTTTCCCTGAGGAGCTTTAAAAGCATAAGCGGCGTTTTCTAAAGTTCTTACCCCATCACGATTTTTACAGCATTCAACTAGAATATTTGTCCATGCTGAATTCCTATCTTTGGGGAAATAGGTAGGGAATTGAGTGCTTCTATTTTCAGCACTGTGTACTCCGTAATCATGATTTCCTGTACAGACGACGTAAGGAAGTTTTCCATCCAATCGTGAAAATGCCCCAGAAATAGCCCCCCATTGCTGAGCACTGGATTGATCCACATGTGATTTATTTTTCTCTGTTAAATCTTCTGGCTGAATTCCATTTTGTTCAACCAGGTCTCCTGTATGAAGAGCTGTTAAGATATTTAGCTTCTTAATATTTTCTGCAATCCATGCTGTAATGAGATTACATATTCCTTGATTTCTGCCAAATTTAACATAACTTTGAGTGTCAGGAATGATAATAAAAGAGAATGATTCCGGATTAGATAATGAGGGTGCAATATATTCAGCCGGTGAATTTGAATTGTCAGCAATAGCCTTCAATCCAGAACCGGAAAGCCATGTGCCAGCAAGAGCTGTGGTCAAAAGACTTTTACTTAGGAAATCTCGGCGAGAATATCCATTAGAATTCAGTTTATTATTCATAATATTTTGCTTTAAATAATAATTAATTTTTAATTTCAAGGATTTGTTTATCTTTTAAGAGCTTTTCTCTCAAAAGATTATAATCTATATCTTGAACATTCTTTTCAGTACGAATGGCGATGGAAGCTGCGGTGGCAGCCGAATGACCTAAAATCATGAATACAGGTTCCATTCGGATGGACCCATAAGCGATATGAGATGCTGAACAGGCAACGGGTACTAATAAGTTAATGCAATCAGCTCTTTTAGGAGTAATAGCCCCGTAAGCAATCTTGTAGGGATTTTTTAAATGGACTTGAACGTCTCCTTCGTTTTGGACATACCCTTCATCTGTAACGTAACGAAAGGTGTTATGAGAATCAAGGGTATAGGATCCCATGCCAATAGGTTTAGGGGTTTCTCTAGTGCCTTGGCAATTAGCTTGTGTCATAACGTAATCTCCAATCATGCGGCGGGCTTCGCGAATATAGAGATAGAAAGGCCAATTATCATTGTCGGTGAATTCATCTTTAGCCAATCCCCATTTTTGCCATTTTTTGCGAGTAGATTCAGGAACTCGTGGATCATTTTGAAGGAAATAGAGTAATCCCAGTTGATATTGTTTATGTTCTTCAAAAATTTTAGCTCTTTCATCATAGTCAGCTTCCGGATAATTATAATTCATTCCAATATAATCCAAGCTAAATGGGCCATGATTATTGGAGTCTGTTTTAAAGTTGGGCATTTGAGAAGTGGTCATGCAGGGAAGAGGTTCCCCGGCTTCAAAGCTGCGTGCTAATAATTCATAGTTTTCCGGATTATAATTAGCCGGTTTTGTGATAGGTCTCAAATTAGGCTGATGATCTGTCAAACACATACGGAAACAGTAGGATTGAACCTTTTTGTCAGATTGTCCTTCCGGTGTTAGTTTTTCATCGCTGATATACTTGATTAAACCGCTAGAAGGCTCTCCTGGCGTTTTATAAGGGGAGATTTTCTTTTTAAAATGATGTCCATTATATTCTAATGTGGTGCGGCCGCCGTTATAATTTTCTCCATATTGAGAATTGGCTTCTCGTCCCACAAAATATTCGCAGCCGGCAGCAGCCATCAGGTCTCCTTCAAAAGTGCAGTCAATGAAAATTTTGCCTGTAAATGTTTTTCCACTTAATGTTTCTATAGAGATAATCTTATTTTTATCTTTTGTAATACCATTATTCCGATTGAGTAATTCTCCACGAAGAGTTTCTACATTATATTCTTCAAGCCAGTTGTCATAGACACGTTCAGCCACTTTAGGTTCAAAAACCCATTGAGTTTGATTTTCGTTATTGATTGCTTTTGTCCCTTGTCCAGAGGCTTTAAATTGGTCTGATTTTTGAAAATTCCATGAAGATTCTTTTTGATATTCCAGCCAGATACGATGATAAAATTCTTTAGACATTCCCCCGATAGTATAGGCTTTGCCGGAGTCCGTAAATCCTAATCCAGCAGAGGTCATAGCTCCAAGATGTTTGCCTGGAGCAATTAGGATAACACTCTGCCCTTCTTTCTTGGCTTGAATTGCACTAATTACAGCTGCGGATGTGTCTCCATAAATAATGATATCCGCATTGTAGTTTTCAGCAGAATATCCGTTTAGACAGGTTCCGATCAGTAGTGAAGCGATCAGAAGCTGAGTTGGTGTTTTTATGAGGTTATTTTTAATTAAAGAGGGGATTTTGTTTATATTTTTCATGGTTAAAATATTCTAGGATTGAATCTATGAGGTTGATTTAAATTCTTTAAGCCGATTGGTTACACGTGAACTGGAGATTAATTGTCCCGTATTTAGTATGTATATATTTACATCCCAGATATGAATAGTATTGGTTTTGTGGAAGAGAGATGCTTTAGCTACAACTGTTTCCCCTAAAGGGGCTGGAGAAATATGGGTACCATTCACGTGAATGCCCCAAGGAAATTTTTCTCCATTAACCATATAATAGGAACCACAGCCTGCGGCGGTTTCAGCCAAAGCCAAAGAAGCACCCCCATGAAGAACCTTTATCGGTTGACAATTTACTTCAGTTACGGGCATCGTCATCTCAATGTATCCATCTTTGACGCAAGTGCAGACGATACCCAAAGTCGAAATTAGCGATTCTTTATGGAATCGATTAATTTGCTCTATTGAAACGGAATCAGACATTTATATTAGCTTAAAATTCCGTTAAAATATCCAATAGTTTCGGCAAGGCCGGGTAAAACATCGCTCATATCTTTTTCATATTCAATACTGGCAATTCCATTGTAGTTGAGTTGGATAAGTAAACTGAAAAATTTGTTGAAATCAATAATGCCACGACCTCCTTCCACACAATGACCGGAGCGGTTGTTTTTATTTACGTCTTTTAAATGAATATCATAGATTCGAGTATGATATTTTTCAAAGTCACTTAACAGATCGTGTCCCATACGAACCGTATGTCCAATGTCATAGCAGATACCAATTCTGGAATCTAAATTTTCCACATGAGCAATGACATCAGCTGCATCTGGATAGACCTTGATGTCTGGCCCATGAATATGGATAGCGACTTTAAAATCGTATTCTTTGACTTTCTCTTCTACAAGAGGAAGCAGATGGTAATCTGGAACTGCGATGATCAGTTTAACCCCTACTTTTTGGGCGTAAGAGAAGGCATCAATTACCGCTTCCTCACTTTTCATATAGATAGGGCCTACAGTGTAGGGAATGATGTTTTTATTTTTAAATTTGCTAAGGACTTCAGCTATTTTTTCATCGTTGGCATTAATGGGGAGATGGAAGTCTTTTAATGACATATAGCGAATATTGAGTCTATCCATCATTTTTAAAGCATCGTCCAAGCTGTATTTATGAAAGGTAAATCCTGCACATCCAAATTTGATAGCCTGATTTTTCTTTTCATTGGTTGCGTTTAAAATAGCAGCACTTCCAGAGAACATAGTTCCCAATGCCACTGTACTAAAAGCACTTTTAATGAAATTACGTCTATTCATGATTATTATCTGTTATTGTTTGGGTTTTGTCTATTATTTTAAGTAAAAATTCGTCGCTATTAGATTTTAATTCAGGTACATACATGGCTTTAATCAGAGATGGAAGACCATGAAAATTCCCGGGAGTTTCTGCTTGAAGTTCATATCTCAATTCCCATATTCCCTCAGGTAACTGATCTATAAAGAAAGCGATTTTTTGATCTCGCAATTCCTGGTAAAGATTATAGATGCGACCTGTATAATTCTTTTCGCCAGAGGATTTCCAAAGAGATGTTGAAGAGTGATAAAAATACTCTTGATCAAGTTCAGTTTCTATCGTATTAATTCCGCGGGATGAAATTCCTTCTTTGCTTAATTCCCGAATGAAAATAGGGGTACCGCTTTTTGTCTGAGAGGATTCCAATCCGGCAGGTTTAAAGTCTTCGATAAGCAAATATTCATAATTGTTTTTGCTTTCAACTGTAAGCACTACTTCTATTTTATCTCCGCTGTCTATGGTATCATTTTCTTTGAGTAAAACTTTCTGAACAGCAGGCCCCTGAAGAAGAGTAGGAATTTTCTCTAATCGGTAATATTGTCTGCGGATGAATATTTCATTGCCATTTGCAGCAATGGGTTCTTCTTTACTGAAATATTTAGCTATAACAGAGAAGTAGAGTGGGGTGTTACCTGAAAGCTTAGTAATTTTGATTTTATTGGCTTGATTATATAAAAGATCATTTGAAATCCATATTTCACGTTTGTCTTTAGCTAAATCATCCAGCTTCAGTTTGCTGGAATCGACAGGATTCCCATTCATTTCAACTGAATATTCAATTTCTCCCAGATGTTCTTTAGTAAGCAGAAGAAAGTCGCATAAAGAGAGTAAGCAAATTGCTGTATCGCGAGTATTGTTCCATTGAGTTCCACGTCTGTTTTTAATTAGCCAATTTACTGTAGGTTGGATTAGTTCACTTTCAGGATCAGCCGCAATTAGTGCAGAAAGAGTAAATGCTGTGGCTTCAATTCTATTTCCTGACCAGTGCCATGAAATCCCATCATTGCCCCAGTGAGTTGTTGGCAAGAGATTATCCGAAATTATTTCTTTCGGCAAATTTTCACTTTGTAAAATAAGAGCAGTATCGGGAGATTGATCACGGATTACACCATTGGATAAATTTCGGATAAGAATTTCAAGTTCTTGAGTTCTCTCCAACTTGACAGCAGATAGGGTTAATAAGGCTCTTGAATATGAATTTAGAAATTCACGTTTTTCATATAAATTGAGAAAAGCAGATATTCGATTTTCAGCTGATTTATTTTGATCAGCAACACAGAGTGCATGGAGTATCCATGCTTGAATATCATATTGATCACGGTAATTGACTAGATTCTTATCCAGCCATTGAATTGCATTTGAAAGAGTATCTTTTTTAATTTCAATATCGGTATTTTGAGCCAGTGCAAGTCCCCAGACTACATACGCAGTCATAAACGCATCTGAAGGAGAATCTTTCCACCATCCCCATGATCCGTCATCATGCTGATAATCATAGAGGTAATCCAACGATTTTTGGGTAATAATAGAGAGTTGATCGAGGGGTTTTTTTTCTCCGGATCGAGGAGTAGTAATACTAGAATCTTTGCCTTTGAAAAGGTAATTTTCAATTTCTTCTGGCTTTAGATTAAGTTGCGAGAGAGTCCTAGAAACGATAACAGCTGGTAAGAACCTGCTCATTGTTTGTTCTGTACATCCATAGGGGTAGTCTAATAGGTAAGGGATAGCATCCAACATTGTCATAGCAAGACTTGGAGTTAGATGAATGGACAGCGAGGTAGATTGACGTTCCTCAGGAAGTTGGAGGGTTATAGTAGATTCTCCATCTTTGATCATACCGGAAGTTATGATGCTTTTTTCTATTCCATGCTCATATACTGTATAGCTTTTTTCCATAGCATCAGTATATTTTTCAGAGATTGCGGCAGCTTTGACTTTTACATTTCCGGCTTTGATAACTTTAACTTTCCATTCTACTTTATTTTCTCCTTTGGCAGGAATAGTAAGATCTTGAGCAGAAAGGTTATCAAACTGGAGGATATCTCCTGATTCGTATTCTAAATGTGCTTTGATAGTTAGAGGGGATTCTGTGGAATTGTTAACTAGAGCTGTTAGTAGTATTTCGTCCCCCACAGTGAGAAAACGGGGGCCTTGCAGTCGAATCATTAAAGGTTGAGAGACTTTAACATGGTGAGTTTGAATTCCAAATTGGTTCCCTTTGGTATTGGCTCGTGCCGTAAGACGCCATTCTGTAAGATTGTCAGGATATTTTACTTCTACTTCAGCATATCCCTCAGAATCGGTTTGTAAAAAAGGTTCCCAAAAGATAGTAGAGCTGAAATTATTTCTTAGAAGTGGTTCTGAGATATTTTCATTTAGTAAAGTTTCATTCATATTAGAATCTCTTTCAGCTTGTACTTGTTTAGAGAGTTCCATTTCCATAGAGTCGTTAGCAACTCCTCTTCCTCTTGAAAGCATAGGAGCGGAATCTTTAACAGATGATCCTGCATATACTTTTCCCATAGCAGAAGAGTCATTAGAAAATACTATAGATTCAGATTCTTCTCGGATAGATTCTTCAGGTAGAGGAAGTTTTTCTTGTTCAAAAAATACCAAAGGTTTCCAAAGAGAGTGATATGTTTGAATGGATCTATTATATGCGTATCTCTTTTTGAAGAAGAAAGCTCTAGGGTCTTCTGCATATTCTTGCTGAATATGATAAACTGATTCATCACTTATTCCGAGCGCTAGTTCTGTTGATACAGGAAGTCCATTAGAATCGGTAGCTTTTATTCTGATTTTTCCAGATTCTCTAGGTTGGTAAGTAGAGGCATCGGCTATAATTTCCAAATTTAAGAAGTTATCTAGTGGTGGAACTATAATTTCGGTTTGATGTTGGAAAAAGGTTTTATCTGATAACATATTGGCTGAAAAAAAGATATTTGGAGAGTATGTTTCAACAATAGGAATATCAATCAGTTTGGTGTCATTTTCTATGAAAATGACTTGGCTTTGTAAAATTCGATTAGCAGATTCAATTGTGAATAAAATATAGCGACGAGGTGTATCCGTTTGAATGATCACGGGCATTGAGTTTCCAATTTGAGCCGTATCCTGGTTAGGGATAATATTGATTCCTTCTTGATGAATTTCTAGGGTGCGAGTTTGTTTATTAGCTACCCAAAAAAGTGTTTTAGATGTTACAGGAGACCAGGGGATTTTTTCTCCGTTTTCAAGTAAGAGAAAATCATCACTTTTCCAAAGTGCCTCATAACAACCAGCTCTTTTAGGAATAAAACTGAAAGATTGTTTGCCAGTTTTATCAATTGTTATTTTTTGAATTGCTATGGTTTCATAACCATAGCCTCTGAATTTAAGAATCCACGGTGTTTGACCAGGTTTTGTAGGAGGAGGAAAAATCCTATTGTCTAAAGATGATTTAAGTTGTTCGAGTTCTTCTCCTTCAAATAATTTACCTTCAGGAGAGAGCCATTTCTCAATTTTATATTTTCTTTTAATTTCGAGATTGCCGTCTACAGCATAAGGTTCTTGTGAGGCGTTTTGTGCGAAAATATTTAAGTTCACATTTTCTGTAGGTTGAATAATATTTCCGGAGGGAGTTAGTTTCACATAATAGCTCTGTCGTGTGACTTGGAGAGAGTTGCTGCCGCTAATTGTACGTCGGGAAGAATCGGTGATATCTGCTCTAACAATATATTCCAAATCAGTGCTGGAATTAATAGGTGTATCGAAATGAATGTTTACTTCTCCATTGGCGTCAGTTTTCAATACTTCATTTAAAATAAGTTTGCCATTATTACGAGAATTCCAATTAGAATTAAGCGGTTCATCGTATAGCCATGGATAATTTTGGGGAGTTTTCCATGTGTGGTAATATATCTTTTCAAACACATAAATATCTACATCCGCGTCTATGAGAGGTTCTCCAAAAAAGTATTCCGCTTTTATAAGAGCTTTAATAGTATCTCCAATACGGTAGTTTCGGGAAGAAACATCTTTTTTTTCGAAAGAAATATTTACTTTATACTCAGGTAGCCTATATTCCTCCAAACGGAAAAGATTATTGTATTCAAGTTTTGAGTCAGTATCAGGATCATAGAATACAATCTTATATTCACCTAATTTCATGTCGGTAGTTAGATTGAGAGAGCCTGCAGCGGAGCCGAATTGATTTAAGGTTATGATTTCTTTTAAAATTTCTTTGTTTTGTGGATCGATAATTCCATATTTCAATTTCATTCCCTGTGGGGTTTTCATTGTTTCCCCATCATAAGCGCGTACAATGACTTTCCATTCAACTTTTTCACCTGGTCTATAGGCAGGGCGGTCAGAGAAAACATAGATGCGATGATCGTCTTGATTGGTAGAATCTGAATATGAGTATGCAAAGAAAATAGCTTGATGGTCTTTCTGGACAGCTGAAATAACTTCAGAGAAGTGTGTTTGAGCTCTGAATTCTGAAGGTAAATTGATTTCAAGAATTCCATTTGTTCCCGTAGTACCGTTTAGTTCTAAAGTATTGATTTTCTCATTGTCCCATTTGGAGAGGAGTAGCTTAACCTCAGCTCCAGCTATGGGTTCACTTGTGATAGGATTGCAGGCATAGATTAATTTTTTGTATCCGGAATCTGTTTTATAGATCAGTCCCATTTCTGTGATAAGAATTAGATTCCGATCTGATTTTTTCCCTTTTGCTTCAAGGAGATAGGCGCCGGGTTTTAAAGGGGTGTTTAGAACAATATTGGTAGAGAATAAATTATAGTCATTTTTACCATATAAAATAGTTTCATAGACAGGTGTTTTTCCGGAAACATCTGTTTGGTCCAGATAATTATTACTATCCAGAAGCTGCTTTTCAGTTGGTTTTATGTCATGAGTTAAGTCAATAGGATAGAGTGCGATATTTATTTGTTCTTCATTACGATAGTTCAAATTGAATTCAATTTGACTATCCGGTAGAAAGAAGTGATGAACAAATAGTTGAATTTGGCTGTTTTCAATTTCATCAATTTGCATTAATGCTCGTTTATAATATGGACTTTCTTCTTCAGTAAATTCTTTAGTTAAAGTGCGGAATATTTGAAGTGCCTTAGGATAATCTGGAGTATAATTGTAATTGCCTGCTGAAAGCCAATTGAGTTTCCCATAAAATGTCAGCCAAGAAGCATATTCAAAAAGTGCACAATCATACCAAGGTGTTGTTTTTTTCAAATCAATGACTCTTTGAAATTCTTTTTGAATAATAAAATGGGTTGCTGGGTTTAGGTTGAATTGTTGTAAATATTTTCTAGCCAAAGAAATATGGATAAGAGCTTTTTCTTCTTGGGTGCGAGCAATCTTGAGTGCATCATTTAAAACTTCCAAAGGAATATTTAGGATATTATTTTCTCTAAAGTGCATGTTAGGCGGAGTATCGATCTGTTTCAGGAGGATACCCATATATTTGTTTTGTGCTTTATCTAATTTAGTACTGCTTTTCCAATATTCTATTGCTTGAGAATAGTATTGCCAAGTTTGATTGTATCGATCCCATTCAGAGTTTATGAGAAAAGAATCACCTAGGGATTCAGTAACTTCAGCCCAAAAATCATTTTTTTCGGATTCTTCTGCGATTTTTTGTAATTCTTTCCTTAAATTTTCAATTTGTTTTTTATCACTTTGTTCTGTGCTGAGAAGGTTTCTAATTTGGGAGTCGATTTTACGGAATTGAACCCATTGGGCTTGAGAGGGTGAGAGTTTATCTTGATCTATTTGCGAATAGAGTTCAAAGGCATGCTGGTAAGATTTTTCAATAAAAGCTTTTTCTGCTAACTGAATTTGATCTGATATTTTCTGTGCAAATAAGGGTGAGGTAAATAGAGAGAATAAAAATAGAATAATCAGGAGAACTTGAAATTTAAAAATTTTGTTTTTCTGAAGTACCATGACGTCCATAATCATTTAATAACATATTTCATGATTAGAGACAATATTTAGATTTTAAGTGAATAAATTGCGATAGACTACTTAACTGTTCGTGGATCTAAAGCGTCACGGAGCCCGTCTCCTAGGAAATTGAGTGCCAATAAGATAGATACGAGTATACTGGTAGGAGCAGCAATAGTCCACCAGTAAATTTTAATTGGGTTCATTTGCCCAGCCCCAGCAGCTATCAGAGAACCTAAACTCGCTTGTGGTGGCTGAATTCCAATACCAAGATAACTTAAAAAAGATTCGTTAAGAATAATAGAGGGAATTGTAAGGGTAAGGTAGACAATAGCTATTCCTGCGATGTTGGGAATAACGTGTCTAAAAATAATGTATATATTACTGGCTCCTAATGTCTTGCTGGCTTCAATGAAAGGAGCTTCCCGTAGAGTTAGAACTTGTCCTCGGACAATGCGGGCCATAGTAAGCCATGAGACGGAACCTAATCCAACAAATAGGAAAAACATTCGGACGATATGCCCAGAATCACCTTCCAGTATTCCCCAAGAATTAAAGTATTCTTTTGTGATTCCTTCTAACGATGTCATTAAAGCAATGACAAAGATAATCGAAGGAAGTGAGTATAAAATATCGACAAAGCGCATCATTAGTGAATCTATTCGACCTCCAAGATACCCAGATACAGCTCCCCAAATTACACCAATAAAAAGACTAACTAATGCTCCCACAGCACCGACCAGAATAGATACTTGAGTTCCATAGATGGTTCTTGCAAATAGATCTCTTCCGTGTTCATCAGTGCCAAAAAGATGTAGATTATTGGGAGGAATATTGATAGAGTCGGAAATATTATTTGGATTTAGTTCTTTGCATAAAGGATAAATTAGAATGAATCCAAGTAGGCACACCAAGTAAATCCCACTAATAAAAGCTAGTTTGTTTTTTTTAAATCTGTTGAATGTGAGTTGTAATGGAGAAGCGGATCTCATTGCAGTTTAATGCGAGGATCAAGGTAACTATATACAATATCAACCAGAAGATTTAGAAGGAGTAGAAGAATTGAATAAACTAGTGCTAATCCAACCACCATGGTGTAGTCACGATTAAGAGCAGAGTTAACCATGAAAACTCCTAAGCCTGGAATTTGAAAAATATTTTCTACGACAAAAGAGCCGGTAAGCAAATCTGCTAAAAGGGGACCTGAGTAGGAAAGAACCGGTAATATTCCTATGGGCAGAGCTAATCTGGTATAGATTGCCAAATCAGAAAGACCTTTAGCTCTACCGGTGATGATAAAGTCAGATTGAAGGGCAGTAATCATTCCTTCACGAGTGAGACGCGCCACTCGCCCTGCAAAGTAAATCCCCAAAGCAATAACGGGAAGTACAATATGAGAGGGTGTTCCCCAAAGAGCTACAGGAAAAATTGGGAAATATATGGCAAACACAAGTATTAAAAGAGGGGCCAAAATGAATCCTGGAACACAAATTGCTCCCAGCGCAAGGAGATTACAAGTATGATCAATTATTGTATTTTTCTTGATTGCTGCAATGAAACCCAAAGGAATTCCTATTAACAGAGCAAGTCCGTAGGATAGTATGCCGAGAACCATAGAAATAGGGAGTCCTTGCTTGATAATATCGGTTACCGTGTGATTCCTATATTTCATAGATGCTCCCAAATCACATTTTAAAAGCCCTTTCAGAAAAAGCAGGTATTGTTTATAGATGGGTTCATCCAAATGATAGTGTTCTTGGAGCATCTTTTCTATTTCAGGGGATGCTGGCTTTCTTTCTGAGTCAAAAGGCCCACCTGGGGTAAGTCTCACCAGAGAGAAAGCCAGGAAAGTAATAAATAATAAAAGAGGAATTAGAAATAAGAGTCGCTTAATGAGATATGAGAAATAGAGCATATCGTTATTTGGACTCTAAGATTATGTAAACTGGGGTATTAATTTTAATTGTATTTGCTTCTACAACAGGCTTTTCTTCGCCAACGGTATTTAAGATATGAGTAAGTGAATATTGGTCTGAATCAATTAGAACATCCTCTGTATTGGAGTCAATTTGTGAATAAAGAGGAATAGAAAGAGTCTTTTCTGGTGTCCAGACTACAATAACGGCTTTTTGAGAGTTGGCAATTGGTTTAAAACGAGCAATAAAAGCTCCATTTTCCAGTATCGAAAAAGTATCAAACTCTGTATTTTTGAGGACGTGAGTCATTGTGGAGAAAGCCGCGTAAGCAGGTTTGGGGGAAAAATCTCTGCGAGTGATCCCTAAGTTGGCTTCGAAGTACCATGGATCATTGCCATCATTTCGGAAATTATACCAAAAATTTTTGGGATTTATTCCCGAAACAATGGTTGACAAATGAGCTCGTACAATAAGTTCGGCTTGTTTACGCTCGGAACAAACATGAAAGCCTTGTTTTACAAGTGGATGTTCAACATAGGTAGCCCAGCCCATTTCCGTATTCCAAATAGGGCGTTTAACTCCATTTTGCAAAATCTGTTTTTCTGCTCTCTGGAGGTCATTAATAAATTCTTTTTCTTTAAGGAAAGCTCTGTATGGATGAATAGTTAATATATCAAAAGGAGCCTCCAACTTGATCATTTTTTCAATGAAGTCAAAATCAATCCCCGCAGTGGATATCCCAAGTACCTGAATGTTGGGATCGATTTCTTTGATTGTCTGATAGGCTCGCTTAAGGAGCTCTGCGTACAGCTCTTTGTCTCCTTGCCAGAAGAAAATGTTGGGCTCATTCCAGATTTCCCAATGCCAGATTCGTCCGTGATAGCGGGTTACACAAGCACGGAGAAAGTGAAGATAATCCTCAATGCCTTCCTCAGTATAAGGTTTGGTCCATCTTCCCCAATAAGCCGCAAGTCCATAGACCTGGATGCCATATTTTTCAGCTGAATTAACTACATGGTCATAGAAGTCCCAATGGTATTCACCTTGGCTGCGTTCGATTCGGTTCCAGTTAAATTCTTCCCGAGACCATTTAACTCCAGCTTCAGCAGCCATATGTGCGACTTTATCAATTGACTCATAGGGTAAGCGGTAGAGATAGATTCCCATACCAAATGGAGAATTGAGATCTTTGGTAAAGTCATTGTTGCGAGGAAAATTTCCTAACCAAGTACAGGTAATAGGTTCAACATATAGTCCGGTGGATTTTAGTGTAAAAGAAGCTTCTAGAAAGTTGTAGCTATTAGTAGGAAATTCATAAGTAAAAGTTTCTGAACTCATAGTGCATGCCGGTGGAATCGTAATTTTACGAGTTTGTTGTGAAATCACATTTCCCTCCCAGTCCTTTAGGTCGTAACTAAGAGTCGCTTCGATTGGATTAGGTGAGACAGAAAATCCATTCCAAGTAAAGAGAATTTGATTTGCATTGGTTGTAGTTTGAGCATATTGCATCAGACAGGAATCATACGGAGTCTCTGTTGCTATACTAATATCGAAATCTTCAAGATTATAAATTTTCCCACTATCTGAGCGAAAGGTAATTGATCCCATACGCAAGGGAGCATATATAGCACCGCCATTTTCTCCTCCTGACCATTTCCAATCATTGCCGGGAGGAAGTTCAGTTGATATTTCCCATCTCTCACCATTTTGAATTGCTTCGACATCTTTATAGAAAGTCATGAAATGAGAATGTAGACGGAGAGTTGCTCTAAGTCCTGGTAGGTGATTTTTTGCAGAGAGGATCAGTTTTTTAGGATTGCCAGGCAACGTATTATCCGGCAAATGAAGATAAATTTGTTTAGTTGAACCAGAGAAGTCAAGAATCAGGTTTTTACCTGATAAAGTTGTTTGTCCATAATTTTCTAAACTCCAATCTTTTGGTGATATTATTTTTTCAATAGGATAGGAGAGAAAACAGAAGTTATCAGGCAGTTTTTCACTGATTGAAATATTGTCAAAAAAAACAGCTCCGACAGAGGAGGTTAATTTGTCTGCTAAAATTACAATTGAGTTGGGAGTACCAGTAAAAATGCCGTCTTTCTTGCCTCCCCAATAGACTTCCCAGGAATCAAGAGAAACATTGACTCTCGCCCATTGATTGTTTGGGGTGCGCACAGGTTTTTGAAAAGTTTGTCCATCAGGGGTAGTAATGCGTATTTTAATGATAACTTCTTCTGTTTTAAAGATGTCAAAAGCGAGATTAATAAATTTTTTTTGAGAATATTTTTGTTTTTGCCAATTAGGAGAGTCCTCCAGATTTAATTTTGCACAAACATATGCGCCTCCTTGGCTAAAGTCATAATTAAGAGAACCGTAGTAATTTGTTTTTTGGTTATCTTGAGAGATATCAGAGCAAATGCTGAAGGAACCTTTTGCTCCAGGATATTCAGAACCGTTTCCAAATTTCCATAAGTGTTTAGTGCTGGAAGAAAAGTCTTCCAAAAGTATATCTTTTCCGTTTACGCAGATAACTCCTAAAAATAATACGAAAAATAAAAACAGCCCGCTTTTAATATGGCTTACCATGGACGAAGTATAGAATGATTAGAAAGTTATGACCAGAAAAAAGAAATTTTAAGCTGGAAGATAGATTTATTTTTTAAACTCAAAATGAGAGAGTTGACATCAGATGATTTTTGGAGTAATACTGTTTTTGTGATTCGGATGAAGAGCATCCTAGTTCTAAAGAGTGAAACACTGCTGTTATATAAAAAGCAGTGAAGGGTGTTTATTTCTGAATTAGGATATTTTAGAGCCCTGCTGCTGAACTTATTAGCGGCAGGGTTTTTTATTATTTAAAATTTTATTATGAAAGATAGATTATTCATATTTGATACAACATTACGTGATGGAGAACAAAGTCCGGGGGCGGCTATGACCTGGAGACTTAAATTAGAAGTTGCTAGGCAATTAGCCCGTATGAAAGTAGATATCATTGAAGCCGGTTTTCCTGTAATTAGCCAGGGGGATTTTGATGCAGTATATAGTTTAGCTTCAGAATTAAAAGGAGTGACTATTGCAGGTTTGGCTCGATGTGTTGATAAAGATATTGAAGCTGCGGGTCGAGCAATCAAACCTGCTGGAGATCATGGCAGAATCCATATATTTCTTGCTACCTCTAAAATTCATCGTGATTTTAAGTTAGGAAAATCACAGGATGAAATTCTTCGTTTAGCCGTAAAGGGTGTTGAATATGGCAAAAGCTTAGCACAAGATATTGAGTTTTCTCCTGAGGATGCCTCTCGGACTGAACCTGAATTTTTGATAGATATTTGTAATGCGGTGATTGAGGCTGGAGCCACAACGGTTAATATTCCAGATACTGTAGGTTATGCAATGCCAGATGAATTTGGTGCACTCATTGCACGTTTGGCCAGAGATGTGGAAGGGTTCAGAACAGGAAAAGCTATTATTAGTGTTCATTGCCATGATGATTTGGGATTAGCAGTAGCTAATTCGTTGGCCGCAGTTAAAGCTGGGGCTCGCCAGGTAGAGTGTACAGTGAACGGATTAGGAGAACGAGCAGGCAATGCTGCTATGGAGGAGATTGTGATGGCTATTCGGACCCGTCCAGATTTCTATGGAAATGTAGATTGCGGAGTGAATGCTAAAGAGATTGTTCGTTCTTCAAAAATTGTTGCTCGCGCTAGTGGATTTACTGTTCAAAGGAATAAAGCCATAGTGGGTAAAAATGCGTTTGCTCATGCCAGTGGAATTCATCAAGATGGAGTGTTAAAGAATCGTGATACTTATGAAATCATGAATCCTGAATATGTTGGCTGGGGTGAGACTGAGCTTTCTTTGACAAAACATAGTGGGAGAGCTGCTGTTAATGCTAGGTTGAAAGCATTAGGATTCCGACTCAATGATGAAGAGGTTTCGGCTGTGTTTAATCAATTCAAAGAGATTGGGGATAAAAAGAAGTATATCTATGATGAAGATTTAATTGCATTAACTGGAGGACTGCTCGGAAATGGAACTTATAGTTGGGATTTGGTTAACATCCAATATTTAGGTGGGAACAGATTAGTTCCTACTGCGACAATTAGTTTGAAGAAGAATGGCACTCTAGAGAAAGGAGAACCACGGGTAACAACCTTTTTGGATGCTGATACAGGAGATGGTCCTGTTGATGCTGTTTTCCAAACGATTAAAAGAATTACAGATCGTCAAGATGCAACGTTAGTAGAGTTTAATATACGTTCTACATCTCAAGGTCAAGATGCTGTTGGAGAGGTCACGGTTCGTTTAACTTTTGGAGATCCTTCTTATCAAGTCGTAGGCAGAGGAGCCAGCACTGATATTATTGAGGCGAGCGCGAGGGCTTTTATTTCGGCGATTAATCGGCAGATTTTAATTGAAAGTGGAAGTCATTCTGCCTAATACCTGGAGTTTTAAACGCGAACGTTTTTAAAATAAAATCAAACAGGAGGTTGTCCATTGTGAGACAACCTCCTGTTTTTTAGATTTTAGGTAGTGGATTATTATTCTCCTACTAATTCCACTATTTGTAATCCGAGGTCAATATATTGTCCTCCAGTAGTTTGTTTGCAATGGATAGCAATTGTATTTTTGCCTGGTCTAAAGGCAGCGCGTTTCTCATCACTTAGTTTATGATCGAAATAGATGGTATAGTTATTAAATGTAGCAATTAAGATACCATTAACATAGATTTCCGCATCCTCATCATGAGCTAAGCGCAGAGAGAGATTTTCAGGAACAGAATCGAGATTAAATTCTTTTCTGATCCATATGTCGCTGGTATTCCATTCTGTTCCAATGATAGAGGCCGGAGTCCCCTGAGTACCAAAACCAGCTTTTCCTTTTTTCCATGAGGAATCATCGAAATCAGCTTCGAACCAATTATCTGCAGGTTTATCTGTTGTATATTTCCATTCTTGAGCTTCGGATTCAGCATTATGGAGGATAATTGTACGCTTATAAGCCGGTGGATTAGGAATGGAAGCCCAATTAGTGGGAATAAGAGGATCTCGGGAAGCCCATTTATTCCAAATATCCTTATTGTAGAGCATCTTGATGAAAACCCCACCAACTACAGGACGAGCTGTGAATCCACGTTTTTTAGCGTTATTAGCCCAGTACCAATCGGATAAAGGAGCCCTATCCGGCGTGCTGTTTAGATAGTCAAATACAGGATTTAACAGAGCTTCAAAATCGGAGTCATTATCTGTTAAAGTTGCAGTCCATATAATCCAATCTAATTTGGTGTAATCGCTGCGGTTGTCAAGTGGTAAGCCATAGGGCTTCATTTGCTTTTTATAAAAGGCCATTTCGGTTGTAGCAATATCGTCGGGGAAGAGGTTAAGACCTAAGATTTTATCCCAGACAAGATTGTATTTTTGACTCCAAGTTCCTTTTTTATCAAAAGCAAGTTTATAGTGATCTCCATCAAGGGCTTCTTTATTCCAGCGGGTAGCAAACTCTTGAGCTGTTTTCCAATAGATATCAGCAGCGATTTTTTCGCCTTTCATTTCGCTTAATTTGGCATAAACACCTAGGGCAACAATAGCCTTAGCCGAAAGGTTTACATTATGTGCTAGATGTCCAGCAAAGTCATCGGTACAAAGCTGATTCTCTGGATCGAATCCTTTTTCGCGTAGGAAGTCAGCCCAACGTGTGATTAGATTCCAATAAGGTTTGATGAAGTCGACATTGCCATCTATTTCAGCAATAGCTCCAAGAAGAATCATCATATTGGCTGTTTCTTCTACAGGCATTTGATTTTCTTCTGTTTTTTCGCCGCCGCCATAGACTTGCCCATTGGCGTGAGGATAGGTGCCGACATCATGAGGAGCAAAACGGAATTTCCAACGATAAGAATTGGCGTATTCTAAAATAGGTATGACGGTAGCTTTAATTAAAGACGGATTGAGGAAAATCAGATGTGGCGATTGAGGGTAGAAAACATCTACGGTTCCAATACAACCATTGCTGTGATTCTCTTTGCTGAACATAAGGGGTTGTCCGTTGGCATCAGCAACTACCTTACAAGCCGCAAGGGATTGTCGATAAGCCAAAGCACAAAGCTTGGCATATTTTATGCCACCGGCATCAGTAAGGTCTTTCATCAATTCTTCGTCAAATTCTTTGCATGCTTTTGCCAAAGAGTTGTATTCGTCTCTAACTTTTGCGAACATGTCTGTAATTTTATCTCCATTACGCTTCCAATATGCGCGTAAATCATTGCCCATGAATCTAATAGAATAGATATCATCGTATCCGATACCGAGAACGATTTCTTTTTCCTCAATTAGACCACAATTGAACGCAAAAGCTATTACAGGTTGTTTGTTAGATGCGGCACGAGGTTGTTCGTTATCCATTTGAGGCAGAGAGCCATCTTTTGTAAATTGATTTCTTGCAACTTTGGCTTCTGCCACAGTAGCTTTGGGCGAGAAAGAATTATCAGTGCCTACATACAGATATCCCCAGTCAATACGAAGATCATCTCCAGCTTTTCCTAAGATATTT
Source organism: uncultured Verrucomicrobiota bacterium (assembly GCA_944389455.1). Lineage (GTDB taxonomy): Bacteria > Verrucomicrobiota > Verrucomicrobiia > Limisphaerales > UBA1412 > UBA1412. The sequence continues at coordinate 75,081 of CALXMK010000002.1, forward strand.
TGGTCTTTGGAACCCATTTTCATGATGGTCATTCCTTCGACATTGTTTTCAGTCCAAGTGACTTCTTGGCTAGGATCATTGACTACAATATTAGAAGCCGCATCAAAATATATTTCTACGTTGTGTTTATTGCCGTCAATCGATTTGATATTCCAAGTCAGATAAGTAACTGGACGGGTTAGAATATCTAGAGATTGGGGAAGCGATGGAGTTGTAAAAGTGAGTGTTATGCCGATGCCAGCACCTTCAAATTCATAGATTGTTCTAGTTGGATAGACCTCCAATGAGAGTTGTTCCATTGCAGGAATAATTCTAGGATGAACACCCATGATACGATAAGTTTTCCCATCGACTCGGACTAGTCCTGTTAATTCTTGGTTCTTACTGGTCCAATGCACAGTAGGAGCATCTGTCAACTTATCAGCAGGAGACCAAATACTGAAATAGGGATCGTGGGCAATTAGCGGAGTTGCTGGGGGAATGAGTTCATCACCTCTAGGTTGACGCGCTTCAGGCCATGTATACATTCTTTTATTATTCGATGCAATAATTTCTGAATCGACCTTAAGAACTTCACGATCATAGGTCATTAATCCATTAACCTCAATTTCTACATCTGTAATTTGTGTATAAACTGCTGCTGATAATCCACTTCTTCCTGTTAAAGGATACATTTTGTCAATAAGTTCGATATAATTCTCCGACAATTCATCTGCGTTGTCGTATTTAACGTATCCCCAATTCCCATCTTTTTTCCAGAGGTGATCTTGAATCGGATATCCCAGACCTCCATATTCTCCTAGAACTCCTGCTCGATTATCCTCTATTGGAGGTACTCCTGGACCTGGATAAATATGATAATCTATGACGTCCCCCACTTTGCGGTCTGCCCAACCAGAGGTGCTGTTGACTAAACGAGTAGGATCCAGGTCTTTTACCATTTTTGTAATACGAGGGGTATCATATTGCCCCCAGCCTTCATTAAATGGAACCCACATTACAATACAGGGGTGGTTATAGAATTGAGAAATCATTTCTTTAATCTCATATTCATATTGATCTGCAGAGGCTTTGGTGCGGGTAATATCCGGATCATTAGAGCCAATATATTTATCTCCAGAGGGCATATCTTGCCATACTAAAATACCCATTTTATCACAGTGGTAGTACCAACGGTCGGGCTCTACTTTAACATGTTTGCGAACCATGTTAAAACCGAGTTTTTTGGTGATTTCTAAATCGTATTTCAAGGCATCATCTGATGGAGCAGTATAAAGACCATCAGGCCAATATCCTTGATCTAGAGGTCCAAATTGGAATAGGGGCTTATTGTTAAGCATAAGACGGTTAATTCCCCCATTGTCTTTAGCTACATGAATTTTTCGCATTCCAAAATAGGAATAGATTTCATCTAGTGTTTTTCCATCTTGAGAGAGTGTGATTCTTAGATCGTAGAGGAAAGGAGAATCGGGAGACCAGTATTTAGGATTCGGAATAGCCAGAACAAAGTTGGCATTTGCAGAATCTTCAGTCTTTTGGGATTGGCTAATGAGTTCAGCTTGAGCAATAGTTTTCCCAGCATCTATTACTGAGATATTCCATTTTAATTCTTTATTATCGCTGTTATTTACTGCGTCAGCGTTGATTGTGACGCTTTTTTGGTCAATCTCTGGAGTGATTTTAAGATTTTCAATGTAAGCTTCTTCTACTGGTTCTATCCAGACTGTCTGCCAAATTCCTGTGATTGGAGTATACCAGATGCCGTGAGGATTGGTAATTTGCTTGCCTCGAGGTTGAGTCCCATTACTGGTAGGATCCCAGACAGACACGGTGATTGTCTGGTTGGCTTCGTTGTTTAGTGCGTTGGTGATATCCATTTCAAAAGCGGTGTATCCACCCTTATGAGTACCAACTTTTTTATTATTGACAAAAACGGTTGTTTCCCAATCAGAAGCGCCAAAATGAAGAATAAGATTTTTATTTTTCCACTCTTCAGGAATAGAAAAGGTCCGTTTATACCAAATTTGCTGTTGGTCGTTGACCGATTGCATAACTCCAGAAATTGCCGATTCAGCTGCAAAAGGAACTAGAATTTTGCCTTGATAAGATTGAGGAGTTTCAAGATCACGACTGACGATAGCATAATCCCATAGTCCATTTAAATTCATCCATTTATCACGAACCATTTGAGGACGGGGATATTCTGGATGGACATTATCTTGATTTACGTCTTTAGCCCATCGGGTTGTTAGGGGTGCTTTCTTTTGAGTCCATGTTTCAGAATCAGCATAAGATACTGTTCCTGAAGTGCAGTAGAATGCTCCGAGAAGCGCAATTATAGATGCAAGTTTTATTCTCATAACAGCGGAAACAGATTCTCATAAAATAAAATTGAAGTCAATATCACAGAAAACGTACGATAAGATGTATTTTCAAAAATTAAAATTTCATTAATAATGTGTCTTGTTTTAAAATCATCTTTACAGCATACTTTCTATGTGTTTTAGATAGCAAGAATGCTGTGAATGAGCGCCAATGAATAAAATTAAATTTTATCATAGCTTAACTTTCAGATTGTGTGTTTATGTATTTGTCTGCGTCTCACTGGTTGTTTGTGGGATTCTCTTCTATTGGGATTGTCGTATACGTGTTATTATCGAAAATTCTGTATCAAATGTAATAGAAAGATTAAATATAGAGACAGCTCAAAGAATCAGAGAATTGTTATTTTCAGTGGAAGGTTTGACTGAATCACTGAAGAGAGATGTTGAGGAGAATAATTTGACACAGGATCAGATCCGCAAACGTATGAGGAATATGCTTAGTATCAATCCCAATTTATTCTATGCATCTTCGGTGACCTATCTTCCTGGCTCATATTATGGAACTAATATGTCCTTATATTCATATTGGAATGGAACCAATTTGGTAGAGACTAATCTAAATTCAGTACAGTATGATTATTCTCAGAAAAAATGGTTTACGGAACCTTTAAAAAGGAATAAGCCTGTTTGGACGGAGCCGTATTATGATTTAGGCGGAGGCGGGGTGGTGATGACAACATATAGTACTCCATTTTATACAACTGATTCTGAAGGAAATCAAGTTCAGGCTGGAGTGGTAACCGCCGATTTAGGATTGGCAGCGTTTAATGAGATTATCAATCATATCAGGGTATATGTTTCAGGTTATGCTATTTTAATATCAGGAAATGGGGAGCTACTAGTAAAAAATAAGAAAGAGTCTGTAGAGAATCAAAGTGAAGAAGAAAAAAAACGTCAGAAGAATTTGGATAAATTCCTTGAGACGATTAAAAACAGTGGTTTTGGGCGCTTAAAGAATTATGTGACTTCAGAAGGAGATACAATCTGGATGTATCGAGCTCGAATTGAACATAGTAAGTGGTCAGTTTTATTTATTGTTAGAGAGGAGGAAGTTTTAGAGGAATTGTCAGAACTGAGAATTATTGCCGCTCAATCTCTATTATTAGGATTGGCTTTATTACTGTTGGTTGTATTATGGGTATCGACAAAATTTACTAGCCCTATTATCAGTCTTACAGCTGAGACAGGTGAGATTGCAAAAGGGAATCTGGATATAGAAATTAAAAAGTACGGAAATAAAAATGAAGTAGGCTTGCTTTCTCATTCGATAGACAATATGAGAATCAGTTTAAAGGATTATATCGCGAGTTTGGGAGAGACGATGGCCGAGAAAGAAAGAATTACTAGCGAGTTGCAGATAGCAAAAGGTATTCAAAATAATTTCCTTGTGAGTGATTTTAATATTAGTCGATTTGATAATATTAAAATATATGCTTTAGTGGAACCAGCGAAAGAGGTGGGGGGGGATTTGTATACTTTTTTTAAAATGGATTCTAAAAGACTGTTTTTTGCAGTAGGTGATGTTTCTGGGAAAGGAGTTCCAGCTGCTTTGTTTATGGCAGTAACACTGACTTTAATGAAAGGAATGCAACATCAGGATATGAGTCCGGCAAGGATTTTAAAAAGAGTTGGACATGAGCTTTTTCTCCAAAATGAGAATACTATGTTTGTGACTGTATTTTGTGGAATTTTGGATATAGAAACAGGGCTGCTGGTTTATTCTAATGCAGGGCATTTGCCTCCTATTATTTTAGATAAACAAGGAGAGGCGCGTTGGTTGAAATTACCAAAGGGAGTTGTTCTGGGGGTTATTAATTATCCGGTTTATGAAGATAAACAAGTGCAGCTTTTGCCAGGAGAAAGTATATTTGTATATACAGATGGGGTTAATGAAGCAATGAATAAAAATCAGGAATTGTTTGGAGAAGAAAGATTACTTGAAACAATGAAAGGATGTTCCGGTTTATCTCCGCAGGAATTAACCCAGAGAGTCTCTTCTGCCATTCGTGAATATACTTTAGGAGAATCCCAATCTGATGACATTACAATGTTGACCTTAGAATATGAAGGACCTCTTTATATGAAAGAATCTGGTTCCTTAATTAAGGATAGGACACATTATGAATAGATATGCAATAGGATTAGATTATGGAACAAACTCAGTAAGAGCTTTGTTAGTAGATACAATTTCCGGTGAGGAAATTGCAGATGCAGTGTATGCTTATGAGCATGGAGTTAAAGGGGTAATTTTGGCTAATAATCCCAATTTAGCTCGTCAGCATCCCAATGATTATTTAATCGGAGCAGTTAAAACTATTCGACAGGTTTTAAGCACAGCAAGAGAGAAGTTGAAAGATTTTAACTCGGATCAAGTTATTGGGGTGGGAGTTGATACGACTGGCAGTACCCCAATGCCAGTGGATGAGAAGGGAAGGTCTCTTGTAGAACATGAATGTTTTAAAGATGATTTGGATGCGATGGTTTGGCTCTGGAAAGATCATACTTCGATTGATGAAGCTGCAGAAATTACCGCTTTGGCAACACAAATGCGTCCTCAATATTTAACTAAATGCGGAGGAGTTTATTCGAGTGAATGGTTTTTTAGTAAGATATTACATTGCTCAAGAGTAGCACCAAGGGTTTTTGATGCAGCTTATTTATGGGTTGAAATCGCAGATTGGATACCTGCTGTTTTAACAGGGACAGAGCACCCAGATCGATTGACAGTTGGTATTTGTGCTGCTGGACACAAAGGGATGTACAATGAGAGTTGGGGGGGATATCCTGATGTGGAGTTCCTTGGCAAACTTGATCCTAGATTAGCTGATTTAAGATCCAGATTAAGAACAAAAGCATATTCAATTAAGCAGAAGGTTGGAGGAATTTCAAAAGAATGGGCAGATAAAACCGGTTTGAAAGAAGGAACTCCAGTGGCAGTTGGGGCGTTCGATGCGCATTTGGGAGCAGTAGGATGTGGTATAGAAGAAGGGACACTAGTTAAGATTATTGGGACTAGTACATGTGATATTACAGTTGTTTCTAACCAGAGGCATTTGCCAGATATTCCCGGTCTTTGTGGCATTGTAAATGACAGTGTCCTGCCTGGTTTTTATGGTTTAGAGGCAGGACAGTCTGCCGTAGGTGATATTTTTAACTGGTTTGTGGATTATATTGAACCTGCCAAAGGAAAATTGAGTCATCGATTGATGGATGAAGAGGCTGCAAAGCTTGCTGCAGGGGAGTCTGGGTTATTGGCTTTGGATTGGAATAATGGAAATAGGACTATCTTGGTAGATCAGAGATTAACTGGAGTTTTACTTGGTCAGACTCTATATACTTCTCCAGTAGAGATTTATAGAGCATTAGTAGAGGCGACTGCATATGGAGCATTAACAATCATTAATCGTTTTGAGGAATATGGGGTTAAAATTAATCAGGTGGTTAATTGCGGAGGAATTTCAGAGAAAAGTCCTTTGACTATGCAGATTTATGCAGATGTAACTGGGCGTCCCATGAAAGTCAGCAGATCGGCTCAAACATGTGCATTAGGGGCTGCTATTGCCGGAGCTGTTGCCGCGGGCAAGCCTGCAGGGGGATATGATAATTTTGCAGATGCACAAAAGGCGATGACTGGTTTAAAACCGAATATTTATGTCCCAGATCCCAAGGCTGCAGAGGTTTATAAAAAGCTTTATTCTCTTTATAAACAACTCCACGATGCCTTTGGAACCAAGGAATATAATGGTAATCTTTACAATGTGATGAAAGATTTAATAACCATTCGAAACCAGAATAGAAAATAAAATATTGAGTAATATTTTATTATTCAGGCAGTTTCTGAATAATATCTTGGAGTGATTCTTTTTTTCGATACATTAGGCCTTGTAATGTGGCAATGACTTCGTTCTTATCGTTGGATATGGTTACTTCATAAGAGGCAAGTTTTGGATTAGAAGATACTTCTCTTGCTTCAGCATAAATAGTTGTTCCATAAGCACTTTTAATATAGTTAATAGAGGCATTTATGGATACAGCAAGCTGGCCGTTAGCATTGCTGGCTGCAGCCATTGCTAGATCTGCCAAGGTGAACAATACTCCCCCTTGTACAGCACGAAAACCATTTAAGTGTTCCGGTTTTATATCAATTTTGGCTTTCGCGTATCCGAGTGATACGGTTAGTAATTCTATGCCTATTGATTCAGCAAAGCGATCTCTTTTAAAAAAATTTTTAATTTCTGTCATCGATTTTTGTTTATAATTTATTTGTTATTTATTTTTGATAAGAGTTCCAGAGGTCCATTCGCCTTCAGTAATGTTTTTGATAAGAGTAAAACCATATTTAGTATAAGTTTTTACGACATCCTCGAACTGATGATTTAGAATTCCAGCTATAATCAATTTCCCTTGTTGAGTAACTTTAAAACTGATTTTTTGGGCAAATTCTATCAAGAGAGGGGCTTCAAGGTTTGCGCATACGAGATCCCAATTATTAGGGAACTTATCCATTGTTTCGATTCCTAGTATTTGGAAATCTATAAGGGATTCGTAATGATTAATCGCAGCATTTTTTATAGAGTTTTTGGCGGCTTCGGGATCATTATCAAATCCAAAGATCGGAGAGTATCCTAATGCTGCTGCTGCGATGGAAAGAATTCCGGTTCCACAGCCGATATCCAACATTGATTTTTTCTGGTTCTTTTCTGGAGAGTATTCGACGATTTGTGATAAACAATAGCTTGTGGTAGGATGGTGGCCTGTACCGAAACTGAGGCCTGGATCTAATATCAATTTTACCATACCTTTTGAGGGATTTCTCTTGCTCCAACTCGGAGCAATCATCAGTTTTTTATCAAAGGTCAGCACTTTAAAGTGTTTTTTCCATGATTCGGCCCAGTCTTCTTCTTTGATTTGTCGAATACTGATTTTGGGAGAGCTGATATCTAATCCAAGATCCTTTAATAGATTGAGTTCTTTTTTTAGATTGGCTTTAATATTTAGAGGAGGAGCTTGAAGTTCTGATGTATAAATAGATACTTTAGTCCGATTGCTTTCATGTAATTGCCAAGCAGATGGATTGGATTGTTCACCAAACATGCGATTGAAAAGTTCTAATACAGCATCTTCGGATTCAAGAGGAATTTCTACAGAAATTTGCCAAATAGTTTTTATTTTGCTCATGGTTATAATTTATAAAATTTGTTTAGCTAATAAAATGGATAAGACTTCTGGGCAATTAGGTACGGATCTTTTTAAGAATACCTTGATAGGCAATCTTACATAGAATTGCATCATAGATCAATGCGGCTATAGTTAGGCTGATAAGTACATAAGGAGACTGTCCCAATTCGGTGAGCTGTTCGCTATCAAACCAAGGTATAAAGAAAATGTATAATAGAAACCAGGGAATTGCTAAAACAAAAATAAGAGAACGAATGAAGGCGTGTTGTAGATTTTTAGCTTTTAAAGAGATTCTGATAGAGACTAAAGATAAGGTAAAAAGATCTGCGCAGAGAAGAATAATTCCGTATGCAACAGGAATATAAATAGCAACGAAAGTGTTTAATTCAGGCATTTCAATGTTGTATGAAGATGGCAGAGAGATTTTTGAAGCATAGTTCAATGCATAATTTAGTACAATAATGCTGGTAAATAAGAGGGGAAGTATCATACGTTTAAAGGATGTTTTGATTTGAGAGATGATGATTTGTTGAGTGGTAACAGTGGTTGATAAAATCAGAGGAAGCATTCCGCTAACGGTGTCTTTATGGATTCGCATACACGTTACATAAGCGAGCCAATACTTCAGCACTAAACAAGATATAAGACAGAGTGGTGCAGAGATGACAGAAGGGACAATAAGTTCAGCTGCGGGTAAGAATAAGGAAAGAACTGCGATAAATGAGCTTAGAGGCCGCAGGGAAAGATATAGAAGATAGCCAATAGGAATAACAGCTAAGCTCCAAACTATCCATAGGGTTAAGGTTGGTAAGCTGCCTCTCCCTGTGATCCAGTTATAGGGATTATTAGAGAGAAGCTTAAGGCGGATATTTTGACGGTATTTGGGAAATCCAAAATTGATTTTATGCAGTATCTGTATGAAAAATAAGCGGATAGAGTATCCTCTAATTGTTGTCTGTTTTCGCCAAATGAGAGAGGTAATTCTAGCTGCGACACAAAGAAATAGAATTGATATAAAAACTAGTAAAGCTAATCCACCCCAGGCAAGCTGATGCATACCAGGTGAAATATAGCTAAAAGTAGAGATAAGAAAAATTCCAAATATACCAAGAGGGGTAAAAGGAAAAAGAGTCTCGTGCCATATCTTTACTTGGTAGAAGTTGCTGAAGAAACCATATTCTCGAAGCCAGAAGCCGCTTAGTGCAACCAAAATACATATTCCAAAGGTGCTGAAGGCTAGAAATATAATAGTTATAACACCGGAAATTCTCTCATTGGCGCTGAAACTGGAGATGAGAATGCCAGAGCTGACTGTAAATAGGAGAATGCAGAAAATGCAGAGGTTCATTTTTAGGAAAGCGGCTAGAGGAACTTCACCAAGAAGAAAAGCCAGTGCCTCTAAAGGGAGAAGAGTAAGAACAGATTGAAAATGTAGATGTCCAGCAGCAATAAATTTGCCTAAAATTACATCCATTCCTTTGAGAGGAGTTAGGAATAGAAGTCCGATAGTATCCTCTTCCCTTTCATGGCTAATACAGGAAGAGACAAAGAAGCCTGCTAGAATTGTATAAAGCAAAGAGACAATTAGCGTAACGGTAAAAAGAAACCTTCCATCTTTAACCATTTCAGTAAAATCATCTCCAAGAGCAAAAGCTCCTAAAATTCCCAAGACTAGGACAGGTGGAACTAATCTAAGGAGATAGGTTTTTATTGTTTTGCCACTGACAAAGAGTTCTCGAACAATAATAGCCTTTGCTTTCATATTATCTCAACACAAGAGACAGGGAAGACTCTCTTTCTATTTTTATGAGAGTCTTCCATTGTCTTAGGGTGTTAAACTAAACCATCTAAATAGATATTGAAGTTTATTTTTTTATCGATTGACTGTCGATTTGTTTTAAAAGTTCTTCAATAGCTTTATCTAGTTGAGGATCTCTTCCCAAGCGATAGTCTTCTGCTGTTAATTCGATGCGGATATCAGGTTCTTCTCCCATATTTTCCGTTGGAGTACCATCCAATCTCCAAGCTCCGGAAAGAGGCATTCTAGCCGATGTGCCGTCTACTAACGGCATACTATAGGTCCAGATAACATAGCCAGGAGTAGGCATTCCTACAACTAAACCCAACTTGTTAGCACGAATAGTCGTTGTGAAGATTTCTCCGTTAGAATAAGCTTCCTGATCACTCAAAACGATAATGGGTTTTGCCCATGAACGTTGGGGAACAGGCTGGATTTCTTGGTCACGAGGTTTTACGTATCCGTGTGGCCGACGCATCAGCCAGCTAATCAGTGTATCTGAGATATTCCCACCACGATTTCCTCTTACATCAATGATAAGCCCTTCTTTTCCTCGGATCCGATCATAAACTTCTCTCTCAAATCTGATTTGGTTTTCTGCCCCCATAGCAGAGATATGAATATAGGCTAACCGATTATTGCTGGCTATGGCGACTTTGTCTGATCGTTCTTCTATTTTATTTTCATAAAGAATATTATTCCAGCTATCTGTGGGTGCACTATATTTTACGATTCGTACATCATTGGTAGAGGGACGCTCGCTGACCATAAAAGTGAGATCTTGGGGAGAGTTGTTAATGATTTTAAAGAGATTTTCATCAGCTTTGACATCTTTACCGTTAATTTGCATGATATATTCACCAGCCTCGATACGAGTGGCTTTATAGTCTCCAGGCATATTTTTAGGTACTTCTGCTACTCTTATTCCAGGACCACTCCAAGTGTAGTCTATAATAAAGCCCAATTGTGGAGTCTTGACATTAAAGGGAGCTTGGTAACCTGAAGGCGTGTTAATTTCGGAGTGACTGGATTCGAGCTCCCCGGTCATACGGTTCATAAGTACTCCAAATTCTTCACCGGTTTCTATGGACGGTAAAAGCCGTTCATAACGTTCACGGATTTTATCCCAGTCACGTCCGTGCATGTTTTCATCATAGAATCCTCTCTTAAAATTACGCCAGAATTGAGCAAAAGCAGCTCGACGTTCGTCATTTATATTGCGTTCAAAATCAGCTTGGAAGGTGACAATCTGAGTCTGATTATTGTTTTGAAGAAGTTGTCCATAGATTCCTCCGTTGCCATAGATATAGAAACATTTTTTCCCACCATAGGCAACTTGCAGATTATGCTTGTTTCCTCCACTGGAGATTCTTCGAATATTTTTTCCATCATAACTGATTAGGTGGATATCTCCTTCAGCGATAACGACTAGTTCACCATTTAGGGCTGGAAGCATTTCTGAAGGATTGATATTACTGTGTTTTACGATTCGACGGTCCATTTTTTCAAAGTCAATTATGACATTAACTTTGTTGGTAGAAGCTGTGTAGGATATATCTACATCGTCAGAATCAGATAGACTTTCTAATAGCGGTAATCTGTAGATTCCATTCCCATCTCGGTTGCTGCTAAAGTAAAGGTATTTCCCATCTTGAGACCATGTAGGAAGTCTGTGCTGAGCGTTCAGCTGTGTAGCATTTACTGGTGTTCCACCTCCGGATCCAATAATAAAAATATTCCCTGAAGAGGTTCCCCATGTATCAAAAGAAACATAAGCAATCCATTTCCCGTCAGGAGACCATGAGAAATCTCCTCCTCCATTGTTATATAAGAAAGAGGCTGGAAGATTAATTAGTTTAAGCAAGGTTTTATCTTCCAAATTAATTCGAAAAAGTCCACCATCTGCACCGCTGGCCCAAAAGGCGATTGCTTTGCCATCAGGGGAAAGTTTTGGTGAAAGAATATCTTCTTCTCTATCCCATAAACAGGTTATTTCTTCACTTTCGAGATCTAGTTCATAGAGCCTTATGTTTTTTTCTCGATCAGAGGTGAAATAGAGTTTTGTTGGATTTTTTTCAGCAGAGATTATAAAGTTAGAATCTTCACCAACCCAATCCGTAAGACGTTTTGCAAGGATGGCTTGTCTGTTAGCTACACCAGATGGCTTATTGACAGCGATAGACCAAATTTCACTCCGAAGACCAAAAAATACAGTAGAAGCATCATCTGTTACAGCCAATTCAGTTGCTCCATTGTTGTTATATTGTTCCCTCACTCTTTTATTATATTTGTCATCAAAAGGAGCTTGAATTGCGATTTTTTGAGGGGTTTCCTCGCCGGAGCGAAGAATATAGAGGTCGATATCATATTCAAAGGCAATGTCTCCTGTTTGGCTTGCAACCGATGGTGAACGGACGGCATCTCCTACAAAACTGGTAATTTGACGTCCATTCCCTTGTAAATCAAAAAGCCATAAATTAGGAGTACGGGCTGAGGAATCTTCAATTTTGGTATGATTTTTCCCAATTTCATCTAATGAAGGAGTTCCAGGGGTAGGTTCTGCAATAGTGACAGTTAGTATCTGTTCTCCGCTGGGCATGAATTGAGACCAGATATGTTGTTTGTTATCATCTACTAACTTACTGCAAATCCCGGTATCAACATCCAGTAAATTAATTTGCATAGCTCCAGAGCCGGTGTATCTCGGTCGAGTCCAAGGAAAACCGAATCGAGCATAGACGATAGTTTTGCCATCAGGTGAGAAGGATGGATTAGAAAGATTCGTGAAGTCCTCCGCATATTTTTTATTTGCTAAATTCCCTACGTTAACAGAGAAAATTCCTGGACCTTTTCCATCTCTTCTGGCAGAGAAAAGAATCTCTTTGCCATCAGGACTCCATCCGGAGGGAATTTCATTCTGACTATTCCAGGTGATTTGTTTTGGACTTCCTCCCGTTGCAGGGATGATAAATATGTCAAAATTGCCATTACGTTTGCTGGAAAAGGCAATCTGAGTTCCATCTGGGGACCAGATTGGATTAGAATCCATTGCAACATGTTGAGTTAGTGGAATAGCTCTCCCACCTGTACTGGGGACAGACCAAATATCTCCTTTATAAACAAAGGCAAGTGTCTTGCCGTCAGGACTAAGGGCAGGCATTCGTGCACCGACAATGTTTTCATTAGCATTGGCGGAAAGTGTTGTTTGAATCAGAAGTATTGAAATTAAAGCGGCGTAGGCTTTAATTTGCTTTATTCCTATAATTCCACGAGAAGCTCTCATAAAAACGCTTTAAATATAGCAAAATGAAGGAAAAAAACGATAACTATTTCGATGTTTATTAAGTTCTATGATCCTTAAAGTAAATTTTGTTGACAGTTAGTTTTGAGAATAGTATACGTCAACAACGTATTAAGTGTATTCAGCTTTATACCTTAAATTTGCATTTACATGAAAGAATATCCATGGTTTGTTCGAGGTGATCTAGATGGTTTTTTGGGATTGTTGACCGATAATCTTCTCCAATTAATGGTTATCATTGTATTAGGAGTATCTGTTTGTGGGGTCGATATTGATTTTCTAAATGGACAAATTATAACTGGAGCAGCGGTTTCTCTCATTGTTGGGAATTTGTTTTATGCTTGGCAGGCAAGAAGAGTAGCCATTCGGACAAGAAATCCGAACGTAACAGCGTTGCCCTATGGAGTGAATACTCCAACGGTAATTGTTTTTATTTTTTTTATTATGATGCCTGTTTATCAAAAAACAGGTGATGCTTTCTTAGCTTGGAAAACGGGGGTCTTTGCTTGTTTTATTAGTGGAGTTTTTGAAGTATCTGGAGCATTTTTTGGAGATTGGCTTCGAAGAAATACCCCTAGATGTGCTATGTTGTCAGCATTGGCTGGTTGTTCGATTTCTATAATAGCTATGGGGTTTATTTTTCAAATTTTTGCTAATCCATTTATAGCTTTTATTCCGGCTTTCCTACTTTTCGCGGCATATGCAGCTAAATTACAATTTCCATTTCGTCTCCCGGCTGCTGTGGTTGCTGTTTTTTTGGGGACTGTTCTTGCTTGGGTGAGTAGATGGGCCGGTTATGATTTTTTTACTCCATCTCCGGAACCCTATTATTTTAAATTTTATTTCCCGGTTCCAGTTATAGGTGATTTGCTTGGTTTTCTCATTGATGGAGAAGGTTGGCAGTATATGAGTATTATTATTCCGATGGCGTTATTCAATATTATTGGTTCGTTGGAAAATTTGGAAAGTGCGGCTGCTAGTGGTGATTGTTTTGAAACAAAATCCAGTTTATTAGTCAATGGATGTGGAAGTATTCTTGCCTCGTTTTTTGGAAGTCCTTTTCCAACAACAATTTATATTGGGCATCCTGGGTGGAAAGAAATGGGAGCAAGATATGGTTATTCAATTTTAAATGGGGTCTTTATTACAGGATTAGCACTGATTGGGGGAATTACTCTGATTTTAAAATTTATTCCTATTGAAGCTTTATTGGGTATTTTACTTTGGATCGGATTAATTATAATGTCGCAGGCTTATCAGACTACAAATCAAAAATATGCCCTGGCAGTTAGCGTAGGGCTAATCCCAAGTATCGCAGCTTGGGCATTATTATTGATAGAAACTACGGTTCAGAAATGTGGTTTTAGTTTAACTCAAGTAGCGCCTCTTTTTGGTGATAGCCTTTATATTTATGGAGTAATAGCCCTGAACCAAGGATATGTGCTGACTTCTATTTTGTTTGCGGCCATAGTAGCCTTTTGTATTGATAGGGAGTTTTTGAAAGCTGCGGCTTGGAGTGCTGGAGGTATGATTTTATCATTTTTTGGAGTTATCCATGCCTATACTTTAACGGATAGAGGAATTGATACGGTGTATGGCTTTAATAAAGCGCCTCTTTTTACTCTGGCATATGCGGGATTAATGATAGTGTTTATTTGCTTTTCTTTTACAAATAAAAATCAAAACAATAAATTAAATACAGAGAAAGTTAAAATATGAACTTAATTAAAACGAATTTTATAGGAGTTGTTTTTGTATATTGTTTTCTTCTGTTGTTATCAGTGGATATGGTAGGTGCAGAGATTAATAGAAGAGAACTTGTAGAAAGACATCGGGTTATAATTAATAAGGTAAATCCCGATAGCCCTTCTCAGGTAGGGAATGGTCATTTTGCTTTTGGAGCAGATATAACAGGGCTGCAGACTTTTATTCCATTTAATATTTTGGCGGATTGGAGTTGGCATTCTTTTCCGATGCCAAAAGCGACTAAAATAGAAGATTTTCAAGATACTCCATTGGTGGTTTATGACAAAATAGTACCTTATCAATACCCAGATCATAATCATCCTCAAATTTCTTCATGGATGGCGGAAAATCCGCATCGATTTAATCTAGGAAGAATTGGATTTAGACTTTTAAAAAAAGACGGGACTGAGGCTTTAGAAAAAGATTTAAGCCAGACTCATCAGGAAATTGATTTATGGTCGGGGGTAATAGAGAGTCATTTTTTTCTAGAAGGAGTTGCTGTAAATGTCAAAACGTTTTGCAGTCCTTCTGAGGATAGAATAGGAATAATGGTCGATTCAGAGTTGATATCTCAAGGAAGATTAGGGATTTTTATAGATTTCCCTTATCCTCAATCAAATGAGTTCCAAAAATATTTAGGTAGATATGATGTGCCAGAGTCACATTTATCGACAGTTGTTAAACAGACAAGTTCTCACCTTTTTATTAGACGCCAATTAGATGAAAGTTTATATGGAGTAAGTGTAAACTGGAGTGGAGTATGTGATGTTTTGTTTCCTGAGAAAAATAAAGAAACAGGTGCACCCCTTTCACATCGGTTCTTGTTCCAGCCAACAAGAGAAGAGAGTTCTTTTTCCATGACTTTTTTATTTTCCAAACAGAATTCGGATGAATATAAAATCAGTGCGGAAATGATTTTAGAAGAGAGCAAAAAAGCATGGGAAAAGTATTGGATGTCTGGAGCTGCGGTTGATTTGTCAGAGAGTAAGGATCCTCGATGGAAAGAATTGGAGCGGAGAATTGTTTTGTCGCAATACCTTATGAGGGTAAATGAAGCCGGTTCTCTTCCTCCTCAAGAAAGTGGTTTAGTTAATAATGGCTGGTATGGAAGATATCACTTTGAAATGATTTGGTGGCATGGGGTTCATTATGGATTATGGGGCCGTTGGGAGCTTTTTGATCGGTATTTAGAGATTTATAAAAAATTTCTTCCTACTTCAATTGCAAGAGCTCGTAAACAGGGGTATCAAGGTGCTCGTTGGCCTAAGTGCACAGGGGATGATATAGATAGAGATTGGCCTCATCCGATTCATGCAACTTTAATTTGGCAACAACCTCATCCTATCTACTTTGCAGAAATGGATTATCGACTTCATCCAACAGATGAAACATTGAAAAAGTGGGAAGATATTGTTTATCAAACTGCTGATTTTATGGCGGATTTTGTTCATTATGATGAAGATAAAGATCGTTTTGTTTTAGGACCGCCTATCTATATTGTTTCAGAAAATACTGATAATATGAAAACGTTTAATCCTACTTTTGAATTGGGGTATTGGAGCTATGGTTTACGAGTGGCATTAGAGTGGAATAAGCGATTGAATAAACCAGTGGTAAGAAAGTGGAAAGATGTGCTAGAGAAGTTGTCAGCATTGCCACAGGAGGATGGGGTTTATATAACCCATGAAGGTATTCAAAATATGTGGACTAAATTTACTTTTGAGCATCCTGCTTTAATTGGAGTATTTGGAATGCTTCCTGGGGATGGAGTTGAGAATGATGTGTTTAAAAAGACCTTGGAAAGAGTGATTGAAAAATGGGATTTCAATCGTACATGGGGATGGGATTTCCCGATGATTGCTATGGCTGCAATGCGTTCTGGATTCCCTGAATTAGCTGTGGACTTTCTATTGCATCCGTCTAGTGGCTTTCAATTTAATGAGCATGGCTTATGTACAGGAGGGCCTTTCCCTTATTTCCCTGCAAACGGAGGATTGCTTACAGCTGTGGCAATGATGTGTGCAGGATGGGATGGGAATTCTTTTGGAGAATTTCCTGGATTTCCCAAGGATGGTTCGTGGTGTATAAAGGCAGAGAATTTTGTCCAGTCTCAATAGTTTTTGAGGCCTAATTTTTTAAAAGATTGATATTATTCTAGAAAAATGCTATAAACTCTCTTTCATTCCTTGAAAGGGAATGGTGGTTGACTGGAGAATGAGCAATACAAAAGTATTGAGATTGGGGTTGCCTAAGGGAAGTTTGCAAGAGGCGACGTTTGAGAAAATGTCTAAGGCTGGATGGCATATTCAGCTAGGAAGTCGTTCGTATGTTCCTCATGTAGATGATGATGAATTGGAAATTCGTCTTTTTAGGGCACAAGAAATCAGTCGATATGTCGAATATGGGTATTTAGATTGTGGCTTGACTGGTTATGATTGGATTTGTGAAAACTCTTCCAATGTTAAAGAGATAGGTGAGTTTTGTTTCAGCAAAGTCAGTAGTAGACCTGCCCGTTGGGTTTTAGCGGTTCCTGAAGAATCTCCAATCCAGACAGTAAAAGATTTGGAGGGAAAGCGGATTGCGACAGAAGTTGTAAATTTAACAAAAGCTTATCTGGAAAAAAATGGAGTTCATGCGGAAGTAGAGTTTTCTTGGGGAGCTACAGAAGTTAAAGCTCGCGAATTAGTTGACGCTATTGTCGATGTAACTGAAACAGGAAGTTCACTTCGGGCTGCTAAATTAAGGATTGTGGATACTTTGTTGGAATCTACACCAAGAATTATTGCAAACCATGACTCTTGGAAGGATTCATGGAAGCAGAATAAAATTAAAGTTTTAGTTATGATGTTAAATGGCGCCATGGCTGCGGAACATAAGGTAGGACTAAAACTTAACATTGAACAGAAGAATTTGGATAAATTACTTGCTGGACTTCCTGCCTTAAGAAATCCTACAATAGCCCAGCTGAGTTCACCCAGCTGGGTGGCAGTTGAAACAGTCATAGATGAATCTGTGGCCAGAGTGTTGATTCCTCAATTAAAAGAGGCTGGTGCAGAAGGAATAATCGAGTATCCACTGAATAAGATTGTATTTTAAAAGAACAGAGTTTATTTATAGAATATGGGATCATTAAAGAAACGTCGTAAATCGAAGATTAATAAGCATAAACGCCGTAAGAAGATGCGTGCTAATCGTCATAAGAAGCGCACTTGGCAGAAATAGTATTTAGCTCATTGCTAGATTGCATGGAGGTTTGCTTTAGCTAAACTTCCAAAATTTTGAAATTTCACGTTGCTGTTCTTGAATATTAAGACAGCAACGTGTATTCTTTTATTATATGAGTAGATGGTTCTATTTATTAAATTTAACGGTTATTTGCGGTTTTTTTTGCAATATTGGAACCGGATGCAGATCAATAGAGAGTAATTCTGATAATGCGATTAGGGAAAGTATTGGAGGTATAGAGACACAATCTTTTAATTCAGACTATATAAAGGATCCGTTTGCTCAAAAAATCTCATCTAGAGATTTACTTTCTGCAGAACAAGCTAGAGTTAAGGCTTTAACCTCTTATTCTAGGGGAATTAGTTTAGAGCTTCAAGGAGAGAGTAAAGCGTCACTGAATGAGTTTTTGAAATCAGCAAATGCGGATCCAGCTAACGAAAAGTTAGTTCTTTCCCTTGTACAAGAACTTATTAATGTGGGCCGGACAAATGATGCGGCATTATTGATGAAGCGTTCATGCAGTCGAAAAGAGGTGAATGCTAATTTATTAGCATGGTGGGCATTAGCTGAAACTGCAAATGGGAATTATTCAGAAGGAATTAAAATTGCAGAGAAATCCATTAAGCAGGATAAGAAAACGGTTCTTGCGTATAAGGTTTTATTAGGGATTTATTTGGGAGAAGATCAATCTGAAAAATCACTCGAAGTATTGAAGAATGCTGAAATTGCAGTAGAAGATTCTATCCCAGGACTTTTGGAAGTTACAGGTTTCTATCTCGGATATTCAAGAATGATTTCAACTTTAGGAATAGATCCAAAAGAGGAGGCCAATCGCTTATTGAACAGAGTGGAAATTCTGATTAAAGAAGATGAGAATGCTCGTCCGGAATGGTATGAAATAATGGCAAATCTTCTCGTTGGTTTGGAGCAATATTCTGAGGCTTTGCCAATTTATGATCAACTTCTAGAAAAATATCCTGGCCATATAGGTTTGAGAGAGAAGAGAGTTAATACCTTGATGAGGATGGGAGAAGATGCGGCTGCAGAATTGGAGCTTCGTGGGTTATTGCGAGCAAATCCTTCTAATTTTAACTATGCTTTGCTGCTAGGAGATCTTTGTCAGAAGACAGGACGTTATAGGGAAGCTGGAGATTTTTATTATTACGCTAATTCAGTAAAGAAAGATCCTCGTCTTTATTTTATGGTTGCTCAAATGAGGTTTGCTGATAAACAACCTCAAAAAGCTTTGGATATGCTAGAACTGACACGAATTGGCGGATTAAATAATCCAGAATTAACATATTTGGAATCACTGTGTTATGTTGAGATGGCGAGATTTGATGAAGCACTTCAGATTGCATTGCGAGTAAAAGAAGAGGTATTAAAGAATCAAGAATATTCAGATTTATTAAATGAAGCATTCTATTTGAGTTTAGCTTCGATTTATGAAAGTTTAGGCAGAACAGATGAAGCAATTGCACTCATGGAAGAGGAATTGGAGAAAAATCCAAAATCAGCTATGGCTCTTAATGCTCTGGGATATACTTATGCTGATCATGGAATAAATTTGGAGAAGGCATATGAGATGATTACTGAAGCTCTTAGAATGGCACCGGAGGAGCCTGCTATTATAGATAGTTTTTCCTGGGTTTTATATAAGATGGGGAATTCGGAAGCAGCTCTCCCTCTGATTCTTAAAGCTATAGAGAATGAGAAGAGCGCAGATTCAACTTATTATGATCATCTTGGAGATATTTATCTTTCTCTGGGAAGGGAAATAGAAGCTGTTGAAGCATGGAAGAATGCTCTGAAACAGAATGTTATTGTTTCTTTATATCGAAAAGTTGGAAATAGGACGGTTAAAGAAATTATTCAAGAAAAAATTGATAGGCACAATAGGACTAACTAACAATACTAAATAGTGTTTTAGTCAAATAAGCAGAACTAATTGTTAGGTTAATTTTTTAGCATTTCATCCTTGTAATAACCCGTTAAATTGTGTATCAATCCCACTGGATATGGAATATAAGATATCTGCACGCGCAAGTGGCGTTACTCCTTCTTTAACATTGGCTATTGATGCAAAGGCCAAGCAATTGAAAGCAGAAGGATTAGATGTGGTTGGATTTGGAGCAGGAGAGCCTGATTTTGATACTCCTCAACATATTAAAGAGGCCGCATGGAAGGCTCTTAGTTCTGGCTTTACCAAGTATACGCCAAGCAGTGGATTGCTTGCTCTGCGTCAAGCGGTTGTAGAAAAGTTTAAAAAAGATAACGGAATTGAATTTGAACCTAATCAGATCATTATCTCGAATGGTGGAAAACACGCCTGTTTTAATGCAATTATGGCGACGTGTCAGAAGAATGATGAGGTTATCATTCCTTCTCCTTATTGGGTTAGTTATCCAGAGATGGTTAAAATTGCAGATGCAATTCCTGTTTTTGTTCAGACAACAGAAGAAGAAGAATTTAAAATTACACCTGAAAAACTGGAAAAGGCAATTACTCCTAGAACACGGCTTTTAATTTTAAATTCACCCAATAATCCTACTGGTACTGTCTATAGTGCAGATGAGTTGAAAGCGTTGGGAGAAGTTTGCATAAAGCATGGCATTCTTATCATGAGTGATGAGATTTATGAAAAGCTTGTTTATGATAACACTGCTTATACAAGTATAGCCAGCATATCTCCGGAGATTAAAGCTCATACAATTATAGTACATGGCCTATCTAAAGCTTATTCAATGACAGGTTGGAGAATTGGCATTATCGCTGCCCCTTTGCCAATAGCCAAAGTAATTGCTGCCGTGCAGAGCCATAGTACCAGCAATCCTGTTTCTTTTGCTCAGATGGGGGCAATTGAAGCTTTAACTGGGCCACAGGATCATCTTTCTGTTTGGATTCAGGAATATAGTCGAAGAAGAAGTTATGCATGGAAAAAGCTTTCTTCTATACCAGGAATTTCTTGTGTAAATGCAAAAGGAGCCTTCTATTTATTCCCTAATATTTCTAAAACAGGATTCAAGTCTGTTGAGTTTGCCGCTCGGCTGTTGGAAGAAGAAAGAGTAGCGGTGGTTCCCGGAATTGCTTTTGGCTCGGATGATAATGTACGGATTAGCTATGCGATTTCAATGGAGCAGATAATAAAGGGATTGGATAGAATAGAGCATTTTTGTAAAAGAATTGTCGGTTAATATAATTTTTAAAAAAATATGAGTGAATCTTATATTCAACAGCTATTTGCAGATCGTATTGGTGGTTGCAATTACGGCAAAGATACTGCAATTTATAAATTTGAGAAAATTAAGCGTGCCAAGCGTGCTGCTATGGCCGCTAATCCATCTCTTAATCTAATAGATATGGGGGTTGGAGAGCCGGATGCAATGGCCCCCTCTAAGTTGATCAATGCTTTATATCGTGCAGCAAAGAAGCCTGAAAATCGCGGTTATGCGGATAATGGAGATGATATTCTTAAAAAAGCGGCTGTCCATTATATGGAGAATGTCTGTAATGTATCCGGTATAGATCCTAAAACACAGGTAATTCATAGTATTGGAAGTAAGGCAGCACTTTCCATTTTACCGGCAGTTTTAATTAATCCTGGAGATTATGTTTTGATGACAATTCCTGGATATCCTGTTTTTGGAACACATGCTAAATATTATGGAGGAAAAGTGTATAATATGCCTCTTTTGCAGAAGAACCATTTTCTTCCGGATCTGAAAGCGGTTCCAAAGGATATTCTGGCTGCAGCCAAAGTAATGGTAATTAACTATCCGAATAATCCTACTGGAGCAAATGCCACGCCGGAGTTTTTTGCAGAAGTAGTTGATTTTGCTAAAAGAAATAATTTAGTAGTTGTTCACGATGCGGCTTATGCTGCCTTGGTATTTCAGGGACAACCTTTGAGTTTCCTTGCAACGCCAGGAGCCATGGATGTTGGAATAGAATTACATTCAGCTAGCAAAATGTTTAATATGACTGGTTGGCGATGTGGTTTTGTTGTTGGGAATCCACTATTAGTCAAGGCATATGGTGACGTAAAAGATAATACGGATTCAGGTCAATTTTTAGCTATTCAGCATGCGGTAGCAGAAGGCTTGGAGAATCCAGGCTTTACAAAGAAGATTGTTTCTAAATATTCGCGCCGGATGACGGGATTAGTTAGAACTTTAAAATCACTTGGATTCAAAGCTAAAAAACCAAAAGGATCCTTTTTCCTTTATACTGCGGCTCCAAAAGCAGCGATAAAAGCAGATGGAAGCAGAGTTGTTTTCAATAGTGCAGAGGAAGCTTCGCAGTGGTTAATTACGGAGAAATTGATTTCTACAGTTCCTTGGGATGATGCAGGAGCGTATTTAAGATTTAGTGTGACTTTCAGTGCTCCTACTGTAGCAGATGAAAAAGCTGTACTTGAAGAGATTGCTTCCCGTTTAAGAGATGTGAAATTTGAATTCTAATTTATGCCGCAGATAAAAATTACACAGATGCAGAGGGCTGCCTCTGGTGAAATCACTGAAGAGATAAGGAGAGTTGCAGAATCTGAATTTTTATCTCCGGAAGAATTAAGAAAAAAAGTTGCGGCGGGGACTGTAGTGATTCCCGCCAATATACATCATCCTAATCTAGTCCCAATGGGGATTGGGAAAAGTCTTAGAACAAAGATTAATGCCAATATTGGGAATTCTTCTCTTTCCAGTTGTCCCAAGCAGGAATTAGAAAAATTAGCACATGCAATTAAGTATGGAGCCGATACTGTGATGGATTTGAGTACAGGGGCTAATATTCAGCAAATTCGTATTCAGATTATTAAGCACAGTCCAGTTCCGATTGGAACAGTTCCTATTTATGAAGCTTTAGCCAGAGCTGGAAGTATTTCAAAATTAAGTGAGGATTTAATTTTAGATGTAATTCACGACCAAGCAGAACAAGGAGTTGATTATATGACCCTTCATGCTGGTATTTTGAACGAACATATTGATTTGGCAAAAAAGCGCTGTCTGAAAATTGTTAGCCGGGGAGGTTCTATACTTGCATCATGGATGCGTGAAATGGGTAAACAGAATCCTTTTTATACAGCATTTGAGAAAATATTGGATATTTGTCATAAGGCAGATGTAACAATTTCGCTAGGGGATGGAATGAGACCTGGTTGTTTGAAGGACGCAAGCGATGAGGCTCAATTTGCGGAGTTGGATGTTTTGGGACAATTGGTGAAACGATGCCGTGCTGCAGGAGTTCAAGCAATGGTAGAGGGACCCGGGCATATTCCTTTCAATGAAATAGCGATGAATATGGAAAGGGCGGATAAAGTCTGTGAAGGAGCTCCTTTCTATATTTTAGGACCAGTAGTGACGGATTGTGTTCCTGGGTATGATCATATTAGCAGTGCAATTGGTGCGACAATGGGTGCTTATCATGGAGCGGCGATGCTTTGCTATGTAACGCCAAAAGAACATTTAGGGCTTCCTAATGCCGATGATGTTCGCCAAGGAGTCATAGCTTATAAAATAGCTGCTCATGCTGCGGATATAGCTTTGAATAGACCTCATGCTAGAGACCGTGATGATGCGATCAGTGAAGCTAGAGCGGAATTTGATTGGGAAAAGCAATTTAGTTTGGCATTGGATCCAGAAAAAGCACGGCAATTAAGAGCCGAAGCATTGAAGGAAAGTGGAAAGCCATTTGATCATGATGCTCGTGCCCAATATTGTACTATGTGTGGGCCGGATTTTTGTTCGATGCGAATTAGCAAAAATATATAGAAAGTTTTCAAATATATCTTGAATTAGTTTCTATTTTTATTTATACTTCTCTTGCTTTTGAGCGGGTGTTGTTCAATGGTAGAATGCGAGCTTCCCAAGCTTGAGACGTGGGTTCGATTCCCATCACCCGCTCCAATAAAGTAAATATATGAAGTGATAAAAATGCCGCTAGTAATTCTAGTGGCATTTTTATTTATGTTCTTATTGTTTAGAGAAATAGCATAGATTGAAAATTGTATGCAAATTATTTCTCAGTTCTTTTTTTTCTGAAAATAGCACGATAATTATAGCGATCGTTAGGGGCAACATCTCCATTGATAGTTAAATCTCTAGCTTCACCTGTTTCCTGAATGTTATCGGCCCATTTAAAATCTACATATTGCAAAGTCTCTGAATCTAGCTTGAGGATTTCCAATGGGATTTCTATTTCCATTTGTGTTCCGTTAATACAACGTTTGACAGATGTGATATTTTCCCAGCAGTATTGACCTATAGAGCCTGTATGTTTTTGAACTAAGGCTTGATCAATATTTTCAGGATGAGAGCGAATCATAAAGTCGTATCCCATCCATCCATTGGTAGAATTCTCATCAGTATCTAAAAAGAGGAGCATCCAGTGGTCTTGTTTAATTGCGTGCATTGGTTCAAATGTACGAACGTAGGTATATAGATTATTCTTAGAAATGGATATTTTGGCACTTATGATGTCATTGCGTCCGGTATGATTTTTATAAATACCGGATTTCCCCCATCCAGAATGATTTCGATGCACAGGGTCACCTATATCATCTCGGAATTCAGGATAAACAGGTATCCAATCAGTAAAGACCCCATCAATTTGAATGGGTGCTGAGGATACCGGTTCGATTTCGCGGACACCTTTATATTTACGGATATTGGCAATAGTTTGGTAGTAGTAGTTATCACCATGTTTGGCTAAAGCAGGCTCGATATCACGGCTGTATTCTTCATTAAATTGATCTACAAAAGTGACATTCCCACTTCCGTAGAAAGGAGAATTTTGTTTGTTAAAGCGCATCATTACCCATTCGTTCCAACCAGTGATAAATATAAATGGTGGATCGATTTGTAGAGCCCTATTCCATTGCTCTTGAAAATTATTTCCGCGGTTGTTTTGTTCTTCCGGTGGAGGTTGAATGCCATTATGAAAACTCCGTCCATGAGATTTAGGATTACTCAATACACTCAATTTCCCATCAAGTGCATTCTGAGCAACGCCGACAGTCATCTGTTCAAGTTGATGTCTTTCATTATAGAAAGGATGTTGAGGATAGACTTCTAGCCATCCCCATTGATTTGGACCAGTAGGACCAGAGAAATAGTCTGCTTGGGGCTTTCGAAAGGAAAAGAAGGTATTTATAGCTAAAAAAGGATCATCTTGATAAATGATTTTGAGGTCTCTGGCTCCAGAAACCATTTCTTGATTATGCCAGGATTGTGCGTCGGGGATATCACTATTTTTTGAAGATGTGCTCCACCAACCTATCTTATTTTCAGGGGAGGACATTTCTAAGTAATATTTGCCGATAGGAAGACCTTTTTCAAATTTCAGTTCCAACCAGCTATTATCAGAGATAGAAGAAAATCGTTTTTGTAAGATGAGACTGCCTTGTGGGCTTTCTTTGTGGAGAGTAAGCGTGACAGAAGAATCGGAGGTATGCCAGGTAGGGGCTGCAGCAGCAATAGAATATGCGCTTTTTTGTAATTGAAAGCTCAAACCAAGAGATCCATTTTGAGGAACGGGATCTGCATAATCGTGTTTATCCCATACTGTACCTGCAGTGCAGAGTGAAGGATCAGCCAAAATAAGAGGTTTCCCTTCCCATTGGTACCAGAGATTTGAATAGAGATTTTGACTATAAAATTCATCCCAAAGTTTTAAAACGGTATTCTTAGGAAAGCCGAAGGGGCAAAGAAATGCTATTTGAGGAGTTTGCCCTGCATTATTTCTAACTCGAGTGAAAGCGCGGCAAAGAGCCATATATTGATCACGATAAGTGAATTGATTGCTGGCATCAAATATAATTACATCTACTCCCATGTCCGCAAGCATTCGCGCGTGTTTTTCGTAAACAGATTCATCCGTGGAGAGGTAATAACCGAACCAAGATTCTCCCCAATGATGAAATGCGTTAAGAGGCCCCCATGCCGGATGATTTTCGTTATTAATTGCCTCTGGATGTTTTTTAAGGATCTGTGTGACATCGAATGGTCCATTCGTCCCGTGAGCTCCCATCCAAAGGAAATAGAACATTCCAATAGATCGATTTTCTTTAGGTATGCCGACATCTTGTGATGTAGGAAGAGTACGTCCTAAAGCGTCTGTTGCAACCCAGGTATCGCTGTAATTATCTCGAATGAGCTGTGAGACCGAGGTAGAGATAGAGCCACTCGGAGATTTGAGCTTTTGGTCAGGCTGAGCAGGTTCTCCAAAAACAGGGTGTCCTTTCTCATTGAATGTATAGGGTTGAATATGAACACACCGGTCTCCCCATCCATTTTCATGCTTGGTTTTTGTATGGTAGGCAATCCAATCTTCTTTTCCATCCGGGGATTTAAAAAAAGAACAGTGTCCTGTTCCCAATACTTTATCTTTTTTACTAAGAACAGGGGCTTTGGTATGCTTTTCCCAATTATTTGGATTACATATGTCTCCTCCTTTGTATTCAAGCATCCCTAAACAATAATCTACAGTCCAGCTTCCACTCGCGGAATAAATAATGAATATTTTCCCGTTGTTTTTCAGAATTTGGGGTCCTTCCAGCAGAGGCATTCCGTGCTTTTCCCATGGTTGATCAGGGATACTTAGTAAGGTTCGCTGAGCTGTGATTTTAGTAGGGCTTTCCATTGGGGCGATGTAAAGATATTGAGTTCCGTCTACTTTACCAGGCCACCCTGACCAGATAAAATAAGGATTATTCTGGGAATCAGTTAAAAGTGTGCCATCTATAGCCCAGCCACCTGTTTCAAGATGATAAGGAATCTGGTTATAAGGCCCCATTGGATCGTCACCCTCTGACTCAATTGCCCACATTTGGTGATTTTCATTTTTCCCATCATCAGCAGCGACATAAATATACCATTTTCCATTATATCTGTGTAATTCTGGAGCCCAAATTTCTTGGCTATAAGGTCCTGAAGATGGAGGCCGCCAAACACATACAGATCTCGCCTGCGCAAGTTTAGTGATATCTTGGGTTTTACGAATGGCAATGCCTATGTTGTTTTTAAAAATGTGATAATAGTACCCATCATGCTGAACAATAAAAGGATCAGCAGATGGGGGAGGAATGATGGGATTAGTGAAAAATTCGGTTTCTCCTAAGACAGAAAAAGTAAATAGGATACTTAGTCCGAGAAGTTTTATTTTGATATAGGATATGCTAAACCACTTCATATAATTTATATAATGCAGGAGAATAGAAGTAAAAGCAAGATTAGCTTTTATGTAAAAAACACCGTGGAGGTTTAATCCCGGTGTTAAGAGTTTTAATTTTTTCTAGTTGCTGTTTTGTTATTTTTTATCTGAATTGGTTTCATCAAGTTGAATTCCACCAAGCTCTTCTCCTTGACGAACCAGCCGAGCACTATTGAAAACAACAATTAATGAGCCAGCATTATGGAGAAGTGCTGCAAGAATAGGATTAATAAATCCCCAAGATGCAAACCCTAATCCAAAAATAATAAATAATGTTCCAAAAAGGAAGTTTTGATTGATAACTGAACGTGTTGAACGAGAAAGTCTTACAAGGAATGGAAGTTTCCTCAGGTCATTATTCATCAAAGCAATTGTTGCTGAATTAATAGCGACTTCACTTCCGGCTGCACCCATTGCGATACCAACATCTCCAGCAGCAAGTGCAGGAGCATCATTTACACCATCACCAACTACTGCAACACGGTAACCACGACTACGCATCATAGCTACAAAATCAACTTTATCTTGAGGAAGGCATTCCGCAATAATTTCTTCACATCCAATCTCCTTGGCTACTCGATTAGCTACGGGACTGCGATCCCCTGTAACAATAGCTATGCGTCGGACGCCATTTTCCAACAGTTCATCAAGAGACTCTTTGGCTTCGGGACGAGTTTCGTCTTGTAATCCAATCCAACCGATAAATTTAGAATCGGAAGCTACAAAGAGTAGGCTGAAACCTTCAGTTTCATTGAGATCAACGGATTTTAAGAAATCTCCGGCAACACCATTATCTTGCAGCCACTGAGCACGGCCGATAATTATTTTCTTTTCTCCAACTTTGGCTGTTATGCCACGGCCTGCTGTTTCAGCAAAATCGGTGGGTTCCGTCAGTTCAATTTCCGCTTTTTCAGCTAAATAGGTAATAGCTTTAGCTGTAGGATGATTGCTATATTTTTCAGCAGAAGCTGCAATTTGAAGGAGTTCGGCAGGTTGTATACCCTCTACAGGAGAGAGACGGTTAACTACAAGTTTCCCGTATGTTAGAGTTCCTGTTTTATCAAATACAAATGCATTAATTTTTGCAGCCAACTCAATGTCACTGACTTTTTTAATAAGAATTCCCAATCGAGCTGCTGCAGAAAGTGCTGCCACCATTGCACTGGGAGTGGCAAGAATAAAGGCGCAGGGACATGCTACAATCAGAACGGCGATTACACGATCCAGATCAAATGTAAATGCCCATACCAGCGCAGCAATGACAAGTACAAGCGGTGTATAATATTGCATATATTGGTCAATGATGCGCATGATTGGAAGATGAGTTTTTTCTGCGGCAAGAATTAGGTTATGTACCTGTCCCAGAGTAGTATCTTGACCGGCACGTGATACACGAATTTCAATTACCCCCGTGAGATTTTGAGTCCCGGCAAAGACTTCATCTCCTGGAGATTTGTCTACCGGCAAGGATTCTCCGGTAATATTTGCTTGATTAAAAGAACCTTGTCCAGAGAGTATGACCCCATCTGCCGCAACATTATCTCCAGGGCGAACTCGAATAACATCTCCGATTTGAAGTTGAGCAACAGTTACCTCTTCTTCTTTGCCATTTACAATGCGGCGAGCTTTGGTAGGAGCAAGTTTGATAAGCGATTCTATAGATTTACGAGCTCCATCGGCGGTGCGTATTTCAATAATTTCTCCCAAAAGCATGAAAAAAGCAACAACCCCTGCAGTTTGATAGTTACCGGATGCGAACGCAGCCAATACAGCCAAAGTAACAAGTTCATTAATACTTAGGACTCCTTTAAAGAGATTTTTAACAGAGGTATAGACAATGGGAATCCCCATAATCAGAGCGCCAATAAGTGCACTGAATGCGGAGATCATGTTGTCGGTTCCATATATCTGATCTAAAATAAAGGAGTTGACAATGAATAGAACTCCAGCAAGAGTGACATGGATGGGGAGAATAGTATGTTCGTGATCATGACCGCAGCTGCATGATGAGCTGTGATCGTGATCATGGTGGTGTGAGATTATTGTATCATTATGATTATGGTCATGATCAAGGTGATGATGTGTATGGGAATCCTGTTTTTTAATTGACTCTTGTTTAGATTGCATGGATTTTTGTAAATAGTTTTTTCTTAACAGAAGTGTTAGTTATGAGGATTTTCTTTTTCTTGCTCTCGCTGTGATTTCATTTGTTCCCTGTTCAGTTGAATGCGCAATTCCCGTTCGGCTTTTTCTGTGCCGGAAATATAGAATGTGTCATCTGCATTCGTGAGAATAGTTTGCATGGTTTCTGCCAGAAGACGTTCTTTGAAAAGCTCTGGATTTTTTTCGAAATAGGGAAGTTGCTCTGAAAAGGATTTGGATTCAGATGCAATCGTCCGAACAATTTGGTTGCTACGAGTTGTAGCGTCAGCCAAGATAACAGAGGCTTGACCAAGAGCAGCGTTAATCGTAGTACGAGAGTATGATTCTGCATTGTTGACTTCTGTTCGAGCTTCTTGTTGAGCACTTAGTACATTGTCATAGGATTCTCTCACAGAAAGAGGAGGCATTGTTTGAACATCTATATTTTCTATAATAACACCAATTTGGAGTTCCTCAATAAGAGAGGCAACTCTTTGACGAACTGTTTCGTTAAAACTAATCTGATCTCGATAAATTGCATCTTCAGCTGTATATCGAGCTGCTGAGTAAAAAATAGCATTATTAAGAATATTTTCTAGAGTTTTATCCGGATTTGCATAGGTGAATATATAGTCTAGTACCATGTTTGGATTCAACCGGTAATTCATAGTTGCACGAGTGTGAATCACTGTTCCATCAGAGGCGATAACATACCCATCTACTCCAGGACGAAGAAAAGAGGTGGGGTTAGGAAATTCCCCTGCAGCTTCCATTTCAGGAGTTACAGGCAACCAACCCGCAGTTGAAGTAACTTTACGACTTTGTCCCACAGAAATACGGATAACTTCATCGATTGGATAAGGGAAGGCCCAATGTAAGCCAGGACGAAGAATTTGTTCTTCTCCAACTCCTACCGGTTTGCCAAAACGCAGTTTTACCGCAATTTCATCTTGATGAACGGTAAAAGAAAGACTGTAGATAAATGCAATAACAAGACCAACGATAATTAATTTTATAATTTTAAATCCGCTATCTAGGGCATCGCTTAAGGCTTTTGAGCTCGCATCATCTGGAGCTTGAGGAATTTGGATGCTCTTTTTATGAGAGCTTTGATTTTTAATCAGCTCTGTAATGCTTTTTTCCAGCTTATCTTTTTGACTCATTTTTAGATATAAAGGTTATTTTTCTAGATCTGGAGCTAAGGAGATATTTCCATTTGTTGTATTTGCTGATTTTAGCAAATTAAATGGAGTAGTCTGAGAGTCTAAAATAAGGGTAGTACGATTCTTCAAAGAATTTTCTAAAGCGCTTCTTCTGAAGTTAAAAATGGCTAAGTCTGGATTTTTTTCCAAGATAGCGTAGTATTTAGAAGCTTCTGCTTCAGCAGCCCCGGTAATTTCAATTGAGCGAGCATTGGCTTCAGCCAAAATACGGCTTGCCTCATTGTCAGCTTGAGCTCTAATAATTTGAGCTTCTTTTTCACCTTCAGCCTGGAATTGTTTGACTCTTGTATCACGCTCTGCTCTCATGCGATCCATAACTTTGGTTGTAATACTTTCAGGTAGTCCCAGTTGCTTAATGTGAATAAATTCCATTTCGACCCCGTAGCTGGCAATAGTTTTTTCACGAACATTGTTTAATATAGCTTTCTCAATTTCATCAAATTTGATATTAGCATCATTAGTTGAAACAATATCAGAAAATAGATGTTGGCCAATAATAATGTTTTTGGCATTGCGAATGAGTGGTTCTAAGGCAGTTTCGGCTTTTAATTTATCTCCATTAAGACTTTCTAAATAGAGCTGAGGGTTTGTTACTTTCCATCCTCCAAAAACAGTAATCAGGATATTAATTGCATCCTTGGTAGAAGTTTGTTCAAAAGCACGTTCAAAATTTTGAGTTCTGCAGTCGAAACGATGGATTCTTTGAATGGGCCATGGCATTCTCCAATATAACCCAGGTTCAGAGATACTCTTGGAATATTTGCCAAAAGTAGTAACGACAACAATATCGGTTTGGCGAACCTGGAAGGCAAACATCATCAGGGCAAAAATTATGGCCAGCACAAAACCGGTTACTAAACTAATTGCTTTTCTATTTTTCATTTTATCTTAAATTCTAATTTCTTGAGTTTTAATTGGCACTGTCTACATTTAAATCTCTAAAGAGATCTTTATTAAGTCTGTCTTCTAAGTTTAACCAAACTGTCTCCTGATTATTTGTTGCAGCAATAACAAATTTTCGTGTATCTGCAGTTGCTTTTGCTAGTGTTTCCAGATAGGAACGTTGTGTGTATACAGAAGGTGATGCTTTCCAAGCTGTTTCTTGGTTTTGAAAGCTTTTAGCTTGAGCTGCCGCCAAATTTGTTTTTGCTTGTCCTAAACTATCTGCAGAAAACACAATATTAGTTGCCTCGGCATAGGCAGAAGGAACTCGTGCTGCAGCATAGCCATCCGCATTGAGAATGCTGATTTGCTTGTCTTGAAGTGATCCAATGACAGCTTCCCAGGCGTCTGCTACGTTAATAGGAGGATGAATTCCCTCTAAACCAACAAAGGTGATTTCTACACCCAGATTCTCAACCTGTTTTTGTATTCGTTGACGAATTTCTTCTGATGCTTTCATTCTGCCTGCTGCCATAATCTCTTCAATGTCAACGTTAACTAGATAGCGAATTACTTCACGATTGGCTATATTTTCTAAAAGTTGAGCAGAATTCTCGTTTTTTAACATCCATGATTGGATATCTTTAATGCGATATTGAACTGGAATGTTAACAGAGAGAAAATTGACAGGAACAGCTTGTTCGGTTGTGATATCTTCCGCAAGGGTTATGTCTTTACTGGCGACAAGCATATTTTGTTCTTCTTCAAAATGAGAACGAGTCCAAAGAATTACTTGAAGATTATTGGTGGGAACCTCTCCTCTCTCTACTCCAACATAAATTGTTTTAACTTCTTGGCTTGGATATCTATAAATTTTATCAATAGGCCACGGGAATTTAAAATGGAATCCGCTATATAGGACTTCTCTTCCGGGAATTGGTTTGCCAAAACGTTCTAATAAAGCTTCTTCATTTGGTCCAATTGTAACGATGGATGAACTCAAAAATAGGAGTGACAATTGGGCCAAGATAATCCATGCCAGAGCATTTTCCAAAAAACGGTAGAACCATGTTTCTGAAACTTTGAATCCAAATTGATAGTCAAGTGCCTCTGCCGCAGTGCGTATAACACCTCCTGGCCTACCCAAAAGGCCAATTAATCGGCTTTCATAGAGGACTCGACCATTTTTCCCTTGTTGACGGGGACGATAAATTTCCATTACCAATCCCAACATGGTTTCAATTGCGATGACTAATAGAAAAAATAGAAGGGTTTTAGCTGTAATGATGTCTATTTGTTCATAACCAAACCACAAAATAGCTTCAATTATCGCAGAAACAAAGCAAAGAACAGAGCTGAGCATTAAATAACCGGCGCTAGCCTGAAGAAGGCGACGATTTGCGAGATTAGAGAGTCCTGTGGAGTACCGCCCTATAATAAAAAGAAAGAGTCCAATAACTCCCATTAGTGCCATAGTTAAAAGGGCCCTCTCAGGATTGACTGGTCCAATAATATCTTGTGATTTAGTCCAAAAATACCAAGCGGTAATTCCTTGAGAGAGAGCCAGCACTATCGTAAATGCAGGAACAAAAAATTTCTCAAATTGTTCTTTGGCTCTTCTAGCAGGATAAAGTTCAGTATCAGTGCTGAATAAGGCAGATTTATCGGAAACTCTTTTAAGCTCTTCGACTTCCAGACGTTCATTCCATTCACGGGTGTCAAGACGCATCTGAAAATAATTTACACAGCCTACAATTAATCCCATAAGGATAAATATTCCACAAATAAATATAGTAGTGGAGGCACTGTAAAATGCGATTCCAAATGTGGTGGGAGCAATTACCAATAGGGTAATTAAATTGACAAGACCGATTTTTTCTATGCTTTTCTCCATATTTTGAGTTTGATAATGAAATTAATTTAGTTCTCTATTGTCAAAAAGAGTTATTCCAATGGTAATTGTAGCGACCATAAACGTGATCATATATAAAAATGCGTCTCTTATATAGAGCCAAGGAATGCCTTTATCGTTTTCAATGGCATCAGCTAGCCAGAAATTTTGCCAGTTTGGGATAATAGTATAGAGTATAGTTCCTATCCAAGAACCGGAGTTTGACATTTGTCCAAAAAAGTAATCGGACATAAGGCCTATTAATAAAATAATAAGACAAAACGTAAGTGTGGCAATGGTATTTAAACGAGTAGAGCAGGTGATAGCTAAGGCTGCAATAAGCCAGAGCATAAAGGTCAGGCAGATTGCAGCAGGAATAAGACTCCAATCGATTGTGGAGTACTCCATAAGTTTTCTTTCTTCTTCTAAAAAAGAGATAATAATTAAACCAATGGTCATTGTTATAATCAAAATTCCCATTGTATAAGGAACAAAATTTTTCTCTAAAAAATAGTTGAGAAAGCCGGAAATAGCAAAAGAAAGTATCATTGCACCAAAGAAAATGGCCATACCTACAAAATCAGTCTTACCATAAGAATCAAATCCCATTCTGCTAGCAAAAAGGATTGCTATGATATTGATGTAGACCATAATAGAGATTGCGGAGCAGACACCAAATAGCTTTCCTAATAGGAATGCTATTCTATTGACCGGTTTAGAGAGAACAGCTAATGCAGTGCCACCTCGCAGTTCAGCTGCTAGTGATGTTGAAGCTGAAAAGACACTAGTAAAAAGACCGGCCAGAAGAAGTACTGCCAGAGCGCTTGTTTTGACAAGATTAACATCATCTCCTAGTCCAAAGTATGGAGATATTGCTAGAAAAATAATGAAAACAGCCGACACACTTGTCAAAATTAAAAAAACAGGCTGCCGGAGCAGTTCCATAAAACTATTCTTCGCAATACTATATATTTCTCTCATCTGTTATCTATAGAAGATATTTTCTAGCAAAATACCAGACTGAGAGAAAATATCACAAAAAAAGTGTTGAGGCAATATCTTTTGAGAAGAAGGATTTTGAGTTTAAAAAAGTGGACAGAGAAGAGAATATTTGTTAATAAAAAGAAACTGTTGTTCTTTATGAGTAAATTAACCAAACATTGGAAGCAGTTATTTGGAGTTTTAAGCATAGGGGTATTAACAAGCCTTTGCGTAAATTCTGTTTTAAGTAATACGATTACAGTCAAGCTTGATGAACCAGGGAAAAAAGTCAGTCCCAAATTTTATGGGATCTTTTTTGAGGAAATCAACATGGCTGGAGATGGAGGTTTGTATGCAGAGTTAATCCGAAATCGCAACTTTGAAGACTCTAAAAATTTGGATCATTGGCAAGTCAGAGCTTATGGTAAAGCATCTGCTAATGTGAAAATCTCTCCAGATGTTCCCACTGGTGGATTTAATAAACAAAGTGCGTTGGTAAATGTAATGCTTCCAGATGGAATGAAAGGAGCTGCTGGCATATCCAATTCGGGTTATTTTGGAATAGCTGTAGATGTTGGACAAACGTATATTCTTAATCTTTACGCAAAAGGAGATGTAAAAAATATACAAGTCTGGGTTGAGGATGAGGATGGAACTTTGCTGACAGAAAAAGAAAATCTGGATATTCATTCGAATTGGGAACATTACTCATTAAAGTTAAAGTCTAAAGATAAATCGACACATGCTAGATTGCTAATTACAACAGCAGAGTCAGGGACTTTTAACCTGGATATGGTTAGCCTTTTCCCTCAGAAGACTTGGAAAAATCGTGAGAATGGGATGAGGATCGATTTGGCAGAGAAATTGGAAGCATTAAAACCTGCTTTTGTGCGATTTCCTGGAGGTTGTTGGGTTGAGGGGGATAGAATGGATACTTCTTATCGATGGAAACAGACAATCGGTAAATTAAGTGAAAGGCGTACACAGCATAATTTATGGGGATATGAGGTTAGCCATGGAATGGGGTATCATGAATATTTACAGTTGTGCGAAGATCTCAATGCTGAAGCTCTATTTGTAATTAATTGCGGGATGTCTCATAAAGAGGTTGTTCCAATGGATAAAATGGGTGAGTATGTTCAGGATGCGTTAGATGCGATTGAATATGCCATTGGTTCAACAGATACCCGATGGGGAGCTGAAAGAGCTAAAAATGGACATCCGAAGCCCTTTAATCTGACAATGGTTCAGATTGGTAATGAAAATGGAGGAACTGCTTATGATGAAAGATATGCCTTGTTCTATGATGCAATTAAGAAAAAATATCCTAAGATTAAAATTGTTGCATGTTTATGGGGAGGAACCCCAAAGAGTCGGCCTATTGATATTTTAGATGAGCATTATTATAACACTCCTGAATTTTTTCAACGGCGTTTTAATATGTATGATGATTACAAGAGAGAGGAGATGGAAATCTATGTAGGGGAATATGCTGTTACCCAACAAAATGGGCAGGGGGCTCTTCGGGGAGCATTGGGAGAGGCTATTTATATGATGGGAATGGAAAATAATTCAGATGTGGTTAAAATGACTTCTTATGCACCACTTTTTGTTAATGTTAATAAAAGAGTATGGAATCCAGATTTGATCAATTTTAATAATCATTGTTCCTTTGGTACACCTTCATATCATCTGCAAAAACTTTTTGCTCAAAATATTGGGACACAAACAGTTCCTGTTGAAACAAAAGTTGAATCTGTAAAAAAGAATCTTTCTTCTCCCGGTGGAATTGGTTTGGGAACATGGCTTACCCAAGCAGAGTTTAAAGATATTAAGGTAGAATCTGACGGAGAAGTTATTTATGAAAGTCGTGATGGATTTGATGAATGGAAAGAGTGTAAGGGAGAATGGACTCAAGAGGGTGGAATAATTACTCAATTGTCCCAAGAGGAAAATATTTTTGCTTATCTTCCTGCTAATTATCAAGAGTATACTTTAACTTTAAAAGCTCGGAAGAGGAGTGGAAATGAAGGCTTTTTGATTCTTGCTAATGTTGTAGATGAGCGAAATTATATCTGGTGCAATATTGGAGGTTGGGGAAATGTGAGGCATGGACTTGAAATGGTTACTGATGGGGCAAAAACAGGTTTTGGCACTGGAACAAATGGTAAAATTGAAACTTCAAAGTGGTATGATATTCGCGTTGTAGTTACAAAGGAGAAAATTGTCTGCTTTTTAAATGGAGATAAGATTTGTGAAGGCGATCTGGTTGCAGAGACTAATCAAGTTTATGCATCAGCAACAGCAGATAAGGAGTATATCTATTTAAAGGTAGTGAATATTTCTTCGGAACCTAAGAAACTAAAGGTGAAATTAAATTCAGATGAGAAGTTTTCTTCAAAAGCAACACTTTTCACTATATCACATCCAGATGAATGGGCTGAGAATAGTTTCTATGAACCTGAGCGTATAGCCCCAGTGGAAACAAAGGTAAAAATCTCTTCAGAGACAGAATATGAATTCCAAGGGAATTCAATAAATGTTCTCAAGATTCTTCGTAAGTGATTAATTAAGAAGATCATTTGTTTGAATAGTAATGATGGGAAGAGTGATTTCTTCTCATCATTATTGTTTTCAATAAGAATAAAAGAATGAGAAAAGCCATTGACGTTTTGGGAAACGGATGGATAAAGTATCTCTTGAAAAGGTATCTGAAGACCTATTGATAATTTTGATTGTTAAATAGCATTTAATTTGTCAGTTGATTTTTGAATATTATGAATTTGAATACAGAAAATATAGTGTCACGAAGCGGGCGTTTTAGTGAAGGCCCTAGTAGAGACGTGGCAGATTTCAGTGAGTCAATTTCCTTTGATTATTTGTTGGCAGAATCTGATATTAAAGGTTCAAAAGCGCATGCTCAGATGTTGTGCCAAGTTGGGATTATAACAACTGAAGAAAATGAGGCTATTCAAACAAATTTGAATGCTATAAAAGAGGATATTGAGCAGGGAAAATTTGAGTGGAAATCGGATCTAGAGGATGTTCATATGAATATTGAAGCGGAGTTAACTCGTAGAACTCCAGCAGGTTCTAAATTACATACTGGCCGTTCTAGAAATGATCAAGTGGCTCTTAGTACGAGAATTTGGCAACGCTCTGCGATGAAGCAGATCGGGGAGTCTTTGAAAAATTTACAGTTGAGCCTTTTGTCTTTAGCTCATAAAAATGAATCAGTAATTATTCCTGGGTATACCCATTTGCAGAGAGCACAGCCTGTTTATTTTTCTCATCATCTGATGGCTTATATGGAGATGTTTGATAGAGATTATAGTAGATTAACAGATGCTTATAAAAGAGTGAATGTTTCTCCGTTGGGTGCTGGTGCAATTGCAGGAAGTACTTTGCCTATAAATAGAGAACTTACGGCAAAGTTGCTAGAATTTGTTGATGAAGAGGGAGTTCCACAAGTGGCTCATAATTCAATGGATGCTATTAGCGATCGAGACTTTATGCTTGAGTTTGCATTTATCTGCTCTCTAATTGCAGTTCACATTTCAAGACTGGCGGAGGATTTTATCCTTTGGAGCAGCAGTGAGTTTAGTTTTATAACAGTTTCAGATGCTTATACGACAGGCTCATCCTTAATGCCTCAGAAGAAGAATATGGATATTGCTGAGTTGAGTCGAGGTAAAACAGGGCGTGTGGTTGGAAATTTGGTTTCATTGCTCGTCCTTTTGAAAGGTTTACCAATGACTTATAACAGAGATTTGCAGGAGGATAAAGAGCGGATTTTCGATAGTTGGAAAACGGTTCTCCTAACTCTAGATATTTGGGCAAATATGCTCAAATGTGTGAATGTCAGGGCTGATAGTTGTAGAAAAGCCGCTTCAGATCCTGCTTTATTGGCAACAGACTTAGTAGATTATTTGGTTTTAAAAGGGATGCCGTTTCGATTGGCTCATCATGCAGTAGGAGAATTAGTTGCTTTAGCGGAAAAAAAGAATGTTCTGCTCTGCGAATTAGGAATAGATGATTTTCAAAAAGTAAATGCTCTTTTTGAAAAAGATGTTTTGGAAGTGTTTCAACTTGAAAAGGCAATGGATAAAAAACATTGCATTGGATCCGGGGGAACAAAAGAGAAACAGAAAGAACTTAAACAATGGGAATCACGGTTAGCTAAATATAGTTTATGATCTTTTACCTCTTATGGAGCTGAAAGAGTTACTAAAACAGGTTTCTAGATCGTTTTATTTAACTATGGTAGTTTTACCTCGCTCTGTTCGAGGTCAGATTTCCATTGCTTATTTATTGGCTAGAGCAACAGATACAATAGCTGATACGGAGCTTATTAATGTTGATTCCAGAATTCAGACTCTTTTTAAATTGAGAAATATAATTCTTGAAGAAAAATCTCCTGAATTCTCTTTTCCTGAGGAAATTGATTGGAAGTCTCTGTTATCTTGCCAGAAGAATTCATCAGAGAAGATTCTACTAGAAAATATTTCCCTCATTATTGCAGAGTGTAGGAAATTCTCTTTGGAAGATCAAAAGGATATTTATAATGTACTTAATATTATTATCTCAGGCCAGTTACTAGATTTAGAGTATTTTTTACTTCAGAAAGGGAAAGAAGAGGTTCGCTCCTTTCAGAAAGAGGAGCAGCTTGATGACTATACTTATAAGGTGGCGGGGTGTGTAGGAGAATTTTGGACTAGAATTTGCCGAAGGTATCTTTACAAGAAGACAACTTTTCCTGAAAGCATTTTTTTGGAAAAGGCGATTCATTTTGGTAAAGGTTTGCAATTGGTCAATATTCTAAGGGATTTACCGGCAGATTTGTCAAATGGGCGTTGTTATCTCCCAGAGGAAGAGTTGAAAAAGTTAGGCCTTAAACCGCAGGATTTAATGGATCCTAAGAGTTATCCAAAGTTAAAACATTTTTATTATTTACATCTAAAGTTAGCTTTGAACTACTTAAAGGATGGAATCGATTATCTTTTTATGACACCTGGGGGATGGCGCACATGGATGATGCGTTTGGGTTTGACATGGCCCATATTAATTGGAATTGAAACACTTTATTTGTTATCTCAAACAAATCCATTAGATCCAAAGCAGAGAGTAAAGGTAGCGAGAAAGGATTTGAAAAAAATCCTTTTGCTTACTTTTTTTACCTCTTTCATTCCAGGAGGATGGAAAAGGCTTTTTAATCGCTCTTTGAAAAAAACTCTGGCTGCGGTTTCTATGACTTCGATGCAGGACTAGGTGGGGAATGTTCTCTTAACTTTGTTTGATAATATCCCGAATTGTGATTTTTTCGGCTTTTTCTTTTAAGGACTCGAGTATCAAAAGGTAGGTTTTTACGGGGGCTGAAGAGTCAGAATCAAAGACGTTTTTCAGAATAGATGATTCAGATCCACCATGAGATATAGCTGCAATAATTTGAGCACAATTTAATTTATCCAGAGGTAGGTTAGGTGAGAAAGCATTTTTATCTGTATGAACAAGAATTCCTTCTTGGAGGAGCTTGTTGAGAATTTCAGAACTAAGAGAGGATGGAATGTCTATTGCCTTACAAATTTCCTCGTTGGTTAATGGTTGTTTTCCTTCTTCAAAGTTCTTTCCAATTAATGTCATGATACGAATTCCAGTCAATTCTCGTTCCCTTTGAGTAGTGGTTTCATAAAGTCTTTGTTGTATATAGGTTAGATTATTTTGCCAGATATATGAGACTTGGCAGCCCAGCAACAATAAGAGCCAAGAGAGATAGATGCCAAAGAGTAAAATAGGTATTGCAGCCAAAAAACCATACATCTTACTGTATGAGATAACACTGGAAGCATAAATAATACTATAGGTAGAATTAAGTTGCCATAAAATGCCCGTAAAAGTTCCCCCTACAAAAGCAGCACTCCATGTGACTTTAGTACTAGGCATAAAATAGTAGAAGAGAGAAAAAGAGAGGATAATAATGCCCCAGGGGATGCTTTTTATTATTAAATAGGAGCTAAAACCGGGAATATATTCTAGAAGTCTTGAGAGAACAGCTATCTTATCAGAACTGAATATACTTAGAGCTGAGATAATTAGGAGAGGGCCCAGAGTGATGATTCCCCAATAATAAGGGATTCTTACATTCCAACCTCGGGGATGTTGAACCTTCCAAATATCATTGAATGCTTCTTCTATTTTTGTTAAGAGTAAAATTACAATTATAATTAACGTGATAAATCCAGTTACACCTAATGCTCCACCTCTAATATTATTGACTAGGGTGTTGATATAGGCGGTAACTTTGTTTTTGTCTAGTCTTTCTTCTGAAAAAACTTGCCGATTTGTAGTTTCCTCGAATGAAAGAGAGTCTGTTGAAGAAAAGAAATTACTGGAAGTAGTTCCTAAAAGATTTAGCTGAGGAACGATAAAAGAAATAAATTTTTCCGTATAGAAACTGATTTGTTGTTCTCCCGTTTCTGTTTTAAGAAGACTTGCTGTCACAGAGATAGTTAGAGCAAGCATCGGTACTAATGCTAGAATTGAGGCATATGAGAGAGCGGAAGATCTTACAAAACAGCGATTTTTAGTGAACTCTCTATAAACTAGGAGGCAGAAATAGAAGAATCTAGTAAAATAGGGGGTTTCTTTTGAGGAGTAGATTAGGGGATTCTCTCTTTCATGCAGCAGTTCTGTTGCCTTACTCTGACAGGTGCTACAGAATTTTAGAGTTTTATCGATTATTTTTCTACGCCCGTTTTTGTTCATCAGTTAAAGAGTTTATTTGTTTTTTGAGGGATAACTAATCTGAATTTTCCAGAGGGTTCGCAAGGAATATAGTCTACAGAGCGAAAAATAATTTTCGTATTCCACCCCATAAATGTTATGAGATTGCTGGCAATTAGATTCTTTTCAGTTAGAGTTAAGTCGTTTGCATCTTCGCGTAAAAAATAGTCTAGTCGGCAAGTGTTTATATCTTGTAACTGTACCAATTGGTAATGGAGGATTTTATCACTTATTGTAATTGCATCGTCTATCCATGATACAGGTATGGGATCTCCGGAATGTGTTATAAGAGCGTCTTTGAGTCTGCCCATAAGACGCAGTCTCTCATCTCGCTCGCAGAAGAGATCCCCTATCCTATATTTTAGCAAAGGCATATATGGATTAGTTAGTGTCGTTACGACGCATTCTTTCAGTGTTTCATCTGATGGCAACGGAAGGAATTCCAGTAAAGCATTTTCTTTAGCTATTCTTAATATTCCTTGGGAATCTTCCATAAGAAGATGTCCTGTTTCTGTTGAACCATAGAGATTATAGACAGGCACGCCAAAGATTTCTCCTAAATATCGGCGGTGTGCCCGACTGAGATATTCATAAGAAGAGAGTATAAATTTTAGAGAAGGAATACGACAGGATTTTTTGCGGCAGTAATCTGCAAAAAGAGTTCCATATACAGGATCTACATCTAAAAAAACAGGTTCAAAAGAGAGTGTCTCTTGAAGCATTTGTTCCTTAATGGAATCTGTCCACAAGAAAGGATGTTTAGATATATTAACAAATAAGGTTTTATTCAATGTTCTTTCTTCTTGAGAGGGCACTCCTGTATAGCAGATATCATTACTGCAGGATGGAGAGACAATTGTTACTCGCTTGTCTGGCGAGAGATACCAATTGGTATCTGGAGAAAAAGTGCATTTAATTCGCTCATTTAAGCTTAGGGCATGAGTTTCTTGTTTATCCCACCATCCTGTTGGAAGGATCAATTCAGTAGATTCTTCAGTGGTACCAGAAGTTCGTTCAATCTCAATTTTCCCTTGTTTGATTAGGTCGTTCAAAGCGGAACGAGAAAATCCAAATCCATCTGGGAATCGACTTCTAATGGTCCCTTTATCCATAAAAGGGATTTTATTCCAGATGGTTTGGATTTCCTCCTCATTTCTGCAATTTAGAATTTTTTCAGTAAGATCTTGGGATAAAGAAATTTTACCTTGGATAACAAGTTCAGAGATTGATGATGTTGCATCCATTCTGCAATTTATTCGGGTAGTTTAATGCCAAGTTCTTTAATCATAAACGCTATGCTATCAGCAGTTTCTTGAATACGTTTGCTGGTTGGTTTTCCAGCTCCGTGCCCCGCACTAGTTTCAATGCGAATCAGAATGGGGTTTTCACCAGTTTGAGCAGATTGTAAAGCAGCAGCGAATTTAAAAGAGTGAGCAGGAACAACTCTGTCATCATGATCAGCTGTTGTAATTAGTGTAGCAGGGTATTCTGTTCCTTTTTTAATATTATGTACTGGAGAATAGCTTAACAAAGCCATAAATTCGTCTTTGTTATCCACCAGACCGTAATCGCTGTGCCATGCCCATCCAATGGTAAAAAGATGATAGCGGAGCATATCCATTACTCCTACTTGGGGAAGGGCGACACCAAAGAGGTCGGGACGCTGCAACATACAAGCTCCAACTAGAAGTCCTCCATTGCTTCCTCCTTGAATAGCTAATTTTTTATTATTAGTATATTTGTTTTCGATTAACCATTCTGCGGCACTGATAAAATCGTCAAATACATTTTGCTTTTTAAGCTTAATACCTTGTTGATGCCAATCTTCACCATATTCCCCGCCGCCACGCAGATTAGCAACAGCGTATATTCCCCCCAACTCTAGCCATACCGCAGTAGAAGTGGAAAAACGAGGATTCATACTGATATTAAATCCACCATATCCATAGAGTAGTGTAGGGTTTTCTCCTGTTAATTGAAGATTCTTTTTATGTGTGATAAACATCGGAATCAGAGTGCCATCCTTACTTGGATAAAAAACTTGATGGGTTTCATATAGTGCAGAATCAAAATCGACTTGGGGTTTTTTGTATAAAGTGCTTTGACCAGATTGAAGATCATAACGATAGATTTCACTAGGTGTGATAAAACTGTTAAATGAATAAAAAGTCTCTCTATCTTCTTTTTTCCCATTAAAACCACTGACTGTACCAATTCCTGGAAGAGTAACTTCTCGTATAAATTTACCTTCTAGATCAAAAATTTTAATCTGAGAACAGGCATCTTTCATATAATTTGCAACTAAACGATTATTAACAATGCTAACACTTAATAAAGTTTCTTTTGCTTGAGGAATAATAGAAATCCAGTTTTCTTTCTCTGGTTTATTTATATCTACAGCGATGACTCTACCACGTGGAGCATTGTAATCAGTGTAAAACCAAATTTTGTCTCCTTCATTTCCTATAAAACGATAGTCTGCATCAAAACCGGACATGATGACTTTTATGTTTTTCTTATCTCCTTGTAAATCGATTAGATAGATTTCTTCTCGGGGAGCGGTTCCTGTATGAGCGGAAATTAGGAGATAACGATCGTCATCGGTTACAGCAAGAGAAAAATTCAATTTGGGAATGTCTGGCCGGCTGTAAATGAGAGTATCTTTATCTTGAGATTCTCCTAGTTTATGAAAGAAGACTTTTTGATTTTCATTGCTATTTTGATATTGGTTGTGTGGATCAGGTTTATCGTATCGACAATAGAAAAATCCACTGCTGTCTTTACGCCAGACAGCAGAAGAGAATTTTACCCATTGAATATGGTCAATAGTGTCTTTTGTTGTGTAAATATTGCGAACTCTCCATTCTTGCCAATCTGAGCCAGCACTGCTGAGTCCATAAGCCATCCAATTACCATCCTCACTAAGAGAAATGCCAGAAAGAGCGATTGTTCCATCTTTGGCT
The DNA here is from genome assembly GCA_944389455.1 of uncultured Verrucomicrobiota bacterium. Classification (GTDB taxonomy): domain Bacteria; phylum Verrucomicrobiota; class Verrucomicrobiia; order Limisphaerales; family UBA1412; genus UBA1412. The sequence goes on from CALXMK010000002.1 coordinate 118,779, forward strand.
AATGTATTAGGGTCTAAGAGCACTTTGAGTTCTGCGTCTAAAGATTCAGCAGTATATAGAACACTTTGATTTTGGAGACCATCATTTTTAAAAATAAAGTAGCGATTATTTTGTTTGAAAGGGATTCCGTAGCGCTCGTAATTCCATAGTTGAGAGAGTCGATCCACAATTCGTTTGCGTTCTGGAATACTTTCTAGAAATGAAAAAGTTAGTTTGTTTTCTGCATCTATCCATTCTTTAAGAGCGGCAGAGTTATTGTCTTCCATCCATCGGTATGGATCTTCTACTTGAATGCCATGGAAAGTGTCTATTTGATTGGTTGTAGGAGCAATAGGGTATTCCAAGACATCTGCATATGTATTTATAGATAAATTTAGTGTGGCAAGTGTTATTAAAATAAGTGATTTATTCATATACTGTATTAGAAAATCATTTGTCAGAAATTTGAAATTCAAAAACTGTTGGAGTTTTTTTATAAGCGGCATAATAAGTAGAGAGTCCCATTTGAAGCCAATGTTTTTCAAAATCGGTTTGAAATTTTATCAAACTTTTCGGTGTTGTTGTCTTCTCTAGAAGTTTTTCATTGTCAAAGTTTGCTAATATTTGTTCATAATATGCTTTATTGTCAGTCCTTAAATAAATTGTTCCTCCAAATAAGAGGGATTTTTGACAAATATTTGCAAATTTAGTTTGGACTAATCGATATTTTTCATGGCGTTTTTTGGGCCAAGGGTCAGGGAAGTAAAGATGGATAGCAGAGAGAGAATTTGGTGGAACTAAGTATTTCAGAAAATAAGCAGATTCAATCCTTGCGACTTTTATATTTTTGATTTGGATTTTTTTAGATTTTTTTCTAATTTTATTTATACGTCCCATTAAACGCTCAGTTGCAAAAAAATTTTTATCTGGATTGGCGAGAGCATATTCTGTTAAAAATCCTCCATCTCCACAACCCAAATCAAGTTCAACAGGAGCAGCGTTGCCGAAAACAGTTTCCCAAGCAATTGGATGTATTAAATTCGAAATAGGAACAAGGGTTTCATCTGTTTCTTTTTGAAATTCTGTATCTGCTAAAATTCCGTTTTTGTATTTTTCAAAGCCGAAGATGCTGCTCATAAATAAAGCTGATTATATAGGGAATGAAGAGGAAATCCATTCCCCATATAATAAATTTTAAATCTATGCCCAATTTTCCAAGAAACCGGCTAAATCAGTTAGATTTGGACTCACAGCTGTGCGGACATAAAATCCACTTGTACTAACAGCTGTCAAAAGTGAATCGATATTGTCAAAACCTAGTAGTTTACCTAAGCAGAAGCCGGCATTAAAATGGTCTCCAGCACCAGTACTAATTAATGGTTTTTCACAGAAGGGACCTTTAACAATACTTGCTGCTCCATTGCTGACAGCTACAGCATAAGCTACAGGATGGATAACCAAGGTGTTGATCTTGAGCTGGTTTTGAATTTTTATACCTAAATTAGCTAATCCACTAGGGGAATGGTCAGAGGTATCAAAGACGAGAACATCACCGATTTCGTAGCATTCTTTTTCATTTAATCCAAGAATAACATCGAAATGTTTTTCAAATTTTCCAATAAGATCAAGCGCTCGTTTAATATCTAGTTTAGAACGTTTCTCTGGATCTGCTAAATCAAAGAAGATTTTACGGCGTTTTTTATTTTTAAGTGTTGGACAAATTTGCTCCAAAATAACTTCCCAGATATCACTCATAAAAGGAAGCATTGTCCAATTAACAAAAGCTACAAAATCGGATTTAGTAAATTTTTCAATAAATTTCTCTTCTCCGTATCGTTTGACAATGTTTTCCCAATTGATTTCACTCAATTGAGTCATTTTACCCATAATAATTTTACCGTCATCAAATTCCAATGCATCAGTACGTCCCGCATTAGCTATTGATTTGACATCTCCTTTATTAGCAAAGTCTTTAAAAACGGGATGAATTTCCGGATAATCCAAGGAACCTAGATATGAAAGCTTAATGCCAAAATTGGAAATGGTGTTAGCCATGATAGGACCATTACCACCTAATTTAATAAGCTGCGTTACTAATTCAAAATTTGTACTTTTACCGCCAGCTGCTTGAATACGTTCTGCAAATTTCGAGATGGTGTTAAGTCTGGAATATTCCATCGGACTGGTTCTTTTATCAATCACATGAATAATTTCATCGATAAAGCCATCCATTCCAATAAAGGCTGTCATTTTAGCTGCAGTGGGGATTTGCACACGTAATTTTTCCGCACATTTTTGTCGCAGCTCTATAGAATTAATCATTTCATTGTTCATAAATTTTTGCTTTAAATCAACACTCCAACTCTAATTGCTGGAAATACACCTCATGCTAATTAAGAAATAAGAATTATTCAATTTATTTTGAATGACACATTGCTAAATAAATTCCTTTTAGTGTTAAATCTGGATCTACTTTCAGAATATCTGGTATTTTATTAGAAATCAATTCTGCATAACCACCAGTAGCCACGATAGGAAAATTTTCTGATCCTATTTCTTGTTTAATAAGAGTTAATAACTCTTTGATCAGTCCTCTATATCCATGAATAGCTCCAATCCGCATAGCATCAGCGGTGCTTTTGCCAATTACAGAATTGACTTCTCGAAGCTCGATACAGGGGAGTTGAGCTGTCTTTTCATGAAGATAGCTTGTCATAGTTGAAAGACCTGGTGCTATAATTCCGCCAGCATAGTTGCCTTGACAATTAACAATGTCAAATGTCACTGCGGTGCCAAAGTCAATAGCAACAGCAGGAGACCCATAATAGTGAGCTAGTGCGATAGTATTAGCAAGTCTGTCATTCCCTACACTTTCAGGAGAAGGGTAATCTATTCCGATTTTCCAAATTGTTTTATATGTAAGTTCAAATGGAGTATCCCACTCTTTTTTTAAAATGAGCTTGGCTTGTTTAGAAGCATCGGGAACCACACTGCAAAAGCCGATTTGATCAACAGGTCTTTGTTGAAAAAAACCTCTCAACAGGAAGAGCATAGAACCATTCTCCCAAGCCTTTGTGGGGAGTTCAATGCGATCAATAATCTGTTTGTTAGCCATAAGACCAACGTGAGTATGAGTATTGCCAATATCTAATAAGAGCTCCATTTTGAAAAAAAGAATCTATTTTTCATTACTGGTTCTATTTTCCATAGAAACTTGAAGGGCTTTTTCGAATTCCATATTTCGTGGCAGTCCCAAGGAAACGGCTTTTTGGTAATGGAAATTAGCCAATTGAGGGTAAGCAGGATTGCGTGTTGCATAAATGACTGCCAAATTAAAGTGAGGTTCTGCGTACTTTGGAGCTAATTTAATAGCTTTCCTAAAAGCTTTTTCCGCATCATCTCTGAGTCCTTTTTCTGCAAAAACTACACCGAGTTGGTATAGAGTGTCAGGATTATTTGGATCGAGCTTATAGGATTGGCTTAATATTTCAAATGAATTGTCGTATTTATTTTGATGGAAATATAGTTCTCCTAATAGATTGAGAACAAAGGTATTGTCTGGAGCCAAGTCGTATGCTTTTTTTAAATACGATTCCGCTTCAGAGATTTTTTTTAGTTTTAGTTCAGTTAGCGCCAAGTGAGCTAGGATATAAATATTATTTTCATCTAAAGCAAGTGCTCTTTGTAAAAGACGTTCGGCTTCATTGAAATTACCATTTCTATCTTGGAGTTTCTGAATTGCTTCAGCTGTAATAGTGCGGGCTTCAGGGGAAGCAAAAAGAGGGGCAGATTGAGGAGAATTGTTATTTGAGTCTGTTTGTGTAGCAAGTCTTTCTCCTATGTGAAGTCTCTCTCCAGATTTTAATAGAGCAAGTTCTTCTGGAGTGTATGGTTCTTTGTTCAATTCATAAGCAGCTATTTTAGCTCTGAGTTTATCAATATCGTTGAGAATCTTAGATGCACCTTTTTTGGAACCAATGTTGCGTAAAACTTTGTTTTCTTCAGTTATCCCTTCTAGCTCTTTTTTTAGAGAGTTGATTTCATTTTTTAGAAGATTCACTTCATCTTTATTTGAAAGATTCTTTGCTTTTTCTTCTGTATTGGATAACTTGTTTTGTAGCTGGTTTATAGTTGTGCGAAGTTGGATTAATTCATTTTGAGCTGTTTCATACTGGGGTTGTAGGGAGGATAATTTGGTTTCTGCTTTACTTAGTGTCTCTATTCTCTGTTTTTGTATTTTATTTGTTTCTTGAAGTTGTTTTAACTCGTTATTAAGTGTAAGGATAGAATCCTTTTGTTTTTGGATAATTTGTAAGGAATCATTTGTTTGAGATGTTTGGGAAAGTTTTTCTTGTAAAAGTTTGTTTTCTTCTTTTAGTTCAGAAATAGTTATATTTAATTTTCCAATTTCTTTATTGAGATTTTGAGCGGAAAGATTCTCAGAGTTAGAAGGTTTTAACTCTAAAGATATGGAGTTGTTTTGTGAAAGTTTTTCCACTTGAGCTTTAAGTCGTGCATTAGCTTCTGTGAGTTCTGAGATGTTTTTTTCCGCTTCAGCTAATAGTTTGGGATCTGAGGTGCTAGGTAAGGCAGAAGTTGCTTCCTTTAGGCGTGATTCCAATACTTCTTTTACCTTTTCTAATTGTTCAACTTGTTGACGAAGCCTTTGAACTTCTATTTCAATTTCACTTTGAGGAGAGTTTTCAGTATCTGAAGCAGTCTGTTCCGTAAACTGTTCCATTTTAGCTTTTACATAAGAAAGCCTAAAGTCGATTAGCTTTTTATTCCAATCTGGATATTTTTTCTGAATATCTTGAAGCAAATTTTGGGCTTGTGAATAGAGTTCCCAAGCAGCTCTTTTTTTACCCATTTGCCGAGCTTCATCTGCTCCTAAAATAGTGTTGTAAACCTCTACATAAAGATCATCTGGATCATATTCTTCAAGAGTATTATCGGTAGCGATAGACGCTGCTGCTACAAAACTGATGCTCACTAAAATTGCTGCTGTGAGTGAAAGTGTTTTTTGATACCACTGTCCCATGGGATTATTAAAACATTTTTTCTTCGAAGTTACGAACAAAAATAAATTTCCAGAATGGAGAGAATCAAGTGATAAGTTTGATGTGAGTTATAAAATGGACTTAATTTGTGAATAAAATTTGGAATTTTGGGGTAATTTGGTCTAAATAAATGAAAAAGGTTCTATTTTTATCTTTTTCATCTTGAACTAAATCGTGGTTTAGTTTTTATTACTTTCTATGAATGGCGGTTCTTCGCAACGAAAACCAAAACGTTTTTTCTTTCTACGCATTTTTTTCCTTCTTGCGGGAATAGGAGGGTTGTTTATGGCTTTTATTATAGCAGTATGCGTTTTGGATACTCATAGAGAGGAGGAAGAATGGAATACACTCAAAACAGTATTGGCGAAGAAAGGACTCTATTTAGAAAAAGATTTGATGTTTCCTCCGAAGCCTCCTGATGAACAAAATTTTGCAGGAATTCCTTTTTTATCTACTCTTTCTGAAGATAAAGTGGGAAATGTTGATGTTTTTGAGATTTGGAATTCTCTGACAAATGTTCATATGCCTTATATGCTTAGTGATTTGCCAGATCTTTCTTGGAGAGACGCCTATATGTGGAATCCAGAAGATATAAGGCTGATATTATTGACTCGAAATGCGGTATTGTACCCGGAACCTCCGGTTTCTGCAGAAGGTAATCTTTTACTTTTTGAGTGCTTTAAACCACAAATGTTAGAGATAGAAGAGGCTGTAGAAAGACCTTTTTGTAAATTTCCAATTTTCTTTGAAATGGGGCCTCAATACCCTTATCTGCATTTGGGGGTACTTAATGAAACTGTTCTCTTGTTTTCTGCACGGGCCGTGACTTATTTGGATCTCGGAAAGACGGATGAAGCACTTAATGATATTATTTTGTCTTGGAAAGTAGCGCAGCGTTTAGGATCTGATCAGACTATCTTGGGAGCCATGGCTGTGCATTCTTCTTTTCTTTATTCATTGCAGCCTTTATGGCAAGGGATTGCCCGGCATCAATGGAATACTCAGCAGTTGGAAAAAATGCAGAAAGAGTTGGCAGGGTTTAATTTTATCCAACTTTTTAAAACAAATCAGCTTTTTGAAATAATCTGGACAGCGGGAATGAATGAAGTTGTTGAAACAGTTTATCTAACGAAGATTGGCATTCCTCTTTTACAGGGGATAGAAAAAATAGAAAAATTTTTACCTATAGATAATATTTCAGTAAGGATTAATAGTGTTGTTGAAGCGTTGTTTTCTAAGGTTCCAGTTGGTTGGATCAGAATGAATTTGGCTCATTTAGCTGAAACAGGAATTGATTATATATCAAAGGTTTATCTTATAGAAGATCATCGGATTGATCCGGATGTGGTGAGAGAGCAGATGGAAGTGTTTCAAAGTCGTTATGAAGATACGCTTAATCCAGATCGGATTATTGTAAAAAATTTTAAACAGTCACTTTTTTCAGATCAAATTTCTCAGAAAGCTGCAGAAGGACAAGCTTTTATAGATATGGCCTCGATTGCGTGTATTATGGAAAGATTTTATTTAAAGCATCAACGTTATCCGGAATCTGTTGATGCTATTTCTCAATTATCAGCGACAAGGTTCTTTCGTTATGATATTGTTACAGGGGATCCTTATATTTTTATTAAGACTTTAAAGTCATTTAGTCTTTATTCTTTAGGATGGGATAAATTGAATAATTTTGGGCAAATAAAAAAGACGGCTTCTGGAATGGAGGATTGGATTTGGCCGGCATCAGACCATAATTCTCAGATTGATTTGGTTTTTTAGTTTTCAGAAAACATCTTTATATGACCACCGCTAATAAAATAACGATTGGACGTATATTATTTGTTCCTGTTTTTATATCAGCCGTTATTTTTTATGGAAGGACAGAACTGGATGGATACCGAGTAATGGCTATTTTGGTTTTTGCTCTTACATCTATTTCAGATGCAGTTGATGGATATATTGCTCGTCATTATAATCAAAAGAGTGAGCTGGGAGCAATATTGGATCCTTTAGCAGATAAATTACTTCTTGTTTCAGCTGGAATTTTGCTAAGTATTAAGCAAGGTGATTTGCCAACAATACCGCCTATTTTTATTTTAACTATTTTGAGTCGAGATGTGTTAATTTTATTAGGATTTATGGTTATCCATTTCATTTGCGAAAGAGTAAAAGTGTGTCCACGTTGGCCGGGGAAAATAGCTACTTTTTTGCAAATGGTTACAATTATTTTTGTTTTATTTTCGGCAGAAGAAAATTATGTTAAGATGCTTGCTTATGCTTCTGTGAGTTTTACCATCTTGTCGGCTTTTTATTATGTGTCTGATGGGGTGAAACAGCTTAATGAGTCTCCAGCAAGTGCTCCTACTAAAAAATAAAACCAAGAGTTGTAAATTGATTAGGCAATTATTGGGGTTCTGCAATTTTAATTAGAACAATTCTAAATCCGACGTTATTCATTGAGCAATAAGAACCATAATATGCTCTATCAGCGGAACGACACATCCATGCGCTGTCTGACCAACTTCCTCCACGGCAAACTCCTATCCCGTTTTTAGCTGATGAAGAAGGGTTTGTAATAGCTTCTTGGCGATAGAAGGAATATGTGTCCTGTACCCATTCTGCCACGTTTCCATGCATGTCATATAATCCCCAATTATTTGGTTTTTTTAATCCTACATTATGGGATCCATAAGTATCTGCCAGTTGAGAGCCGCTATTATACCAGTACCAAGCTGCTTCATCTGCTTCTAAACAAGAGGTTGGATGAGAAAGTTCTTTTCCTGTATTTAGAGCAGTCTGAGTCCCGGCTCGGCATGCATATTCCCATTGAGCTTCGGTAGGAAGATCATACCGGTATTTTTCGTTTAATTTACCTAGAGCTTGCTCTTTTTGAGTCAAAATCTCACAGAATTTTTTTGCTGCAAACCAGGAGATATTTTCTACTGGACGGTTTTCTCCAAGAAATCCAGATGGATTGGCTAGGGATATATTTATTTCAGGAAAAGTTTTTCCATTAAGAACCTTTTCCCACTGAGATTGAGTAACTTCATATTTCCCTATCCAATAACCTGAATCAAGTATAACTTGATGAAGTTGTTCATCAATATTTCTTCCTAATTCAGTATTTGGGCTTCCCATATTGAATGAGCCTGGTTCGATATAGATCATTTCCAGATGGGTTTTTTCATCTAATATTATTTGCCAATTCTCTTTTTCTCGAGGTTGAGATTCAGAAGCAAGAGATATGAAATTACAAATAGATAAGAGAAAAATAAATGCAATGGTTATGTTTTTCATATTAGCTGTCATTTTATACAGACCTTTTCAAAGTCTACTCGTAGAATATCATTAGAACAATAATTAATATTCATATGCAAGTTTTAATGAAATGACGAAGGGATAATAAGATATTTCATTGTTTTTATTTTGTTATTCTTTAGAATAGAAAATATAATGAATGCTGTCTTGGCATTTAATGTAAAATTAGGAAGAATTTGCTTAGCTCTACAGCATTTATTCTATCCTAATTTATGTGCATTATGTCATTCTCATTGGGCAATTCCTCAATGGGGGTATGTTTGTGAAGATTGTCGTTCTAAACTTGATCCTCTTACATTTCCTTTTTGCGAGGTTTGTGGCCATATGGGGCCGGTAAATTTGGAGAAAAGTATTTCTTTTAAATGCAGTCAATGTACTTTAGTTCATCCAGGATTTGATTATGCAAGAGCTGCAGTGAAAACGAATTCTTTAATATTAGAGGTAGTTCACAAGTTCAAATATTCGCAAAAGGTTTATCTTAAAAATTTTTTGGGTTCTCTTTTAAATCAAGCCGCAGATAGATGGATTAAAAAAAAAGATTGGGAGATGATTATTCCTATTCCACTTCATCCGGTACATCAGAGGAAGAGGGGGTTTAATCAAGCTGAATGCTTGGCAAGGATATTAAGTAAACATACTAAAATTCCATTGCATTTAAATAATTTGCAAAGAGTTAAAAATACTCTTCCGCAAGCTTGTTTAGAACGGAATGACAGATTAAAAAATTTGAAAGGAGCATTTAATGTAAAGGATAAAGAATTAATTAGAGGCTCAAGAGTAATTTTGGTAGATGATATTTTAACCACAGGGACGACTTGCGATTATGCATCAAGGGTTTTGAAAAAGGCAGGTGCTGATTATATATGTGTTTTAACTGTTAGTAGAGGAGTATATCACTAAGATAGAATATGGTAAAGAAACTTTTATGTTATGAAAGCTGCTCTTTTTCTCCTTATTATAATCTTGCGATAGAGCAGATGTTGTTTAAAAATTTGGCTTCAGAAGAGAGTGCTCTTTTTTTATGGAGAAATGATAAAACCGTAGTCATTGGAAGACATCAGAGTGCTTATTTGGAGTGTAATCTTCCTGCAATGAAGGAAGATAATATACTTCTTGCCAGAAGACTAACCGGAGGAGGAGCTGTTTATCATGATAAAGAAAATCTAAATTTTACATTTCTAAACTATAAAGATGATTTTGATTTAAATCGAAATTTTAATATTTTATTAGATGCTTTATATCAGATTGGAATATGTGCAACTTTGACAGGAAGAAATGATATTACTATTGAAGGGAAAAAGTTTTCAGGGAATGCATATTTTAAAGGTAAGAGAGTTTGTTATCATCACGGTACCTTAATGATTGAGGTTAATGTTGATGCGCTGAAAAGTTATTTAAGAGTTTCATCTCTAAAACTTTGTACTAAAGGGGTCAAATCTGTTTCATCCCGGGTAATTAATCTTCGGCAGATTTCTTCTCATTTAGGTGTTGAGGATTTAAAAAATTCAATTAAAAGTGCATATTCTGCAGCTTATTCTCTTCCACTAGAATTTGTTTCGAATGCCATGTGGGAACAAAAGAATTTAAAAAATGAGGAGAATTTTTTATCTTCGCGCGAATGGCTATTAGGGGAAACACCGGATTTTATTTCATGGAGAGAAGAGAGATTTAAATGGGGAGAAGTCGTCATGGGAATGACTTCTTCTGGGACAATAGAACTTTATAGCGATGCATTGGAAGTGGCATTGTTTGAGTATATTCAAAAGAGTTTGAAAGAAAATCCTAAATTGCCATTGAAAGCATTGGATGGTTTTACTTCACTGCAAAATGAAATTATTACTGATTTAAACTCTCTTTTGAAAAGTTGGAGTTTTTAATGCCTTCGTTTATAATATCTTGTATGGGAAGATTGTGTTTTAGGGCAAGTATCCGGCAAATTTCATATTCTGGTTTTATATGGAGAATTTTTCCATCTTTGTAGCTTACTTTGATAGGAATAAAACCATATTTAGTATTGATTCCCAAGAGCTTATGATGGAGTTTGCAACGTTCAACAGAGAAGTGCCGTACTCCAATACTGCTAGTTTCAGTCAAAATTAGATTTATCATCTTGTTGGAGTCTTGAATTTTACACAGTAAAGAGAGTTCCACCGCTGGACGAGATTTCTTCATTTGAATAGGAGTGTACCAGATGTCCAAAGCCCCTTTAGACAGAGCTTGTTCCATTACATATCCCAGAATTTCAGGAGTGGTATCGTCTAGATTTGTTTGCAATAATTCGACTTGATCTGTTTGATAAGAAGGGGATTGCATTATTGGGGACATTTCTAGGCTTTCTCCTAAAATAGCTCTAAGCATATTAGGCCGTGTTTTTAATGTGCGTGACCCAAAGCTAATTCCTATTTTTTTCGAAGTCAGATTCTTCATTGGACCAAAAGAAGTTACAAATTCAGCTAAAATAGCAGCACCGGTTGGGGTGATCATTTCCGACTCCTCCTCGCATTGAGTGATTGGAACAGATCGAGTTCCCAGTATGGCTAGTGTGGCAGGAACAGGAATGGGAATAATTCCATGTGCGCAATGGGTAAATCCGTTGCCATCCACGGGATACTTCGCTTGGACTTGTGGTTTTCCTAATAATTCTAAGCCGATGCTGGCACCAACAAGGTCAATAATGGAATCGATGGCGCCCACTTCATGAAAATGAATTGTTTCTAATGTTTTACCGTGAATTTTTGCTTCCTCTTCACCAATCCTGCGAAAGAGATTAATAGAGTGTTCTTTTACCCAAGCAGAGAGGTCAGAGTTTTCGATTATTTGTTTGATTTCAGTAAAACCATGATGTTCGTGGGGTTGGTGATGATTATGGTCGTTCTCATGAGCATTGTGAGAATGATGTTCTTGCTCATGTGTAAGAAGATGTTCAGAGGGAATATGAATATCTACATGAGTACCAATGATTCCATTTTTCTCAATTTGTTTGGCAGAGAGAGACCATCCTTTTAAAGGAAGTGATTTAAGCTTAGAAATCAAATTGTCTGGAGAAATTCCTAAATCGATTAGGGCCCCTAAAAACATATCTCCACTGATTCCTCCGATTAAATCTAGATAAAGAGTTTTCATATTATTCTATTTTGTTATTACAGAGCGAATTAATCTGACTGGCCGCATAAGCAGCGCCAAAACCATTGTCGATATTGACTACTGTTATTCCGCTGCCACAGCTATTGAGCATTCCTAATAGAGCTGATATTCCTCCAAAGTTTGCTCCGTAGCCGATACTAGTTGGAACAGCAATAACCGGATGAGAGACTAATCCTGCAACAACGCTAGGAAGAGCTCCTTCCATTCCTGCAACTACAATCAGTACAGCGGCTTTTCTGATTTTTCCTAGGTTGCTAAATAGACGATGGATTCCAGCCACACCAATATCATATATTCTCAGAACATCATTGCCCATAATGTCGGCTGTAATGGCAGCTTCTTCAGCGACAGGAATATCACTGGTTCCTGCACATAAAACTGCAATGGGATTTGGATATTTGATACGCTCTTTTTTTACAATGGTAATACAGTGAGCAACTTTGTGATGAATAGCTTGTGGAAAGATTTTTTGTACTTCTACGGCATGTGCATCAGTAATCCGTGTAATTAAGACTTGATCAGAATATTCATAAATTTGGATAGCGATGTCTCTAACTTGTTCTGGTGTTTTACCTGCCCCATAGATTACTTCAGAAAAACCATTTCTTTTATTTCGGTGAATATCGACATTCGCAAAACCAAGATCAACGGAATTGTGAAGAGTGATTAACTCCAGAGCTTTTTGAGTTGAAATTTTCTCGGATTTGAAATCTTCCAAGACTTTGAGAAGGTGTTCCATAGATTTATTTATTTTTTGGAATGGGAGATACATCATGGTTTTCTTTTTTCTTTGTGAAAATCATTGATGTGTGAGAGGGAGTTTGTGAGAGAATCTGAATATCTTGTTTTAGAATTTTATCTGGAGTAGAAGGAGGTTGCGAGCCTTGTTTTTTCCAGTAAGCAAGTTTGGCTTTTAGAGCGTGTTCTTCCGCTTTTTTTTTATTACCCAATCGGATGTAAAACATACTTAAATTCATTTGTGCCATTTGATTTTCGGGGGATAGTACAGCAGCTTTTAATCCTTCTTCTAAAGCTTGGTGATAATCTCCTTTCCTCATAAATGCAGTTCCTAACGCAAGTTGAGAGTCAAAATGCTTTGGATCTATTTCCAAAATTTTTTTCAGTTTTTCAATGCATTGATCAATATTTCCCATGGCCATATCGTATATGGCATCATCGTGGAGCTGTTCTAAACTGTCGTTTTGCCTTGACACACTATAATTTTGCAGGAAGACTCCTCAAAGTGCAAGCTTAGCTTGCAGAATTATTTTTTGGAAAAGTGTTTTATAGATGATTCGTTTGCTTTGTACAGATTTTGATGGGACTATTTTTTGTGATAAGGGTGATGGTATACCTATTTCCCAATCGTTTGTAGCTAAAATAAAAGTTTTAAAAGACAAAGGAGTTAAATGGGTAATTAGTACAGGACGTAATTTGACAGAAATAATATCTACACTTAATTATTATCAACTTCCTGTCTATCCCGATTTCTTATCTGTTGTCGAACGTGAAATCTATATTTTTGAAAACAGCGAATATGTCCCGTTGCAACCATGGAATCAGATTTGCGATAAAGTTCATAAAGAACTTTATACACGGATAGCCCCCTTGTTGTCACCTTTAGAAAAATGGATCATAGAAAACTATCCTAAATCGATGTTGTATAAAGACGGTTATTCACCTCTTTGTTTTATAGCTCCTGATAATAAGGAAGCAGATAAATTATTAGAGTATATTGCTAAATATTTTGAAGGAATCCCAGATTTGGCATTAGTGCGTAATGATGTCTATGCTAGATTAGCTCATATCAATTATAATAAAGGAGCTACTTTGCTAGAATTAGAACATTGGCTAGGGATAACACCAGCAGAAACTTGTGTAGCGGGTGATCATTATAATGATTTACCTATGCTTTCTGTAGAAAAAGCCAGATATCTTATTTCGCCGTTGAATGCGATAGATGTAGTTAAAGAATCTGTTTTGAGCCAAAATGGGTATGTTGCCCAGCAAGTAGCAGGAGATGGTATTGCAGAGGGAATGAATTATTTTTTTTGAATAAACTGTATTGATAATTGTTATGATTAATTATACTGTGAAGAGATAAAATTATTAAAAGAAAATCGGCACTGATAATTTCAGTGTCGATGAAACTCACTCTTTGATAAGAGATTAGTTAGATATTATTTTTGCCTAAAATCTCTTTGAGACCTTTGATAACTTTAATATTTTGTTCTTCCGTGCCAACTGTAATTCTTATCCATTCTGGGAGATTATAGTTGTTGACAGGACGGATAATAATGCCCTTTTTCTCCATAGACTGAAATACTTCGATTCCATTACCAACTTTAACAAGAATGAAGTTAGCGACAGAAGGAATATATTCTAATCCCATTTTATCAAATTCCTTTTGCAGATATTCCAATCCAGAAAGATTGACATTGCGTGCATAGTCAAGAAATTCGGTATCATCTAAAGCGGCCATGGCCCCAACTTGTGCTAGCTGATTGGAGTTAAAAGGTTCCCTCACTTTATTAAGAGCTTGAATGAATTCTGGAGAGGCCATAGCAAATCCTATCCGTATTCCAGCTAAGCCATATATCTTAGAAAAGGTGCGGCAGATAACAAGATTGTTTTTTTCATTATTACGGATCAGTGGTACTAAATCTGGAGGGGTTGTTTGATATTCTGTGTAAGCTTCATCAATTACAATAAGAATATTTTGGGGAACTTTCTCTATAAAATTCTTTAATTCTTTTTCACTTAGGTGAGTGCCAGTTGGATTATTAGGATTAGCAATAAAAATGATACGTGTTTTGGAAGTAATAGCTTTGAGCATAGCATCCAAATCATTACCATAGTTTTTTGCAGGGGTCATAACTATTTCTGCCGAAGAGAGCTTAGTGACAATTGGATATACTGCAAAACTATACTGACTCATAATGCATTCATCACAGGGTTGAAGCATAGCGTGTGCAATGAGTTCCAGTAGTTCATTTGAACCGTTGCCAACTATAATATATTCAGACGGTAGGTTGAGTTTTTTAGAAAGTTTTTCTTTTAGATAGAATGCGTTTCCGTCAGGATATAGATTAACTGTATTGAGAGCGTTTTTCATTGCTTCAATAGCTTTTGGGGAGGGCCCAAGAGGACTTTCATTAGAAGCTAACTTACATATACTCTCAGGTGCTAAGCCAAGTTCCCTGGCAACTTCTTCAATTGGTTTGCCTGGTAAATAGACAGGTAACTTTTTAATGGCCGGATTTAGTTCAAATGTTAGTGACATAAAATAACTTTTACCTATTTTTTACGAATTTTTTTAATATTCGTTGGATTTAAATCTACGCTTTTTATTGAATAGGGTCAATATAACAACCGAAATGGGACTTTTATTGTCTTTTTTGAGTAGAGATATGTTTATACTTAAATATGTTATTAATTAGTTTTAATTATTCTATAGAGGGTGGATTCACTGTTTTCTGAAATATCTATAATTTGCTCGGTTATGGGGAATTTCCCATGAACAGTATTTACATGATTCCATTCAGGATTATAAAAAGTAGATTCCTGAAGGTGGTATTTTGCATTTGCTGCAGATTTCCATGCAATTCTCAATTTCCCTGGGGAGAGCAAGTTTATATCAAGGTTTAATTGATTGGATTGATTGATTATCTGATCTCCCACAATTTGCCAACGCGCATTAGAATAACCAGAAGGAGATAGAATATCCGTCGAACTATATTCTAAGGTTCCAAAATGCGCTAATTCCCAATTGTCTGCTAAGCCGTCGTGATCAGTATCTGTGACAGCAATTCCTTTAATATTTAAGGATAAGCTCTCTAACTGATTTTGGGGCCATAATATTCTGCCAGGAGCTGGCATAGAGATAATTTCTACTTGCCAAGTTCCATAGGTGGACTCATAAAAATGCTGGGTTGTTAGAAAATTCCAGTCGATTTCAGCGTCAGAGCCAAAATTGTAACGATAGACTAGGCTGCGTGTTTTATGAGGGGATATCAAGGAAATATAGAGATTATTACATAATTCTCCAACAATTTTTATTCCTAGATTAATATCTTCACATATCATGTCTTCTGTTATTTCAAATTGGCATTGCAACGAGTTTATATTGAGTTGACTATAAATATGTCCCTCTTCGGAACAGATGTTTTTGATTTTTTGAGCACTATTGCCGGAAATAAATACGGCAGGAATAGGACATCGATCTACATTGGCCATGTTAATGAGTTCATCATCTTCAACATTGTTATAGAGAATAACGAAAGAGGCTCCTGCTGAGGCAGCATAATTAATTCTATCTCTAAAAGAGAGCTCTGTGCCTCTTTGTATTAAGGCGGCTTTGCCGGTAAGATCTTCGGTGATTGGTCCTGTTATATTACCAAGGTCAACCGTTTCAATGAAGGGAGTGCTCTCATTTGGTATTGGTGTATCTGCAATGCTCATGGGAATTACAACTGGAGAATTAGTAGATTGAGAGAGAATTTGTAAAGTATATCCTTGTGATGGAATAGAAAGAGAATGTTCGAGATTCAGTGTTTTAATTATGGATGTTTGAGGGGATAATTCTGTCCAGTTCTGCGCTAATTCAACAGCATGTCCGGCATCTGGGATTCCATAACCAGTATTATTGCTAACTAAAAAACCAGCACTATTGGTTTGAGTGTTTGGATCAGAGATATCTGTGTATTGAGCTGATTGGATAAGTATATGACGAATATCTCGAACAGTAAGATTGGTGTTACAGGAAAGCAAAAGTGCGCAAGTTCCTGATATTAAGGGTGTTGAAAATGAAGTTCCCTGAAACATTTTTCCGTTAGCGTAATTATTATAATCTTCAAAAGGTTCCCAGTAGTTAATGTAGTTGTATCCATTTGTCCCTGTAAGGTCTGTAGAAAAAAGGGATGGTTCATCTTCAGCTACTCCGCCAGGAGCAGAAACAAGGATACAGGTTCCAGGAGAGGAGTAGTCAGCATATTCTCCATCTGAATTTACAGAGGCTACAACTATAGCTGTATCACGAGTGTTTCTGGGTTCTCTATTACTGTCTCCGTAATCGCTTGCGAAATTTTCGTTTGAAGAAGAGTGTCTATCATTACCAGCCGCTCTAACCATGATAACTCCTTTCCCATTAGAAGCTATGCGAGTAGCCTGATTTAATGCGGCTTCTTCTACAGGAGATAGAGGAATCATTTTATTTCTATATCCCCAACTTTGATTTTGTATTCTAATATGTTCGTTATCACGAATATAAAGTTCAGCTATTTCTAGGTCTGTCAATTCAGGTGAATTGCCTAGCATTACCCAGCTGGCTAATTGTGATTCAGGTGCTATACCACAGGTGCCTATTCCATTATAGGCAGTAGCAGCTGCTAGTCCAGCAACGGTCGTTCCATGACGGCAATTGCTTTGAAGAGAGATAGGATCAGGAGTGCTTTCATGAGTGAAAGCGTTATAATGGAAGTTATTTTGGAGACGATCAAAAAGGTCAGGATGAGTGCTTTCAATACCAGTATCCATAATAGCGATAACAGAACCTCTACCTTTAGTTATAGGCCAAGCGGAACGAATATTCATATCCCAGCTAATCTTAATTCCATTTTTATCACGACGATCCAAATGCCAATCGTATTCCCAATATTTATCATTTGGTTCAGATGCATAATCAGCCATGTTGAGATTTAATTCGTATTCAGGACAAATATATTCGATATTTTGAATGGGGGTGAGTAACGTTGAAATTTGCAGTGCTTCTTTAACACTGCGAGTTTCTAATACCCAGATCTTGTTATTACCTTTTATAAAAGGATATACATTGATTCTGTGGATGCTCTGCCATTGTTTAATAAACTCAGAAAATATCTCCTCATCATTTTGTAGAATAAGCACAATCCGGGAGCCCATTGTTAGAGTCTTATTTGTCTCTAATAAAACAGGAGCGCGTCGAGTTGATGCTCCTTGGAGTGGTTGTGTGATTAGCTGCGTTTTACATAATTGTGGAAGTTTTACTCGAAACTTAAACTCGTCTTGTGAGGCTAGGCCTGTTTGACAGAGAAACAGAAAAGAGAATAAAAAACAAAACCAGAATCTGAAAAGGTTTTTCATTTACTTAGAGCTTTCCTCAATAGTGAAAATCTTGTTGCCAGATCCTATGTTTTCAAGGATATAATATCCGGATATTTCTTTTACATTTGATAAATCAAAATTCAATTTTGGAGATTGGATTTTAAATTTGGGTATCCATATTTCAGCTATAGTTCCTGCTGGAATATCCACATTGAGAGAAAATTCTTTTTCGTTTGGATGATTAATTTGAATATAAACTGTTCCTCGAATGGTTGGGACATTTGCCTGAATCCATTTCAAAGTAGCGATTTGGGGTTTAATACGTATTTGACTAAATCCTGGGCTTAGTGGTTCTACTCCAACTAATTTTCGCATGATAATATTAGCAGGAGCGCTGCCCCAGGCATGGTTCCAATCTAGGTTGTTTTTGTATTTATTGTCCCAAGCTTCAAGCGTAACAGTGCTGCCCAGTTTGATCATGTTGTACCAGCTACGATCATCTTGTGCAGTAAGTCTTTCCAATCCATATTGTGGATCACCAGCTTCATAAATAGCATCCATTAGAAATTGTGATCCATAGACACTGCATGCCATTCCTTTAGATTGGATAATTCTCATGATAGAGGGGATATTTTCTGATGGAACCATATTAAAGGCTAAAGGGAACATATTGGAGTGAATGGCACTATGATCAGTACCGATCCCATCACGATAGTTTTGAGAGGAAGAATTGTAAAAAGCTTTATTGTAATTTTCTTTTACAAGAAGAGCTCTATTAAAAAAGAAAGATGAATCATTTATTTTGCCGAGGCATTCGGCGATTTTGCTCATTAGATATAATGCTTGATAGTGATATGCATTTACAACGGCATTGTAATCTTGAAAAACAAAGTAATCTGATTCTCCTGGTTTTTTATCTTGACCAAATCCTCCTGCTTGAGGCCAGTCTACAATATCACGTATTTCCTTACCTTTAAAATGGATGGATTCCATCAGATCAGAATTCTGTTTTCCTGTTCTTGTGCTGATGAGAAATGTTTTTTCATCAGCTAGGGGAAGTAACAATTTAGCCTTCAAGTCATCATAAAATTTATCCAAAGAGCGCATATCTCCAGTATAGAGATAATCTTGCCAGGCAATGATAATGGATTGCAGAATCCATTCAGTAGGCCAGGTTGGATGTGTGATTAGGTATTCACTGGAGACTCTGGCCATACTGAAATCGTTATCGACGGCATAATGTGAAAGTTGATTGATAATGGCGTCAGCCTCATAAGGAATTCTTTCGCGATCACCATCAACATAGATTCCACAAAAACTAGTTATCTTGATAGTGTATCTGCATAATTCCCAGATTTGGTTGAGAATATCGTTATCGCACCTGAAAAAGCCGGTATTTCGAAACATATAAGTAGCAGATTCACGGATAACTAAGGGCATTGTATCTAATTTCCCATTTTTAGTTTCTATTTCGCAATATCGAAAGGGATATACTTCTCCAATATATGAAGGCATTTTTATTGCTTGAGAACCCGTATTGCGTTTATCAGGATGGATCTGAAGGTGGTAAGTATGGGTGCCTTTTTTTAGATTAAGGGTATATTCGGAATAACGAATAGTTGCTCCAGGTTTTCGGTTTACTCTGCCATCTTTACAACTTTCCCCAATGCGAATGGTAATTGATTCATTATCAAATTGAGTGGAAAGAGTTAATCTAAGAGTTGCAAAAGAGGCTTTGGCGAAATCGATAAAATAAAGTGATGTGGTCTCATCAGATAGGTCTTGGATTTTTTTCGGGAATTCATCCGTTTTTAAAATAGGATAGCTGCTTGGATGATAATCTTCTTGTAGTTGAGGTGACATTCGGAATGCTTTTGGCTGAGACCATTCTGATTCATTGTTGTTATTCCAAGAGCGAACTTGCCAATAGCAGGTTTTTCCAGGAGTTAATGTTTCTCCTTGATATTTTATATTTAGATTTTCTGATGAGTTGATTTTACCACTGTCCCACAGATCGGGAGCGTTATTTTCTAGATTTTTGATTAAGCTGGCGACGCGGATTTGATATGCTGTTTGCAGAATGTCTTTTTTTTCACTTCTTAATTCCCATGAGAAGATTGGTTTTTTACTTTTGATAAAAGGAAGTTGATAATCTTTATTTGACAAGGGGACATTTTCTATAGGAAGGTTGACCTGATATCCGTTTTTAAAAACTTTATCGGTATCAAGAAGAAGATCTGTACGGAGATTCTGGGGTGGTAATTCTGCTGAATATATATTTGATGTTAACAGTGATAATATAAAAAAACTAGTTTTAATGATAATAAAGTAATTATATTTCATATTTATTTCTATTTAGAGAATCCATTGTATTTTAAAGCGAGCATTGTAATATCGTCAGTCTGATTTGTATTTGTAGTGAATTTATCTATCTCAATTAGCGTTTCTTGAATAATTTCCTTAGAAGAAATATTAAATGACATCTTATTGAGAGAGTTTTTTAATCTATTTTCAGAGAAAAGTTCACCTTTAGAGTTCATTGCTTCTGTAACACCATCTGTATAGAGGAAAATTATATCTCCGGATTCAAGGAAAATTTTTGCTTCTGTATAGTGCATGTTTTCTAAAGCTGCAAGAACTAATCCGGGCCTTATTTTCATGTATTCAAATTGGCTGTTATTTTTGCGCAAAAGTGGAGGATTATGGCCAGCGTTAACATAAGTTAGTTCTCCAGTTTGAGTATCCAGAATTGCTAGAAAAATAGTAACAAACATATTACTGGAACTGTTTTTACATAAATTTCTATTCACATGATTAAAAATATCAGCAGCTCCATATCCTGTTTCCGAATAACTACGAATTAGAGGTGGAATGGTCATCATAAAAAGGGCAGCTGGAATCCCTTTCCCAGATACGTCACCAATAAAAAAACAGAGGTGGGTTTTATCTTTAAAGAAATAATAGTAAAAGTCTCCACCAACTTTTTTAGCAGTTTTCATGAGAGCATAAAGATCAAATTCGTTATAGGCTGAGGTTGAATAAGAGTTAGTGTTTTGAGGAAGACTGGATAGCTGAATTGATTGAGCGAATTCGAGTTCGCTATCTATTCTGGTATTAGCTTGTTCTATAGCATTTTTTAGGGAAGATACCATGGAATTGATTCCTTGAGAAAGGTTACGGAACTCTTGAGTAGAATCAACTTTGATTTCTATGTTTAAGTTACCATCAGTGATTTTTCTTAGAGATCTATTTACTTTATAGATACCATTAATGACGATTTTTTGAACCAAAATGGATATTAGAAGGAATACAACTCCAAATAAGACAATATTAAACAGTAACACTTGAACAATATTACTGTTCCTGTTAAGGAACATCTCATTTTCAGGGAGTATTCCAATAATATTGTAATCGCCTAAAGTGGAATGTATGCAGGTATAGTTTGTATTGCTAATATTTGCTAGAAACCTTTTTGAATCGGATGATAAAAAAGAAGGATTGATTCCCAAATCTTTAATGTTTTTATTTAACCATTTTGGGTTTTCAATGCTGACAATCTTATCTTGTTTTACAAGAATTGCAGTTCCGTTTTTACCGATTCTAAATCCGTGGGCAATGTTTTCTATATTAGCCAGATCCATTGCCTTTTGGAGACGTTCCGAGGAATATGATATTTGGACGAAACCAGGTTTATTTAAAAGAGCAACACCTGCAAATTGCATAATTTTACCATCAGATCCTCTGGGCAGTGGATCTTGAACTAATTCCAAATCAGGGTTCTCTAGAAGCTGCATAAACCATTGGGATTGACTTGTGGAGTTCATATCAAAACCAAGGTGAATGGGAGTTGTTGAATTAACAATAATTCCTTTCTCGTTGGTAATATCAATCTCGTCAACATTCAAAATTTTAAGTAGTTCAACCAGTGTGTCTTGTTCTTTTTCAATTTCTGGACGTGAATAAAGTAGCCATGCGAGGGTTTTGGCTTTATTTATCGCTTCAGAATCTGATTCATGTCGAATAGTCTTTAAGTTTTCTTGATTTGTCAAAATCTCTTTTTTTATATCTTCAATTTTCAGAGAAATAATCAATTCTGCATTTTTATAAGCAGTACGAGTTTGAATGAAATATGAAAGCGTCAGCGTGACTAAAAATGCTATGCTGATAAATATAAAAAGCCATTTCTGGAATTTTTTTTGCATATAACAAAAAACTATCGTAGTTTATAGTGAAATTCTATTTGAATAAAGTTTTTATTGAAAATTTTATTGCTCCAAGCTACTCTTGCTGCGATTAGGTTTGGTTATGGAAAATCCTTTTTTGATCAAAAATATTCGTAGTAAGAGGAATTTATTTATCTGTGAAATATTAGTTGGGTATGGAGTGATGATGTTTTTTTCCTTGGGCTGTTTGGCTTCAAATGTTTTATGGTATCAAGAACCAGTGCCTATTTATCATGCCGAAAATAGAAATAATCCCTCACTAGAGTGGACTCGGGCACTGCCTGTAGGGAATGGGCGTTTGGGGGGAATGGTTTTTGGTGGGGTTCCCATAGAGAGAATACAATTGAATGAAGAATCTGTTTGGTCTGGAGGTGTAGATGAGGCAGACAACCCTGCTGCATTAGAGCATCAGGATGAAATTCGTAAATTGCTTCTGGAAGGAAAGTATGCAGAAGCAAATAAATTAACTGAAAAGTACATGGTTAGCAAAAATAGTGGCTCAGGATATGGAAATGGAAAGTTAGTTAAGTATGGATGTTTCCAAACTCTAGGAGATTTGATTATTAATTTTCCAGGGCATGAAAATTATAAGAATTATCGCAGAGAACTTTTGCTGGAGGACGCTATTGCGCGAACTGTTTATACAGTGGGAAATACTATATTCAAACGAGAGGTATTTGCAAGTTATCCTGATCAAGTAATAGTGGTTAATTTAACAGCAGATAGACCAAGTTCTATTACTTGCGATATAACACTTTCGAGAGGAGAATATGAGAAAGTGATTCAAGGAGATCCTAAATTAAATGAAATAATTATGATGGGACAGTTGCCGAGTGGTCAGGATCTTGATGGGTTAAAGTTTATGGTTCGCTTAGCTCCTGAAGTTCAAGGTGGCACTGTAACATTAGATGAGAATACCTTGAGAATTTCACATGCTGATTCAGTAATGCTTATTTTGGCGGCCGAAACTGATTATATGAGACCTAATACGAACATCTTGCGTACTCGTAATAATTGGTCAAAAGTAAGGCAACCTTTAGATGATGCTGGAAATCCTCTTTATGTAGGCAATCCTTATGAAGAGCTTACACAAAAACAGCTTTCGAAAGCGTTGAGAAAAAAATATTCTTTACTGAAAGAAAGACATGAAGAAGATTTTGAAGAATTATTTGAGCGCTGTTCGTTGGATTTAGGTAAATCAGCCAACGATTCATTAGCTACAGATATTCGTTTAAAGAGATTTGCGACCGGAGAAAAAGATCCATCTTTAATTGCACTTTATTTTCAATATGGTCGCTATTTACTAATTAGTTCTTCTCGTTATGGTACCTTGCCTGCCAATTTGCAGGGAATATGGGCTGATGGATTTCAGACTCCTTGGAACGGTGACTATCACCACAATATCAATGATCAAATGAATTATTGGCCGGCGGAAACCACTGGACTTTCAGAATGCCATGTGCCATTTCTGGCTTATATTGCCTCGTTGCAAATTCCTGGTTCCAAGACAGCTCGGATTAATTATGGGGCTAAAGGGTGGGTGACCCATATGCTTGGAAATCTTTGGGGATATACATCTCCGGGAGAGAGTGCTAGTTGGGGACTGTTTCCTGCTGCGGGCGGATGGCTCTGCCAACATCTTTGGGAACATTATGCATTTACTTTAGATAGAGATTATTTGGAATGGGCTTATCCGATAATGAAATCTTCAGCAGAGTTTTATATGGATTATCTGTTTGAGCATCCCACCTTAGGATGGTTGGTGACAGGACCTGCTAATTCTCCAGAAAATTCGTTTATTACCAAAGATGGAGTTCGAGGAAATATCTGTTTAGCTCCCACAATGGATATGGAAATTATTTATGATCTTTTCAGTAATTGCATAGAAGCTGGAAAAATTGTAGAAGATGATCCTAATTTTTTAGAAAATCTCCGTCAGACACGAGCACGCTTAGTTCCTCTTAGAATAGGAAAACACGGGCAATTAATGGAATGGATTGAGGATTTTGATGAAGCTGAGCCAGGACATCGGCATATTTCACATTTATATGCTTTACATCCCGGCAAGCAAATTACGGTTGATAAAACTCCTGAGTTAGCGGAAGCTGCACGAGTTACTTTGCAGAGAAGATTGGCAAAAGGTGGTGGGCATACAGGATGGAGTCGGGCTTGGATCATTAATTTTTACGCTCGCCTACATGATGGAAATACTGCTTGGAGCCACGTTAAAGAGATTCTCTCAAAATCGACACTTCCTAATTTGTTTGATACCCATCCTCCATTTCAGATTGATGGAAATTTTGGAGCTACTGCCGGAATTGCCGAAATGCTTCTTCAAAGTCACGGAGAAGCAATAGAATTTTTACCCGCATTGCCCGATGATTGGAAGTCTGGTGAGGTGGAAGGGTTGAGAGCAAGGGGTGCTTTTGTTGTTGATATAGAATGGAAAGATGGACAATTATTTGAAGGTGAAATAGAATCTCTAAAAGGTGAATATTGTGTTATCAAGACAGATGTTCCAGTAACGGTTTATTATAATGACAAACCGTTATCTACAGCAGTTTATGATGAAAATAAGATTTCTTTTCAAACAAAGAATGGCGCTTCTTATCAAATAAAAAGAAGATAGATTACTATAAATAAAAGATGGGAATATAGTGTAGAGAGAAATTATTTTAGAGATGGCATCAACAATTAAAATGCAGCATGAAATATGGATGCGAAGAGCATTGGAGTTAGCATCTCGTGGAATTGGTAAAACTTCTCCCAATCCCATGGTTGGAGCTGTAGTTGTTAGTCCAAAAGGAGAATTGATTGGAGAAGGGTGGCATCAAAGAGCAGGGATGCCTCATGCGGAAGTAAATGCGATTGAGGATACAAAAATTCGCGGCAATATAACCAATAAGGCAACTCTTTATGTAACATTGGAGCCTTGTTCTACTTCAGGCAGAACGGGTCCTTGCACGCAAGCTATTATAGATGCTGGGATTCAAAGAGTGATTTGTGCAGCTGAAGATCCTAATCCAGTGCATTCTGGTAAAGGTTTAAATATATTGCGAGATGCAGGGATTGAGGTTATAGTAGGAGTTTTAGAAAAAGAATCTATGGAGATGAATAGAGCGTTTAATCATTGGATCGTGACAAAGACTCCGCTGGTAACGCTCAAAAGTGCTATGTCTTTAGACGGCAGAGTAGCTACAGCAGCTGGTGAATCCAAGTGGATTACTGGGCCAGAGGCAAGAGCTCATGCGATGCAGTTTCGGGCTCAAGTAGATGCGATTATCACTGGAGTAGGAACGGTGATTGCTGATAATTGTTCTCTTACAGTTCGTTCAGGTTCTGGATTCAATATTATTTCTAAGAGTGTTTCTTCTAAATTAAGGCGTATTATTTTGGATTCTCAAGCTAGAATACCTCTTGATTCTAATGTTATTTCTGATCCTTGGGCATCGTTAACGACGATTGTAGTATTAGAAAACACGTCCATTCGGAGAATTAAGGCATTGGAAAAAAAAGTAAATGTATGGAAGATCTCTGCTGATAAAGATGGACATCCGAATTTGTCTATAGTCTTAGAGAGACTTGGAGCTGAGAATGTTACTCATTTGCTAGTGGAGGCAGGCGGAACTTTATCGGAGTCTTTTTTTAGGCATCAAAAAGTTCATAGAATTCATTTCTATTATGCTCCCAAAATTATTGGCGGGAAAGATTCGATGTCTGGTATTGAGGGAAGAGGAATTAGTTCTCTCTCAGAAGCGATTCTTATTTCAAATCCAAGTTGTAAAAAATTAGGAGATGATTTTCTATTAACTGCAGATATTGTCTATCCTCGGATTTCATGAACTTCATACCACCGTTTGATTGGAATCCTTGTGTAAAAAAGGTTTTTATTTCTTTAAAAGAGATAGAGAAGCAGGGGATTAGAGTAAACTATCCTCTGCTTATCGCAGTTTCAGGAGGAGCGGATTCTATTGCCTTATTGCAGATTATGAGAAAATTTTATCCACCGAAGGCTCTTTGTGTTTTACATTTTGATCATCAGATTCGAGGTGAAGAGAGTATTAGAGATGCTCAGTTTGTTCGTGATACTGCTCATGAATTAGGAATTTCGTGTTTGATAGGAACAGCTGATGTTCGTAATTTAGCTGATCAAATGGGGATATCAATTGAAATGATGGCTAGAAAATGTCGTTATAATTTTTTTCATTCTCAAGCGATGAGATTGAAATCTAATCTTCTTTTTATGGCCCATCATGCAGACGATCAGGTAGAATTGTTTTTTTTAAGATTGTTTCGTGGAACATCTTCCCAAGGTCTTAAGGGAATGAAAATAGTAGCACCTTTCCCTCAGAAAACGAAATTCCCGTTTTACATTATTCGCCCTTTATTGAACTGTAAAAGGGATGAGATTCGTGATTTTTTAAGGCAAAATTCTATTCCCTGGATAGAGGATTCAAGTAATGCAGATAATATTTATTTGCGCAATCGGATTCGGAATCAATTGATTCCTCTTTTAAAAAAAGAATATCATCATGATATTGTAGGATCACTCAAAAGAACAATGGAAATTTTGGCTGCGGAGGAAGAATTTATTGAAGATTCAACGGAGTCTTTTCAAAAAAATAATAGTTCTTCTTTTGAAGAGTGGCCTCTTTGCATTAAAAGAAGACTCGTTCTTAAAGAGTTAATTAAAGAAGGTTTTCCCCCTTCATTTGAAATTATTAATTCACTAATTCTTCATCCGAATTGTTTTTTTTCGTATTCTGGATGTCAACTTTTAAGAAGAAAAGGGGGATGGACTTTGGAGATTTCAAAGACAGTTGAACAATCAGAGTGGAATGGTGAAGATGTAATTGAAATAGAGTTTCAACCAGAGGAAGAAATCGAGCGTATTTTGCAAGTTGGCTCTTTAAATTTAAGATTAGTTGTTTGTCGAAGGGGCAATCTTAATAATGTTGCCCTTTTGGGGGAAAGGAGAGAGTGCTTTGATTTTATCTGTATAGGGAAAAAGATTTTATTTCGCCATTGGCGAAAAGGTGATCGTTTCCATCCCATCGGAATGAGTTGTTCCCAAAAATTACAGGATATTTTTTCTGATCAGAAAATACCACGAAAAGAACGACATCAATTATGGATAGCAGAGAATGAGTTAGGAAAAATTTTCTGGGTGCAAAATTTAAGAATTGGAGAAATATGTAAAATTAAGCCAGAGACAAAACTAATTCTGATTTTAGAATGGATGACGAATAACTCCTTAGAAGATAAAAATCCTATGAGTAAATAAATTCTGAAGAAATAATATTACCACCAGCCTCTTTTCTTTTCAGGTTCGTCAGACTCAGGGGTGCGATAAGTCTGAATAAGCAACTGACTTCTTGCAGCTGTCAATGCCATGATAAATTCATCATAAGATTGATACCGGTCATCAGGATTTTTTTCCATAGCCTTACAAATAGCCTGAGAGGTTGCTTCAGTAATTTCAGGAATGAGTTGTGATGGAGGTATAAGAGGGACATTAACTTGAGCCAGAACAACTTCTTCAACTGTTGGGGCTTCAAATGGAACTCTTCCAGTGAGAGCGTGATAAAGAGTGCCCGCTAAGGAATACATATCTGCTAAGAAATCTTCACGTTCTCGCAAGACTTTCTCCGGTGCGATATAATAAGGAGTTCCCCAGATTTCAGACTCTCCACCTTCTACATTATCTTCTTTAATAGCTAAACCAAAATCGACAAGTTTAGGCTCTCCTTCATTATTAAAAAGGATATTTGCTGGTTTTACATCTCGATGTAGTAATCCGTGCCGGTTAGCACAATCGAGCGCAGAAGAGATCTTGATGCCAATATCCAAAACGCTTAATTCAGGAACAATTTGACTTGTTTCAATCCAAGAATCCAAACTGCCATTATTGGCTAGTTCCATTACTAGATATCGATCAAAATCAGTTTCGTCGAAACTGTATATATGAATAATGTTGCTATGATTTAAACAAGCGGCTGCTTTAGCTTCTCGAAGAAAGGATCTTACAACTTCTGAGTCATTGATGAATTCAGGTTTCATGAGTTTGACAGCAACTTCTCGTTCAAGCATTACGTCAAATGATCTGAAAACTGTTCCCATTCCTCCTTGTCCAATGATTTCGCGTAATTCAAATTGCCGCAATCTTTTGGGCATCATAATAGGATAATTACATTTGGAGCAAGGATAAGTTCCTAATGGGGGTATATCACCGGGAATAAATACCCGAGAATTACACCCTGGACAGATGACCATTTTGAGAGAAGCGTTGTTATCAATATCGCTCACGTCGTAAATATTAGCAGAATATACGCCAAAAACAAGATACAAAGGGGATTGATATTAAGTACTGAGTAAATGCTTTTATCAAAATTAGAGTAGATTCTTTTCTCTTAAAATTTCTTCAAGTAGAGTTGAAGCACTACGGATAACTGCTTCACAGGTTTTAACTCCAGTTTGAGCTTCCTGCCTTTTGCGCAACTCAAGTAATTCACGGCATGTGATAGAAGAGTATTTATTTTTAAATCTTTCAGCTGTTTCTTGCATCAGATGATAAGTTTGTGCTTTTGTTTTCCCATTACCCAAGTCTCCATCACTACAGTGATAACTTAAGATAGCTAATATGGCTGTAATTGCACCACATGTTTCATGCATTCCCATTCCAGCCCCGAATCCTTCCGATAAACGGTAGATGGATGTCTCATTCATATTTAATTTATCAGCCCATGCGCAAAGAATAGATTGAGAACAGTTGTAGTGATTACGATAGTTTTTTATGGCAGCTTCAATTCGATCAGTCATAATTCTAAAAGCTATTTGTCTCCCATTACACAGTCTAGTTTTAAAGTGACACGGATAATATTTTTATGATCTTTGGTTCTTTCATATTCCATTTTCCCAAATTTTTGTACTAACCAAATTCCTAATCCTCCGGGAGTACGTTCCTCAAGTCCACCTGATAGATTAGGTGTAGGGGTGTTTAACGGATTAAATTCGTGTCCGTCATCTTTTAATAGAATATAGAGTTTGCAGGGAGCAAGACTTAACTTGAGGAAAAATGTGTGGGTGTTATTATCATCATATCCATATTTAATGATATTTGTACCCATTTCTTCGATGATAAATCTCGCCAAGTAAAGAGTATGAGGACTAACTCCATGCTTAGTAAGCCAGTTGATAAAATCATCAATACATTTTTCTAGTTCTGCTATGTTATTGAGGCAATGCCTCTCAATATTGTCTGTAGCACTTTGCATAAAAAGATATATGCTTTGCTAATTCTCTGGTATATTTCTTCATAAGACAAGGAAAAAGAGCTGCTCTGTATATTTTATGGAGACAAAAGTTAGATGTTTAGAGGATATTTTCTGTAGTAGGTTTGTTTCTGGGATCGGAGAGTTCATTGATTTTTATTGCTTAATATTCCAGATTGGATACAATAGTGCTGAAATGGGAGGAGCCCATATGAAGCGATTTTAGAGAAAAGTTCATTTCCTATATCTCTAAAAATCAGCAAAAAACTATGTTTGATTCGAAATTTAAAAACACAAGAATTCCGCAATTTTATTTTTTACCGTTGAGTTTTTTAGTGTTAATTGTTTTGGGAACAATTTTTCTTAAAACTCCGATTGCGCTGAATCCGGGCGCAACGATTTCTTGGTTAGATTCCCTGTTTGTTTCTACATCAGCCGTTTCCCTTGTAGGTCTGTCTACAGTTTCTATTGGAGAAGTTTTTGATTTTCCAGGTCAAATGATGCTTCTATTTTTAGTCCAGATGGGTGGAATTGGAATTTTATTTGCAACTTTATTTGCAGCACTGTTAATTGGACAAAAGTTTTCATTGACAGATGAGCAAGTGATTGAAGCGACTATCGGAAAAATAAAATTTGTTCAACCGTTAGATGTTTTTATTTATGCCTGTTTTTTTGTTTTTTTCTTCGAATTATTGGGAGTAATTCTTTATCTTTTGGGATGTATAAATCAAATTAATTATATTGGTTTACCTGATAGTGATGGAAAAGGATGGGCATTAATGGTTTGGGATGCTGTTTTTCATACAGTAGCCTCATTTTGTAATGCAGGATTTAGTTTGTATCCTGAAGGGTTTATCAGGTATAAAGATAGTCCCTATTTCCTGATACTTAACAGTTTCCTAGTAATTGTGGGGGGATTAGGGTTAATTACATTTATTAATTTGCGCTATTGGTATTTCTGGAAACGAAATTCTATGTTGAGAGGAGAGTTGTTGCTTCAAACTAAAATCACGCTATGGATGAGTTCGATCTTATTGATATTGGGAACATTATTATTTTTAGGATTTGAATATAATAGAACCTTAGATGATATTCATGGATTTTGGGGAAAATGTGCAGCAAGTTTTTGTCAATCAGCCAATACTCGCACTGCAGGATTTAACGTAGTAGATTTTGAAGAAGTTCATCCAGCGGTGTTAGTTGGATTCCTGTTTTTTATGTTTATAGGAGGTGGAGCAGGTTCCATGGCAGGGGGAATTAAAGTAACAACGTTTTTTGTAATAGTAATGACAGTATGGTTTGTTTTTAGACGACGCGAAGAAATTCAGTTGTTTCAGCGTAAGCTTTCGTCTAATTTAATAAGAGTTGCTTTGATGTTGTGTTTTATTTGTATAGTTTTTGTGGTGGTAGGGGTTTTTTCTTTAATTGTTTTTGAGAATGATGGATTTGCTCTTCAACAGGGACAAGGTTGGTTAGGGATTATTTTTGAAGGCGTATCGGCTTTTGGAACAACAGGGTTATCAACAGGGATAACCCCTCTTTTAAAATCAGAAAGCAAGTTGATTCTGATTTTTTTGATGTATGCGGGTCGAGTAATGACATTTACATTGGTTGTTTATTTGATGAGACCTCAGCAGAAATCTTCTGTCAGATATCCTGAAGGGTATTTATCTTTAGGATAAGAGATTAGATAAAGATTACTAAATATTTATAGTTTAAAGAATGAATCGTAGAGTATTTATTATAGGAGGTGGGAATTTTGGTTCTCAATTAGGGAGACGTTTAGCTGAATTGGGAGCTGATGTTACGATTGCTGAACGGAATCCAAAACGTACTGAGGAGTTAGCTCGAGAAGGATTCCATGTTCTGGAATTAGATGCGGAAGATGAATCAGCATTAGTACAAGCTGGTGTGCAGAATGCTGATGTTGTCGTAATTTCTATTGGTGAGAATTTACAGGGAAGTATTATAACTACTTTGGCTCTCAATGAATTAAAGGTAAAAAGAATTGTTGCTCGAGCGATGGATTCCAAGCATGCCAAAGTTTTAGAAAAGGTGGGAGCTAATATTGTTGTGTTCCCTGCAAGAGATATGGCTAATCGTCTGGCGGAACGATTGATGACCTCTGTCATGGGGGAGAGATTGCCAATTATTGAAGATTTTCAAATTGCTCATATTTGTGTAGGGAAAGATTTTGAGGAAGGAAATTTGGAGTATTTAATGCTTCCTCAAAAGTATAAGATATCAGTTTTGCTTGTTTTAAGAGGTGAAGATGAAAATGATATAGATATTCTGGAGCCTACACGAGAATTGTATATTCGTCAGGGGGATGTGTTAGTTGTCTTTGGGAAACGCGAGCGAATTAATGATTATGAAAAGAAGTATGGAATTACTCGCGAATCCCAAAAAAAGTAGAGAAGAAGTCGTAAATTCTTAATTCTTCTTCAATTTGTTTGGTTTATTTTATTTAATAATTAGCTCTGTCTCTACGTTCCTTGCTTCTACAAAATTGCCTATTCTTCGTTGAATTCGGACGAGAAGGCGGATTTTTTCCCCGCTGTTTTTTAAGTGAAGAGCTTTCGCAAAAGAGATAAGATTATCTTTTGATTCACCATCTACCGTGCAGATTAACATTCCAGGACGAAGGCCAATTTGATCAGCAGAAGAGCCTGTTTGAACTTCCATGACTACAAAGCTATCTAACATTTGAAGCCCAAGCTGTTCTGCTCTTTGTGGAGTTAATTTTTCTATAACAATTCCTAACCTTCTGTTGATATAATCTTGATTAAAATAATCGCTTTCTGTTGCTAATACTATGTTTAGAGTCAGTTTCTTGGAGTCCCGCAAGATCAATAGCTGAATTGTTTTGCCTGAGCCATATTGACAAATTTCTCTGTTTGCTTCTAAAAGTGTTTTGATAGGCTTTTCATTTATTTCCAGCAAAATGTCATTAGGTTTAATTCCTGCTTTTTCAGCAGGGCTATCGAGTTCAATGCTTTTAAACGAGATTTGGCCTTTATCTTGTAATATTCCTCCGAACCAAAGCCCCGCTGTGTTTTCTGGTGTTAATAGTAGGGAAAGAGATTCATTTACTGCACGAATGGGGATAGCAAACCCGATCCCTTCTCCAGAAGAGTGAATTGCCACATTAAGTCCAATAAGTTCACCATTAAGATTAATAAGAGGTCCACCACTATTTCCAGGATTAATGGCCGCATCGATTTGTAGCCAATCTTGAATATTGAGTTCGCTTCCCTCAACAGGAGGACGACGGTTTTTACTGCTGAGAATTCCACGAGTAACAGATCCCCCGAGACCAAATGGATTGCCTAGGGCAATAACCGTTTCTCCTAAAAGTAGATCATCTTCTTTGGCGAATTGAATAAAGGAGAATTTTTCCGATTTTTCTGTTTTTAATTTAAGCAGAGCGATATCAGTGCCAGAAAGTGTTGAAATTTGTTCTGCTTCCAATTTTCTCCCATCAGAGAGAGAGACCCAAATACGAGTAGCTTGTTGAACAACATGTAAATTGGTTAAGATATATCCATTTTCATCAATAATAACGCCGGAACCTAGACTGTAGCGTACTTCGTTTTTTCTGCCGTAATAGGGACCAAAAAAATCACGCCAGAGGGAATCAAAATTGTTTTTTCTCTCAACAATGGTTTCTGTACTTATATTGACAACTGTTGGCATAGCTTTTTCTATTGCTTGAACAGTTGCATCCCGGCGAATCTCTTGTGAGACATTTTTCACAGGAGAAGCTGATAATACAATTCCTCCGCTAAATAAAGCTAAAGATAAAATTGCTTGGAATAATAGAAGTTTGTTTTTTTTCATATATCTTTCATGGGATTTGTATATCCCAGCTCAGAATAAACTTTTTAGCTTTAGAATTCAAGTGAAGGAATTCTAAAGTTAGAATTAAAATAGTGGAGAAGTTTTGATTTCTCTTATACGGGCTTTTTGTTGAAGAATCTGGATTTGTTCATAGACAGAAATATCAGAAGCAGAGAGTTTTTGATTAAGTTCATGCATAAGTTTGTCGCAGTAATGTCTTCGAAACGAAATAATCAATTCTTTCAATTGGAGAGTTGGTTCAGGAATTGTTTCATTGTTTTGAGATACTGCTTCACAAATTATTTGTTGAGATAGTTTATCGGGGAAAAGTTTTAAAAGAGAGTGGATATCCCAATCCCCTGCAAGATACATATCTAGTGAACGAATAAAAATATTTCGGATGGTTTCATTTTCTATCCATTCGGGTTGGAAAACTTGAGCGATTTGTTCCCAAGAGGATTCATTTTCATTCATTAAAAAAAGTCTCAAAAGCCATAGTTCCCGTTCCGATGGGAAGGGGGGATGTAAGCTCACTGGAGACACTAAAGATGTATTGTGGAAGGCAGTTCTAGTATGTGAATGAATGGAGTACGAGGTTCTTTTGAATTCTTCTAAAATTGTCTGAGCGCTAATACCAAGAACTTGTGCCGTCTTTTGGGCGTAGGTTTCAGTCAGAAGGGGCTGCTGTGCCTTTTGAAGGTATTCTCCCATCTGTTGAACAAGTTGTTTACGACCAATATCTGATTTTAAATCATAGGTTGAACAGAGTTTATTCAAGTAGAAATCGAAGAATTCTTTTCCATTGGTGATTAGTTCTTGAAAGGCTTTTACTCCGTTAGCCTTAATAAAACTGTCGGGGTCATGTCCAGAAGGTAATAAGGTAACTTTGATTGCAATTTCTTCTTTTAAGAGAATATCGAAGGCTTTAATTGCAGCATTTTGTCCGGGGGGGTCTCCGTCAAAGCATAAGAGTACTTCTGGTGTCAGCCGTTTAAGAATATGTGCATGGAATTCTGTCAGAGCAGTGCCTTGAGGAGCTACTGTGTTTTTTAATCCAGCTGCATGGCAGGCTATCAAATCCAACTGTCCTTCGCAAATGATTGCCTGCTGCTTTTTGATAATTTCACGTTTTGCTTTATCCAGACCAAAAAGTGTTTTGCCTTTATGAAAGATTGGAGTTTCTGGAGAGTTTATATATTTACCCATTTTATCTTCTGGATAAAGAGCTCTGGCACTGAATGCAATGATTCTGCCTTGATCATCGCTAATGGGAAACATGAGTCTTCCTCTAAATCTGCCATATGTAGACGTTGGCAGAGTGCGGATTGAATTTTTATTGTGAATAGCCAGTCCGGATGTGATGAGTTGTTCAAGATTTAGTTTTTTCTGTTGGGCGTAATCTGGAGTGTCTTCCCATTTTAGAGGTGAATATCCTATACGAAAATTCTGAATTGATTCTGTTGAGACACCTCGTTGTTGTAAAGTATCGCGTGCGATTTGTGCTTCAGCGGAGTGGAGCAGCTGTTCGTGCCAGTAAGAGGCAAAGAGTTCGTGAATGTAGAGTAAAGACTCCTTTAATGATCGGTTAATATTTTCGTGAGAAGATTCAAAAGGGATTTCAATCCCAGCTCTTTCTGCAAGCCGTTTGATAGCTTCAGGATAGCTTATATTTTCATATTCACAGAGAAACTTAAATACGTCTCCTCCTTTGTGGCAACCAAAGCAATAGAAGATTTGTTTATGAGGAACAACTGTGAAACTGGGGGTTTTTTCATTATGAAAAGGGCAACAGACAGAGAATTCTCTTCCTTGTTTTTTTAGAGGAAGATAAGAGCTGATGATTTCTACAATATCTGTGGCATTCCTTATTTGTTCAATAATGTGCTCTGGGATAGGCATATTCTCTACTTTGCTAATTCGGGATCTAGCCGATCTTGCTATTTGTATCGGCTACTTTATTGTAGCACTAACTCAATAAATTGTTGTAGCCTTAAATTTTTGCTCCAAATGGAAAACGTTTTAAGTAAATGCAGAGGAATATGTTTTTTAAATTATGTCGAGAGCACTTTGATGATTATGCAGGTGAAATCATCATCAAGTGCTTCGGCTTTAGAGAAATCAAGACCAGCTTGATATATTTTGTGAATGATATTTATAGATGAATCATTGAGATTTTGTCGAATTACATCGAGAATTCTTTCAACCCCGAACATTTCACCTTCTGGAGAGAAGACTTCCTGTAGGCCATCTGTAATAAGGATTAATAAATCTCCTTCTTCTAAGGGTGAAAAATCACTTTGTTTGTAAACAGAATCTTTTTTTCTTCCTAAAACAATGCCAGTTCTAGAGAGCTTTTGTTTTATTTCACCTACAGAATTTAAAATAAAACCGGCAGTATGCCCTGCGTTGGCATAAAAAAATGCAGAGGGATGAGCAAAAAGGCGCAGGAGAGTTAATGTTACATACCGATCTGTTCCAGCCAAATCACTTGCCAAAACTTCATTCGTACGACTTAATATTTCATTAAGGTGTTTTTGGTTATGTGAGAGAATACGAAGATATGCCCTGGTCTCACTTACAAGAATGGCAGGTCCTAGGCCATGGCCTGTGACATCGCCGATAGCGATATCTATCGAAATGTCTGATTCAGAGAAAAAATCGAAATAATCTCCGCCAATTTCTTCAGCGGGAAATGAAATACCGGCAATATCATATCCAGGGAAATTGGGAGATGTTGGAGGATAAAGACTTTGATGTATTTCTTTGGCTATACGGAGTTGCTCTTTATTTTTGAGTTGTTGTTCTTGAAAAAATTTCCACTCCGTAATATCTCTGATATCAAGAACAAAAAAATCTTCGTGGGAGAGTGTTATTTTGTGGGAACGAACTTCGATATCAATAATTTTACCGTTCTTATGAATGGCTCTTGTTGTACCTTGGCAATCAGGTGATAAAGGCATGTCGTTTGGGAATAGTTCAGGTTTTTGAAGAATAGAGAGAGATTTTCCTTGAAGGAAGCCTCCTTTATAACCAAAAATTTTTTCAGTTGCAGGACTGCTTAAAAATATAGTATTGGACTCTGAATTGATAATTAGAAGTGCATCTTGAGATGTTTCCCAGAGAGTTCTATAGCGGGATTCACTATCTCTGAGGGCAGTTTCAGCTTGATGTCGTGCATGCCTAATTTGAGCCTCTCTGAGTTCTCTTTCTACAACAGCTCCCAGTTTGGAGAGATTATTTTTAAGGATGTAGTCACTTGCTCCTGCTTTCATGGCGGCAACTGCTTCAGTGTCTCCAATACCGCCGGAAACAATAATAAAAGGTATATCAAGTCCTTGTTCTTTTAAACAAGTGAGAGTATCCATCATTTTAACGTTAGGCATGAAATAATCGGAAATAATGATATCCCACGGTTCAGAAATCAATGCTTCCCGGAAAGCTGCTAGGGAATCCACTCTCTTCATATTAGGACGATATCCGTTAATTAGAAGCTTCGCTTGTAATACTTGTGCATCAAAAGCAGAGTCTTCGATAACAAGTACCTTCAGAGGAATTTTATTAGAGGTATTGGATTCCCTGGGTGCCATGACTAAGACATTAGTTCTTGTTTTGTTTCCGCAAAGGCTCTAATTGCCATATCTAATTCAATACGAGTATGGGCAGCAGATATTTGGGTTCTAATTCTTGCTTTTCCTTGGGGAACAACAGGATAGAAAAATCCTACAACGTAGATGCCTTTTTCTAACATTCTAGCAGCAAATTTCTGTGCTAGTACTGCGTCTCCCAACATGATAGGAACAATTGGATGTGGACTTTCAGGAATAATAAAACCGAGTTTAGACATTTCCGTGCGGAAGTATTTTGTGTTTTCTTCTAATTTGTCCCGCAATTCAGTGGATTGATTTAATATTTCAAGAGCTTTTAATGTTCCTGCGCAAATTGAAGGGGCCAATGTATTAGAAAAGAGATAGGGGCGAGAGCGTTGGCGAAGGAGTTCAATAATTTCTTTGCGTCCACTTGTGTATCCTCCAGAGGCACCACCTAGAGCTTTTCCAAAAGTGCCGGTTAGGATATCAATTCGACTCATGACATCATGGTATTCATGGGTTCCTTTACCATGTTTCCCCATAAATCCGACAGCATGAGAATCATCTACCATGACAATTGCTCCATATTTATCTGCTAGATCACAAATAGCTGGCAGATTTGCAATATATCCATCCATGGAGAAGACCCCATCAGTAGCAATCATGCGGAATCTGCAATCTTTTGCTGCTTTTAGTTGATTTTCTAAATCTTCCATGTTGTTGTTTTTATAACGGAAGCGTTTTGCTTTACAAAGACGAACACCATCGATAATACTTGCGTGATTTAATTCATCTGAAATGATTGCATCCTCGGCTGTTAAAAGGGTTTCAAATAATCCACCATTAGCGTCAAAGCAAGAAGAGTATAAAATAGTGTCTTCCGTTTCCAAAAAATTGCTTAGCTCGTTTTCTAAAGTTTTGTGAAGGGTCTGTGTTCCGCAAATAAAGCGTACACTGGCCATTCCATATCCCCATTTTTCGAGACCTTGTTTAGCAGCTTGAAGAATTTTGGGATTTTGAGCCAATCCTAGATAGTTATTGGCACAAAGATTAAGTACAGGTTTGCCTTCTAGCACTCTAACCATACTGCCTTGAGGGGTAGAGATGGGGCGCTCATCTTTATAAAGACCAGCATCCTGAATTTGACTCAATGTTTTCTGTAAGTATTCTTTAAATAAAGCGTTCATACTATATGTTGTCATTAAGAGGCTTTCGCCTTAATGTCCTATTTTAAATCCATTTGGCCACTGCAGACAAGTATAAGGGAAATTATATCATCTGTAAAGAATTAGATTAAAAAATGTGCTTTATTTTCGAGAATCTAAGTAAATTCCTCTGGGGTCCTCTGCGAATTTTGAAAATGAGATAAAGTGAAATAATTTTAGGTAAATAAATAAAAAAACTTGCATTTTCTGTATTCAGAAGGCATACTCTGTCTTGTGCTGTGCCAGAGTAGCTCAGCGGTAGAGCAGGGGACTCATAAGCCCTTGGTCGGGGGTTCGATTCCCTCCTCTGGCACCACTTTTTTCTT
The DNA here is from genome assembly GCA_944389455.1 of uncultured Verrucomicrobiota bacterium. Lineage (GTDB taxonomy): Bacteria > Verrucomicrobiota > Verrucomicrobiia > Limisphaerales > UBA1412 > UBA1412. Next base: position 156,807 of record CALXMK010000002.1, read on the forward strand.
CCACTAAATTATTTTCACCAAATATTTTGATGCTTCAAATATGATTTGTTTCTATGAAATGCATTTGTAGAGAACTATAAAATAAGAAATTATATTAGGTGTATTTTCAAAATGAAAGTTTTTCTCTCAGAGAACAATAATAGCTAAAGAGATAAATAAGATTGCAAATAAAAAAATTCCTGTAATAATGTGGATGTGATTTTGTCATCTGGCGAATGTAGTAGGCTTATGCAGGTGGAGGAAAAAAATCCTCATCACCTATTAGGAATGCATCTTTTTGACATTTCTGCAGAAGGAAACAAAACCAAAAAAAAGAAAGGGATTGTAGTACGTGCGCTGCTATCTAATGCATCGCAGGTGAAGGTTGTTCCTGTATATGATAAGAAAAAACCTAGCTTTGAACTTAAACGTTTGCATCCAAGTGGGCTTTTTGAAGGAATTAGTGTCGATTGTTCCGAAATTTATGCCTATGACCTGGTGATTACAGATTTTCAGGGGAGAACTCGCCAGATTAGAGACCCTTATTCTTTTCTTCCCAGTATTGATGGACAGACAGAGTTTTTATTTGGCAAAGGTGATGAAAGAAGGCTTTATGAGAAGCTTGGTGCTCAAATTCGTGAATACGATGGTGTCAAAGGTGTTTCTTTTGCTGTTTGGGCTCCGAATGCTAAACATGTAAGCGTAGTTGGAGATTTTAATGGGTGGGATGGTCGCTACTATCCGATGAGATCGCTGGGTGCTTCAGGAATATGGGAGCTTTTTATTCCTGGATTAAATGAGGGAGTCCGCTATAAGTATGAAATCTGTGATTGCCATGGTGCTTTGCGTTTGAAAGCCGATCCGATGGGGTTTTTGTTTGAAGTTGCACCACAGACAGCTACGATTGTTTATGATTTAGCAGGTTATTCTTGGGGGGATAAAGAATGGTTAGAGAAGCGTAAACAAAAGAATTGGCTGGAGTCTCCTATTAGTATTTATGAAGTGCATATGGGGGGCTGGATGAAAAAGGGAGCTTTTGAATCCTATAATTATCGTGAGTTAGCTCCTCTTTTGATTGAGTATGTTCATAAAATGGGATTTACCCATGTGGAGTTTTTACCACTGGCTGAACATGCATACTATCCTTCTTGGGGATACCAAGTGACCGGATATTATGCTCCAACCAGTCGCTATGGATCTCCTAAAGATTTCATGTTTTTGATTGATCAGCTTCATCAGGCTGGAATTGGGGTTTTAATGGATTGGGTGCCAGCGCATTTTCCTTTAGATGATTTTGCTTTGGCGAGGTTTGACGGAACAGCCCTTTATGAGCATGCGGATCCACGTCAAGGATTTCATCAGGATTGGGGAACTTATATTTTTAATTATGGGCGAAATGAGGTTCGTAATTTCTTAGTTGCAAATGCACTTTTCTGGTTAGAGAAGTATCATATTGATGGATTAAGAGTTGATGCGGTTGCATCTATTCTTTATCTGGATTATTCTCGTAAACATGGTGAGTGGGTGCCAAATAAATATGGTGGTAGAGAGAACCTGGAAGCGATTGATTTTCTAAGAGAATTTAACCATTTAGCCCATACTGAGTTTCCTGGAATTATTACGGTTGCAGAGGAGTCAACAGCCTGGCCACAAGTAACAAGACCACCTTATATGGGAGGTCTAGGCTTTGATTTCAAATGGAATATGGGGTGGATGCATGATACTTTAGATTACTTCCAGAAAGAACCTATCTATCGTAAGTATCATCATAATAATTTAACCTTCGGAATGCTCTATCATTATCATGAGAATTTTATTTTGCCATTTTCTCATGATGAGGTAGTTCATGGAAAAGGGGCTTTGATGCAAAAAATGCCAGGAGACGATTGGCAAAGAGCTGCTAATTTGCGTTCGTTATTAGCTTGGCAATGGACCTATCCTGGGAAAAAATTGCTTTTCATGGGAGGTGAATTGGGAGTAAGAACAGAATGGAATGAGAATACCTCTATTCCGTGGGAGGTTTTAGGACAGGGCCCGTATCATTGTGGAGCGCAGCGATTAGTTATTGATCTAAATCGAATCTACAAAGAGCATAAATCCTTATGGCAAATGGATTATCGTATTGGTGGATTCCAATGGATTAATTGCAATGATTATCAACAGAGTACCTATTCATTTATTCGTGAAGGTGAGAAGGGGGAGGATGTTTTGTTGATTATTATGAATTTGACCCCAGTCCCACGACATGGCTTTAGAATAGGACTGCCTCGTAGAGGAGGGTGGGAAGAGATATTAAATACGGATGCTGAAATCTATGGAGGCAGTAATGTGGGTAACGGAAATGGAATTGAGGCTGAACCTCATGAATATGATGGACAACCTTGGTCAGCACTCTTTACTTTACCACCATTAGCTGTTTGTATCTTTCGACATAAGAAAATGCAGAATATGTAATAAATAGATGACAGATCCTCGTTTTATAAAATTGAGTGAACTCTTGACTTCATATTCTATGAAGTTAAAAGAAGGAGATGTGGTTTTAATTGATTTAATGGATACTCCAGATGAAATGGGAGTAGAGTTAATTCGAGCTGCACGACGATTAGGTGCAATCCCGTTGTTGGATATCCGGCACAGCAAATTAGTAAGAGAAGTCCAGCGCGAGACTACCCTGGAACAGGTTCAGTTACAGTGTGAAATTGAACTTGAACGGATGAAGAAAGTAAATGCTTATGTTGCAATTCGTGGAAGTGAAAATTCTTGCGAATTGAGTGATATACCTTCAGATAAGCAGGTTATTTATTCTAAAGTGATGAGACCTGTATTGGATCAAAGAGTTAATGAAACGCGCTGGGTTGTATTACGCTGGCCAACTCCTAGTATGGCACAATCAGCTTCAATGAGTACGGAGGCTTTTGAAAAATTCTATTTTGATGTATGTACATTAGATTACGCCAAGATGTCTTTAGCAATGGATCCTTTAGTTGATCTAATGAACAAGACAGATCGAGTTAGATTAATAGCACCCGATACAGATATTTCGTTCAGTATAGCAGGTCTTCCAGCTATTAAGTGTAATGGACTGAGGAATATCCCTGATGGGGAAGTTTATACAGCTCCGGTAAAAGATTCTGTCAATGGTAAAATATCTTATAATACTCCGACAATTTATGGGGGAATGCATTTTGAGAAAATCACATTGACAGTAAAAGAAGGAAAGATTATTGAGGCTGTTTCTGTAAATGATACTTTAACTAAGCGTTTGAATGAAATATTAAATACTGATGCAGGAGCTCGCTATTTCGGAGAATTTGCATTAGGAGTGAATCCTTATATTTTAAATCCGATGTGTGATATTTTATTTGATGAGAAGATTTCTGGTTCTATTCATTTTACTCCAGGAGCTTCTTATTCCGTTGCTTTTAATGGCAATAAGTCTGCTGTACACTGGGATATGGTCTTAATTCAGCGTCCAGAATGGGGAGGAGGAGAAATCTGGTTTGATGATGTATTAATTCGCAAAGATGGCATATTTATTCCAGGTACGCTTCAAGGTTTAAATCCGGAAAATCTCGTTTAAAAACAGGAAGTAGCTCTGATGGAACTGGAAATTACAAAGTATGGAGAGCCTATTCTTCGGCGTAAAGGAGAAAAAATCACAGAAATAAATCAAGAGATAAAGCTCTTTATTCAAGATATGTTGGATACCTTGGTAAAAGCGGAAGGGGTAGGTCTTGCTGCCCAACAGGTGGGGAAAGCGTATCAACTCTGTGTTATAGATGTCAGACTTTCAGATAGACCTTCATGGATTAAGATTGATGGAAAAGAAATGGATGTGTCTATACATATGCCTATGGTATTAATCAATCCAGTTTTAACTCTTGGAACAGAATTAGAGAAAGGACCTGAGGGATGTTTAAGTTTTCCGGATATCTTTGCGAATATTAAGCGTTCTTCGCAGATAACAGTTTCTGCTCTTAATGAAAAAGGAGAAGAATTCCATTTTGAATGTGGAGGACTTTTAGCCAGAGCAATTCAGCATGAATATGATCATCTTCAGGGAATTCTTTTCATTGATCGCATGGGATATCTTGATCGGGAAGAAAATGATCAGAATTTGATATATCTGAGAAATAAGACTAAGGAGCGGCTTAAAAGACAGAGAAAAAGACAATAATCTATTCATAGAGTGTATTAATTAATTTCTATAATTGGATAAAATTATATGGGAGTTGAATTATTTAAAAAAATATTGAAGACAGCTGTTGAAGGAGATGCCTCTGACGTTCATATTAAAGTTGGAGGTCCTGTTATCTTTCGTATTCATGGAGATCTTGTTGCAGTAGAAGCTCCTATCCCCACAGAAGAATGGGTGCAAGAGGTCATTGATGGTATTGTGCCTGCTTATGCCAGAAAATATCTTGATGAGAATAGGGAAACAGACTTCTCTTATAATTTACCGGGAACGGGGCGTTTCAGAACAAATATTTTTCAAGAACGCGGACAATTTGCATTTGCGATGCGTTATGTAAAAACAAAAGTGCCTGCATTTGAAGATTTGGGATTACTTGAGACGATTCGTGATATAGCACGAAGCCCTCGAGGAATTATTCTAGTGTGTGGAGCTACAGGCAGTGGTAAGTCAACTACTTTAGCAGCTATGTTGGAATACATTAACGCGAACTTTAAGCGTCATATCATTACTCTGGAAGATCCGATTGAGTTTGTATTTGAGGATAATCAATCTGTTATTGAGCAGAGAGAGATTGGTTTAGATACGATGTCTTTTCAGGCTGGATTGAAACATATTTTACGTCAGGATCCAGATATTATTATGGTGGGAGAGATGCGTGATAAGGTAAGTTTGTCGGCAGCTATGAGTTCTGCGGATACGGGGCACTTGGTGTTATCTACATTGCATACAAACAATGCCCCTCAATCCATCGGCCGTATTATGGATTTCTTTCCTGCTGAAGATCGGGATCAGGTCCGCCGTCAATTGGCTTCAACATTGCAAGCCGTTATTTGCCAGCGTTTAGTGCAGACGATAGATGGAGGTGTAACTCCGGCAATTGAAGTAATGATTAATACTCCGACTGTTCGCAAGCTGATTGAGGAAAGTCGTTTTGAGAAGTTAGGGGCGGCTATTGAAACTGGTACTGATGACGGAATGATTAATTTTAATCAACATCTTTTTGCTTTGGTTCAAGAAGGAAGAATTACTCAGGAAGAAGCACTCGCAAAGGCTAGTAATCCTCAAGCCCTCGAAATGAATTTCAAAGGGATTTTCCTGAGTACTGGAGCAATACTGTCTTAGTTTTGCAAACAAGTGTTGACTTAAAAGCGATATTATTTTATTTTTTCCGTGGTTAATTTGGGTCTGGAGTGCTTAAAAACTCACAGACCCAAGTTTTTTTATAAGTCAGTCTGAATTTAAAAATGAGGAATTATATAAAGAGACAGGGGATGATGCCATATATATCCCCTAAAGCAAAAATTAGGGAATTAGGAGTTTTTCCTATTATATTGGGAACGATATTGGGAATGTTTTTTGGTGCTTCTTCTCTTTATTTAGTTTTAAAAGTAGGATTGACAGTTAGTGCTTCTATTCCTGTAGCAGTAATTTCAGTTACGCTATTTAAACTTTTCTCAAAAATTGGGTTACGGAATGCAACTGTTTTAGAAAATAATATTGTGCAGACAAGTGGTTCTGCCGGGGAATCTATTGCGTTTGGAGTAGGAGTGACTATGCCTGCAATCATGCTCTTGGGATTCGAGTTAGAGCTAGGGCGCATTATGCTTGTGGCAACATTAGGAGCAGTGTTAGGTATTTTAATGATGATTCCTCTTAGACGATCATTAATTGTTGAGCAACACGGCATTTTAAAATATCCAGAAGGGACAGCTTGTGCAGAGGTTTTGAAAGCGGCAGATGCCGGTTATAGTAGCCAACTGGCTCAGAAAAGTTTAGATAACAAATCAAACAGAAAATTTCAAGATCGTCTTCATTTAAAAAACTCTTTTTTAAGTGGAAAATTGATTTTTATAGGTTTTGGAATAGGCTTACTTTATAAAACAGCAATGTCGGCATTTCATCTCTGGAAAGAGATTCCTACGAAGATTTTTTCTGGAGTATACAAAGGAGGGTCTATTTCGGCTGAGATTTCTCCGGAACTAATGGGGGTAGGTTATATTATTGGTCCGAGAATAGCGGGTATTATGTGTGCGGGAGGAGTACTTTCTTATTTGGTCATTATCCCATTGATTAAGTTTTTTGGAGATTCACTCACCACTCCATTACTCCCAGCGATGATGTTGATTCGGGATATGAGCCCAGATCAGATTCGAGGTAGTTATGTTATGTATATTGGGGCTGGTGCTGTTGTAGCTGGTGGGCTTATTAGTGTATTTAGATCTTTTCCTCTTATTTGGAATAGCATCAAAATGAGCCTAGGTATGGTGAGAAAGACAAATGAAGAACAAAGGAGCACTATTGTGAGAACAGAAATTGATCTCCCAGTGAAGTTTGTGCTTATTGGTATTATTGTTTTAATTACCATGATCATATTAGCTCCTTCTCTTCATATGAATGTTTTGGGAGCGATTCTATTGGTTATTTTTGGCTTTTTATTCAGTACAGTTAGCTCCCGTGTCACTGGTGAAATAGGTTCTTCATCTAATCCAATCTCAGGAATGACAGTAGCAACACTAATTTTAACGTGTCTGGTTTTTCTTGTTATAGATTGGACATCTCCTTCCTATTATGTTACGGCTCTTTCTGTTGGGGCAATTGTTTCGATTGCGGCTAGCAATGCAGGTACTACTTCACAAGATCTTAAAACTGGTTTTTTATTAGGAGCAACCCCTCGTTCACAGCAGATTGCTATTTTAATAGGGGCATTGTGTTCTGCTTTGATTTTAGGTCCCGTTCTTATGAAATTAAATGCTGCAGGAACAGTTTATGTGCCCCAGTTAGGATATGAGAAAATAAAAGAAGAACTAGTTTTATCTTCTTTGAATAATCTTGAACGATTTTTGGTAAATGATAAATCGAATGAGGAGGAATATTGGCTTTTAACACAGAATTCATATTGGGAAATAGAAGGAAAAGAGATTGCTCCAGGAAATTATTTAGTGGATAATAATGGCAGAGTTAGTTGGAGAATTGTAACTAATTTTCCCTCTTATCTTAAAGTCGATCCTAAAGAATTAACAGGTAAAACAACACTTTCTGGAGTTCAGGCTGAGAATGATTCAAATGAGTATTGGGTTTGGTTCAATCGTGATGTGACTGTTGCTCCTATGGGAAAATATTTAGTAAGAGATGATGGTTCTATCGCTTATCAAGTTGATCCTGGTATCAACGGGACTCATCTAATACGACCAGATGGAAGTGTTGTCACTAAATTTGGAGCACCTCAGGCGACTTTAATGGCAACTATTATTAAAGGGATTTTAAGTGGAGAACTCCCTTGGGGATTGCTTTTAACAGGAGTGATGATTGCCATTCTTTTGGAAATGTGTAAAGTTTCATCTTTAGCTTTTGCTGTGGGACTTTATTTACCGCTGTCTTCATCTGTACCTATTTTTGTAGGAGGGGCTATCCGATTTTTGATTGATAAAAATATAGCCAAAAAGAATAAATATCGGAATTTGTCGCAAGAGCAATTAGCTGCGGAAGGAGATAGAAGTCCAGGAGTTCTTTTGGCTTCAGGCTATATTGCAGGGGGAGCAATTGCAGGAATTATTATTGCTTTTATTGCAGGATTATTTTCGAAGACAGCGAATACAATTTTAATTTGGGCAACTGAAAAGAATCCGTTTTTTGATGGAAAGTGGTCAGATTTACTATCAGTAATACCATTTGCTGCAATAGGAGTTTTTCTCTATTTGGTGGGAATGGGAATTTTTTCAAAAAAGCTGTTTCTTAATGCAAAAGAAAATCCTAATAAACAAAACTACTTTACTTTATTACATGCTAATAAACCAAGACCTTCTGAAAAAAGAAAAAAAGTTTCTCAAGCTTCTTTTTTAAGTTATAAAGTAGATCAAAAAACTGCGCAGAGCATTAGGAAAGATATTATAGGAAAAAAATCTAATGATAAATTGCAGATTGAAAGAAGAAATTATAGAGCTAATGGAGATTATTATTCGAAGAGGAGAGGTTGAAAAGATATACTAATTTTCATATGAAAAGTTGAGAGTAGAGAAAGATGGTTACTTTACGTCAGATAGATTCTTTAGATATTCCCGAATTGAATTTTTACCGTTCGATGAAGTATTCTCCTGAACAAAATATTGATGGAATTTTCATTGGAGAAGGGGAGAAAGTTGTCTTACAGATTCTAAAAAGTCCTCATATGGTTCTCAGTGGTTTGATGATAGAAAAATATTATTTTCGATTAAAGAATTTGTTGGAGTCTAGAAGTGAGCATATAGAGATTTTTTTAGCTACAAAAGAGATTTTAAAAGATATTACCGGTTATAAGTATTATCAAGGAGTTTTGTTGATGGGGAAATTGGAACATCGTTTTTCTCTTCAAGAAGCTTGGGGAAAAACTAAAAGTCCTCGTTTTTTTTTCGCACTTGATGAATTAGCAAATCCAGAAAATGTAGGTGGTATTATTAGGAGTGCAGCAGCCTTTGGAGTTCAAGCAGTTATTGTTGGATCCCGTTGTTGTAGTCCTTGGCTTAGACGTTCTATTCGCAGTTCTGTAGGTAATGTTTTTAATGTTATTGTTGTGGATAACGTAGATATATGTAATACTTTTGATTGGCTTCGATCTAAAGGCATGGAGATTGCAGCTGCACATCCTCATTCATTGTCCTATGTTTTAGGAGAGTATTCTTGGTCTGGTAAAGATCTTTGTTTAGTTGTAGGAAATGAAGGACAAGGACTTTCAGAAGAGGTATTAAGACATTGTTCTCATTCAATTCGAATTCCAATGTCTAATGAGGTTGATTCTTTAAATGTCGCTTCAGCATCAGCTGTGTTTCTTTATGATATCTGGAGACAAAGACAAAAATATAATTTAAGATAATTTATAGGCAAGGAAATTTACGATTGCATAAAATACTTTTACATTATTATAATTATGGGGGATGTGGTCTCTTTTTGAGTCCAGTTTATGATAAACAACAAATTATATAAAAATGAATAAACCTATTCGCATTGCCGTAACCGGAGCCGCCGGTAATATTAGTTATAGTCTTTTATTTCGCTTAGCATCAGGTGCTATATTTGGTTCCAATCAGCCTGTAATTCTCCATCTAATTGAGATTGAGCCTGCAATGAAAGCTCTGGAAGGTGTTGCTATGGAATTGGATGATTGTGCTTTTCCAACTCTTAAAGGGTTGGTATTAACTTCTGATTTAAATACTGGGTTTGATGGAGTAAACTGGGCTTTGTTAATTGGTAGTGTTCCTCGCAAGGCTGGTATGGAACGTAAAGATCTTCTTAATATCAATGGTAAGATTTTTATTGGACAAGGACAGGCTATTCAGAAGAATGCAGCCAGTGATGTTAAAGTTTTAGTTGTAGGAAACCCTTGTAATACAAATTGTTATATAGCTATGAACAATGCTAAGGATATACCTGCAAATCGTTGGTTTGCCATGACTCGTTTGGATGAAAATCGTGCAAAAGCGCAGTTAGCTAAAAAGGCTGGAGTAGCCGTTTCCGATGTGAGTAATATGGTTATTTGGGGAAATCATTCTTCTACGCAATATCCTGATTTTTATAACGCTAAAATTCAGGGGAAGCCAGTAATAGAAACGATTGAGGATGAAGCGTGGTTGAAAAATGAATTTATTACGACAGTTCAACAACGCGGAGCTGCGATTATTAAGGCTAGAGGTCTTTCTTCTGCGGCTTCAGCAGCGAATGCCGCTTTGGAAACAGTTGTTTCATTAGAGACGCCAACTCATCCAGCTGATTGGACAAGTGTTGCTGTATGTTCTGATGGTTCCTATGGAATTGAGAAAGGTTTAATCTGCTCGCTTCCTATTCGTGTGACAGAAAATGGCTGGAGCATAGTTCAAGATCTTCCAATTAATGAATTTGGCAAAGCTAAAATTGAAGCGACTGTTAATGAATTGAAAGAAGAAGCTGCTTCTGTTGCAGATCTTGTGAAGTAGCGAGATTTTATAGAAATTTTTGTGTTTAAACTTTGACCGATTGAAGTATTTTTGAGATTCTTAAGACGGCTTGATGAGGAGTAAAACTCACGCCAGTTTAAGTAGGAATATTTCTATTATAAGCGAATATAATTATGGCTGAAATTATTGGTAATTTATTAGTAGCCCAATCGGGCGGACCAACCTGTGCTATCAACGCAAGTATTGCGGGGGTTATATTGGAAGCAGGTAAGCATGAGTGCATCGAGGAAATATACGGTGGACTAAACGGTATTTATGGTATTTTAAATGAAGATCTTTGTGATTTGAATGATGAAAAAGAGCGTTCTATCCAAGGCTTGAAATATACTCCTGCAGCTGCTTTAGGGACCTGCAGATATAAAATTGATTTTAAGAAGAATCCTGAGAAAGCTGCTAAGGATATGGATCGTCTCTTTGAAGTCTTTAAAGCGCATGATATCCGTTATTTTTTCTATGCAGGTGGAAATGATTCGCAGGATACGTCGCACAAAATTCATCTGGAGGCTCTTAAGAGAGGTTATGATATGCGTGTGATTGGTGTCCCTAAGACAATTGATAATGATTTACCTAAGACGGATCATTGCCCTGGATATGGATCTGTTATCAAATACAATGCTGTTACTACAATGGAAGTAGGTATTGATGTTGGTGCCATGGCAACGGATGACGGATCTTGTTGTATTATTGAGGTGATGGGACGTTCAGCTGGTTGGATTGCAGCAGGGACAGTTCTTGCGAAACGTACTGAAGCGGATGCTCCTCATATTATTTTATTACCTGAAGTTTCATTTGATGAAGATGCTTTCTTAGCAAAGGTCAAAGAAACAGTTGAAAAGTATAAATACTGTGTTGTAGTAGTAGGAGAAGGACTGAAAGATAAGAATGGAGAGGAATTAGGAGCAGATAAGAATAATTTAGATGCTTTTGGACATCCTGTTCTCTCTGGCTCAGCAGAAGCGTTGGCTAAGATTGTTCAAGGTAAACTTGGTACAAAAACTCGTACTGTAAAGCTGGGGTATGCTCAGAGAGCTGCATCTCATTTTTCAAGTCAGACTGATATTGATGAAGCTTTCGCTTGTGGTACAGCTGCAGTTAAAGCTGCTGTCGATGGTAAATCCGGCTTCATGGTGAAGATTGTTCGTACTTCTGAAAATCCTTATACATGGACAACGGATTTACATCCGCTGGAAGAGATTGCCAATGTAGAGCATTTTTTACCTCGTGAATGGATTACGGAAGATGGTTTCCTGCCTAATGAGAAATTTATTAATTATGCTCGTCCATTGATTGAAGGAGAAGTGCAGCCTCCAATGTTTGATGGCCTTCCGAAGTATGTAAAACTTGATGCAATTCGAGTTGAGAAAAAACTTCCTCCTCGTGCATAATTAATAAAGAAATGATTTCGAGGGCCCGGAAAGAGATTCCGGGTCTTTATATTTTGTCTATACTTAAATATCTGATTTGATCTTATGAAACACGAAGATATTGATAAAATTTTTAAAAATAAGGAACAGTTTTTAGATTCTATTGTTACGCTGTGCGGATGGGTAAGAACAGTTAGGAATTCTCGCGGAATATGTTTTATTGAATTAAATGATGGAACATGTCTAAAAGGTATTCAATTAGTTGTAGATGAAAAGAATTGTCCAGATTATGAGATTGCTGTGAGGCAAAATGTTGGAGCTGCATTAAAAGTTTCTGGTGTAGTAGTTAATTCTTATAAGAATAAGGAAATACCTGAAATTAATATAACTTCAGTAGAAGTACTGGGAGTATCATCCCAAGAATATCCTTTACAGAAAAAGCGGCATACTTTAGAATTCTTAAGGACGATAGCACATTTGAGAGCAAGAACAAATACTTTTAATGCGGTATTTCGTGTTCGTTCTGTTCTTTCAATTGCTATTCATCGTTTCTTTCAAGAGAGAGGTTTTGTCTATGTTCATACTCCAATCTTAACTGGCAGTGATTGTGAGGGAGCTGGAGAAATGTTCAGAGTTACTACTTTAGATCCATCTAAACCGGTGCTTCAAAGTGAATCTAGTCGTGATTACTATGCAGATGATTTCTTTGGGAAAAAGGCTGGATTGACTGTTTCGGGACAGTTGGAAGGAGAGACGATGGCAATGGCCTTAGGGAAAATTTATACTTTTGGTCCTACATTCCGGGCAGAAAATTCTAATACAGCTCGCCATGCGGCGGAATTTTGGCAAATTGAACCAGAGATTGCTTTTTCAGAATTGCCGGATTTGATCGAGTTAGCAACAGATATGATCAAATATATTATCTCAGATGTTCTGAAAAATTGTCCTGAAGAGATGAAGTTCTTTGAACAGCACTATGAGAAAGGCTTACTCGAAAAATTAAAATTAATTGTAGATCAGGATTTTGCAGTGCTGGAGTATACGGATGCCATTAAACTTTTGAAGGAATCTAAGGTTGAATTTGAATATCCTGTTGAGTGGGGAGCTGATTTACAGACAGAGCATGAGCGCTATATTACAGAAAAGGTTTTTAATAAGCCGGTATTCGTCATTAATTATCCGATAGAGTTGAAATCTTTCTATATGAAGCAGAATCCAGATGGAAAGACAGTAGCAGCAACGGATCTTCTTTTACCGGGAGTAGGAGAAATTATTGGAGGAAGTCAGCGCGAAGATGACTTTGATAAGTTAGAACGACGTATGAAAGATCTTAAAATGACTATACAAGATTATTGGTGGTATTTAGATTTGAGAAAATATGGTTCTGCTCCGCATAGTGGGTTTGGTTTGGGGCTTGAACGCATACTTCTTTATATTACAGGAATAGGAAATATTCGAGATGTGGCTCTTTATCCGAGGACAAAAGGGAATCTTGAGTTTTAATTCTTATAATTTTTAATAAAAGCTGATACTAAAATTAAAAGCAGTATAATTGTATACTGCTTTTAATTTTTAATATTCTTAACAAAGGAAAAATTCTCTTTTCCTTTTAATAATCTTTAGAATTTAAATTATTGTATTATCTGGAATTACTGTGTTTTTTGGAATAATGATGATCCCATCACGAATATAGTACATGGGGGGATTATCTACTTTGTCTGGTTTTCCTTTAGGAGAAATAACACAGTTAGCTCCGATGCGAACCCCTTTATCAATAATTGCATTTTCAATGATGGTATTTTCTCCAATACCAATTTTAGGTGTTGAATTAGATAGACAGCGGAGGATGGATTCTTCGCTTTCATAGTAATCACCACCAAGGAGAACAACACGATAGAGAGATGCGTTCCTTTCAATAATAGTACGCAACCCCACAACACAATCTTTTAAATGGGCATGGTTGATAATGCATCCGTCAGCAATAGTTGCATGCTCGATATTAGCTCCATTAATCTTAGAGGCAGGCAGAAAGCGCGGTCTAGAATAAATTGGCGAGTGCATATCAAAGAAATTAAAAGAGGGTAATTCAGCTGCCATATCCAGATTAGCTTCAAAGTAGTTTCCAATAGTTCCAATATCTTCCCAATAACCTTGGAATATGTATGAGAAGACTCGGTGAGTTTTTATTGCAGATGGGATAATATGGCGTCCAAAGTCTGTGGCATCATTATTAGCTAAGAGTTCTTCAAGTACACTTCTCTTAAATACATAAATTCCCATTGATGCCAGAAAACAATCCTCATTGCCTTGGATGCCAAAGCGAGGATACCAGTTTTTTTGAATAAGTAATGAATCTTGAACAGCAGGATCTTTAGGTTTTTCAATGAAGTTAGTTACACGCCGGTTTTCGTCAATTTGCATAACTCCTAATTCAGAAATATCTTTACGGCCTTTGGTAATAGTTGCGACTGTCAGATCTGCATCCGTGTTAATATGTTGCTGGATAATTTGGCGAAAATCCATACGGTAAAGTTGATCACCACTGAGAATTAGAGAGTAACGATATTGATTGGTTCCAAAATGGCCAAGATTTTTTCTAACTGCATCTGCGGTACCTTGATACCAAGTGTTACTAGAAAAAGTTTGTTCTGCAGCCAATATTTCTACAAATCCATCAGAGAATTGATCGAATTTATAAGATTGAGTGATATGACGATGGAGGGAGGCTGAATTGAATTGAGTTAAAAGATATATCTTACGAATACCGGAGTTAATACAATTAGAAATGGGGATATCGACAAGGCGGTATTTCCCTGCGAGGGGAACAGCAGGTTTAGAACGTTCTTTTGTTAGGGGGAAAAGTCTTGAACCTTGCCCACCCCCCATAATCACAGCTAGAACTTCTCCTTCATGGTATCTTGTAGGCGCTACATTTGTCATACAAATTCATATTACAGTGCAGAGTACAAATTTTCAAGTTTTTTTTGTTTTATTTTATGAAAAGTAAGGCATATGCATGGTAATTTTTCGATTTTTGTATGTTAGCATGCATTTATTTTAATAAGAGTATCTAAAACAAAATAGTTATTAAAATTACTTCTTTCCACAATAAAATCTAGTGATATTTAGATGAGTTGCATTTGACAAAAAGGGTAAAAATAGGCATTATCTCTGAGCTGTGGAAACAACAGATGCTTCTATAACTACGGTTGCAGGTCATACATCACTTTATGTAAGCATTGTTATTATTTATGTTTTAGCAATGTTAGGAATAGGGTATTGGTGTATGAAAAAAACACATAATGTAGGGGATTTCTTTTTAGGTGGTCGTTCTCTAGGCCCTTGGATGAGTGCTTTTGCCTATGGAACCAGCTATTTTTCAGCAGTTATTTTTATTGGATATGCGGGAAAATTAGGATGGGGTTTTGGCGTTCAGACACTTTGGATTGTAGTAGGTAATACTTTAATAGGAACATCTTTGGCTTGGCTGATTCTCGCTGGACGTACTCGAGAAATGACCTCACGTCTTAACGCAATTACGATGCCTGAGTTTTTAGCTGCTCGCTATGAGAGTAAACCGCTCCAAGTTTTTTCAGGAATTGCTATTTTTGCACTTCTTGTCCCATATTCCGCTTCTGTTTATATGGGCTTAAGTTATTTATTTGAAAAGACGATGGGCTTGCAGTATGGAGAAGCTTTGGTTTTTTTAGCTGTTTTGACTGGTGTATACCTGGTGATGGGAGGATATTTTGCGGTTGTAGTCAGTGATTTTGTTCGAGGAATAGTGGAGTTTGCCGGGGTGATGTTAATGGTTGCAATGCTAATTGAAATGAAAGGAGGTTTTAGTTCTACTTTTCATCAATTATTACAACCTGTTAACATGCCTGATTTATTTAATCCAGATGGAGTTTTAAAAGGAGCAGCAGAGAGTGGAGGCCTTTTCCCAGGATGGATGATTTTGTTATGTCTTGTATTTATTACAAGTTTCGGCCCTTGGTCATTACCTCAAATGGTTCAGAAATTTTACTCTATTCGAGATAAAAAAGATGTGCACAGAATTATTTTTATTGCTGGAGGTTTATCTCTGTGTCTTTCTTTTGGAGCATATTATACAGGGGCATTAACTCATCTGTTTTTCCCAAATCCGGAAGATTTAAATCCTATTCGTGTTGCAGGAGGAAAATTGAATTTGGATATTTTGATTCCGCATTTTATTGTGACATTTGTGCCGGCGTGGTTAGTTTTAATTATTCTATTATTGGTTTTTTCTGCGTCAATGTCCAGTTTATCCTCTTTGGTTTTAGTATCCAGTTCTGCAATTGCAATTGATATCTATGGAGCATTTACCAAAGATGAAGAGAAAAAAAAGGCGCATCGCACAATGGTTTTAATGAGAGTATTGTGTGGTGTTTTTGTTTTAATCTCGCTTTTATTGGCTTTAGTTAAAATTAATTTTATCGTTAATTTAATGGTGATAGCATGGGGAGCTTTGGGGGCAGCTTTTCTGGGCCCCTATATTTATGGGCTTTTCTGGAAGAGAACAACCAAAGCTGGAGCGTATGCTGGTATGTTTTCTGGTTTATTTCTCTCAATTATTCTTTTTATTAAGTGGGGTAGTCCTGGAATTCCAGTTGCGGGGGCAATTTCAATGGTGGTTCCATTAGTAGTTACTCCTGTTGTTAGTTTGTTTACAACTCCTCCAAATCCTCAATTGATTGAAAAAGCTTTTAGCTCAGATAAAAGAAATTATTGAGACTAGAAAATATTTGATTTCATTGATAAAATTGAGTATTTAATTTAATGGATATGGATATCAATGTTAAAGAGATGTTTGGGACAGCAATCATAAAAGTTGCTGGCCGGTTGAATGCAGATGGAGTGATTGATTTTGAACAGAAATGTAATACTGTTCTTGAAAACTATGGAAATAAGATTGTATTAGATTTCACACAATTAGAATATTTGAGTTCGGCTGGATTGTGTGGTATTCTTACGATTGGAAAGAAGTTAAAGGGAACAAGCGGGAGTTTATTAATTTGTGCACCACAGGGTTCTGTAAGGCAAATTTTAAACCTAGCTGGTTTTAATCAGATGTTTTCCATATATGAGAAACTAGAAGATATTTCTTTGGCTGAAGATACTTCGGTTGAGACAACTGCAATTATTAAAAGTGATACTTCTAATCGGGTAAAGATTATTACAGTTAATGGAAAAATAGATGCCGAGCGTATTCCTGAATTTAAGTCATATTATGAACCGTTGATGAAAAAAGGAGATCGATATTTTGTGTTTAATTTCTCAGGGGTTGATTATTTAAGTTCAGCTGGACTTTGTGCTATTTTAGCTTTTGGTAAGGAATTGAAGAATCATAAGGGTAAGCTTGCTATTTTTGTCCCAGAAGGGCCTGTTCGTCATATTCTTGAAATCTCCGGTTTTGGGGATATGTTCCCGCTTTGCACTTCGGAAGAAGAGGCTGTATGGGAAGTTTTATAGAAGTTCTATAATTCAGATCTTATGAAGAGAGAAGTATTGCCTCTGAGTGTTTGTATGATTTCAGGGGCAGAGGCGCATCGTATCCGTAAATCGCTGGAGAGTGTAAAAGATTGGGTTTCAGAAATCGTTATTGTATTAAATGAAGAAGTAACAGACGATACAGAGAAAATTGCTCTCGAGTATGGTGCAAAGGTTTATCGAGAGTCTTGGAAGGGATTTATAGCTCAGAAAAACAGTGTTACGGATAAAGCGACACAACCTTGGATCTTAGGATTAGATGCAGATGAAGTAGTGTCGGATGATCTAAGGAAAGAGATTGAACGGATGATTTTAGATCCTAAAGAAAATTATGATGCGTTTGATTTTCCCAGATTAGCTTTTTTTAAGGGACGTTGGATTCGTCATGGTGATTGGTATCCGGATAGACAGTTGCGTTTATGGAAACGGGGAAAAGCTCGTTGGACGGGGATTGATCCGCATGGGTATCTAAAAACTGAAGGAAGAACAGGAAGATTGCATAGTAATTTGCTTCACTATAGCGAAGAATCCATTGATCAAGTGATAGGGAAAATAGTTCCTTATAGTGAGGATTTTTTACATAACTTTCAGAATTCAGGTCGCAAACCTAGTTTGATAAATTTAGGATTTAGACCATTTTTTCGTTTTTTTAGAGGGTATGTGCTTAAATTAGGTTTTTTAGATGGTTGGCAAGGGTATTTTATAGCTTGGACGAATTCTTATTCTGCAGCAGTGCGATACAGTAAAACTTTCGCTGATCCGATACGATCTAAATTTGATAATAGACAAAAATAAATTATTTTGTTGTTTTGTGTCCATTTCACTTCTAATTAAAACATATAATCAAGTAGATCTGTTAGAAAAGGTTTTGAGAGGAGTAGATAGGCAAACATCAATGCCTGATGAAATAATACTTGCGGATGATGGCTCAACAGATGGAACAAAAGAACTCTTCTTATCATATTCTAAAAGATGGCACTCAAGAAGTGTTTTTGTTTCACAGACGAATCGTGGTTTTAGAGCGTCACGTATTTTAAATCGAGCAATTATTTGTGCCAAAGGTGATTATCTTGTATTTTTAGACGGAGATTCTGTCCCAGAATCCCATTTTATTGAAGATCATCGAGCTTTTGCCAAGAAAGGCTTTTTCATCCAAGGTCATAGAGCGCTTGTTCAAAAAAAGGCATTATCTTATTTTGGCAATGGGAATTTAACTACTGAACGATGGAGAGCTATGTTAAGCTTTCAATTAAAAGGGGTAAAAAATGCTTGGAGATGGCCTGTACCGTCAATTCGAGTTCGTTCTGATTTACGAGGAATTCGTGCTTGTAATCAAGCGGTCTGGAGAAATGATATGCTCAAAATTAATGGATATAATGAGGCTTTTGAAGGTTGGGGCAGAGAGGATAGTGAGTTAGCGATAAGATTGTTGAATTCTGGAATCAAGCGTCAAGACCTGAGAGGAAGAGCTTGTTGTTTTCATTTGTGGCATGAACCGTCATCTAGAGTGAGATTAAATGAAAATGATCGATTGTTGGAAGATGCTATTCGTTCAGGAAAGAAGTATTGTCAGTTGGGAATCGCAGAAATTGATTCAGATCCCGAAGAATATATTTTATTAGAAAGTAGATGAAAGTCCTTCATCTTAATACGTTGCTTACAGGGGGAGGAACAGATGATCAATGTGTGAAGGTCATTTTAGCGTTACGTTCCTTAGGTGTAGATGCTCGCTTAATGGGGCCAGAAGGAAGAGAGTTTTGTAAACAGGTTGTGGCATCAAAGCTCCCTCAGATTATTTCTCCACCGGAGGGGCCTCTTAAAATTCATTTCATGCGTGCGGTGGCTCGAGAAATACGCCATGGAGGTTATGATATTGTTCATGCACACCATGGAAGAGATTATTGGCCGACTTTTTTTTCAGTAGCACTTTCATTGAGACATCCGAAAATTATTTTTACACGTCATTTAGCTAAAAGTCCAAGGTCTCTACCGAGTCGTCTTGCTCTTTTACACTTATGTGATCATGTTATTGCAGTTTCAAAATTTACTGAATTAGTTATGAAACGTGGGTTTGATGACCCAAATTCTCCAGAACCAGAACGTCATCATCGACCACGATTATTAGGAGATGTTTCCAAAATTAGCGTTATTCATTGTGGGATCGATACTGATTTATTTTACCCAAAGCCATCCGGAAATCTTAGAAAAGAATGGGGTATAGGAGAGAAAGATTTTATTTTTGCCGTAGTAGGTGGATATGATTATCCAAGAGGAAAAGGACAAAGAGAATTTCTGAAGGCGGCGGCGCAAATACACCATCGATTACCTCATGCTCGTTTTTTAATTATTGGACGAGGTTCTTTAAAAGAGATTTTACAAGAGGATATTTGTACACTTGGTTTAAAAGGAAAGGCTTTTTTGACTCCCTATTGTCGAAATATCCCAGATTTGATGAATACAATTAATTGTTTAGTTCATCCTGCAATAGGTACAGAATCTTTTGGTTTAGTTCTTTTAGAGGCATTTGCAAGTGGACGCCCAGTTATTGCTTCAGCTCTAGATGGAATACCAGAGGCTTTTCATATGGTAGGAAAAGGTAAATTAGTTAAACCTGAATCAATTGAAGAACTTGCTAGTGCAATGTTGGAAATAGGAAATAATCCTTTAAGCTTTTCTATGGAGGATAGATGGGAGATGCATAATCAGGTTGCAAAGAGAGCATCTTTGCAGATTTTAGGGAAAAGAACATTAGAATTATATCAACACATTTTAGAAAAGAAGCAAGATAAGAAGAATTAGTGAATTTGTTTTGATCGAAAACACTTTATCGATAATTTTTTGTTAAAATAGTTTTTTACTATTTCTTTTTTTTTATAATTCATTTAATTTTTTAAAGATATGAGAGTTCATAGGTATAGTGTACTCTGTTTACTTGTAGTTGTAGTGTCCATCATCATTTTGGGGATCACCTCTTGTACTGGACCTACTCAGTACAGCTCAGTTCAGTTAAAGGGGGGAGCGTCTTCTCAAGAGATACAAGAGGATGTTGAGAGTTTAAACTCTGCTAAAGAAATGCGTTCTCTGAAGCGTGAATTTCGTGGAACATGGATACAGACGGTATTCCAATCACAATATGCTGAAATGACTACAGCTGAAATAAAAGATGTTTTTATTGAACAACTTGATTTTTTGAAAAAGTGCGGAATCAATGCTGTCGTTTTTCAAGTTCGTCCAGAGGCTGATGCTTGGTATGCTTCTGAATTAGAACCATGGAGCCGCTTTTTGACAGGGAAGCAGGGACAGGCTCCGGAGCCATTTTGGGATCCGATGAGTTTTATGATACAAGAGTGTCATAAACGGAATATGGAATTTCATGCGTGGTTAAATCCATATCGTGTAAGTGCTTCAGGTGGAACTAATATTTTAGCTAGAAATCATCTTTATTTTAAAGAGCCGGAGCGTTTTATTACCTATGGAAAGCAGATATTCTTTGATCCGGGAGTGCCTTCAAATCGTGATTTTATCTGTAATGTGATTAAAGATATTATTACTCGTTATGACGTAGATGCTATCCATATGGATGATTATTTTTATCCATATCCTATTAAAGGTGTGACATTCCCTGATGATAGTAGTTTTAAAAAATATGGAATTCCATTTGGATGGAAAGAAGAGCAGAGGGCCGATTGGCGTAGGGATAATGTAAATCGCTTGATTTATGAAATTAAGAAGACCATAGTTCGAAATAAACCTTGGGTGCGTTTTGGTATTAGTCCTTTTGGGATTTATCGAAATGCAAACAATACGCCCGATGGTTCTGGAAGCAATACTTTAGGTTTGCAGAACTATGATGATCTTTATGCTGATATTCTAAAATGGGTTAAAGCTGGTTGGATTGATTATAATATACCTCAGGTTTATTGGGAAATTGGCCATCAATTGGCAGATTATATTACTTTAGTGAATTGGTGGAATAAAAATACAGGGGGAGTGCATTTGTATATTGGTCAGAATGTGGTTCGCACAATGAATATGAAGGAATTGAATGAAAAATTAACTTTAACTCGTTCCTTACAGGGAATCGGAGGAAACTGTTTTTGGCCTGCTGGAGAAATTTTAAAAAATACTGAAGGAATTGCAGATGAACTACGTACTAATTATCATAAATTTCCAGCATTGATTCCACCATATACAAAGATGAATAAAAGTCTCCCGCCTAATATAGAGGATTTAAGTGTGGAGAAAACAGATACCGCTTATCTATTACGATGGAAGACAAATAAGAATCCTCGCAATCCGGTGATGCCTGTTTATTTTGTCATTTATAGGGTGCCTGATGGAGCGGATCTGGATATAAGTAAACCTGAGAATATTGTTGGAATTACTAGTGATACCTTTTATAAGATTCCCTATCGTGATCGGAAGATGAATTATATTTATGGTGTTACAGCAGTAAATCGTTTTCATAATGAGAGTCCTAGTGCTCTGTGGAAAAGATTAAAACCTTAATTTTAATTGGGATGTCAATTATATTATCATCTACTCTTTAATTAGAAGAGAAAAATAATCCTAATATGTTTTGATATAATCAGAGAACTTTATATGTATATAAATACAAAATAGTATCTCTATCTTTTTAAAATAGAGAGCTTATGATGATTTTAAAAATTGAATAGCAGTACCAATGGATTATTTTCTGCATTTAAAAAATAAATATTTTAAATATTGATTTATTTGAGGACTCAAAAAGCTTGGAAGTATCAGTGCTTTTTGAAAAAGAGTGTATGTTCAATGCGACGAGTCTGGTTAAATTCTAATGGAGGCAGTTCTCTTGCTGTTGGAGAATCAAGTTCATTGAGGGTTGTTTTGCAAAGTTTTTGTAACTCTGTCCAACGTGAATTTTCAAGTGCAGGTGCGTGTGCTATTTGTCTAAGACGACTGCGCCATTCGATAATAATACGATCGATATCTCCAATTCCCAGAGAAGGAGTTATGAATTTGGATTTCATTTCAGGATTATGCTGAAGAGTTGCTATTACTTCAGCGGCTCCAAAACCATATTCTGGAGGAACTCCGTATTCCAGATAACCGGGAGCAGTTTGGGAATTATAGAGTTTTTTACACACCCAAGCTAAACGTCCTGCCCATCGATTTTCATCTCCCGCAAAACGAAAACCGGCATCTAGATTTGCTAAATCATAAATAAGTTCTTTTAAGGGATATTCTTCATCTTCAATTGCAGCTGCAATGGCTAAACCCGGTCCTCCAGAAAAAAAACTTGCTATTCTTCCTCTCATAGTTGGAACTCCTGATGGAGTGATTAATCCTAAACGACGCCAAAGCAGAACTGCGCCTGGAGAAGTTGTCAATTTTCGACAAATGGATTTGCATTCACATTGTTCACATTCAGGAGGGATCCCTTCTTTTATTGCTGGTTTAAAGAGCGGAATTCCATGTTGGTCGATGTAACAGGAGATGGGTATATTGCTAATATCCAAAAATGCAATAATTTTATTGATGCGTTTCTCTATTTTAAGAATATTTATTTTTTGCTGTAAAAATGCGTCCTTAATTCGAGGAATTACGCGGGATTTCCAAGTGCCTGGTTTCACCTGACGTCCACTCCAATTGATGAGTCTGCGTATATATTTAACCAAATAAATATTACCCCCATCATAAATTTCAGCAATGGTAAGTAGACGGCCATAAATGGAGTGTGTTTGTAAGTTGGGAGGAGAAGAAAAAGTTTCAGATAGAGGAACTTCAGATTCAACAGAAGGTGAATCTTGATTAGAATCGAGAATTTGTTCAGTTTTAGAAAGTGTAGTAGATTTTATATTAGGCTTATCATCTGGTATAGGAGTCTGATTTTGTTGAGTAAGAATAATATTACAGAGGTTTCCAATTCCTACTTTTTCTACAGCCAAGCGATGTGTAAGAGCTGGAATGAGGATAGGTTTACCTGTAGAATCCAGTTTTGGTTGAGGTTTTCCAGTTTTCATTTGCTGGGAGAAGGAAGTGACAAATATTTCTTTCAGAGGGATTTCTTGTGGAAATGGAGTTGGTTGCCACTCCCCACGGCTGTTTAAAATTTGGCGATATGGTTTTCGAATATGCCTAGCTCGTTCGGTATCTGTGTTGAGTCCGCAGGTCACATTGGGATAAGAGAGGGATTCCTCTATACCTAAAGGAACTAGATTTGAGGTAAAAAGCCTTTTTTGAACTGACAAAGCCTCATGAAAAGGATCTCTACCTGTTTCGACTGCGACTTGCATGACGCTCAGTAATGTACTCCAATCAATAGATTTAGAGCGGCTAAGACGGCATGGATATCCCTCGTTGAGCCGGATCCCTTTTTCAGAGGTGAGCACATACCCTGTTTTATCGATTCCACGACGTCCAGCTCTTCCAAACATTTGGAGAATTTCGTCTGGACTAATTGGATGTTCTATTCCATTTCGTTTATAAGAATCGGCAGCTAATGCCACTGTGCGAAGTGAAAAGTTGATGCCAGCAGCTAATCCCATTGTTGCAACGACGACGCGAAGTTGACCCGCCTTAGTCAAGGGTTCAATTACTCCTGCTCGCGCAGCATAACTGAGTCCGCTATGGTGATATATGACGCGAGTTTTAAGCATCTGGGCTAAATTATTTCCAACACAACGTTTTTGTTCAGGGGTTAAATAAAGCGGATTAGGATTTGGAAGGTAACGAGCGATTTCTGCTGCCAATTTTTCAGCTTCAACTCGACGTGGGGCAAAGATCAATAGGGGGCCCAGTTCTTCTGCTAGAGCTTTTGCAACAAGCCGTGGCCAGAAACCACGGATGCTAGAAGGAATACCATGATGAATATTTTCAACAAGAACCTCCTCTAAAGGCACAGGACGTTGTGTCGTTTTTATAAGAACAGCCTCTCTGCCCAAACGTGTAAACCATTTTATGATATCGTGTGGATTAGAAACACTGCCACTTAAAAGAAGGAGTTGTGTGTGTATTGGTGCCATTGCCAGGGCCAGTTCATAGTTGAGTCCTCGATCAGAATCACGAATCATCTGATACTCATCAATAACAAGTAAAGATGGACCTTCTCCTTTGATTAAACGTAATTTTTGTGTTTCTAGTGTAGCAACAATAATGGGGGCATCCAAGTTTTCAGAGAGGTCTCCTGTAGCAATACCTACATTCCAACCGCGGGTTCGCCACTCTGCCAATTTATCATTTGCTAATGCGCGCGTAGGAACGGTATAAATAGCTTGGGCGTTATTTTTCCCTAATTTAGACCACTGTTCAAAGATAAGAGTTTTCCCTGCACCTGTTGGAGCTTGAACAACAACATCTTTTCCCCCTTTGAGAGCAGTAATTGCTTGTTGTTGCCAGAGATCTGGAACAATAAATTGTTCCCAACCAGGAAATTCTAAATTCGCAAGTGATTTTGAAAGAGAGTTTGTGGCTGGAGAGTTATTATTTTCAAAATTCATATTTGAAGGGAAAATCTAGCTAAGTCTGAAAGATATTTTCTGGATATTTTGTTTACCTAAAGCAGCTTGAAGTTGTGTCAGAATGGTTTTTCGATGAAAATGTACAATTTCTGAGAGCCAAGCGTTATTATCAACGCAAACAAATAAGACACCTTTAACAATATTGACAGGTTTGGCATGAGCTTGAATTTCTGGAGCGATTGAGTGTTTCCAAATATAGAGAAGCTGCTCTTTTTCATGATGCTTATCGATTTTATAATGTTTAAAGAGCTTAGTAAGATAGTCTGCTGGAGTAGAGGAAGTGAGAATATTTAATTTTAGATCTTCTTCATCAAATCCACGCCACATGCGCAGAATTTCTCTCCGTGAATCATTTCTTCTTCTTTTTGTATAAGCGTATGTTCTGGTATGCTCCATTAAGTTATTTTTGCCTTTCTCTTCTATAGTGGAGAAAGGCAAAATAAAAGGTAATTCTGAATTTTAAGAGGAAAACTACATTTCTAAGCTACTTGTTTTAAGAGCGTTATTCATTCTCTCAATCGATTCATCTACTTCTTCCGTATTTTTAAACCCGATAACTGCTGCATTGAGTTCCTTTATATTCATAGCAAAGCGCATTGCCTTTTCTCGATCTGAAGCTTTTTTAAAATCACCGTTCCCAACAAGTTTCATTGCGATAGTTCCTTTCCCAGCATGATTTATTTTTTTGATCAGGTCAACTACGGTTGGAATAAAGTCTACAGAACTAGGAGCATTCCAAGCCGCTGTTTCACTATCGGTAATATGTCCCTGAGGATTGAGCCGGATAAGCATTGTTTCACACCATTTTTCAGCAAGTCCGGTTCGCAGAGCTGGAATACTGTGGGCTGAAATACCGTGAGTACGAATCATTTTCTTTTCTTTAGCTTTGCTAATACCATCCATAATAGGACGTGCTTTTTGATTCCATTCTGCATCAGTTTGACAATGAATGAGAAGAGAATCAATATAGTCAGTTCCTAGTTCTTTGAGATAACCTTCAATGCGAGAAAAAGCTTCGTCTGCATTTTTTATTCCCCAACCAGGAATTTTAGTTTGAATAAAAAGTTTTTCTCTGGGAATTCCTTTAAGTGCTTCTTTAAGCCAGGTATGAGTATGATAAGATTCTGCAGAATCAAAATAAGTTATTCCGTTTTCATAAGCATGCCGAATCATTCGATTAAAATGTTCTTGGCCCATTTCTCGTTGAATTGCACCGCTATTAGTTCCACAGCCAAATCCTAAACGACTCAGCATAATACCTGTCTTGCCCAGTTCCACTTGATCAGTAGCTGTGCGAATAGATTGAGAAATTTTTTCTGCAGTTTGTGCTGTAGAAACAGAATTAAAATTTAAAAGAGCGACTCCAGCAGTAATAGTTCCAGATGTTTTTAAAAAAGATCTTCGATTGATGCAATTTTTGTTGTTCATAGGTTTTCAATCCCTTCTTGTAAGGATACTATGATGAAAGATTATTAGCAATAAAATAGAGTTAAATCTGAGAAAAACAAAAAAAATTAAAAAAAGTACTTTTTACGCTTGCAAAGAAATGGAAGTCTGATAAAGTTTTCTCCGTTGTGCGGGACCCTATGGTCTAGCGGTTAGGACACCACCCTTTCACGGTGATAACCCGGGTTCGAGTCCCGGTAGGGTCGCCAAATATCTCGTGCAATGATGATTGGTAGGGGTCGTAGCTCAGTTGGTAGAGCACCACAATGGCATTGTGGGGGTCAGGAGTTCGATCCTCCTCGGCTCCACCAAATTGTAGGATAATCCGAATCTTTAGAGTGTTAGTTAGAGATTCGGTATTTTTGTTTTGCGGATTTGCAGTTACATATAGAAGTCTATATTTGACATTTTATTTTTCAATACAATAAAGAAGGATAAGTTTATAGCTATTTAGAGTCACATAGAGAGTAAAAAATCTGTATTTATTGATAAACTTAACAAAGTCGGAAATAAAATGTAATCTATATCTTAGGTGTACGGTTTGTGAATTTTCTGTTCAATGCGAGAAAATTTCATATTGGGGCTTCGTTAGCACAGATGACTTGCCCTATAATTAGGATCTACCTAGTCAAATTTTTGATATGGATACAGATATACAACCAATCAATACAATTGTTACAGCCAGTGATACGAATTACCTATGGGGAGTTTTTTTATTAATTGCATCGATGCGTAAGAATGGAATGAACGAGCCTGTTATTGTTCTGGGGGAAGGATATTCCGAAGCTCAGAAGCAATCACTGAAGCAATTTAATTCCGTTGAAGTTTATGATGCGGGTAATTATCTGCGTAGTATGAATTGTGCCAAACCCGCAGCTATGCTTTTGGCTAAAACAGAGTTCGCATCTTGGATTGATTGTGATGGATTTTTTTCAGGAAATTGTTCAGATGCACTGTTAGATTTTCCCCCTGATCGCATCCATATTCGTATGAGCGGTGAAAAAGAGACTGAATTATCTTATGTTTGTGAATATGAGTCGGGATAGCTTCATAATGATATTCCGCGTGCCATATTAGATATATGGAAGCGTGATGTAGAGCATCATTTAGCAGAATCTCGTCTTCGGAATTCTTGTGGCTCAGGAGTGTTTATCATTCATCGAAAACATCGCGCTTTTCTTGAGTTGTTTAAGGATCAGATTGATCGTATTCTACCTCGTATCAAATCGGGAGTAACTGATAGTGGATCTTTTGCATATCGTTATACAGATGAAGCTATCATGAATAGTCTTCTTTGTTTTTCTCCAGAGGCTCCACTCTGTGCAGAATATCGGATGGATCGCCATATAGATAGAGCTTATTTGCATTTTTCTTTCCATCCAAAACCATGGCAAGGATGGACCCCTGAAACATGGAAGTATTATGATGCGTATCTGGAAGTAGTTGATTATTGTTTAAAACAGGGACTGCAAATGCCCAATCCTCTTCCATGGACGCTACAGAGACGTTATCGTTTGTTATGCCATATTCTTTGCGTGCCTATTAGAGAAAAAGCTCGTCTCCAACGTCTTTTAAAGAAGATAAAACAAAAATTTAAAAAGTGATTATTAAGATATATTAAGTTCACACATTGCATTCCTATACACAATATGCTCAGATATGTCGTCCCTCCGATTGATTCAGTTAAGCAGCAGATATTTGTCGAATTTGAATCTCTTCATTATACCGAAACAATTTACTGTAAGACATTAGAAGTATAAGATAAAACATTGGTGAATTTTTACGTTTCCATATTACGGAGTTTTCAAGATCGGTTTTGCTTTAACTAGCTGTAATTATGGTGAGTATGCTTCAGAGAAATATTTTTGTTTGCCAATAAAGATGAGTAGATTATTATAATATTATTCAGAAATTGCAGATATTATTTATTCTGCAGCGGAGTTGATTATTATCATTGGAGGTTTGCAGGAATACTATTTTCGAAGATTGTATTATAACTAATGGAATTATTCGCATTGCAGCTTCAGGGTTATGCTGCAGTAGACAGAAAACCGTTTTTAAATTGCCAGATAACAGAAGAATCTCTTTATTCGCGAGCACTCTATATTACGAGAAATTTATTGAGTATTATAGGGGTGAGATACTTGATGTACTCTCTTTTTAGCGAAAAAGGTTACGGTTTTAAACGTTTTATTGTACATATTTGAAATGTCCAAACTCGACAGTGGATCGTAGAATTTTAAATATTGCTGTGGTGTAAAATTAGTGCTTTGATTTCGGGAAGAGAAATATATTCATTTAACTTATACCCCTTTTAAGATTTCTGATTAGCAGATTTTATTTTTCAGTATTGAATTTTTCCCCAGAAAACCGGTGATTTATAAAATAAGTTAATTCCTTTTTAAAGTTGATCATTAATATCAATGCCTGAGTTCTTTAAGGATTTTTAATTTTGAAATAATTTTCTCTGAGAATTGTTAAATTAATTTTATTTTGTTATTTTAATGTTTCTGAAATTAACATATTAAATATTATCAAAAATTTTATCTTTGGCAATTAGGAGTTGTTCTTAGAGATGTTTTGGCTGTGAGATTTGAAATTTTCAGGAATGTATTAGATACTTTTTATTTCTTAATTTTGGATATTTTTAGAAAAATTTTGCTATAAGCGAATAATTTCGGTTTTCATTTGAATATGAATTGAAATGTTAGCGTCGAAATAAACAGTTTGTCATAGATATGAAGATGGACATGATTAAATACAGTACCAAGCTTGCTCGTAAGAGACAAGGTGGTTTTACATTGATTGAGGTGTTGCTGGTTATCGTGATTTTGATGATGCTAGCTACGGTTTTAGTTGTATACGTTATTCCTCAGCAGAAATCGGCAGAGCAGAATACAACACGACTCTTTTTGAATCAGATCCAAAATGGCTTAGATAATTATCGTCTTAATATTGGTCATTATCCTACGGAAGATGAGGGTGGTTTGAATGCATTAATGTTAAAGCCGAGCTTTGAAAATGAGCGCCTGGGAGAAAGATGGCAAGGCCCGTACTTAAAACCTGGAACTCGTTTTGAAGACAGTTGGGGAAATGCTTTAGTCTATGAACCTCAAGATGATAGTACATTAAGTTTGGAAGAAGATGAGAGTACAACACTCAATCTCCCTTATAAACTTTATTCATTGGGACCGGATGGGCAAGCTGATACAGATGATGATATTACTCTGCTCGATGAGAATGCTGCTGAAGAGCTTTTGAATAGTGAAAGCGGCGGGGGCTCAGGCAGCGGAACGGGTCTCTAATCGCATATTTGCTGATTAATAGGAGATAGAATATGAACCACCAGCGAGGTTTTACATTGATAGAACTAATGCTGGTGGTTGTTGTTTTGATGGCTTTTATGGTCTCGGCTGTTATCTATATGTCGCCAGCTTTTCGTGCTATCAAATTAGAAGAGGGGGCATCTCGTTTTGAAAGTATGCTCAAGTTCGCGAGTGCGGAGGCAATGCAGACGGGTAAAAGGGTTTTGATTCGTTTTACAGCGACAAATGATTTTTCCGGTAGAGTAATTTATATCCCTAGAGTTGCTATGGAAAAGAATCCTATAGGAGAACCTGGTGTTTTTACTGATATTGAGCGAGTTGCTTGGTTAGATGAGAGCGTCGTTGAATTAATTTCGATAGTATCTATTGTGCATGCGGAAGCGGAGGAAGAGGATGAGAAAATAGATGCAGAAGAAATGGAAGATAATGAAGGCGGCTTTTTAGGGGGAAATTTATTGGATAATAATAATATAGGGGCCACAACAAATATTGAAGATACAGTTAATAGTAGCAATGTATCTGATTTTAGTTTTACGAATACCTCTAATGGAGGATATTTTGCTATGTATGGACATGTAGAAGATGATTTTAATACGGAAGAAGAGGCATTTGAAGGAAGTGCAATGTTAGATGGAAACCAAGAGGAGACACCAAGTGTTCTTTTTTATCCGGATGGCTCATCTCAAACAATAGAAGTAAGATTGATTTCTACAGATGAAGAAGATCTTCGACAAGTTATTATTTGCTTAAATGGCATTACAGGGTTAATTGAAAAACGTATATATCAGGTCGAAGAAGATACTGGAGAAATTGATGAGGAGTCTGGTGAAGACTTAGATACTGACCAAATTGATGAAGAAGAGAAGACTGTTGAGTTTGAAGAAGAGAGTTTAGAGGATAATTTTCAGAGGAATCAGGAGACTGGAGAAACAAATTTTGGGATTAAGAATGTGTTATGAAATATTGTTATTCTAAAAATCCTTGTTTCTGCAGAGGGAGAAAAGAAAATGGAGGGGTTTTATTAGAGGTATTAATGGCATTGGCTTTGATTGTGGGGGCTTCTGCTGTGGTAACTGGCGGCCTGCAGTCTGCAATCACTTCTGTCGATAGGATGAGAAATGATGTACAAGGGGTAAATTTGGCCATTACTGTTTTAAGTCAAATCCAGATGGGAATTATTCCTATTGAGTCAGTTGAATCAGAAGATTTTGAGTCCCCGTTTGAAGGATGGTCGTACGATATTGTCGTTGAGGAGGTTGAAGATATGAATATGTCATTAAATATGAATGGCAGTGGAGAAAGTAACGGTGTTGAATTAGTTAAAGTGGAGGTTGCAATTCGTAAGCCTGAT
Organism: uncultured Verrucomicrobiota bacterium; assembly: GCA_944389455.1. GTDB lineage: Bacteria > Verrucomicrobiota > Verrucomicrobiia > Limisphaerales > UBA1412 > UBA1412. The sequence continues at coordinate 187,441 of CALXMK010000002.1, forward strand.
GGCGATGTTATCAAAAGAATGACTCAATTGTTACAGAATTCAGAGACAGACTCAGAATTGAATTCATATTCTACATCTTCTTCAATAAGTGCTGGGAGTGAAGGAGCCGTATTTTACGGAAATTAGTGAATTTTATTTGCTGAAGATATGTTGAGTAAGAGAACATGGAATAATAAAGCTGTATTGGAAGAAAGAAACAATATAAGTATTATTGCTTTTACTCTATTAGAGGTTATTTTGGCGGTCTCAATTTCCATTGGAATGATGGCAGTTGCTCTTTATTTTTACCAGCAATCAGCTACTTTGCGAAGAGATGCACTCAATGAGATTGAAAGAATTTCTGTAGTACGATTAGTAATGGATCGCGTGGGAATGGAGTTGCATTGTGCAGTTAATGGAGGAGACCTGTTGCCAGGTCTTAAAGGGACATCCAATTCATTAGAGTTTATTAGATTAGATTCACCTGTAAGAGAGGGAATTATTACAAATGATTCTTTTACAATAAGTTCTCCCAAAATGTTGCCTACGTACTGTAAGACAACTTATCGTTTATCGAAAGATGGTGTGAGTGGATTATACACATTAGAACGAGAAGAGAATAAAGTTTCTGTTAAAAAATTTCAGCAGAGCTCACAAAAACCTGTATCTACTGACTTAGAAAGTGATTCTCTTTTAAATGAAAATTATCTTTCAGAATCAATTTATGATGAGAGTGTGATTGATACAAATTCTTTGCTTTCAAGTGCGGGGGTAGATCCTGAGGATGATTTAGAAAATACGGAGTCTTCAGAGGAAATAGGCAGTAGTGCCAGTGATTTTTCACCTGCAGGTGATATTTTGTGGAGCAGTAATACAAATTTACGTGATGGAGGAATTTATGTGGCTATGGAGGGGTATATAAATGAGGGAACTAATATTGGTACCAATAAAATTTCGCTTAATAATGTCATAGCTAAGGATATTGGTTATTTTAGGCTTCGCTATTATGACGGTAGTCAGTGGGTTAATAGTTGGAATAAGAAAAATTTACCCTTGGGGGTTGAGATTGTTATGGCAGCAGAAAATCCTGAACTTAACAATTCAGCCGATGAGGAGTTTTTTTCATCGGCAGAGGGGGAAACTCAGGATATGCTTCAGGATGAGGGAAACTCGGCAGATATTTATTCAAAGAACACGTCTATTTGGGAAGGAAATGAAGGAAATTATGAAAGTTTAATTCCAGATACTTTAGAAAGTGAATTTGATACAAATGTTGTTGTTTTTAGGAGAATTATTTATCTGCCAAATGCTAAAAGGACAGATTCTTTTATTACGCAGGAAGATACTGGAGATAACTCTCAATTATCAGAGTCTGGAACAGGAGGTATTGAATGATTATGCAAAGACATCATCAGTGCGGCTTTGTATTATATTCAATCTTGGTGATTGTAATTTTAAGTTCTATGGTAGCAGTGAGTTTATTGTATGCCAGTAAATCGGCAGAAACTGCATCTGCGGCAGGAGAGCAGGGAGAACAAGCTTGGCTTGCAGCAATGAGCGGAATTAATTATACGGTAAATGTTCTTCTTTCTTTTGAACAGGGGAATACTGATTGGAAGGATAATTCAGAGTTATTTAAAGATAAATTTATTTTTAATGATGGTCGCGATAAATGGTATTTCTCCGTCTATAGTTGGAATGGCTCTGAAGATAGTCAAGATTCCATTGTGTATGGAGTAAAAGATGAAGCTGGAAAACTAAATCTGAAATATCTACCAGAAGAAGTAAAAAAATCTGCAGAGGGCACATCATTATTTGAAGCATTGAATGAAGAAACAAGTGCAAGTGGAATATCTTATGAAATGGATGATTTGACAGGAGATCTTTTGGATAGCTATGGAAAAGATATTCAAGAAAATGGAGATATAGAAATTAGTGATATTTCAGATTCTAAAGACGTTATCTCAACCAGTTCTTTAAACACGGAAACAAACACGATAACACAAACGCAAACAGAGACTTCACAAACTAATTTAATTCCTTTATTGATAGGATCTTCAAAAGTTCCTGAATTTGAGTTTTTAGATGCATACATTGTGAGTCAAGGCTACAATATTCGAGTCCTTTATGGAAAAGATCTTGATATGAATTTTCAAACTGATAGTGGAACTGAAGCTGTAGGTGCTGTTTTTCAAGAAGGGGTTTCTAGTTTTGGGACACTAGGAATGGGACTTAGGCATTGGTTAACTACAGCTTCTTATGATCTAAATACTGATAGTTTGGGAACGCAAAGAATAAACCTTAATGATACTAATGCTAGTTTAAATTCATTAAATTTATCGCCAGAAACATTGGCTTATATAGAAGCTATGCGCCGTAATCAGCGACAGATTCGTAATCCTGCTCAACTTTTAAGCGCAACGGAGGAATTGCAGGATGAGAGTGGAAATTTGAGGAAATATACTGTAGAATTAACCGAGTCAGAAATGGCGATCATTTTCGATAAATGTACAACCATCCCGGAATTGTATTTACCCGGATTAATTAATATAAATACGGCATCAAAAGAGATTTTGGAAGTGTTACCAGGAGTTTCAGAGGAAATAGCCGAATCTATTGTTTCTTCTAGGGAATCATTGATGTCGGATCAGTTGAATACTCCAGCATGGCTTCTGGAAATGAATTTATTAACACGTGAAGAACTACAGAATATTTACCCATATATTACAGCACGTTCGCGGCAATATTATTTTAATATAGTAGCGTATTCACTTCCTACCGGGCGATATCGGGTGTTGGAGGTTATTGTGGACACAGCCTCAACTCCAGCGCAAATTTTAATGATCCGTGATTTGACCCGTTTAGGAATGCCATTTAAAATAGAAAACAACGGAGAAGCAGAAAGCAGCAGTGAGTAATACAAACGATAAAAATCAAAAAATACAATCGTCTCAACAATTTTTTCAAAAAATTCAGAAAAGGCTAAAAGAATCTTTGAAGTTGAAAAAGACTTTTTCTTCAGTAGCTATACTTAGTATTGAAGGGGAAAAGTTAAGCGTTCTTCAAACCGTTAAAAACGGCAATCAAATAAGGATTACACATTGTTGGGAAGGGAATCTTGAAATACCGGCAAATACTGATCCTAAGGTTCAGGGGGAGTTGATAGCTAAAAAATTACGAGAGAGAAAAATTCGTGTTTCAGATGTGATTTTTACAATCCCACGTTCTGAGGTTATGCTGAGACAGCTTATTTTGCCTTATGTGCAAGATGAAGGTGAATTAGCGTCGATGGTTCAATTTCAAATTGGACGCGACTTGCCTTTTCGTCAGGAAGATTCAACTATTGATTTCTCCGTAATAGGTACAAGAGATGTTATTGAAAAAGAGAATGAAGAGGAATCAAAAGAGAAAAAGCCTCAAAAACAAATTGAATTAATTGTTGCTATCTTGCCGACAAAAATAGTTGATTTTTACAAAACGTTAGCTTTGGGGGCAGGATTGAATCTGATTTCGTTGGGATTTCAGTCTACTGGTAAAATTGCCGGATTATCCTATTGCGGGATATTAAAATCAACAGAGCTGTCTTTATCTCTTTTTATTGATCCAGCAGGTATTGCTGAAATTGATATTCAAAAAAATGAGAAATTACTCTTTAGCAGAGAGGCTTCTTTATATAAAGAAGATGAAGTAGAAAAAGAAAAAAAACAGGATTGGATAGATTCAGTTGTTACTGAAACAATTCGTTGTCTCCATTCTTATGAGCAAGAACATCAGGGACAGATTGAGCGAATCTATCTTTTGGAAAATAAGAATCACACTCCAGAAGTACTAGAAGCGTTGAAAAATAGAATGGATGGATCTGGAATAGAGGTAGTACCATTTAACATATTCTCATTACTGCAACTGACAGAGGAGGGAAAGTGGGATCCTTCGAAAATATGTTCTAGTGTAGGTATTGCTGCTGAGATTATTCAGAAAGGAAAGCTATCTATTGATTTTATTCATCCTAAAAAGCCAGCACTTCAGAAGAAGTTAGATATAAAGAAGACTTTATTAATTTCACTAACAGCAATATTGGCCCTTATTTTATTTTTAGGGGCTCGTTCTCATGTTTTAAATGCTCGACGAGCGGAAGTTGATGCGGTAAAAACACAGGTGGATCAGTTATCACAAAAACAGAATATTTGGCGTCAATACATCGTCCAAACTCTTACTTTGAGAGAATGGCAAAAAAATGAAAGACTTTGGTTAGATCATTTGGCAATTTTGAGCTCTTTGCTTCCTGGTTGTGAGGATTTGTATGTAACAGGATTGTCAACAGGAACCAGAGGGAATATTGTTCTTTCTGTAAGAGCTCGAGAAAGTGATATTATTACTAAATTGGACAGTCAGCTAAGGGAGGCTGGATATATTTTAAAAACCCCTGCAATTACTCCTGTTTCAGCTAGAAATGGTTATGGCTTTCAGACAAGTTTTGACTTGACTATACCTTCGAAAATGCAAGTAGATTTAGAAAAGCTAAGCATACCACAAAATAGGCCAGAGGATGATATATCACTGATGCCGCCTCGAGAGAGAGATGCTCTTTTAAAAGAGGCTGCAGAGTTTTCGACACAAGAAAAAAAACGCAGAAAAAAATAAAATTTAAATAGAGGAAGAAGACAAAATGCAAATAGAAGGTCGTGAAAAAATTGTAGGAATACTTCTCCTCTCATGTGTGGGAGTATTTATGCTGTTTTTGCTAATTCAGGGCACTTTTGTAAGGCCTGTGAAAGAGTTGAAGAAGCAAAAAGTGCAGTTGGATGTAAAATTGAATCGTCTAAAGAAAGAACAAAGTCAATTTAAGATAGCAGAGAAGGAAATTACGGAAGCAGGCCAGAAGATGATTAGCGCTAATATTGATGAAGCTAATAGTCTTCTGGGAGAATTGATTAATGATTTAATTCAAAAGGTTGGTTTAAATTCTAGTGATTTTACACGTTCTCCGGTTGGGCCTGTACGTTTGAAAGGGGCAAAGGAAATGGGTTGGACTGTCCAGGGAGAGGGCTCTCTATCCAGAGTAATAGATTTGATCTATTTGTTAAAAACAGTTCCGGCACTACATCGTCTGGAAAGTGTTCGTTTCTCTCCTACCTCCCAGCTAGGAGTTGTCAAAGTTAGTTTTCGTTATTTGACTTTGGTTTTAGATCCAGCTCCGCCAAATGTTGGTTCTAATTCTATTACTAATGCTTTAGCAGGATCGTTAGATGAACCGGAGCGCAAGTTGTACCTTGGAATTGAAAAGCGTGATTTATTTAGGCCTTATATAAAGAAACCGTTTTTACCGGAAGTCGATCCTGTGCAACAAACTGAGAATGTGGGACAACAGCCTCCTGTTCCACCAGCGTTTCGTCCGGAAATATATAAGGCTGTTTCTTTATCAGAGTGGGCTGGTAAATCAGAAATTCATATTTTGAATATTGAAACTGGAGCAATTTCTCTTTATCAGCCAGGAGATAAAATAGAGAATTGGACCCTGCTAGAAGTAGATTATCGTCGGCTGCCTCTGCCTAATTCCATTTTAGAGTCAGATAGCCGGGTTATTCTGCAGAATAATGAGGGATATTGGTCCTTAGAGCAAGGATATACATTAGCGCAATTATACAAACTTACAGAAGAACAATTACCAGAAAAATTTAAAACAAAATAATTTTAAAACAATGACAATAAGAAAAGCAATAAGACTTTCAACCCTGTTGGGTTGCATGGTAGCTTGCCTAGTTTATGCTAAAGCACAAACCCCTGAGGCAGCAAATACAACAACCAATACTGTACCTACACAGCCTCAAAATCAGGCAACCCCAACGCAGGAGGTGAAGAATATTCGCTTCCAATTCGATGGAATACCCTATATGACGGTAGTTGAGCGTTTTGCACAAATGGCGGGACGCCCACTGTTAGTGGATATGCCTGTAGAAGGAACTTTGAAATTCTCAGATCCTGAACCGTATGCCTACAAAGAGGCACTGGATACTCTAAACATTATTCTATCCATGAAAGATGCGAGTCTGGTTGAACAGGACCGTTATCTGCGGCTGATGCCTCTTTCTAAATTGAAGCAAACTCCTTTAAAAGTTTTAACTAATTTAGAAGAGAGAGGAGATGTTCGTCCTGGTGAAGTGGTGACAATCGCTATGCATTTTGAGAATCTTGATCCGAATGAGATAGCTCAAACGACAACGACGATGCTTTCTAATGCTGGGTCTGTTTTCCCGATGGGACAGTCTAAAGGATTATTGATTACAGATCGAATTGAGAATATCGAGAGAATTGAGCAATTGTTGACGTTAGCAGATGTTCCACCTACTTCAAGCCGGGCTATGAAAACTTTCAATATAGTTACATCTTCGGGGCCGGTATTGACTGATTTGATTAATCGGACCTTTGGAGTAGCCACAGCACCAGTTAAAAGTCAGTTTAATGTTGAGAAAAATAGATATTTTAAGCTTCCGCCTGATCCAGAAGATTATGTTACAGCCGTTTGGGATGGGGCTTCTAAAACAATGGTTGTTTTTGGTCCCAAAGAAAGATTGGCATTGGCAGAGGAATTGATTCAACGTTTTGAGAATAAAGATGGGGTAGTTCCTACAGATGTTAGGATTTTTTATCCAGTAGAGAATACTCCTGATGAGTTGGCAGGGATGATTCGCCAATCGGTCAGTGGTGTAGCAAATATTGGAGAGGATGCAACTACAGCTGCAACTAAAGCCAGAATTGTAATTGATAATCGCTTGAAACGATTGATTATTACTGCGCCTGTGGCTGAGCAGATGAAAGAGATTGAAGATTTTATCAAGAAAGTAGATCCAGCAACGGTTGGTAATCTGGAGTTAGAGGCTGCGCCTGTCGCGGATATACAGATCTTTTATCCAAAATATCAGACTCCTGCTGAGTTAGAAAGTATTCTTAGACAAACTGTTAGCGGAATTGCAGAACCAGGAGAGCGAGTTTCTAACAAAGCACGCTTGGTACTTGATGCTAAACAAGGACGGTTGATTGTAGTCAGTCCGGATCCTGACCAATTAAATTTGATCAAAATGGTGGTTGAAAAGGTTGATACAGAAGATAAACCCGAGCCCCCAGTAATGGATACAAAGATTTTCTATCCGCGCTATGTAGATCCTAATCATTTAGTTTCTATGCTTAAACAGATGTTGCCAGAGCTTGCTTCTCAGCAAGGTGGCCCTCAAGATAAAGTAAAAACGATAGTGGATCTTTCTCTTAGGCGTTTAATGGTGATGTGTGCGGATGCCAAACTGATGAACGCAATTGAGATTGCTATTTCTAAGATTGATTCGCAAGGGGGAACAGAGTTTCCCGAAATGGTAACAAAGATGTTCTATCCTAAGTTCATGACTCCAAGTGAACTTAATAGTATGCTCCGCCAAGTGCTGCCAGAAGTAGCTGCTTTGAAAGGAACTCCACAAGATAAGGTTAGATTGATTATTGATAATAGAATGAATCGTTTGGTGGTGATGAGTTCTGATGAAAAGTTGATGGCAGACATTGAAGAAGCGATTTCTAAGATTGATTCTGAGGGAGAAAAAGAATTTCCAAATATGGCAACTCGGATTTTCTATCCGAAATATATGACTCCTGCAGATATTGCTAATATGTTGCGCCAGATGTTGCCAGAAGTGGCTGCATTAAAAGGGACTCCCCAGGATAAGGCTAGATTAATTGTAGATCCAGTGTTGGATCGCTTGGTTGTATTGTGTTCAGATGAGACATTGATGAATAGTATTGCTCAGGCGATTCAGCAAATAGATGTAGAAGAGGACATTGCTTCTATCGATGAAAATGGGAATACAGAATTAAATGGGCGAAATGAAACTCTTGTCGTAAGATTGGAATATGCATTAGCTGCTGAAATTGGTAGTCTAATCCGCCAAACTTTTTCAGATAGACGTTCTGGTGTAAAGGTTCTAGTTGAAGATAGAAGCAACAGTCTTGTTTTAAATGGGAGAGCTGCTGTTCTAGATGCGGCTAAAGAAGTAATTTCTGCTTTAGATGTACAGCCATCTTCTGTTTCAGCTAGACAAATCCGTTTCATCGATATACAAGGTGAGCCTTATCATATAGCATCGCTAGCGACTCAACTTTTAGCAGAAAAGAGTCGGATTGCAAATCAACAGCAAACGGTTCAAGAGCGGCGTCGACTGCAACGGGCGGATGTGCCTCGTATTATTCCAGAGCCTTACAGTCAGCGTCTTATTATCTTTGGAACTGATGAAGAACTTCAAGTGATCAAAGAGATTATAGATAAGGTTGATCTAGAAAATGGAGGCAGTGCTGGTGTAAAGGTTTTTCGCTTGAGAAGTGCGAATCCCTATGAAATGGCTTCTATTGTAAATAACTATGTAAATACATATAGAGAAAAACGGAGAGGGGGGCCGCGTCCAACGGTTTTTGTTGACAGCCGCAACAATAGCCTGGTTGTCTGCGGCTCGATATCTGATATAGAACAGGCTTCTACACTGATTGAGCAAATTGATACAAATCAGAAAATTGAATCACGAGGAATAAAGATTTTTTCTGCTGGCAGAAATGATCCTTATGAACTGATGAATAGAGTCAGGAGTCTTTATATGGATCGAATGAAAGCAGAACCGGATGCTGGCGTCCCGGATGCAATGTTTGTTCCAGATTATTCCACATTTTGTATTACGGTAGCAGCAAATGAATCCCAGTTAAAAATTATTGAGGAATTATTTACTCTACTCCAGGGGGAAGAATCAAATGCGCAGACTGAACTAAGAAGGTTTGATTTAAAGGGTACAAATCCTGAAATTATCAGAAGTGCTTTGAGTGTTATTCTGGAAAGCTCGATGAGAGGGAGAGGCATTCGCCCTTGGATATATCCGGATTGGACAAGTAATAGTATTTTTGTTTATGGACGGACATCTGATATAGAGAAAGCTTCACAGATTATTACTGACCTCGATAATGCGAGTGCTGAAAATCCACGCGAAATGAAAGTTTTTACCGTGGAATCACAATCTCCCTGGGAGTTTGCCAATCAGGTGAGATCACTCTATAGAGATCAGGTTTCTGCGACTAATTTGAAATCCGGTTCTAATGCATTATTTCTGCCAGACGGTTCGGGGCGATTGATTGTAACGGCTCCTCAGAATCAAATGCCTATGATTGAAGAGATTATCTCAACACTCAATCAAGATAGTGTAATGGAAAGTGGTTTGCATATTTTTAAATTACAGCATGCAAATGTTCATAGCGTATATCCTTTGGCTAATCATGTTATTTCACAGCGCACCTGGGGAAAAAGATCTTTAAGTGCGGCTCGTCCTACTTTGACTTTGGATGTCGCAAATAATGCCATAGTTGTATATGGTACTCCTAAAGATATTGAACAAGTAGGGGAATTAATTCAGAAATTGGATGAATCAAATATTGATCAAGTAAGGGAAATGAAGACTTATCGCATTGTTTCGCGTAATGTTCATGTTTTGATAAATCAGATTCAAGTTTTCTATAATGATCAGATGCGTTCTCATCCTGAATTAGGTGTGGCAGATGCAATTTTTTTACCAGATCCAGAATTTAATTGTATTAATGTAGCTGCTACCAAAGATCAGTTGACACTTATTGATGGGATTGTCAATAAATTGGAAGAGAGAGAGGCATTGCCTGATAGACAACTGAAATTGATTCCGGTCGCCAATGGTAGAAACTATGAGATTATAAATGCTTTAAGTTATTTGCTTAATTTTAGACGTAATCAACGTACGGCGGAACCAGGACCTTGGATTACGCCGGAAACTCGTACTGGTGGCATTTATATTTATGGAACAGCAGAGGATATCAAATATGCAGAAGAATTGATTAATGAGTTTAATAAGGGAGATGGAATTAATCGCGTTATTAAAACTTATGATATTCAAGATGCCAATATGACTCTCTTTGCCAATAATGTAAGAGGATTGTATCAGGACCAAATGAAGGGCAACGAGGGCCTTGGTATTGCAGATGCTTATATTTACGGAGATCCTTACAGTGGCAAATTAATCGTGGGTTTAAGAGAAAATCAAGTTTCTCTAGTAGATGAATTGGTACAAACACTTAAGGAAAAAAGTGAAGCTGCTGAGCCAATTGTACAGATATTTTCTCTTAAATTCGGGCGTCCCTCACGCTTAGTCCCGGTTTTGAATTCAGTTCTCTATAGTCGGATTAATCGCAATGCGATTGCGACTCAAATTACACCAGATGATGAGAATGGGAAATTAATAGTTTCTGGTACGACTGGAGAAGTGGATCGCATAGGGAAATTGATTGAACAACTGGATAGTCTGGAAGATCGAGATGCACGACTATTAAAGATTTTTGAGATTGAATCTTTAGATGTATGGGGATATGCCTCGCAATTACGGCAGCTTTATGTTGATCAGTTGAAAGGAATACCTGATGCAGGTCCTGCAAATGCTATGATTTTACCAGATGATTTCTCTGGACGACTAATCGTTGCTGCCAGTGAGAAGCAGATGCAAGTTATTGAGAATATCATGAATACCTTGCAGGAAATGCCATCTGGAAAGCTGGAGCTGAGAACTTATAAACTGGAATATGTTTATACCAGTGATGCTATCCGTACGATCAATACTCTCATGCAAGGTTCTTTAAGGATGCGTAGATGGGGTGGAGGTTCGAACCGCGACACCTTAACGATGACACCGGATGAGAGAAACAATACGATTGTAGTAATGGGATCTCCTAGTAAATTGGAGATGCTCGATATGATTATTAAGACGATTGATCAAAAACCGGAAAAGCCAGACAGAGAAGTTCGATTCTACACATTAGAAAATGTAGATGCGTTTGATGTGGAACTCCGTTTGGACGGTTTATTTAATGATGTTAATCGTCCTGAACAGGTTGTTTTTGAATCAGATATTTTATCTAATACACTGACTGTTGTTGCTCGTGAAAAAGATTTTGAAGAGATTGAAGAGATGATTCATCAGATGGATAATGTTGCTCGGGATATGACGGAAATTGTTCGTTTAATTCCTGTCTCTAACATGTCCGTCACTCAGATGTCTAAAGTTTTATTGAACATTTATCCTCAAGTTTCTTCAGCAGAGCTTGAGATGGTTGATAAATTACCAACTTCTGAGGACAAAACATCCACGGAGAAACCTGTTGCAGCAGAAGCTCAACAATCGGAAACTCCTGTTGATTCAACCGCTTCCTTGGATTCAGAGGAAAATAAGACAGAACAAAACACTCCATCAACAGAGGTGATGGAAGAAAATAAGGCAGGAGAAAATACAATTCCTGTAGAGAAAAAAGCTAAAGTCACTATTGCTGTTGATACAGATGCTAATACATTGATTGTTTCAGGTCCTAGTTTTGAGGTTGATAGAATTCGTTCTATTGTTTCTCAATTGCAAAGTAGCTATTCGCTGGGAGATTCTGAAATTAGAATGTTTAGGCTAAATGAAGCAGATCCAGTATTAGTAGCTAGAACATTGAATGAACTTTTTCGAGTTGCAGGGAATATAGTGACTCCAAACCCAGAGGAGAGAAGACAACAACCAGAAGAGGCGGTTCGAGGTCGACAAGTGCCTCAACAACCTCAACTGCCTAGAGCGATTATTGTTCCAGAAACTCGTACACGTAGTATTATAGTCAGAGCTCGTCCTTCTGAATTTATTGCCTTAGAGTCGTTAGTTAAGCAATTGGATGCAGACGGAATAGATTCTTTGTTGGAATATAGAGTGATTCCAATTAAAAACGCCGCTCCGATACAGATTGTTCAAATGCTGAATCAGGTTATTCAGCAACTTCAGATTATTCGACCAGGGGATCCTGTTGCTATTAGTGTTGATAACAGAACAAATTCTCTCTTTGTTGTAGCTCGTGATACAATGATGGATAAACTGGAGGAGATTATCTCTAAGTTGGACGTTGATACGGATACTACAGAGATGCAGGTTAAAATCTATCCTTTGAAATATATTTCAGGGAATCAGATGGGAACATTATTGCAGGGTGTTTTTTCAGGTGCCAATCGAGGTGCCAGTCGTTGGGGAAGAGCTCCTCAAGGCGGATCTAATACGGTTCGTATTCTTAAATTTAAAGATGAATCAGGGGAAGAGATTCGTTTAGATATGAGTAAGCCTGTCATGGTAATCAGTGATCCATCTGCAGCAGGGATAAATAGATTGATTGTTGGTGTTCCGAAGACGAATCTAACGGCAGTGGATGAATTGGTACGTCAATTAGATAGAGAACTCCCGGATGATTTGAGTGGAGTTAGAATCATTCCTCTGAAGAATGCGGATGCGACTTTATTGGTTACTTCTCTGCAAAGGTTGATTCAAGACCGTCAAAGGAGAAATCAAGGAGATGAAGTTCGCTCAACAGTTTTGGCAGATGAGCGTAGCAATAGTTTAATTATCGGAGGTTCTAATGCCAATATGGAGCTTTTGGAAGATCTTGCAATACAATTGGATAATGCAGAACCTGGGCTTCTTAATAGTGTGAGGATAATTCCTCTAGAACATGCTACTTCACAACGATTGAGTAGTACTTTGACTACTCTTCTGCAAAGACGTGTGGCTGGAGGAAGCAGAGGGGGGCAATTGAATCGCACAGTTGTTTTACCTGATCCTCGGACTAATAGTCTTTTAATTGCAGCAAGTGATGCTGATAGTAAATTGTTGGATGAGCTGATTGCAAAGTTAGATAAACCTTTTGATAATCCAAATTTGGAACCGCAGATTATTACATTGGAACAGAATGAAGCGGTAAGGTTAGCAGCAACTATTCGAAGTGTTTTTGCAGCCAGACTTCAAGCGTTGGCACAGAGCGGTGTTCAGCCTGATCCACAAGATCGTGTTAATGTGGAAGGTGATGTATTGAGCAATTCTCTAATTGTGACTGCAAATAAAGAGAATTTGGAATTAATCAAAGGGTTGGTTCAAAATTTGGATAAGGACGCAATTCAAATAGAAAATATGAGAATTGTTCCTTTACAGCATGCAACAGCACAGAGATTAAGTAGTACTTTGACTACTCTTCTGCAAAGACGTGTGGCTGGAGGAAGCAGAGGGGGGCAATTGAATCGCACAGTTGT
>CALXMK010000003.1 GCA_944389455.1 uncultured Verrucomicrobiota bacterium
AGGGTGACTTCACCTTTACAGCACGCATTGTGGAGTTCCCGTCTTCAGCCAATAATTGGTCTAAGGCCGGTATTATGCTTCGAGAAGGAACAGCAGATGGAGGTTTTGCGACGGATTCGAGATATATTGCGACACAGACGCAGAGATCCACAGACACAGATGCTTCAGGAGATAATACCAAATATGTTGGATTCTGGAGAGATTTTGTAGGTAGACAGGTGACAGATGATTACAGATCAAATTTGGATACAGATGCACTTGTCTTCCCACATTGGCAGAGATTGACTCGTGAAGGGAATTCGGTCCGAGGCTATATCAGCTTGGACGGAGTGACCTGGACGGAATATATGTCAGTTTATGCGGGAGAATGGGAAGAAGGAGAGCTGGGCAGCACATTGCCGCTTTATGTTGGATTGTGGTCAACTTCACATTCTACTCTCAGTACGGATAGCTGTGCTGTCTTCGATAATGTATCGTTTGTAAGCGGAGGAGAACCGCCGGCACCAGAAGGCCCGGTATTAGCTTACGCAATCGAAGGAGAAGAATTGGTACTTCGTTGGGCGGTAAGTTCCGGAGCCGTGCTGGAAGTCTCATCGGAAGCCGACGGACAATGGGTTCTGGCCGGAGATCCGGCAGAGATCGAGGATGGAACCTATATCTATCGATTGCCGTTGACCGAAGCGGCGGCCTTCTATCGTTTGATTGTCGAATAATCGACCAGATAGAGTAAAACACGACAGAGGCTTGAGATAGAGAGCGCTCTGTTAAGATTCAGGCGGTCTGCCAATCTGTAAGAGGATGGCAGACCGCTTTTTTCGTAGTGAAAGGAATTAAAAAAGATAAGATCAACCTGAAAATTTATTCCAGATTGATCTTATTTGGGTGTAATTGGCTAAATTACTTTGGAGAGTGGCCTATTATTTAAGCTGTTCAGCGGTTTTTTCTTGATAAACTCGAACGTAATCAATTTCCATACGCTGAGGAAGACATTCAGGATCGATTCCTTTAGATCCCCCCCAGGTGCCCCCCCAGGCAATATTCATGATAAGATAGAATTTGTCGCAGAAGGGCCAAAACTCGATGGTATCTTCTTTTTTGGAATAGGAGTGAATTTTTTTGTCATCAACAAAAAAATCTAAACGATCTGGGTACCATTCCAAAGCGTATAGATGGAAATCGCTTTGAGGGGTGTTAAGTGTAATACTGTTGGATTGCCCCGCCGTTTTCTTGCGGACCAGCGTATCATAGGTATGTACAGTGGAATGAACCCTCAGTGGATCAAAACCGACTAGTTCCATGATGTCGATTTCGCCACCTTTAGGCCAATCATATTTTTTATTTTCGGGAAGCATCCAGAGTGCAGGCCAAATACCTTTTCCACCAGGAAGTTTGGCACGGATTTCGATTCTTCCGTAAAGCCAAGCACCTTTACCACGACTGATGACACTGGCAGAGGTATAGTCGAAGTCTTTATATTGCTCCTTATGTGTTTCAATAATGAGCTTACCTTCTTCTACTCGAGCATTTTTTAAACGACTTTCAGTGTAGTATTGGAGCTCATTGTTGCGGATATATCCTACTTCATAGCTCCATTTATTGGTATCAGGAAGGCCAGTGTAATCAAATTCATCTGACCAAACCAGTTTCCATTTAGAATCCAGTTCTCCTTCTTTAGATGGAGTTTGAGTATCTGATGCTAAACATGCACTGATACAGGCCATTGAGAATAAAGTATATAGAAATTTCTTCATACAAGAATAAATTATATTGTTTTTAACAGATGATGGACAGAAAATAAAAAGAGAGAGTTTTATAGAAATGCTATTTTTGCCATGAATGGATAGAGGCAAGAGAGAGACAGAAGCAATGTATACACATGTATGTCATTATCTATTGCTATTGTAACTTTTTTGACAGCATTAGTTCCCCTGGTATTTTGGTTAATCAAGAGATTTTGGGGCGTTTCTTCCAAGGAGGAGAAGGATGCTGAACTGGAGAAGAGCGTGCAAGATTTTCTGGAAGAGATGGAAATGCTTCGTCGTTCTGGGAATGATGCCGGGGCAGATGCTTTGCTGCGGCGGCTGCGTCTCAATGGACTCTCCACTGCCGATTCCTGGGCGAACGGAAGGGAATGCTCTGATAACTACCTTACCAGAGGGAACTCTGATACAGCTGCCGAATGCCGAGCATCAAGCTCAGACTCAGGCGCTTTTCGTTAATGAAATGAATTTGCTCTCCACGGAAAAGGATTCTTCATTAAGGTTGAAGGTTCCTCTTAAACTTTGCACGGAGTCTTATATATTGGAGCGAGACGCAGCAGAGTCCAAAGTACTTTTGGAATTGCTTAAGGTTCGTCAGAATGAAGATGAGAGAATTCTGAAGTAAAAAATATATGGAAATTCCCCTGAGATTATAATTCTTTTGGGGAATTTTGGTTTCTATTCTGTTTGTTTTTTGAACAGAATAGAATAAATGATTTAGGTTGAAAAGCTAAGGTTGAAATATTAGACTGAATTCGTATGAATAGGTGTTGGAAGTCTGTTTTGAAAGCTCCTGCAATCATAATGATATTGGGATTGTTAATGGGGTTAATTGCCGTGGACTCATGGGCACAGGCTCGGAGAGCTAAAATACCGTATGAGTATCCTAAATTTGATGGAACCAATTGGGTGGAACTTTTTGATGGGAAAACTCTAACCGGTTGGATTCCTCTGGAAATGGGAGGCGGAGGACCGGTGGAGGTAGTGGAAGAGTTTGTTCCTTCGAATTCCCCTGAAATGGAGCCCTCGAATGTGATTATGCTCAATCGAGGGGATATGATGACAGGTATCTCCTGGACGAATGGTCCTGCTCGGATGAATTATGAAATTGAGTGGGAAGCGATGAGAGTAGACGGAAATGATTTTTTTGCTGCAATGAGTTTTCCAGTTCAGGATAGTTATGTAACGTTTATTCCCGCAGGTTGGGGTGGAAGTGTTGTAGGTATTTCCAGTATCAATGGACATGATGCGTCTGAGAATGAAACTTCGCGTTATCACCCTCTTGAAACACAAAAATGGCATCAATTCAAAGTCCGTGTCACGGAAAAAAAGGTTGAGGCGTGGATTAATGGGGAGAAGGTAGTTAATCTCAATACGGTAGGAAAAACATTGGGATTGAGAAGTGGTTCTCCCTCGGAGATTAAGCGTTATGGAATAGTTTGTACGGCCTATTGTTCAACCGGAGCAATTAAGAAAATCAGAATGAGGAAGATCGATCCGCAGGAAGTAATTCAGGAAGAAGCCGTTGCTCAAGCGAATAGAGAAGCTAAAAAAGCGGCTCATGTTGCGGAAAAAGAGGAAAAAACTCCTTCCAAAGAATAAAAGGATTTCAATATAGAAATAGTGCAGGGTGGAAACCATAATGGATTTTCGCTCTGCATTTTGTTTAGTATGGGTGAGAAAGAGAATATACAGCCGAAGAAAGGGTCGATATTTTTTGGCAGTGTTCATCCGGTAAAGCTTTTGTTAGCTCCTATGCAAGATGTAACAGATTTAGCTTTCTGGCGTCTGCTAGAGCGTTATGGAGGGGCAGATGCCTATGTGACGGAGTATATACGTGTTTATCCTGGCTCACGGATAGATCGTGATATTGAGCGTGATATATTGGAGAACAATACAGGTAAACCTGTTATAGCACAGATTGCCGGAGAGGATCCGATGAATCTGGAAAGAATTGTTAGAGAATTACAGCTACTTCCCGTAGCCGGAATAGATCTTAATTTAGGTTGTCCCGCCAAGGTGGTTTGCCGCAAAAGAGTCGGAGGCGCACTTTTAAAAGATTTGCTGCGTGTAGAGCTTATATTGAGAACCTTGCGTGAGGCTGTAATCGTACCGTTGAGTGTGAAATGCCGTCCGGGGTATGAGAACGCGGAAAGTTTTGATGAATTGTTGAAATTATTCTCAGATTATAAAGTGGATTGGGTAACGGTGCATGGAAGAACAGTCCGTCAGGGATATGCCGGGAAGGCGGATTGGAATTGGGTATATCGGGCGGCGGAACGTTTGGATTGTCCGGTTTGTGGAAATGGGGATTTAAGTGATCCTCAAGAGTGTGTTCGATTGCTGAGAGAGGAAAAGTGCGGAGGATTAATGATTGGGCGAGGGGCGGTGAGAAATCCATGGATTTTTCAACAGATAAGAGAGGCTCTCCGAGGAGAGCAGATCAATTATCCTACCGGACGTCAAATGTTAGAGTATCTCTTTGAGCTGGAAGAGATGACTGCTCAGGTTGAGAAGAGCCGAGGTGAATTAGCGCATGTGGAGAGAATTAAAAAATTCCTGAATTTTATCGGCTTAGGAATTGGAAATGAGTTTCTTTACCAGGTTCGCCGGGTGCGAACACGCTTAGAGATGGAGTCTGTCTGGAAAAATTGGCTTGATCATACTGAAGAACTGAAGCTGATTCCAATTGAACAAAATCAGGGGAAAAATTAAGGAACTGATTCGGAATAAAATAGGGCTGATTTTGTTTGTCATCTTCTATAAGATTGGCATAATCAGAGTATGACGACGCAAGAAACGTTAGAGATTTTTCGTCAGACCCGTGCTTTATTGGAGGGACACTTTATTTTGCGCAGTGGTTTGCATAGCCGCCAATATTTTCAGTGCGCGCAGGCTTTGCAGGAAATGCCTATTGTAGAGAAACTGGGAGCGGCACTGGCGGATAAATTTCGTCATTTACCGATTCGGACAGTAATTGCTCCCGCTATGGGGGGATTGGTATTAGGACAGGAAGTAGCACGTCAGTTAGGATGCCGTTTTATTTTTGCGGAGAAAGAGGATGGAAAACTGGTTTTAAGGAGAGGATTTACCATTGCTCCTGGAGAAAAGGTTTTAGTTGTAGAAGATGTTATTACCCGCGGGGGCAGGGTGGAGGAGACTTTGAAAATTGTCCGAGATTTGCAGGGAGATATTCAGGGAATAGCTATTCTCGTAGATCGCTCAGGAGGGAAGTTTAAGCCGGAATATCCACTTTTCAGCCTTTTGCAAATGAATGTAGAAACTTTTGAGTCGGATCAATTGCCTGAAGATTTGAAAGTGATTCCTGCAGTACATCCGGGAAGCCGTTGATCGAAGATGATGAGTATTGAGTCGAATATAGCTTCTATCCGGGATAGGATGGGATTGGCTTGTGAGCGTTCTGGCAGAGAACTCTCTGAGGTGAGGCTGATGGCCGTGAGTAAGTTTCATCCCTGGCAAGCAGTTCAAGAGGCAGCGGAGGCGGGAGTAGAGCTTTTTGGTGAGAATAGAGTTCAAGAGGCCAAGCTTAAGATTCCGCAGTGTCCTTCGGGATTGCATTGGCATTTAATCGGACATTTGCAGTCTAATAAATGTCGGGATGCGGTTCATTATTTTGAGATGATTCAAAGCGTTGATTCTCTGTCATTAGCAGAAGAAATCAATACTACAGCTAAAAAGCATTCACGAATGATGCCTATTCTCTTGGAAGTTAATATTGCCGGAGAAAGGACAAAGTTTGGATATACTCCGGAAACGGTTTTAGCCGATTTAGAGAAATTAAATGCCCTGAGTTCTTTGGAAATACATGGTTTAATGGCTATTCCGCCTTGGACCCCAGATCCGGAGAAAGTAAGGCCGCTTTTCCGTAAACTGGCTGATTTAAAAAAGCGGTGTGAGGAATTGCTGGAAGCTCCGCTGCCTGTCTTGAGTATGGGAATGAGCGGAGATTTTGAGGTCGCTATAGAGGAAGGCGCCACCTTAATCAGGATTGGAACAGCGATTTTTGGAGAACGCGCTAAATTTAATCAGGCTTAGAGAGAAGAAGTCTTGTCATCGTGATTCAGGAGAAAGGAGTAGACTTTTAATTTGTCTGTCTATGAGTTTCGATGAATTGAGGATGTTATGAAGAATATTTTTCTTTTTTTTAATTTATTACTGATTTGCGTTTCGGGTTGGACAGTTTTATCGAGTGAGGTATGTGCAGCTGAGATACATTCAAAACTGGGAGTTGGCAAGTGGGTTTTAGATTATGATGCCCAGGGTAAAGGGGTAGATATTTTTAAAGAGTCAAAGCTTATATACGATGATGTATATGCCGTTTATAAGCTGGAAGATAGAATGGTTTCTAGCCGTGATTATGCTCAGCGAGAAGTTGTTAAGTCAAAAATTAAAGATGACTTTGGACTGGGAGGACGTTATGATATTATTTATACTGGAGATGATTTACCGACATTAGTTCACTCTTTCTATATTTATGAAGGGAAGGATTATGTGCTAAGTGAATTGACTGTAGAAGGAGAGCATGAAATAGCGTCTAATTATATGTCTCCGCTGAATGTGGATCGAATGCCGGAGGTGCTTGCTCCGGGCAAGAGCAATCGGGCTCTCTTTATTCCATTTGATAATGATTGTTGGATTAGGTATCAATCCCATCAGCTCACTTTTACGGAGTTAATTTCCTATGAGGTTACCGCAATATTCAATAACGATGATCGAAAAGGGATAGTTGTAGGCTCTATCGAGCATGATAATTGGAAAACAGGGATCTCAATGGGGAAATGGGACAGTAATAATATTGGAACGTTGAGATGCTATGGTGGGATTGCCGATAAAACGACTCGAGATTCTAAGCCTCACGGAGCCTTGAAAGGGAAAAAAATTAAGTCGCCTAAGATTCTGATGGGATTTTTTGATGATTGGCGAGATGGAATGGAATCTTATGCTCAGGCTAATGCTGTAATAGCTCCTCCCCGCGCTTGGGAGAAAGCAGTTCCTTTTGGCTGGAATAGCTGGGGCGCGTTGCAGTTTAATCTGACTTATAAGAAAGCGATTGAAGTTTCTGATTTCTATAAGGAAAATTTGCAGAAACGTCATTTTGTCAATTCGGATAATCTGGTCTATATCGGTTTGGATTCCGGATGGAATAGCTTTTCCGAAGAGGAACTTAAGTCTTTTGTGGCTCATTGTAAAGCAAATGGACAAGCAGCAGGGGTTTATTGGACCCCTTTTACAGATTGGGGGAAAAATCCGGAGAATGAAATTAAAGATGCTCCGGGATATAAGTATAAAGATGTGTATCTCTATGCGAACGGTAAACCGCAGGAATTAGATGGAGCTTATGCAATAGATCCTACGCACCCGGTGGTGGAGACTATGATGAAGAAAACTGCCGAGTTATTTCATAGAGCAGGGTTTGAATATGTAAAAATGGATTTTATGACTCATGGGGCGATGGAGTCGGATAAATGGTATAAGCCAGAGATTCGGACTGGAATTCAGGCTTATAATTATGGAATGCGCTTGCTCGATCAATATTTTGGCGATATGTATATCAATCTTTCTATTTCTCCTATATTTCCCGCTCATTACGCACAGTCTAGGAGAATTGCCTGCGATGCTTGGAATAAAATAAAAGATACAGAATATACTCTCAATGCGCTTTCTTATGGATGGTGGTTGGATGAGGTGTATCAGTTTAATGATCCTGACCATATTGTATTGAGAGATGCTTCTGAGGGGGAGAATAGGGCCAGAGTAACTTCCGGAGTTATTACGGGGGTATTCATAGCGGGTGATGATTTTAGTCTAGGAGGCTCTAAAGAGGTAAAGGATAAGGCTATGAAATACTTAACAAATCCTGAAATCAATGCCATAGCCAATGGTGAATCTTTTCGTCCTCTGGAGGGGAATGGAGAGAAATCAGAGAATCAGTTTGTTCGTATTGATAAAGGAGGGTGTTCCTATTATGCCGTATTTAATTATACGGATAAGGAGCTGAAAATAAGTACTTCTTTTGAGCGTTTAGGGCTTGATTCGGAGAAAAAGTATAAATTAAAAGAGCTTTGGAGTGGGAAAGAGAGCTTTGCCAAGAATTATCTTGAAGTGATCCTTCCGGCTTGTGATGCGGCAATTTTTAAGATAGAAAGAGAGTAATCCCAAGGTAAAATTATATAAAATATTTCATTCAAGAGCCAGTGTTTATAAAAAGTGATTAAGTTGGGAAGGAAATATTATGTAAAAGAATTTTTATAGTTTATAAAAAATTCCCCAAAAATAGACGATATATAAAAAAGGGAATGATAATTTTATTGGAAAGCAGCTTCTGTTTTATTAATCAAAATAGAAGCTGATTTTTTTATTAAAAGGAAATTCTGAAAGATGTGTAGGAATGTGTTTTCTATGCACAGAATAGTATAAAATGATATTTGTTATCCTAATTAAGAAGCTTGAAAGCTATATAATAAATTAAGATTAATTTAATTAAAAGCATATATAGAAAATATATTTAAGAAACTGTAATGTTATAATTATTGATTTGATTTGTTTTTGCTCTATTATTTTTCAAATTAAAAAAAAAGAGCGATTTATTAACGCACTGATTACAAGCAAGATTATGATTTTTTGAGTTTTTTTTATAAGCACTTTGTTAAATCTGAAAAAACATCAAAATATCAGAGAATTAAATTTTTTCTTGTACTAAGGAAATAAAAAAGCTAAAAGAGAGGTGTTCTCGGTCTAACTGACGAATAACAATTTTGATTATGGCTAAAGAAGTTAAAAAGAAGATAGTAATGACTAAAGTTCAGTTTATTGCTCAAATAGCAGAAAAACATAGTATTCCTAAGGTTAAAGTAGCTGAAATCCTTGATACCATTGCAGAGATAACCTATGAAAATGCAAAAAATGGCTTTACTTTACCAGGAATAGGAAAAGTTGTTGTTACTTCCAGAAGTGAGCGTATGTGTCGTAATCCGCAAACGGGAGAAAATATCAAAGTCCCTGCTAAAAGAGTCCTGAAATTTAGATTTGCTAAAGCGGCAAAGGATAGAATTCTTTCAGAAAAGAAGAAGTAAATCTATTATAGAATAAAATTCAGAACGCTCAGATTGCTTAAATCGGAGCGTTTTTTGTTTATATATCTTTTAGTTTGTGATTTTATTAAGATTATTTGTGTGAAATAGTCTCTATGGGTCGGGATATTTGAAGAAAATAGATTTGCATTCAGAAATTGCGAGAGTGTATACTCCACTCGTTGGGATAAGGGTATTTATAAAGAGTCATATTATGAAGAAGAATTGGATATTTTATTTATTCATGGTGATGTGCCTGAGTTTGCATGGAGCACAGACTATCGGAGTTCAAGAGTTGGATTTATCTAGGATCTGGCAAGAATATGGAGATCCGGAAAAGGGGAGAACAGTGGCAGGGAAGGAGTTTTTGTTAGGCGAAGAGGTTTGTTCGGAAATTCTTGGGCTGCATGCCAAAAGTATATTAAAAATAAATTTACATGGAAAAGCAAAGTGTTTTACGGCTCAAGTCGGAGTGCTTCCACCCGAGGTGGAGGGAAATGAGTCAGAATTGATAGCTCAGCCGTTAAGTGATGGAAGTAAGTTGTTATTTGCCGGAGAATCGGATAAAAAGCAGTTCAAAGGGCTTGTCGGAAAAGATAATCGAGTTTCAGAAGGTTCTGTGATTGTGATGCTTAAGGCAGATGGAGAGGAGTTGTATAACAGCGGTTTGATCAGACCAAACTCAGGTTTGCAGACAATTGACGTAAATTTGGAAAATAAAAAGTGGCTTGAAATCTTGATAGATTCCGCGGGAGATGGAGCCAGTGGTGATAGTGTGGTCTTAGTGAAGCCTCAGCTGATTTATGATGGGGAAAAACCGGAAATGGCTGACGTGGAATCCATCATCGAAGGTCCGGAGCAAAGTCTGGAGACAGTCAAACGGCTACAGGAGAAGATTGCTTTGCTGCCTGTATTTGAGGGGCTGCTTTCGGATAAAACTGAGTTTGATTGGTTGATTTATCCAGAAAAGTCGAAAGCGGAAATTTATCGCACAGAGGATGGAAAAGGTATCATAATCGCAAATCCAATGGTTTCGAGAACATTTCGCATATTTCCTAATTTAGCGACGGTTGATCTTTCAAATAGGATGTTGGGAGAGAGTATGCTTCGTGCGGTTAGTCCAGAAGGGTATATCTGGATTGATGGTAAAAGGTATACTTTGGGAGGATTGGCCGGACAACCGGAGCTTGCCTATTTAAAAAATGAGTGGCTGGATGGATTGAAAACGATACCTGAATCTTTTCTGGTAGAGGATTTTGAGATTAAGCCGATCGAAGAGAGGATCCATTGGGCCCGCAGCCGTTGGGCGCTCAATAAGGAAGCTCCGACAGGTAAAGAGATTATTTTTACTTTGCGGGGAGAGAGAGGGATGAATCATGTGGCAGTCAAGCTGCATTTCGCGATATACGATACAATTCCGGTAATACAGAAGTGGTTTGAATTGGAGAATCAATCTTCTTTTCCATTAAATGTGGACAGGTTTTACCTGGAATATCTCTCTTTTGCTGAGCCTGAATCGCCCAGCGGAGGAGATCCGGATACATTCCTTTTGCCATCCATTCATATCGAGAGCGATTATAATTGTGCAGGCAGTTTTACAGAGAAGGAGACCGATATTACAGAGAAATGGGTAGAGGATCCGCATTATACTTCGCAGCGAAATTATCTGCTTCAGACCCGTTGTATTCTGCAGGTAGCGCCTCCTTTGGGACCGGATCAAGAGGTGGAGGGAGGAGGAATTTTTAAATCATTTAGCGTATATGAGATGCCTTTTGATAGTGATGAGAGAGAGCGCAAAGGGCTTTTTACACGACATTTTTATCGAACGATTGCTCCTTGGACAACGGAGAATCCTATTTTTCTTCATTTAACTTCCAGCAATCCAGAGGCGGTTCGCCGAGCAGTGGATCAATGTGCGGAGACAGGCTATGAAATGATTATTTTAAGTTTTGGCTCAGGAGCAAATGCGGAAGATATTTCCGAGCAGAATATCGCACGCTGGAAAGAGATGGTGGATTATGCCGAAAGCAAAGGAATAGAAATGGGATGCTATTCTCTCTTGGCCAGCCGCTGGATTAGTGAAGAGGTAGATGTAATTAATCCTGAAACGGGAAAAAGAGGAGGGGCTCGATTTGGAAGTTCACCCTGTTTGAGCAGTGAATGGGGAGCGGATTATTTCAAGAAAATTAAGACCTTCTTTCAAAAGACAGGGATGCGTTGCTTTGAGCATGACGGTTCTTATCCGGGAGATGTCTGTGCTTCCACCCATCACGCTTATCATAAAGGATTAAATGATTCTCAGTGGAATCAGTTTTACAAGATCACAGAGTTGTATCATTGGATGTGTGAGAATGGAATTTACCTAAATGTGCCTGACTTTTATTTTCTTAATGGTTCCACGAAAGTGAGTATAGGTTATCGAGAGACGAATTGGTCATTGCCGCGGGAACGTCAGCTGATTCATACACGGCAATTGAATTATGATTGTACATTTGAGAGACCTTCGTCGGCACTTTGGAGTTTTGTGCCGTTGGTTCAATATCATGGAGGAGGAGCTGCTGCTACCTTAGAGCCGCTTAGTGAGCATCTTTATGAGTACAGGACGCTGATGTTCCAGAATTACGGAGCCGGAGTGCAAGCTTGTTACCGCGGACCGCGATTGTATGATACTCCTGAGACAAAAGCCGTAGTTGTTGAAGTGATTGATTGGTATAAGAAATATCGTCGGATTCTCAATAGCGATATTATTCATCTGCGTAAACCGGATGCGAGAGATTGGGATGGAATTATGCATGTGGATCCAAAAGGAAAGGAAAAAGCGATGATTTTGCTTTTCAATCCTCTGGATCAAGATATTGTTCGAACAATTGATGTTCCTCTTTATTATACAGGATTGACTCGGAAGGCTAAAATTCGTGAACAGGAATCGGAAGGTCAAGTTTATACGCTTGATCGTGAATATCAGGTCAAATTGACTGTAAAACTTCCGGCAAATGGATACAGTTGGTATGTGGTAGAATAAGATTTAATAGAGCAGATTTACTGTGTCGATTTTGCAGATAATATTGGAAGGGGTAGAAGATTCTCTATAAAGGGAAGATATCATTTTTAAATGATGAAAAGAGAGAAAATTCGTAATTTAATAGTTAGAAACGGAATTTTTTCTTGCGTTGCCATTTTAAAAATAGTAGAAAAAATAAGTTCACATCTGTATAATGAATAACAGATACTGGCTGAAGTAATAACGAAAGGGTTATTTATGACAAAAAATCAAATTGTAGACGAACTGACAAAACGAACAGGCGTATCCAAAGTAAAGGTGGCAGAGATCCTGGATGCTATAGCGGAATTGACTTATGAGAACGCGAAGGACGGTTTCTCTTTGCCGGGAATAGGGAAAGTTGTTATTTCCTCAAGGAATGCCAGAGTTTGCCGTAATCCAAAAACAGGTGAAAGCATTAACGTTCCTGCGAAAAGAGTTCTTAAATTCAGATTTTCCAAGATAGCTGAAGATAAGACTCTCCCCGAAAAATAGTTAGCCTTTATTTAAAATAAGATATTCAAAAAGCACTCGCTCTTGCTGACGAGTGTTTTTCGTTTTAGAAGGAAAAAGAAGAAAATAAATCAACAATAGAATAGAAAATCGGCGGCTAGCCATTAAGGGAGATGTATTTACTTGGATATTTTTAGAGGATAAAGGGAGGCATATTCTTTATGATATAATGGTGCGGACGAGAGGATGATTCCAGAGGGTGAGGGGGAAAACGTTGTATAAATGAAATATAGTTACTTCTTTGAGGAAAGAGGGAGAGTGATGAAATACCCGATAGAAATACAAATATTTGAACAAATTATAGAAGATGGATATGTCTATGCAGATAAGACAGAATTAGTTTATCGGCTGATCAGTGAAAGAGCAGAGTGAGGGAAGAGTGGATTGTGTGGTGGAGACGGATAAATTTATTTATCTATTTGAATTCAAGCTGGATGGGAGTGCGGAGGAGGCGTTGAAGCAGATAGAGGAGAGGGGGTATGCCAAGGAGTATGAAATGGATACGAGAAAGCTCTACCGAATCGGAGCCAACTTCTCCTCCAAGAGCGGCACCATAGAGGAATGGGAAGTGATTGAATAAGAATTAGGAAAGTTCTCCCCTCACACACAGAAGAATTCAGATAATAAAACACCCGTGAGAGAATTAATCTCTTACGGGCGTTTTTGCTTTTAACGGCTTTGAGAATTCAATCATCCAAAGCCGTCGGATTTCAAAATTATTTTACCACGATGCGGAAGAATCTGTTTTGATTCTTCTGGACGGTGACGGTGCAGGTGCCGCCCTTGGCGGTGTCTGTGACATCGCTCCAGGTAATTCCATCAGTGCTTTCCTGGAGAGTTCCGGTAAAGGTTAGCGTGAAGCTGATTTCGCCTGTCTCAGGATTCTTAGTGACGGTTCCGTAAGTCAAAGAGGGGGGCTCTGGAACGGGACCTACTGCCGGATCCCAAGTTTGAGTTGGGATTGTTGTCCCTTCCAAAACAGGAGTCCAATTGTCTTCAGCATTTTCAGGATAGAAGATGACCAGCTTTTCAGAGCATCCATCAAAGAGAGTGCCAATTTCCATTGAGGGCGGCTCGGAGGAGGCAAAGTAGACCTTTTCAAGTTTCGTGCATTTGTTAAAGGCAGAACTGCCGATGGAAGCTACCGTTTCTGGAATGATAATTTCTGGGATAGAAGAACAGTCCTGGAAAGCATAATCACCGATTGAAGTGACACCCTCTGGAATGATAAATTCTGTGAGAGCAGAACAATTGTTGAAAGTCCAGTCTCCAATAGAGGTGACATTATTTGGAATGATTATCTCAGTCAGAGAAGAACAGCCATCAAAAGCAAAATCATCGATTGAAGTGACACCTTCCGGAATGATTACCTTAGTCAGAGCAGAACAACCGCTAAAAGTCCAGATTCTGATTTTGGTGACACCCTCCGGAATGACTACCTCAGTCAGAGAAGAACAGTCCTGGAAAGCATAATTTCCGATTGAAGTAACACTCTCTGGAATGATAAATTCTGAGAGAGAAGAACAATTGCGGAAAGCTCCAAGCCCAATGGAGGAGACACTATTTGGAATGATTACTTCAGTCAGAGAGGAACAACTATCGAAAGCATTCCATCCGATAGAGGTGACACCTTCTGGAACGATTATCTTAGTCAGAGAGGAACAACTATCGAAAGTCCCTTCTCTGATTTCGGTGATACCCTCTGGAATGACAATCTCAGATAGAGAAGAACAGCTCTGGAAAACATAATTTCCGATTTCAGTAACCGAATCGGGAATGATAATCTCCGTCAGCGAGTTGCAGTAGGAAAAAGCATAGTCTCCGATGAAGGCAATCGAATCGGGAATGATAATCTCCGTGAGCAAGTTGCAGTAGGAGAAAGCATAATCCCCGATAGAGGTGACGGTATAGTCGGTTCCATCCACGGTAATGGAGGAGAGAATCGTTACTGCGCCTGAGTAGCTTCCCGAACAATTGCTTACATAGGCGGTGCCGTTTTCATTCGTTCCATAGGTCAGAGAATCGATTGTGACCGTGGCGGCCTGGGCCGCTGATGAGAAAAGCCCTGCGGAGAGCAGAGCAGAACTCAATAAGTTATATTTGAACTTCATAGATTTTAGCTATTTATATTTATAATTTGATTAGAAAGAAAGATTTATAAAAAGTTTTTTGGAGTAGTGGAAAATAGTTTGTGAAATTCTACTATTTCATGAGCAGAGAACGGAAAAGGAATCGGCCTTTCGGCTTAAAAGAGTATGAATTAAAAATCTGCATTTGCTAATTTTCCTGAGTTACAAAAAGTATAGTTTTTGTAACTACATACAGAATAATATCAGAGAAAAAGCACTTTTCCCATATTTTTTTTAAAAATCGTATCCGGAATCGACTTACAAAAAAGTCCAACTTTTTTGTAAGTTCTGCTTTCTCTATACAAAATCAGGTTATTGGAGTGATTGCATTCGTTTTTTGGATTTTCTCTTTTCCAAGAGCGGCACGATTGAAGAATGGGGAGTGTTTTGAGAAGGCATCTGGAAATTTCCTTGAATAGAATTCAGATAATAAAATACCCGTGAGAGAATTAATCTCTTACGGGCGTCTTTGTTTTTATTTCTTTGGGCAATTCACTTGCCCGAAAAGGTTGAATTTTTGAGTTATCTCCTCATGGAGCGGAATATGTGGCTTTTCCCTTTTTCTACATTGATTTATTTCGGATATTACTTAATGGGATTCCATGGAGCGATAGAAAATTCATGCCACTTGTTTATCCAGTTTTGTTCGGCACCGGCCGGGTAATAGATTATCATATCTGAAGGACATTTGGAGAATATAGAGGACCCAACCTCCGGCGGAGTTTTAGATTGAAAGTAAACTTTTTTTAGAGAGGTACAATTCCGAAAAGTAAAATCTCCGATTCTGATAACTGAATTGGGAATAGTGATGCTGGTTAGCGAGGCACACTTATAAAAAGCTCCTTCACCGATGGTTGAGACTGAATTGCCAATTATGACACTTGTCAATGAACTACACCGGTAGAAAGCAGTGTTTCCTATAGAGGTAACCGAATCAGGAATTATTACATTTGTCAGTAAACTACAGCCGTCAAAAGCCTGTTTTCCGATAAAGGTTACATTGTATTTTTCTCCTTTAATTGTGACTGTAGAGGGAATAGCTATCTCTCCCTCGAGATTATTTGTGCAATTGCTGACGTAGACGATGCCTTTTGCAGCGGTTTTATAGGTCAGCGAATCGATTGTGACCTCAGCGGCTTGAGCCGCGGTCATAGAAATACCCCATTGGGAGGTTATTTTATATTTTTGATAAAGTGTCTTTTTCATAAGTATTTGTCTAAATCTAAATAAATATTATATTTAATATATAAAAATAGCATAATTTGACCGATATTAAAAGTCTAGCCCTGTAAAATGCTGTTTTTTTATAGCTTACCGGATTGGAAATACAAATTTATGTGATATCTACGTGAATAATGTGTAGGTGTTGGATGATAAGTCTCAGCTATACCTTTTATAAACTTCTTCATGACGACTAATGGCAGATGTAATTCTTCCAATAAAAATCAAGAATTGGCTAGTTTTAAATAGCCGATTTAGTTTTGGGGAATGGGTAAATCAATTCTGCTACAATGCGTTTTTCCTATTCTTCTGATAATTGCGGAAGGCTTGATTCTGATAAAGTTGTTGCTTATAGAATCAAGCGATAGTTCCGTCGCAGAGTAAGTTTTTTTAGGAGGAGACTGTTGGGCCTGTTTCAGCGAGGAACAGGAGAGGGATAAATACAAAACAGGAGGTAAACATAAGCAAGCAGTGTTTATCTCCTGTTTGATTCGCTTGTTTTAAGCAAGTTTAGGATGAAGCCGGAGTGTAAACCAAAATCGGTTTGCGGGCCGCTGTCACTTCGTCCGGTCTGCCAATAGGCATTTTGACAGGGTGTTGTTTAAAGGCGGCAGGATCAGCTTTAGCTTCCCGAAGAAGTTCTAAGATAGTATCGCAAGCTTGATCCAGAGTTTGTTTGGATTCCGTTTCGGTCGGTTCAAACATGAGCGCTTCATGTACGATGAGTGGAAAGTAGATAGTCGGAGGATGGATGCCCCGATCAATGAGCGCGTGTTGCAGCAGACTGGCTTGAAGGTATCTTCCCTCTATATCGCGCAGATAAAGCAGAAGTATGGCTTTATTAAGTGGGATAACTATAACAGTCCAAAGTCTGAAAGTGCCAAACAGCCGAAATGCCCACCGGAAAAGGAAACGGCTATTGTGGAGGCGCTGAAACACTTCCACATGATCTAATATCGGAAACACGGATAATTTGCCAATTGGCGGATCATCCGTGTTTTTGCCGTCATTTTTGGATAAAGATTCAAATTACGCTACATCAGGGTAGCGGGTATATACATACTCATAGATTTTCTGGCGATATGCGGTGATGCTCACCTCATCGTAGCAAGCCGGCAATTCCGCCCACAAGGTATCCCGAATTAGATTGTCCACAGCAGCTTTGGTTTCCTGCTTGTCCGTCCAGTGATCCAACTCCGCAATTTTTGCCTTTACCTTTGCCAGCAGGTCAACTGCTACCTGCTTGATCTTCTGAATGTCTTGCTTGGAAAGATTTTCAGAAAACAGCAGGTCATAAAGAGACAGTTCCTCGTCGCTGGAGAAACCCTCTCGCACGTACCGCTGCTCCTCCCGATCCATGCTGTTAGCCAGATCCATCAGATCCATAAAAGTCTTTTCAATGGTAGCCCGATTCTGTTCGCTATTGTAGTTCTCGATGATCTGCTGATACCGCTCATAGTAGTTAATGCGTTGAGGATTGGAAAACAGCAGCTTATCAAGGCGCTCCTGGATGATGTCATCCAGGTCTTTGAGAATCAGATTTTTCCTTTTGGCTCTCGCAAATTCTCTTCGCAGCAGGTCAAAGTCAATTTTGCTGATGTCAAACTGACGGGAGGGGACAACGCTTTCTTCAGGTGCGTCCACTTGCACATACTCGCTGATAATGCTGTTGATTTCCACCATCAGATTCACATTGCTGGCACTCTTGCGCTTTTTCTGCAGCTCATGGAAGATAGCCACGATGGCTCCGTAATTCTTCCTGTCTGTCAAAGAAACGTCTTGACGGTCAGTGTACTTCATTAGGCGTATCAACTCGGTAGCATAAGTCTGGAACTGTTTCCGTTCTTTCAAGGTGCCGCTCACCGCATTGGCTGCCTCCTGGAGCAGCGCCAGCTTTTCAAAATCTTTCCCGTCAATCAGATCCTGCAAACGGAAATCATGCTGCTGCAAGTAGTCTTTTGCCGCCGAGATGGTATCCAGAATTCTGTCAATCAGCTTTTCTTTATCCACCGTGGGATCGGCACCGTCACCACCATCCTCGTTTGCCGTGTAGTCGGCCAAGGCCTTTCGCAGAGCCTTTACAATACCGATATAGTCCACGATGAGGCCGTTGCTTTTGCCCTCTGCCACACGGTTGGCCCGTGCAATGGTCTGCATCAATGTGTGGGCCTTAAGGGGCTTGTCCAGATACAGACAAGACAGGCACTTCACATCAAAGCCGGTGAGCCACATAGCGCACACAAACACCACCCGCAGAGGATTGGCCGGATCTTTAAACTCCTTGTCCAGTTCCCGTTTTTCCATCTTCTGTCGGTGTGTCTTGATGTCCAAGCCCCACTTCTGGAACGTCTGAATCTCGTTCTGTTCCTGGCTGATAACCACCGCCATCTCGGTTTCTTTCATCCACTCCAGTTTGCGGCTCAGCTCCTGGGCCTCCTGCTGGGTGGCGTGCTTGATCTCCTGTTCCAATCTGGCGATCTCCTCCGCCCAGTACTTCTGCGCCAGATCATACATTCGGACACAGGTGACCTTGTTCAGGCAGACGAACATGGCTTTGCCGCTGGTCCACAGGTCGGAGTAATGACCTACAAAATCCTTTGCAATAGACTCCAGGCGCTGCTGGGCAGTCAGCAGATGGATCTCCTTGGC
Organism: uncultured Verrucomicrobiota bacterium; assembly: GCA_944389455.1. Taxonomy (GTDB): domain Bacteria; phylum Verrucomicrobiota; class Verrucomicrobiia; order Limisphaerales; family UBA1412; genus UBA1412. Next base: position 18,404 of record CALXMK010000003.1, read on the forward strand.
AAACTCCCGCTCCAGCTTTTCCTGCTGGTCCACGTCCAGGTCGGCCCGCTCGATGGCATCCAGAATCCGGTCGGTGATCTCCGGGTTGTGCAGATCCGCGATTGTGTCGCCCCGGTTCTCATAGTACAGCGGCACCGTGGCGCCATCCTCTACCGCCCGCTTGAAGTCGTACACCGATATGTAGCTGCCGAAGGTGCGCTCAGTGATATTGTCGTTGGACAGCAAAGGCGTCCCGGTAAAGCCAATCCGTGAGGCGGTAGGCAGCAGCGCCGTCATATTGTCGGCAAAGATGCCGTACTGGCTGCGGTGGGCCTCGTCAGACATGATGAGGATATCGTGGTCGGGATAAATGGGGTCCGGGGCGGCTTTGTTGAATTTCTGAATGAGGGTGAAAATGAAGCTGGGATTTCCCCGGAGTTTGTAGATTAAATCGTCACCGCTGGCAGCGATGAACTGTCTGGCTTTGGTCTTGCCCAGCAGACCGCAGTTTTCGAAAGTGTTGCTGATCTGCGTGTTCAGCTCGTCCCGGTCAGTGAGGATGACAATGGTGGGCGAGCCTGCGAACTTCCGCCGGATCTTTTGGGCCAGAAACACCATGGAATAACTCTTTCCACTGCCCTGGGTGTGCCAGAAGACGCCCAGCTTGCCGTTGTTCAGCTTGCGAGCCTCGTAGGCCTTCACCGCTTCGTTGACGCCCAGATACTGATGATTGCGGGCTAGAATCTTGGCGGTGCGCCCGCCGGAGTGGTCATAGAGGATGAAGTTCTCCAGCAGATCCAAAAAGGTTTCCTTTTTGCAGATCCCCCGCAGCAGGGTCTCCAGAGCCACGTCGCCCTGTTCCTGCTCGCTGAGGCGCTTCCACTCATGGAAGAACTCGTATTTGCTGCCCAGCGTGCCCACCTTGGCCTCCAGACCGTTGGAGAGGATGAGAAAGGCGTTGTAGTAGAACAGATGGGGGATGGTGTCCAGATAGTCGGTATAGTTGTCCGTGTAGGCATTCTGGACATCCACCGTATTCTTTTTCAGCTCCACGAACAGCAGGGGAATTCCATTCACAAAACCCACGATATCGGTGCGGCGGCGGTAGAGGTCGCCGTGGATTTTCAACTCTTTGATGGCCAGAAAATGGTTGTTGTTCGGCTTCTGAAAGTCGATGACCGCCGCTTTTTTCTCCTCTGTCCGGCCGCCGGGGCGCTGCACGGTCACGGGAATGCCATCCCGAATCAGGGCATACTTCTCCTCGTTGATCTGCATGAGAGAGGCAGTGGAAAGGCGGTTCTCCATCTTCTTTTGAGCCTCGTCCAACTGAGTGGCGGTGAGCCACGGATTGAGCCGCTGGAGAGCTTCTCGAAAATACCGGGTGAGCAGAATTTCATGGTAGCTTGTCCGGCCAAAGGTGCCGTCCTTACCCAACTGTTCTGTGTTGTAGGCAAAGGCAACCTCCCAGCCCAGCTCCCGCTCCAGCAGGTGCCCGGCCGATTCCTGGACAAGAATATTTTCGGAGTAGTCGTAGCTCATCACGTGATCTCCTAACTGATTGCATGATAGATCTCAAGTTTTAATTTTTCATCTGTGTTATATGTCCCACTCATAATGGATTCCATGATTCTATGAAGGAGATCCTTATGAATCTTTCCTGCGGCAACCTGATAACTTATGTTTTCCATAATGATAAAAAAGTCTTTGGCGATTGCCATGTATCCATTGAGGAGCAAAAACTGTGCACAAAGCGTAATTGCCAGCCGCTTGTTTCCATCCGCAAAGCAATGAAACTGACAGGTGCAGAAAAAGAGATGCGTAATTTTATCAATGAATGTGGGATAATAATCATCATTTTGGATGTTCTGCAAAACACTTTCCAGTCGGTCTAAATCGAAATGTTCCAAAGTCCCACCGCCGCTGTATTGAATGGTTTTTCGATGGGTTTCTTTGGTCTGCTCAAGAGTAATATAAACAATACTATCCATATTACTCACGCTCCTTTAGCCTCTTTAAAATCTCCTGATTTTCTGCCATTAGACGTTCGAGCTCATCTCCAGCGGCCCCCAAAAACTTTTGATATTCGTCCTTGTCCAAGGGCTGAATATATTCCGAGAGTTGGTAGTGGAATGCATCTCTTAGAGCCATGTCTCTGCTTGCCATTTTTGTTCTGCCTCGTTGGATCAGAGGTTTCCACAAAGCCATATTTTCAAACTCTTTGAAAAGAGCCTCTACTTCTTGGCGTGATAAACGGTGACCGCATTTCTCATACTTCTGCCGGATTGCATCTGCAAGTCCATTTTCGTATGCTGCGATAATATCTAAAATTTCACTATAAAATGTGTCTCTAACCTTGTCTTTTGCTTTTAAGTCGAGGATTTTTTTGTATTCTTTGGCTTTTTCACGGAAGATACTGACATAGATCATATCAGTAAAGTGAGCATACTTGTATCGATCATCTTCCACATACTCTTTCAAGGCATTCGTAAAATGGCGGCGATAGTTATCTTCTTGTAAAGAAGAGAAGACGAAATCCTTGTCACGCTGGTTAATATATTTGGTTCCTCCACCAGTTTTGCGATTGATTAAATCAATGACAACATCCAGCATAAGTTGGCGCAGAGCTTTTGCAGGCTCACTTTCCGATAAGAGCATGGCCATGTTGAGGAAGGCACGAAAATCAAAGACACCCAATACCGTAGTTTTGGTAGGGACATTAATGTCCTTACCAAAACTCTTAGCAGCTTCCAAAAAAGACTTCAGGTGTTTCCCTCGCAGCACACGATATCCGTTTTGTGTCAACTCCTCGCTATTTTGCTCAATATAACGACTAATTGTTCGAATATCCACCTGAAAGAAAGATGCTGTCATTTCCCTTGTTACATAAACACTATTGTTCCATGGAATACCTTCCAACCCGCACCGAGGCTGTATTTCTTCTATCGCCAACTCATTATTCAGAATGTTTTGTCGATCAATTTGCGAATTTGTCAAATCTTTTGTCATATTTATACCTCCAATTCTCCGCTCATCAGTTTGGGAAGCAAGCGGTCACGGGCGTTTGTCAAATGTTCAATTTGAGAATTTACTGTATTAATCTTATCATGAATAGATTGTACAGATACTTCAAATCTTTTTCCAAGCGCTTCTGATGGAATTAAAATATCTAAATCCTGTATGGTGCCTCTGCTAAGTTCAAGCTGATTGGTAGAACCCTTTCCCATTCCCATAAAATACGATTGATAAGATTTTAAGCAATGGAATAAATATTGTTTTCCAAAACCTGACTTAGCCCGTACAAGTGTCACATGAGAATCAAATGTAGTTTGCGGGTGATTGCCAAATATTTGTCCAACTCTTCCTAAAGTTCCAGCTCCCGTCGAACAAATAACAGTATCGCTGTCTTGTAAATTCATGGCATCCGGGTATGTCTTCTCCTGCTTTCTGGCCTCATCGAATGTGACAACAGTTTGTCTAATACATTTTTGGTTAATAACCGTGAGATTAGCTTGGTCATTATATTTTGGAGAAATACCTCGCCGGAGTACAGAAGAAACATCTAAAACCGCTGATTTCTTCCACCCCTTCGGCACACCGTCCACGATTTTGGTGTGCTCATGGCCGGGGAAGCGCAGGTCTACAAACCACTCTTTATACAGACGCTGGGCCGCTTCTTCCAGCAGTTTGATCTGCTTTCGGTTGTTCTCGATAAGGCCGTCATAAGCAGAGAGAATATCAGCAATCCGGCGCTGGATTTCAAACGGTGGCGCCGGAAATTCTATTGTCGATAGTTTTTGCCATGACAAATTGTCTTGTGCTGTCCCCTGAGAAATCTGTTTGCAGTCCCGCTGGAGCATATCAAAGCAGTATTTGACGAACCGGACATCTGAAATCCCGTCATAGGGAATAAAACCCATGACGCTATCAGGAAAACACGCAGGAATTCCCAAAATACCAGTATCAGCAATATTGGCTGCAATCGTTATACAGAGAGTCCCAACATCCCATAGTTTGCTCTGTGCCAAGCCTGTTTCATTATAAGTATCGGAATACTCTGTAATATAAAAATTCGCATTTTTTACATCCGCAGTTTGGATAAATGGATACCGCCCGCCAAATAATTTAGGGTCGTTGCGAGGGCGGTGTTTTGATTTTCCTCTTGAAACACTACCAAGTTGATCTAATGTTTTTTTCTCCCAACTCACAGCCCCATCTCCTCCCAATTCTTCGAGATGGTCTCCATCAGGCGGTTAGATTCCTCCTGCAAGGAGCGCAGTTCCTGATGAATCTCGGTCATGCGCTGGTGGAAATCCACACCATCATCCTCGGTAGGAGCTACCTCCACATAAGCGCCGGGGGTGAGAGAATAACCCTTGGCCTTGATCTCTTCCAGTGTGGCCACCTTGCACAGGCCGGGAATATCGGCATAGTTACCCTCGCCGAATTTCTCCGTCAGCCAGAGAGCCTCTTTGGCAACCGTCAGCTTTTGCTCTATGGCCTGAATGGTATCCTGATATTCTGCCTCGATTCGCTTTTTCTCTTTGCGGGCTGCCTGGGCCACAGCCTCTTTCGCCTCCGCCCGCGCATTTTCCAGATCGGTCTCCAGTTGTTCCGCCCGATCTGGAAAAGACAACATCTCCCCCAGCTCCTGGCGGTATTCCTCCAGCAGTGCCCGGTATTTGTCCACCTCTCCCCGGTACAGCCACACAATGGCGTTCAGATTCTTGAGCTGCCACTCGCTCCACTCGTTCAGGGTGCGGTCCACCACGGTGTAATAGTTCCGGGCGTCGATGAATAACACCTTGTCCCGCAGTTCTTCCCGTTTCCCTTTGTCAAAGAACCACAGGGAGCAGGGCAGACTCTTGGTGTAGAAAAAGTTGTTGCCCACGCTGACCATCACATCTACATGGCCGGTTTTGACCAGCTGCTCCCGGATGTCCTTGTCCTTGCCCTGGCTGTCGGTGGCGGAAGAAGCCATGACAAAGCCAGCCCGGCCGCGCTCGTTCAGGTAGGCGTAGAAGTAGGAGATCCACAGGTAATTGGCGTTGCCCACCTCTTTGTTCTTGTTGACGGAAGGCAGCCCGAAGGGAAGCCGCCCGGCGTTTTGGGCAGACTCCGATTTCACCTTGTCCACATTGAAAGGGGGATTGGCCATCACATAGTCGCACTCGCCCGCCAGATTGTGGGCGTCGTGATAGAAGGTGTTGGCCTCGTCGCCGGACTTGATGACGCCGGTGAGGCCGTGTACCGCCAGATTCATCAGGCACAGTTTGGCGTTGTACTCCACCTTCTCCTGCCCGTAAAAGGTCATGGAAGCGTTGGCCCGCATTCCGGCGTGCTCCACAAAGTCGCCGGTCTGGACAAACATCCCGCCGCTGCCGCAGGCCGGGTCCAGCAGGACGCCCTGGGTGGGCTCCAGCACATTGACGATCATTTTGACCAAGGACTTGGGGGTAAAGAACACACCGTCATCCTGAGCGATGTTCTTGGCAAATTTATTGAGGAAGTACTCGTAGATCCGGCCTACAATGTCGCCGCCCACCACGTCCAGGGCGCTCTTGTTGAAGATCCGCAGCAGCTCGGCCAGCAGTTCATCGGAAAACATGGTGTAGTCCTTGGGCAGCACGCCGGAGAGCTGCTCGCTTTGCTGCTCCACCAGCTCCATGGCGTTGTTCACCACTTCGCCCAGGCAGTTCATAACCTCGCCCCGCCAGCTGGTCAGTCCGGCGGAGGGGAGGTTCTTCGGCAGTTCCACCAAGTAGGCATACTAGGCCTCACAGGGGAGAAACAGGGCACTGCGGGAAGCAAAGTCGCTGGCCTCCACCGGCAGCACTCGCCCGCCGCGCATGGGGCGGTCCTTCAAAATCTCAGCCTCTACCAGTTTAAAGCGGCTGTACGCATAACGCAAGAAGATCAGGCCTAGGACGGGCATACAATATTGGTTCGAGGTCAGCTTGGAGCCTGCCCGCAGCAGGTCGGCGGATTCCCACAGCTCGGTTTCCAGTTTGCGAATGTTAATCATGTTTTTCCTCCGGGATATATTCCATAATCTCGCCAAAGTCCGCATTGACCGTCCAGCAAATTCGTTCCAGAATTGCAAGATTGACTGCTTCATCTCGGCTTAGCTTTGTCATCGTATTGGGGGCGATGCCGGCAGCCTTCCGCAGATCTGCTCGGCTCATTTTTTTATCGATCAACAGCTTCCAAAGTCTGTTGTATGGAGCAGCCATTCGCGTTTCCTCCGGGGTTATGAAAATACAATCTAAGTATAGCAGAGTGTGTTGCCATAAACAAAGGATTATCGCACTCTCTTGCGATATTTGTCAAATAAAACAGGCACAGAAATCTGCCCGGTTTGCGTGCAGATTTCTGTGTCTGTTTTAGCTGTTCAGGCTGGTGCATATCCAATGTGCGGGTGCAGGATGGATAGCCACTGGACGAACAGGAGAGGGATAAATACAAAACAGGAGGTAAACATAAGCAAGCAGTGTTTATCTCCTGTTTGATTCGCTTGTTTTAAGCAAGTTTAGGATGAAGCCGGAGTGTAAACCAAAATCGGTTTGCGGGCCGCTGTCACTTCGTCCGGTCTGCCAATAGGCATTTTGACAGGGTGTTGTTTAAAGGCGGCAGGATCAGCTTTAGCTTCCCGAAGAAGTTCTAAGATAGTATCGCAAGCTTGATCCAGAGTTTGTTTGGATTCCGTTTCGGTCGGTTCAAACATGAGCGCTTCATGTACGATGAGTGGAAAGTAGATAGTCGGAGGATGGATGCCCCGATCAATGAGCGCCTTGGCAAAGTCAAGAGCGGTTATCCCGACTTCTTCCTTGAGTTTCTCGCAGCTGATCACAAATTCGTGCATACAGATGTCAGAAGAGTAAGCTGGGAAATGACCTTTGAGACGAGCCATCATATAGTTGGCGTTGAGAGCTGCCAATTGAGCTGCCAGACGGATTCCTTCAGCACCCAGTGTTTCGATGTAGGCCAGAGCTTTTATCATGACGAGGAAGTTTCCATAGAAAGTCTTAACGGTACCGATAGATTTATCTCCACCCGGGGTGAGGGAATAAACTCCGTCTTTTTCCGTTACGATAGGTCCAGGAAGGTAGGGAGCCAGTGCGGCTTTACAGCCGACAGGGCCTGAGCCAGGTCCGCCTCCGCCATGAGGCGTGCTGAATGTTTTATGGAGATTAAGATGGACAACATCGTAGCCCATATCTCCCGGGCGAATGAGTCCCATAATCGGGTTGAGATTGGCTCCATCGTAATAGAGGAGTCCACCCGCATCATGGACAATTTGGGCAATTTGGCGAATATTTTTATCAAAGATACCAACCGTGTTGGGGTTGGTAAGCATGAGCGCAGCCGTATCTTCCCCAACGGCAGCTTTGAGCGCCTCGAGGTCTACACAGCCATCCGGACCGGAGGGAATGTTTACGGTGATATAATCGTTCATTGCCGCTGAGGCCGGATTGGTACCATGGGCGGAATCCGGAACAATGATTTTATTGCGTTGGGGATTACCGTGATCCAGATGGTAAGCGCGGATAAGCTGCAGGGCTGTGTATTCTCCATGAGCACCGGCGGCGGGTTGGAGTGTTATTTGATCCATTCCGGTAATTTCAGCGAGTTTAGCCCCCAGAGTGTACATGAGTTTTAGTGCACCCTGAAGGGTTTTCTGCTCCTGTAGGGGATGGATTCCGGTAAAACCGGGCAGATTAGCGGCTTCTTCATTCAGTTTGGGATTGTATTTCATGGTGCATGATCCCAAAGGATAGAAGCCGTCATCGACACCATAAGCACGCTTGGAAAGCGCTGTATAGTGACGGACCAAATCTATTTCTGCTACTTCAGGAAAGCGGAGCGGTTTTTCACGGAGAAGCTCAGGGGAGAGCTGGTAAAGAGGAACATCGCATTCTGGGAGTGACAGAGCTTGTCTGCCGGGGACGGATTTCTCAAAAATAGTTTTCATGCTTTAATTTGTTTGAGGACATCAATGAGTTTTTGTATGTCTTCCCGAGTGTTGACTTCAGTGGCGCACCAGAGAGTTTGATATTCACCCAGCTTGAGTCCGGCAAGAATATTTTCCTGGGCACAGGCGTTAATAATGATATCGGCGGGGATTTGGCTTTTAATTACAAATTCGTTAAAGAATTCAGATTTATATTGGAGTTCAAAACCGGGCAGGCGTGTGATCTCTTGAGCCAGATAGTGGGCTTTGGAAAGAGATTGAACAGCAACCTGACGCATTCCTTCTTTACCTGCATAGGCCATATAGATAGCAGCTGTCAGGGCGCAATGGGCCTGATTAGAGCAGATGGAAGAGGATGCTTTTTCTCGGCGAATGTGCTGTTCGCGAGCCTGAAGAGTGAGAACATAAGCATCCTTTCCGGAGGCATCGTGGGTTTTTCCCACGATACGGCCCGGGATTTTGCGTGTAAGTTTTTCGGTAGTTCCGATGAATCCCAAATAAGGACCTCCAAAGGAAAGCGGCATTCCCAAAGGCTGGCCTTCACCAGTAACGACATCGGCGCCGCAAGCTGCCGGGGTTTTCAGGAATGAACAGGCAAAAGGCTCTACCGACATAACGAAACCGCTTTTGTTTGCTTTGACTTTTTGGCCGATATCGGCGGCATTTTCGATAATGCCTAAATAGTTTGTTTGTGCTATGGCTACGGCAAAGACATCTTCAGTCAGTTTAGCAGTCAGATCTGAAATTGAAGTTTTGCCCTCTTCCAAAGCAATAAGCTCTATCTGAATACCCAAGGGAGTAAGATATGTTTTTATAACTTCTAGGGAACGAGGGTGCAGAGCCGAGGAGAGAAGAACTTTGTTTTTCTTTTTCTCACGCAGCATAAGAATGGCGTCTGCCAGTGCCGTGGAGCCATCATAAAGAGAGGCGTTGGAGACTTGCATCCCGGTCAGGTCGGCAATCATGCTCTGAAACTCAAAGATGCTCTGCAATATGCCTTGTGACATTTCTGCTTGGTAAGGGGTGTAGGCGGTGACAAATTCTTCTCGGCTAACAAGACTTTTGATAACGGAAGGAATATAATGACAATAGGCACCGGCACCGCGGAAGATAGAACCAAAGAGTTTGTTTTGGGATGCAAGCTCAGTAAAAAAGCGAATCACTTCCATTTGGCTTTTGCCGGGAGGAAGGTTTAGATTTTTGGTCCAGAGATCTTCAAAACCTGAGTAAAGATCTTCCAGACTCTTCACTCCCACGGTATCAAGCATTGAGCGTATTTCCGAGGGAGTGTGAGGAGTGTAAGTAGACATAGAGGAGAGTGTGACGGATGCTCTTATTTAGCGATCAGCTTTTGATATTCTTCTTCGGAAAGGAGACCTTCAGCGGGAGCTGATGGGGTTACTTTAATCATCCAAGCATCATATGGGGCTTGATTGATCAATTCCGGCTGTGATTCCAAATCGGTATTGACTTCGGCAACCGTTCCGGAGACAGGGCTGAAAACTTCAGAGACACCTTTGACTGATTCTACATTCCCAAAAGCTTTTCCGGCTTCTACAGGATCTCCTACAGAGGGAAGTTCTACATAGACGATATCACCGAGTTCATGCTGTGCATAATCGGAAATACCGATTTTATTGCATTTTTCGCAATACCATTCGTGAGTTTTGAGAAATTTACGTTCCATAATTATTCTCTGTTTATAAATGAATTCCGGGGTTTATTTATTTCTTTTATAGAAGGGGAGAGGGATGACCTCAGCCCGAAGTTTTCTGTTTCTGACTTCGACCAGAAGAGTCGAGTCGTTAAAATCTTTTGTGACACGGATCATGCCGACAGCGTGTCCTAAAGTAGGACAGTGAGTCCCGGAGGTAACATGTCCAATGGGATTACCGGCGGTGTCAAAAATAGGGCAATGTTCACGAGCAATGCCTCGATCAATCATTTTAATTCCCAAACGTTTAAATTGGGCTTGGTTTTCTTCCAGCGCTTTTTTACCAATAAAATTGGCCTTGTTCATCTTAATGGCGAAGTCAAGACCGAGTTCATGACAGAGAGTTTCTTCATTCATTTCATGACCGTATAGAGGCATAGCCGCTTCCAAACGCAGTGTGTCACGGGCGCCCAGTCCGGCAGGGATCATTCCATATTTAGAGCCGTGCTCCATCAGGATATCAAAAAGGCGTTCAGCGAAAGGATTAGCACAATAGAGCTCAAAACCATCTTCTCCGGTATATCCCGTGCGAGAGATAAGAATTTTTTCGTTTTCAAGTAATGTGGAGGTGAAGGTATAATATTTGGAGGGAATATCGGTTTCGGAGATAAATTCGCGAATAATTTGTAAGGAGGCAGGTCCCTGAAGCGCGAGCTGAGAGGTTTTGGCACTGGCGTTTTCAAATTGTGTATTTCCAAGCAGATGTGATTCTATCCAATCGGCATCTTTCTGCATGTTAGCGGCATTGACGACAATGAGATATTCTTCTGCCCCAACACGGTAGATTAGAATATCATCCTTTACGCCGCCGTTTTCATTAGGAAGAAGAGAGTATCGGACGCCGCCCTCTTTGAGCGTAGTAATATCGTTCGTAACAAGATTTTGAATGGTATTAAAGGCATCCTTGCCTCGGAGCCATATTTCACCCATGTGAGAGACATCAAAGAGTCCGGCTTTTTGGCGGACTGCATTATGTTCAGCTATTACTCCAGCACCTTCAAATTGGACAGGGAGTTCATAGCCGGCGAAATCGACCATTCTGCCGCCCAAGGCGACGAGTTTGTGATAAAAGGGAGTCCTCAGCATAAGTATTTCTTTCTGTTTTAACTATTGTTCATTCTAGAGAACTGAACAGATCCTGGTTGGTATTGTATAGGTTCAGTTTTTTTTGTCGAGTCTTACTTGTTTGTTCAGTTGACAAAAACGGTTCGGAGAAATTCTCTTTCTGAAGAATCTATTGTCTATAATTGATGTTTGGATTTATTAAGGAGGAGACAGCGGCAGAGATGTGGAGGAAAGGAGGACGATGAAGACTGTATGGGAGAGAGAAGCGGAGAGCGTTTGGAACATTCTGATTGAGACAGAGGACAGCGAGGATGGAAACGGCATCCAGACGGCATAGCGTTAAGGGGGGGAACTTGTCCTTTGATTGTGTGGAGTTGATCTGAGGTTGAAGAGACTGAGGGGATTGAGGAGAGCAGTGCTTGAGTATAAGGGTGGGAGGGAGTATCCAGAATAGAGCGTGTAGAGCCTGTTTCGACAATTTGTCCTGCGTACATTACGGCGACTCTATTAGCCAGTTGAGAAACAATTCCCAAGTTATGAGTAATGAGCAGAATACTCATTTTACGGGTTTGACGCAGTGTATGAATGAGGTGAAGAATTTGTGCCTGAATGGTGACATCAAGTGCGGTAGTGGGTTCATCCGCAATAAGGAGTTTTGGCTGACTGGCAAGCGCCATAGCGATCATGGCTCGTTGTTTCATTCCCCCGGAAAGTTGATGAGGATATTCATTGATTCGTATTTCTGGGGAAGGAATCCCGACTTCAGCAAGAGCTTGTATACAGGTTTGTTTGTTGGCATTTTGTGGGTTATGCAGGCGAAGTGTTTCCAGAATCTGTTTGCCGATAGTCATTGTTGGCGGAAGAGCTACGGATGGATCCTGAAAAATATAGCTGATCGTCTTGCCGCGGATTTGTCTAAGTTCTCGTTTATTGAGGGAGAAAATATCTCGTCCTTCCAGGAGAATTTTTCCGGACAAATGCAGTACAGATGGAATGAGTCTGGCAATAGAGAGAGCTGTGATGCTTTTACCGCAGCCGCTTTCACCTACCAGACTGACAATTTCTCCCGGGTAGATGGAGAGGGAGAATTTATCTACTGCGCAGAGTATTCCTTCTTCGGTTTGAAAACCAAGAGATAGATCTTTAATTTCTAGTAAAGGGTCAGAAAAATATGAACCTGGAGTGTGTGACATGAAAATGGGTGAAAAATTGAATGTAAGAGGCCGCTCCGAGATAAGAATCTTCGCGGCGGCCTCTTGAATAAGTTTCTTAAGAAGGGATTAGATCTTTACCCAGGAACCTTTTTGGGAACCTTTGTACATTGCTTCCATCACTGCAACGCGGGCAGCGGCTTCCATTGGTTTAACCAGAGGTTGTTCTTTGCCGCGAACAGCGTCAATAAATTGATGAATCGGCAGTTGAGGTGCTTTGGGCAGTTTGGTCCATGGCTCACGTCCATCGGCTCCCTCTACTTTATTAGAGCGGAAATAGAGATCTCCGCGGTCGATAATAGCATGACCTTCCGTTCCGGAGATGATCAAGGTAACAGGGCACTCAATGTCTACCCAACCAGCTGTAAGTGTAGCACTAACATTATTGGTAAAGTGAATAAGACCTTGTCCCATTTCATCTGTTTCACCATAGTTGCCGACAGCGACTTGAATATCGGCAGTGGCTTTTTCCACATCACCAAAGATCCACATCAAGATATCAAGCATATGAGTGCCTAGGTCGCCAAAACCACCGCAACCAGATTGTTTGACATCAGCCATCCAGCGCCAGTCGGTATCAAACCAGTGTCCTAGAGAGCCACTGTGGCAATTCCATGCGCTAGCACGGGTAATTTTACCAAAAGCACCTTCTGCAACCATTTGTTTAAGGAATATATGTTTGGGATCGGTGCGCATAAAATAGCCAGTAGTAAAGAGTATGCCTGCTTTTTCGATATCTTCAGCCATGGCATAACTGTCTTTGGCAGAGATGCCGAGTGGTTTTTCGATAAAGGCATGTTTTTTGGCTTTGGCGGCTCCTTCTACCAACGGTTGATGACGGTTGGTTTCAGAGCAAATGACAACGGCTTGAACTTCGGGGTCGTTCCAGATTTTATCGGGGCTATCACTTATTGCTTCGCAAGAATGGAATTTAGCCCAATTTTCAGCGCGTTTAGGATTATAGTCGTAGCAGTATTTGACACGGACATCCTTCCTTTCTTTCATTTTGTTCATGAAGTCTGGGGTATGGATGTGAGCGCAGCCGACAAAGGCGATCGTAGTTTGAATTGTAGAATCGGATTCAGCATTGACAATGGCAGAAGGCATCATTGCTGCAGCTGTTCCCAGAATGGCCGCAGATTTAACGAAATCCCGGCGAGATAATTTATTATTCATATATGGTGTATATCAATTAATAGGTTATTATTAAATCATTTTAGTATTACTTCAATCCCAGAACATCTTGCATAGAGTAGAGTCCAGGGGATTGAGTTAGAGCCCATTGAGCAGCACGAAGTGCCCCATTAGCAAATGTTTCTCGGCTAGAGGCTTTATGAGTCAGTTCAACTCGTTCGCCTTGGGATGCAAAGATGACAGTATGATCTCCTACAACATCTCCACCCCGCAGGGAATGCATTCCAATTTCATCACAAGAGCGTTCTCCAACAAGACCTTGACGGCCGTGGCGAGCAATTTGCTCGTATTGTTTGCCACGGACTTCTGCCAGAATTCGGCCGAGAGTGTCGGCAGTACCGCTGGGAGCATCTTTTTTATGACGATGGTGCATTTCGACAATCTCAATGTCAAAATCAGGGCCCAGTATTTCAGCCGTTTTACGTGCGAGCCAAAAGAGAGTATTGACTCCTGTGGAGTAATTGGAGGTCCAGACAATCGGGATTTTCTGAGCGATTTGTCTGAGTGTCTCTTTTTCTTCCGGAGTATGTCCAGTAGTACCAATGACAAGAGGTTTGCCGCTGCTCATACAAAGTTCGGCCACTTGTACAGTAACGGAGTGAAAACTGAAGTCGATAATTACATCCGCCGCGGATATTGCTGAATTCAGATCATCTCCAATATCTGCCGCAGCAACTGCTTCAATATCAGAAATCTTAGCAGCACAAGATAGGAGCATTTGTCCCATCCTCCCTTTGGAACCGATAATGGCAACTTTTACCATGATACTTCTTCGTGTTCGATATCGATTAGCCCTAGATGTTCTAAAGTGGCTTTGACAATGGCTCTGTTTTTCTGAGAAAGAGGGCAAAGAGGAAGTCTGAGGTCTTCATGACATTTCTTCATCATGGCTAGAGCGGATTTAACAGGAACCGGATTGGTTTCCACAAAGAGATTTTTGAATAGCGTGTAGTATTTCTGATGAATTTCCAGAGCTTCATTGAACTTGCCCGAGGCATAGGCATTTACCATTGCCTTGAGTTCAGCAGGAATAATATTGGAAGCTACACTGACGACTCCGGCTGCTCCTACTGACATAAAGGGCAGTGTTAATGCATCATCTCCACAGAGAATGGAAAAATTAGGGTCTTTTACGGCTGCGCGGAGTTGACTTACTCGATCAACATCCCCACCTGCTTCTTTGATTCCAACGATATTTTTGCAATTTTCTACCAAGCGCTTGACTGTTTCAACTCCAATTTCAATTCCGCAGCGACTGGGAATACTGTAAAGAACCAGAGGCAGGTTGGTCGATTTAGAGATAGCGGTAAAATGTTCAAATAAACCTTCTTGAGTGGGTTTGTTATAGTAGGGAGCGATCAGCAGAGAAGCGTCGGCTCCTATTTTTTCGGCGTTGACAGTATAATAAATCGCTTCGGCAGTGCTATTTGCACCGGTTCCGGCAATGACTTTGATTTTTTTGTCAGCAGCGCGTACTGCTAGGCCGATGACACGAAGATGCTCTTCCGAGGTGAGGGTAGGAGCTTCACCTGTGCTGCCTACAGGGACAATTCCATCTACCTCTTTTTGGATTTGTTCCTGAATCATAGCTACATAAGCGTCTTCATCTACTTTCCCATCTTTAAACGGGGTTACTAATGCCGTATAAACACCTTTAAACATAAGAATTAATCTTGTCTTCTGGTTACTAGATTTCAATTCGTCCGGTAAAGCATACCTCTGCCGGTCCTGTTAAATTTACGTTATAAAACCGAGTTCCATCCCATTGGAAACCCACTTGCAGAATATCTCCTCCCTGAGTTAGCACTTTTATTGGAGAGGAGAGATTGAAGACTCGTGCTGTAATCAACGCAGAGGCTGTTACACCGGTTCCGCAAGCCAAAGTCTCATCTTCCACCCCACGTTCATAGGTGCGTACACGAATACTTTGATCGGGCATAAGCTGAACAAAATTGACATTTGTTCCACGCGGTTCAAAATGTTTATGGTATCTTAGCGCAGCACCCCAGAGCTTGACAGGAATGGAATTGATATCTTTGACGAAGTGGATCGCGTGAGGGACTCCTGTGTTGATGGAGTGAACTTCACCCGATTGGTCTTCCCAAGAAAGGTTTGTTCCGATAGAAAGATCGATAGGTTGAGTGAGAGAGACCTTAACCAGATTATTTACAAATTCTGCGTGAATAATTCCGGCCAGAGTTTCAAAGGAAAAAGGAACGGTTTTTTGAGTTAGAAGCTGAACAAATTTTGCAAAACAGCGGGAACCATTACCACACATTTCAGCCTGACTGCCATCACTGTTATAAAATTTCCAAGCGTAATCGGCTTTACCATTTTTACAGTTTTCCAACAAAATTAACCCATCTGCACCGATTCCACGTTGTCTATGACATAAACGAGAGATTTCTTTTTCTGAGAAGATCAAATCTCTTTCACGATTGTCGATTAGTACAAAATCGTTGCCGGCTCCGTTCATTTTAGTAAACTCAACCAACATAAACGCAGGAGTATTCTAACTAGATGTGTTTCTAAAGTCAAAGCTCGGTTTACTATTTCTGAAAAGAGGTTTGAATTATTTTATAACAAATCCCCGTAATAAGATTATACATTTATTGAGGAATGTTTTTTATGATAAAATAATGGCAAAAGAGTGAAGAAAAAATCAAGAACTTGCTTTTTAATATGATTTTTGTTATTCAAGAAAAGGTATTGCCGCTCTGCATAGAGCGATCATTAAAATGTGTGTGGTCCCGTAGCTCAAATGGATAGAGCAGCGGTTTCCTAAACCGTAGATCGGGGTTCAATTCCCTGCGGGGCTACCATTTTTATCTCTTCTTCTCTTTTTTGTTTTAAATCGGGTAAAGTATTTCTATTTAAGTTTGGGGCTGCCAGTTTCCCATAGCACTTCTCGCTGGGATAGATACCAGTCTTTTCCCCGGGTATTATTCCCCTGATAAAAAAGGTATGTACGGCCGTCTGGAGCTTCAAAGATATGGGGATGACCGGATTCGCTTTGATTCCATGAGCCGGGAGCTCCATTAGGTAAAAAGGGGTGTTCGGAGAGTCGAGTCCAGGTAATGGCGTCTTGACTAACGGCTACACCGATTTGTTGAGGCGAGTTGTTGAAGGCTCCTGCGTAGAACATATAGAGTTTACCATTGTGCTCAATAAGGGAAGCACCTTCGATGCAATCTCCTTCCCAAGGGAGTTCCGGAGACAGCAGCGGTTCTTTGACAGAAAGATCAGTCCAGCGATCTCGATCAAAATTATGAGAATCTCCTTCAACAACAGGAGTAGAGGCTACACCAAGGAGCTGACGTTTAAATTCAGTATCACGTGTGGCATAGTAAAGATAGTAAGTATCGCGAAAACGAAAAAGTTCTGCATCAATGGCTCTGCCGCAGTTCCAAGTGTCGGATTGAGGGTGGAAAATGGGGTTAGTAGGGTTTTTATCGAATGTTATGCCATCAGTACTGGATGCATGGCAGATGGCGTCTTTCTTCCCATTACCATAGGTTTGGTAAAAAAGATGTACTTTCCCATCAATTACTCTGGCACAGGGAGCACACAGCCCCTTGGCATCACACTCTTGTGATGGGGTGATTGTGCCAATAGAAGTCCAATGAACAAGATTAGTACTGAAAGAGATTCCTATTCCCCAGCCTTTGATCGGATTTTGAGCTTCGTTTGAATAGGGAGGAATAGAGTAATACATTAAATATCTGCCTTTAAAAAAGATAACATGAGGGTCTTTGGAGTAAGGGACTCCTCGGCGGGAAGTGTCGCCAAACATCATTTGTGTTTTTTTATTGGAAGAGTCTGGTGATTCCGGGGCTGAAAGAGCTGCTGAAGTTAAGATACAAAAAAGAAGAATTAGCAAAAAGCGGATATCGAAGAAAACTTTTATTAATTGTTTTTTCATAGTCGTATTTTTTAAGAGAATTGTTATGTGTATATCCTCAATTCAGGGGATATATTACAAATATGACTTTTTTTGTAAAATGTTTTTCAGGAATGAGCAATTGAGCAGATTTGTTTTTGTTCAACAATTTGACCCTGATTTAGACGCAGAAGTCGATTTACACAGAGTGGGATTTCTTCAGCGTGATGAGTGACAAAGATGAGTGTGGTTCCAGTCTGCGCAATCGCTGCATCAACCGTATCAAGAAGTGTGGTACGGTAGAGAGTATCGAGTGCTTGGCAAGGTTCATCTAGGATGAGAAGCTGAGGGCGATTGACCAGTGCGCGAATCAGCAGCAGGAGCCGTTGTTGGCCAATAGAGAGCTGCTCAAAAAGAGATTCCAGATTGATTTCCGGCAGTAAATTGTTCAATAGTTCTTCGGCATAAGTGAGCTGTTCCTGATTAGGTAAGGTGTGAAGTCCCATGGAGTGAAAATATCCAGAACAGACGACCTCTTGTGCGTTCCAATTGCCGGGATAGTGAAGATGGAGTTCAGGAGAGAGCCAGCCCATCTTTTGGCGAATTTTCCAAAGGGAGTGAGTAGAGCGATAGGATTCCCCCATTACACGAATATTAAGGGAGTATGCCAGAGGGTGATCTCCCTGAATAAGGCTCAGAAGAGAAGTTTTCCCAGCTCCATTAGGACCGAGAATTACCCAATTTTCACCCGGATGAATCGTCCAATTGATATGATCCAAAATAATCTTATTACCGATTTTAAAGTTGATATCTTTTATTTCTATTAGAGATTCCAAATTGTGTATTTCTTCTTTTTGGGAGGAACACTTGAAAAGGTGTTTGGAATAAATGGACGATTTTTGAGTACGTATTTGCGATTCCAAAAGGCGTGCTTGAGGCAGAGAAAGAATTTCTTGACGGGTGCCTGAGGCGATAATTTTGCCTGCTGCCAGGAGATGAAGATGAGAGACAGAGTCAGGAAGTTCATCAGGGCGGCTGACCAATGTAAGAATGGGCATTCCTAAATGGACGAGATAATCAATAAATTGACGAAGTGTTTGACGGGTTTGAACGTCCAGACTGCCAAAGGGTTCTTCTAAAATAAGCATTTGGGGAGCATGGAGAAGTGCAAAGAGAAGAAGTATTTTGCGTTGTTCTCCGTTGGAAAGATGAAGGATTTTGCGCTCAAGCAGTTCCGGGGAAATATTTAATTGGGTTAGAAGTTTTTGACGACGTTGATAGAACAATTGCGGATCTGCTCCACGGGTTCCGACTTCAAACGGATTGATGTCTTCGACTACTTTATGAGAAAGAAATGAATCGGCGGTAAGAGAGCCTTCTTCTAATCCGCTGTGCCACCGGGATTGGTAGAAAGAGCTTTGAGAAGCTAGAATTTGACGATGATCTTCAGGAGAGATTTTAAAAATGATTTGACGGTTAGCCAGACCGGGGATATCGAGTTCCGAAGGAGTAGGTGGAAGCTGAAAGGTTATTTTCCCTTGGAAAGGGTGTTGGCGACGAAGGAGAGCAGAGACGATGTATTTTTTACCTGAGCCGTTGGCTCCAAGAATGGCCCATTGTTGCCCCGGTTTCCAAGTCCATTGAGTGTGAGGGAAAAGGAGTGTTTCGTTAGAGTCACGCAGAGTAACATCAGACCATTGAATCCAAAAGTTAGCAGGTGAAGAAATTGTTTGCATTGTTTAAATTTCAGCCAGGTTTCGGAAGAGCAAGAAGAGTCATTCCTTTTCTAAAAAATGGAATGACTCTCCTGGAATTCTATAATAAAATAAAATAGTTTAAGGTTTTTCAGTAGAATCAGTTGAATTGAACAAAGCAGAAGAAGTTTCCTTCTTTAACTCTACCTTAATATGAAGATCACGTAACTGACGTTCTTCTACCAGACCGGGAGATTGAGTCATCAGGCAGGTTCCCTTCATTGTTTTTGGAAAAGCAATGACATCACGAATGCTGAGAGCACCGCAAAGCATTGCAGCCATGCGGTCAAATCCTAACGCAATACCGCCATGAGGAGGTGCACCATAGTGGAACGCTTCCAGCATATATCCAAAACGGGATTTGACTACTTCAGGAGAAAGTTTTAGGACTTCTTCAAAAACGATTTTTTGAACTTCTGGCTGGTGAATACGGATAGAGCCTCCACCGAGTTCTACTCCATTGACGACAATATCATAATGTTGCCCACGCACTTGTTTGGGAGCAGTGCGGAGCAGGGGGATATCTTCAGCAACAGGAGCAGTAAATGGATGATGGGAGGAGTACCAGCGTTCCATTTCGGGATCGTAACTTAAGAGTGGAAAGTCAACAACCCAGAGGAAGTTAAATTGATCTTCAGGAAGAGTCAATTTATTCTGAGCTTTAAGTAATTCAGCACAGCAGAGTCGGAGTCGTCCTAGAATTTCACAGGTTTTAAGCCAATCTTTGTCTGCAGCAAAGAGGATAAGATCACCCTCTTCAATTTGAAGTTTACGGGTTAAGGCTTCTTTTTCGGAATCACTGAAGAATTTTGCTATAGGGGATTTCCATTTACCAGCTTCGGCTTTGATATGAGCCAGTCCTTTGGCTCCACAATTAATGGCAACTTCTTCCAATTCCTTCATCTGTCCCTGAGTAGCGTTTGCAAGACCTTTGGCATTAATGGCCTTGACAAACCCTCCGTCAGCAATCGTATTGCGAAAGACTTTAAAAGCGCTTTCCTTGAATTCTTCATTGAGGTCAATCAATTCAATTCCAAAGCGAGTGTCAGGTTTATCTATTCCCCAACGGTTCATTACTTCTTGAAATTGAATTCTAGGGAAAGGTGTTTGAAGTTCTATTCCACGAGCTGTTTTCCAAATGCGTTTGAGCAGACCTTCTATTAATTTGTAGATATCTTCTCGTTCAATAAAAGACATTTCAATATCCAACTGAGTAAACTCAGGTTGACGGTCAGCTCGGAGGTCCTCATCACGATAACAGCGTGCGAGCTGGAAATATTTTTCCACACCGCTGACCATAAGAATTTGTTTAAATTGCTGAGGAGATTGTGGCAGCGCATAGAAAAAACCGGGATTATTGCGGCATGGGATAATAAATTCTCGTGCTCCTTCAGGGGTGGATTTAAAGAGAGTAGGGGTTTCGATTTCCAGGAATCCTTCTTCATCCATGTAGCGGCGTGTTTCAATAGCGATTTTACTGCGAAGTCTAAGGTTATTCAGAAGTTTTGGACGCCGCAAATCGAGATAGCGATATTGTAAGCGGAGTTCTTCATTGACTTTGTGCTCAGGATCGGCTTCATTAACTTGGAAAGGGAGAACATCTGCTAAATTGAGAATTTCCAGTTTTTCGACAGCAACTTCAATTTCACCTGTGGGTATACGATCAGTGGGATTGTTTCCTGGGCGACGGCGAACTTTCCCTGTAACAGAGATGACACTTTCGCTTCTGAGAGAGGATGCGGCTTCAAACGTCTCAGAGGTTAAGTCTGAAGGATCAAAGACAGCTTGAGTAATTCCTTCCCTGTCCCGAATATCAATAAAAATCAGTCCGCCAAGATCACGGCGTAAGTGAACCCACCCGTTCAAAGTAACTGTCTGACCGATGTGCTCGCCTCTCAATTCATTGCAATGATGTGTGCGTCTCATGTGAATTTCCAAATATTAGAATTATAAATGCAGTGGAGTCTTTTATACTGACACCCAGCCGGAGCGATTCTGCGCCAATCGTTCGGAATCGTCAACAGAGAAACAAGATGAAAGTACTTAAAGTTAATATAAAGGGAAGATGAGAAAGATGTTTAATAGATGAGAAAAGTAAATAAGATTATTTTTTATTTGAATTATTGTTAAATGCACCTTATACTCCACAAATGCGCTCTTTGGGTGCTTTTTGAGTCTTTATCGCAAGAGGTAATGTCAAAATATAATAATACAAATAAGACACATTTACGGAGTGTTGTCGGTTTATCCTGTTTAGCGACCGGATTGGTAAGTGGTTTGGTAAATGATATCCAAGCGCAATCTGAACGTGATACCTCCACGACAGGAGAGGCTGTAGCTGAGTCAATTTTAAGAAGCCAGACAGAAACAAAGAAAGGTTATTTCTTTAACTTTGACAAGTGGAATCTGGGTGTGAGACCTAGATTGGATGTTGTGTATGATAATAATATTAACAGAGCTCCAGATGGAGAAGAAATTGATGATATTATTCTGCGTCCTGAGGTAAATTTTGATTTTTACCGTGCGATTACCGATTTTAACAGTCTCGATTTTACTTTGGGAGTGGGAATGGATATTTATACCAAGAATACGGATGTAAATACTTATTCTCCTATTATTTCTCCTGACTCAGAGATAGCCTATCATATGTTTATAGGTGATGCTCATGTCAAGCTGCGTGAGGCTTTTTATTATCAAGAGAGTCTTAATTCGAGCTTTTTAATGGAAAGTGGTGAGTTGGTCGATATTAGATCAGTCCGTTTTGGGCGATATAATAACAGATTGGGCGCGGAAGTGGACTGGGATACCGGAAAATTTCTTTTTAAGAGTAGTTTTGATTGGGAATGGTTCCATTCCAATGGAAGTAGATATTCTTACCTAGATAGGAATTCAGGTCTTTTTTCTCAGTCCGCTTCTTATTTTTTGACTTCTAATATGCAGTTGGGAATTGAATTGACGGATCCAGTTCATTTTTTTGAAGAGGATAGAGTTAATAACCAATTCCGTTTGAATGCGGGACCTTTTTGGGATATGAAGGTAGGAGAGAGACTTAATTTCCGCCTAGGAGCGGGGTATAGTTACGCAACTTTTTGGCAAGATGATGGAGTGGAGGTAACGGATGATATTAATGATTGGTATGCTTATGGTTCAGTAGGATATACGATTTTACCTTGGCTTTATAACAATTTCAGCATTAGGAGAGATAATCGTATCAGCTGGAATTCTGATAATCAAGAGATGATATCTATTTCAGATAGTATAAAATTTACATACATACGAGATTTCTCAATAGATCTGTTTTGTTATATCAATTTATACGAAGAAACCGGTATTCAATATAAAGATAGTGATATAGCTTCTATGGAAAGCTATGCAGGCGGTATAAAAATTGCTTATACAGGATTAGGACAGTGGGAGCCTTCTCTGCGTTATACGTATCGTTCTTTTTCGCGAGAGAATGCCTCCTGGGATGATTATCAAGCTCATGAAGTTTTGTTAGGTATTCAATATACATTCTAATATTAAAAATTTTTATAAGTATGAAGTGGTTTAATAAGTATTGGGTGAAGAGATTTGTACTGACTCTTATATTGAGTCTGGGATTTCTTCCTTGTTTGCAGGCAGAAGATAATCCGGGGCCTGCTGATACGAATAAAGTCGATAGGTTTGTTTCTCTGGATATGAATACACTGGATGATGTCCAGTTGTTGCAAAAGGGATACACTATTAATTATCAAGTGATTGAAGATCGGGATGAACCCACTAAACTGACTATTACAGACTCAGGTGAACTGGTGGTTCCTTATTATACAGGGATTATCAAGGCCGCAGGCAAGACATGTAGAGGAGTTGCCTATGATATCAAGAAGGCTTTGGAATCTACTCATTATAAACGCGCGACGGTATTGGTTAGTATTTCTTCTATTGCTTATACAAATACAGGAACAATTAGTGTAATGGGGAATGTAGCCCGTCCCGGATTGCAGAATCTCCTACCGGGTGAAACCTATACCGTAACCATGGCAATAGCCAAAGCTGGAGGTGGAACAGATTTCGCTAATTTAAGAAAGGTTAGATTAACGCGTATTATGGAGACGGGAGAAACACGTACTTTTGTTGTTAATGTAAAAGATGTTCAGGAAAAAGGTAAACTGGAACTGGATATGGATGTCAAGGCTGGGGATTATATCTTTGTTCCTCAGAGTTATTTCAGATAAGATTCAATAATCAAGTGTTATGAATTCTAAGGAAAATAGATCGGATCGAATGGAACCTCAAGAGGGAATTCGTCCGGAAATGGCGGAGAATCGGTTTTCGATGGCGTCAATGGCTATAACGACCATTGGACGCTATAAAGTCCTCCTCAAGAAATATTGGTGGTTGGTTATTGTTGGTCTTGTTTTAGGAGTAGGCCCTGCATTTGTGTTAGTTTCCATGACTGCCCCCAAATATCGCTCTGAAGCCAAGATGGTGATGGCGCAGAGAATGGTATCCAACAGCAGCGCTTCTCTTGTTACGGATGAAGTTCAAAACTTTATGGGGACTCAGAGTGAAATGATCAAGAGTCGCCGAGTGCAAGATATGGCTATGGAGAAGTTATTGGCCAAATATCCCGTTTTATGGGAAACCAATGAGTTTTTAATGGCCTGTGTGGAGATGTGGACTACGAATAAGGTTGATTATCCTGAAGAGATGGAGAAAACATGGAAAAATATCGTTGACACAATTCCGGGAGCAACTCTTTTTGAATTTTCATCAGAGGATAATAGAAGAAACCAACAGCTGATTCTCAGCGCGATTGGTCCGGATCCCAAACTGGTACAGGATTATCTGAATTTAGTTATGGACTCCTATTTGGATTATAAGAAGGAGCTCCGTGCACAAACCTCAGAAAGTACTTTTGAATCTTTGACGGAACAAATCAGTACATTAGAGAAAGAGATTCTGCAGCTGCGCAATGGTATTTCTGATTTCCGTGCAACTAATAATGTGGTTATGTTGGAACAGGTAGGATCAGGTCGTGCGCAGGAATTAGGAGATATCAATAATCAATTGAGTCGTTATACCCGTGAATTGGAAACGCTAAATCAACTAACGCCTGAGCAGATTCAGGCAGCAGTGATCAATGACGGTGGTGCTTCTTTAGGTACAGGAACTATTACAGGCGATGTTAAAAACGATATGGCTTCTGCTTTGCAAGGACCACAACGGGAGTATTATGTAAATTTACAGGCGCTTGAGAAGTTAAAGGCTACCCGTGATGAGCTTTCTGTGTTTTTGAGAGATACTCACCCGAAAATTCGCGATATAGATGATGAAATTGCTGGATATGAGCGTGCAATAGAAGCCTTTAAGGTTTTAACCACAGATATGGTAAAAGCCCGTCGAGATGCCTTAGAAGTGAGGGTCAAGCAGCTCCAGCAGTCTTTTGATAAGATGCAGGTTCAAGCTTCCGAAGCGGATAAAATGTTATTGGAATATTCCAATATGCAGGAAGAACTCACCCGTAAACAGGATATGTTTGAAAAGCTGACAGAGATGCTCAGAACGGTTGATCTCAGTAAGGTGATGTCTAATGAAAGCCTTAGCATAATGGATCCTGCTTCTCCAGGTAAATTAGAAGATAGTCGCCTGAAAAAACTTCTCCTCGGCTTAATTTTGGGTTTAGGTATAGGTTTTGGCGGAATTTATCTGATCAATCTATTCGATGATTCTTTTGGTACGATTGCCGAGTTACGTGAACAGATCAATGAAAATATTCTTGGGCAGATTCCTGAAGTGAAAGATTTTGCTCAAAATGATGCATTGCATATTTTAACAGAAGTAGAGGATAGTGACATATCTCATGGAGTGATTGAATCTTTCCGAAATCTCCGTTCTTCTATTATTTTTGCCTATCCGGAGGGGAAAGTCCCCCAGGTAATGTGTGTAACCAGTTCAGTACCTTCTGAAGGGAAATCTACTGTTTCTACTAATTTAGCGATCTCTTTGGCGCAAACCGGAGCGAAGGTTCTTTTAATTGACGCTGATATCCGCAGGGGAAGAATTCATGAAAAGTTTGGAGTGATAGGAAAACCAGGATTAGTGGAATTTCTGTATCAAGAAACTTCCGCTGAGAATATTTTGCGTAAGACCAGCATTGAAAATTTGGATATGATTCCGAGTGGTCATTTGCAAAAGAGCCCTGGAGAATTATTCCTGCGTCCTTCACTGGATGTTCTCTTCAATGAGATTCGTAGAAAATATCAGTATATTATTGTGGACTCTGCACCTCTTTTGGCAACGGATGATACCAGTAATCTTGCTCGTCGTGTAGATGGTGTAATTTTTGTGGTTCGTGGTGGATTCACTTCTGTCCGTTATACGAGAGAATGCTTGAAACGTCTTCGCTCCAGAAATATTCCGTTGATGGGGTTGGTCTTTAATCGCGGATATGCTACTT
The DNA here is from genome assembly GCA_944389455.1 of uncultured Verrucomicrobiota bacterium. Classification (GTDB taxonomy): domain Bacteria; phylum Verrucomicrobiota; class Verrucomicrobiia; order Limisphaerales; family UBA1412; genus UBA1412. Next base: position 43,612 of record CALXMK010000003.1, read on the forward strand.
CTTCTGATAGTTATTATTATTATTATGATTATACAGAATATTATGGTAAAGACGGTGAGAAGAAGGTCAGACGTCATAAATCTAAAGGACATCACCATCATACGCATAAAGAGGAAGTAGAGAACTCTTAGGGTATAAGGTTACTGCATTTCGCAGAAGAATTCTACGCACATAAAAAGGCACAAAGTTATTCTTTGTGCCTTTTGTAATTAGGTAAAAAGAAGTTTTTAGTAAACATATATATTCTTCTTGAGAAAACTAAAAATCCCTCTGATATTTCAATCCGAGGGATTTTTTTTAATATTTAAGTATTAAATAGATTTGAGTATTAAGTTTCAGGGACAGCTTCAATTTCGCGAACGAAAGTAAGTTCTTCACCTGAGGCGTCCACATGGATGAGGTCTCCTTGACGGAATTCTCCAGAGAGAAGCTTAGTAGCTAAAGGATCGAGCAAATATTCCTGCAGAGCACGTTTAAGCGGCCGTGCACCCCATTGAGGATCCCATCCGCGTTTGGCAAGGAGCTGTTTAGCCTGCTGAGTCAATTGGAGAGTGAGTTTTTGCTCAGTTAACCGTTTACTAATTCTCTGTAATTGAATTTCAACAATTTGGCCGATTTGGTCTTCACTCAAACTATGGAAGATAATAGTATCATCTACACGGTTTAAAAACTCAGGTCTGAAATGCTGTTTAAGTTCATTTAATACAGCCTCTTCCATTCTTTTGACAGCGTTATTATCTTTCTCTTTTGTTTGGTAAAATTCTTGGATCAATGGTGAACCGATATTGCTAGTCATAATGACAATCGTATTTGTGAAATCGACGGTTCGACCTTGTCCATCTGTCAAACGACCATCATCAAGCATTTGTAGCAGGATATTAAAGACATCATGATGGGCTTTTTCGATCTCATCAAACAGAATAACGCAATAGGGTTTTCTCCGAACGGCTTCAGTTAATTGTCCACCTTCCTCATAGCCGACGTATCCAGGAGGAGCACCCACAAGACGTTGAACATTAAACTTCTCTTGATATTCACTCATGTCGATACGAACAAGAGCTGTTTCATCATCAAAGAGAAATTCTGCCAAAGCTCGTGCCAATTCTGTTTTACCAACACCTGTGGGGCCTAGGAAGATAAAAGATCCAATCGGACGGTTAGGGTCTTGGAGACCGCTTCTAGCTCGACGGACCGCATTTGAAACGGCTGTAATAGCCTCTTTTTGCCCTACGACACGTTGAGCAAGTCTGGCTTCCATCTGAATAAGCTTCTGTTTTTCCCCTTCTAACATTCTGGAGACAGGTATATGGGTCCAAGCAGAGACAACCTGTGCAATGTCTTCTTCTGTTACCTCTTCATTTAGAAGGTGATTTTCAGTTTTCTGCTCTTCACTCTTTTTACGAGCCTCGGCTAGTTTAGTTTGTAATTCAGGGATTTTGCCATAACGAATCTGCGCAGCCAAATTTAGATCTCCGATACGCTGTGCACGCTCTTCTTCCAGTTTGGCTTGTTCCAACTGATTGGCTAATATATTAGTTGCATTGATTGCGGCTTTTTCATTTTGCCATTGAGCCTTAAGCTGATTTGATTTTTCTTTTAGATTAGCAAGTTCGCCTTCAATCTTATTCAAACGATCTTTGGAGGCTTCATCTGTCTCCTTTTTCAAGGCTGTTTGCTCAATTTGAAGCTGCATGATCTGTCTTTCCAGCTGATCGATTTCAACTGGCATAGAGTCAAGTTCCATCCTTAAACGACTGGCAGCTTCGTCTACAAGATCAACGGCTTTATCTGGCAGAAATCGGTCTGAAATATAACGATTAGAGAGTGTAGCCGCGGCAACAAGAGCTCCATCCCGGATACGAACTCCATGGTGATTTTCGTACCGTTCTTTTAGTCCCCTTAGGATAGCGATAGTCGATTCCACAGAGGGTTCACTAATGATGACCGGTTGGAAACGACGTTCCAGTGCAGGGTCTTTTTCTACATGTTTACGGTATTCGTCCAGTGTTGTTGCTCCTATGCAACGCAATTCGCCTCGTGCTAGTTGCGGTTTAAGCAGGTTAGCTGCATCAGTAGCTCCTTCAGCTCCGCCGGCTCCCATTAGAGTATGAAGTTCATCAATAAAGAGAATAATGGATCCTTCACTGGAGGTTACTTCTTTAATAAAAGCTTTCAGACGATCTTCAAATTCACCTCTATATTTCGCGCCTGCGATCATTGATCCCAGGTCCATAGCGATGAGACGTTTATTTTTGAGTGATTCGGGAACATCTCCACTAATAATTCGACGTGCAAGTCCCTCTACGATAGCTGTTTTTCCAACTCCTGGCTCTCCGATTAGAACAGGATTATTTTTTGTTCTTCGACTCAGAATCTGCATTACGCGTCGTATTTCTTCATCTCGACCGATAACCGGATCAATCTTGCCGGCACGAGCGGCTTCAGTCAGATCTCTCCCGTATTTTTCCAGAGCTTGGAATTTTCCTTCAGGGTTTTCATCGACAACCCTTTGATTTCCACGTAAATTTGACATTGCTTTTAAAATCCTTTCTTTATCCACGGAATATAGTTTAAGTGTTTTCTGTAAGTTTCCCGTGGCTGTTTCGATAATACCTAATAAAAGATGTTCAGCGCTGATATATTCATCTTTGAGTTGAGAAGCTGTTGCCTCAGCCGTTTTAAGAGCGCGAGAGAGACTGGTACTCAGATAAATACTCAAATTATCTCCCTCTACCTTGGGACGGTGATTTAATTCTTTTTCCAAGTTGCTGCTTAAAACTTGTAGGTCTACTCCAATCTGTTTAAGCAGAGGAGGAACCAGACAGTCTTTTAAGGAGCAAAGAGCCAATAGTAAATGCTCAGGCTCAACCTCCTGGTGGCCGTATTCTTTAGCCATTTCATATGCTGTTTGTATAGCATCACGCGCCTTCAGTGTGAATTTTTCCAAATTCATACAATCATCAATATAGCACTGAATATTCTAATTTCAATAGTGTAGTGTAAAATGAGGAATTATTAAAGAATAGTTCTATTTAGAGCTTGATTATTTAATTCAATATTATCAAGATAAATATATAAAAATTTTTCTCTTGTCTGATAAGCAGAAGAATTTTAAAAGATTTTTTGACAGAGATTTATCAGAAGATAAGAGAATATTTGAGAAAGAGAAAGTTATTTTATATTCGAGAGAATAGTAAAATTTTTTCAAATAAAATGTTAGTTTGCAAATTTTTAGTTCTTTGGATTTTTTTGTCAATTAGCTTTTTTGAAAAGCTGGAGAATCAGTTTATGAAGAATTTAAATGGATAGCTCTTAATGTTATCAGTGTTGAATACTATCCAAGTTTTCTAGTTTAGACTGGAAAGTTCAATAAAAATTCGTCTACAGATTATGAGGGAAAGCAGAAGTAGCAGTATCCCAGAAATTCGAGTGATCTGTGCTAGAGTGCGGTCTGAGAATTTTTGACCATATTTAGCAGCATGAAATGCTAGAAACCAGAACCAGAGTACCATTCCTATTCCTATTCCACAAATATAGAGTGTCTTACTTAATGAAGAGAGTTTAATTAGTCCGGAAGAGATGACTCCGGTTCCCATGGTAATCCAAAAAAGGAGTACGATGGGATTAAAGAGAATTTGGGTAAATCCTATGAGAAATGAGGATCGGGCTTGTGAATAGATTTTATTTTCTATTTTTGTTTCGGAAAGAACAGGAGGACTGTTTTTATGAATAACCAAAAATCGAATTCCGAGAAAGGTAATAAGAATGAAACTAACTAGTTCCATTCCTGCGCGCACATATACAGAATCAATCTGAGCAATAATTCCAGTTATTGCTAGAGTGCAGTAAATGAGTTCCATACACACTGCTCCCAGGCCAATCAAAAAGGCAGACCAAAAACCATCTTTCATTCCTTTATGAACGATAGTAACATTAATCGGTCCCACTGGAATAACACTAATCCATCCGCTGAAGAGACCTACTAAGAGAGGCTTGATAATGAGCCAAGGGGTTGTCATTTATGTTGAGACATAATTTTATTTTCTTCTTTTCCAGGAACTGTTGATTTACTTGGAATATTCTTGGAGTTATGCGGTTGAATGTGTCGTGCTCTGCGCAGCCGAATAAAATGTCGGATTAAACCATAAAAGAGATAGCTTAAAAAGCAGAGTGGAAGGATAACTGGCAGAATAAATTTACGCATAACGATACATCCTCCAATTGTCAATGCAGCAATGACTACCCAGAGGAAGGATTTGCGCATATGCAGAGATGTTAGCAGACTAAGGTTTTTAAAAGAAGGATAAGTGACATTGCTAACCATCATGTAGGAAAGAAAGACCATAATGAAAGGAAGACTGTATCTCCAGTATCCGACAACAAATTCTTTATCTTGGAACCAGAGCATAAAAAGGGTGATAGAAGCCACTAATGCAGCAGCCGCAGGAATAGGAAACCCAATAAAATCTTTGGAATCACCTTTATGAGCGGATGGCAGAGAAGATATACAATTGAATCGTGCTAGCCGCAAGGCTCCGCATACAAGATAGATAGAGGCCAGGAACCATCCGATTTCAGGTTGATCTTTAAAGACGGGTTCCAGTACAATACGATGTACCAGAAAGGCCGGTGCTGCCCCAAAAGAGATCAAGTCAGCTAAGGAATCAAATTCACGCCCAAAAGGACTTTCACGTCCGCCAATTCTAGCAACTCTTCCATCGAGCATGTCAAAGATACAAGCTAACAGAATAAAGAGAAGCGCCTGACGAATGAGAGAAGTAAAATTGGGGGCAGCCAGATCTGCTTCAACAATTTTGGTAAGTGCTAAGAAACCGCAAAAGAGATTTCCTGCGGTCATCAAGTTGGGTAAGAAGTAGATTTTAACCTCTTTATCTTCATTCTCATCTTCTGGTTGAGAGGAATGGTCGGAGGATGCTGTGATTTTTTTTTCAGGAAGTTGCTCTTTCATGTTCAATTTTTTTATATTAGTTTAAAATAAATCAGAAGTATTGTAATCTTTTAATTGATACAGAGTTATCATAAAAAAGATTTGTTTTTAATAGTTTTTATTGCATCTTAGCCAGAGGAGTTTCTCCACCCCGAACTTTTTTTCCCTGTTGGATAAGAATTTCAGCTTCTAAGGGTAAATACAAATCTACGCGTGAACCGAATTGGATGAGTCCAATTCGCTCACCTTTAGCGATTTTTTCTCCTTCACGTACCCAGGGAACGATTCGGCGTGCAATCAACCCAGCAATGAGTCTGATTCCGATTGTCTTGCCGGCAGAATCGCGCATTTTAATGAGGACATTTTCATTTTGGACAGCGGATTCTGGGTTCATAGCGTTGAGATATTGTCCAGGGGAATGGCACAGCAATTCTACTTTGCCCTCAATGGGGGCATTCTGTACATGAATATCAAAGATACTTAGAAAAATAGATATTCTTCGGCAGCGGGGGCCCATCCATTCAGGACCGGAGTATTCTCCTATAAAATCAACTTTTCCGTGAGCAGGAGAAATAATCAAGGCTGGATCTGCTGGAGGATGAGGTTCAGGATCTCGGAAGAACCATAACGTGAATAAGGTAAAGAGTATCCATAAAAAGAATACAAATCCCCATGCAATGGAGAAAATTATTGTTGTCAGTTGGGCAATAGCTCCACCAATTAGGAGCGCAAACAACAGGATAATCCCACGCCAGAGCATACGTCTTAAGGCGGCGTGGGCTTTGCCTTTGTGATTATCTAATGACATACTAAATTTTTAGTTTTTTATTTTATCTGTTTTTAAGCGGTTTAGAAATAAAATCAGTATATAGTTCTTTCGTAATCCCATTTATCCACATCGACTCCTACTTTAGGCTGAGCCAGCATCTTCATCTGGAGTCCAAGAGAGACAGAGAAATCTGTGGGACCATTGCGGTTTTCGCGTACTTTAAAGCGGAAAGCTCCTACCCAAGAGCGGAAATCTCTATAGAGCGTATATTCTTGTTCTTCTAAGGTTCCGTCCCGTCCTTCAAATTGCAGGCGTGCACGAAAAGCGTAGTTCTCGTTTAGCCGCAATGTGAATCGTCCCATAAAAAGATTATTTCCATAAGGATCTGGATAACCATCAATGTAATGGTCTTCCATAAAACGATATCCGAAAGCCAGACTCCAATGATGAGTGGGATGCAAAATCAGGTAATTGCTTGATTCAAGAGGATCTCCTGTTTCCGTTGAGACTCGGTTTTCAGTAGTAAAAGAGAGCCAGTCACGGGGAGTAAAGCTCAATGAGGTGTAAAAATCAGAAAATCGTCCCTGATCGGCTTTGGGATCCATTCTCCAGTCTGTGTACATAGCCCAGTTGATCAAATTTACCAAATGACCGTTTCGCTCTGTTTGGAGGCGGTTTCTCAAACCTAATCGCATCACATTTTCGCTGTCAATAGAGTCGATCGAGTTAAAGTCCGGATAATCCAACGGCAGCAGACGATAGGTGTCTAGTATTTCATCAAATTGAGGTAATTCCTGGATACTTCTGCTTGGATCCGGAACAAAGACATAGTTGAAAGAGGGTTCTATAATGTGTCTTAGACCATCTACTTTCCAGAATTTATTAGAGGCGTTTTGCCAAGTACGAGAGAGCTTGAAGGAAACTTCAGCGCCGGTATTAAAAACAGCTCGTCCAACGTTGGCAGTTTGCTTATAGGAACCTTCTGATTCGCTGTAAAAACTGCCTCTCATACCAACCCGAGGAGTGAAGTTCAGCCATCCAAAAGCTGAAAAAGGCAGAGTCAATTGATGATAAGTATCTGCACGGAAAGCACTGTAATCATCTGGGCGGATTGGATCTAAATTTGAGTATCGATAGTTAAAATAACCTGCCTGGGATTGGCTTTCGTAATAAAAGGGAGAGATTCCCAATTGTTGACGGAAGGCATCCAGCTTGATATCAGGCAGACGTTCTACTGTCTGGAAAAAGTCATTTACTCGAGGTTGGGCCAGTATATTGAAATTAAAGTTGTACCAATCATAGTTCATTTCAGCATAGCTGGCAGGATGTTCATTTTCATTGAACAGTTCCTCTTCGAAATCACGGAGGGCATAGGGGTCTGACTGTTCACGGATGGCTGTTCTGAATTCGAGATGAGGAGCCAATTCCGCCCGATAATCAAAGTAAACCCATTGGCGTTCTTCAGGCAGCCAGGTTTCATTTGAGTAATGGTGTGGATCTTGATCTCGGGTATAGTAGGTTTGCAGATTTCCAACACCCCAGCGCGGGTGTTGGAATTCAAAGTCTTGTCCTCCGGCTAATCCGCGTTCCCACCGATAATCCAGTTTGGTTGCGGTACTGAGATATTGGTTGATATCGTAATTGAATGTATTAAGCAGATAAGGTCCGTATAAGCTGCGGTATCCCGGTTCTGGAACATAGAAAAAACGGTGTCTTTTCAGATTTCGATGGTAATAGGGAAAGTACATGATAGGAGTTTCCCCTGCGTAAACAGTTGCTTTACGTGCTTCTACATATTCTCCAGGAGCAATTTTTAGGATTTTGGCTCTGATTTTAAAAAATGGTTTTTCTATGTCATCTGAAATTACCGTAGGAGATTCCATTACATATTCATTGGCGTCGATATCAAAGCTCAACCCAGCGCCCGCAGCAAAATAAGGAGCTGCTCCGGCTTTGAAAAGATCGGTTTCCATTCGCCGGGTTTTAAAGTTATATTTAACCTCATTCCCGTTCCAGGTCATGCCATCTTGTTCCACGGTCACATTGCCTGAAGCTATTACATCCCCGGTTTCATTATTTAGGGTCAGTTCATCTGCTATCAAAACGGCTTCCTCAAATGTAACCAAAACCCCTCCCACGGCATGGCTAATGCCTGTATTATAGTCATAATCAATATGACCATCTTGGCTTAGAGATTCCAAATGCCATTGAGAACCCTCTACCTGTGCTGATGAATTTGCGGAAGTTTCTTTTTCATCATTGATTATCGGGGAGATAACGGGAAGATCCTCTTCGCCATGGAGGGAAGAGCTCATAATTCCAAGAGCTATTAAGATGCAGATTTTATTGATTTGCCAATGCGACCTCATTCACAAAACCCATATTAACAAATTCTATTTTTGCTGACAATCATGCAGCATTGTTTGTTATAACTTATTCTTATTAATATGTTTTAAGTTTATCTATTTTCTTGTTTCCTAATTTAAAAATGTGAAAAAATCAAAGTGAAAGAACATATTCAGCCAGTGCTTCCAGTTCCTCTTGAGTCAGATGTTCTGTATGTCCATGAGCTTGTTCTTTATTTCTAGTGGTGAGCACATCCATAATAGTGGGAGCCGAGCCATCATGAAGATAGGGAGCTGTCCGCCAGACTTCAATTAAAGTAGGAGTATCGAATTCAATCAACGGAAAATCTTCTTGAGTATAGGTTTTGACATCGTGCAGTCTCATGTCAGTAAAATAGTCTCCATGGTGGCAGAGAGTACAGCCTACTTTATGATCACGGAAGATTTCACGTCCTTTTTTAGCTTTTTCTGAGAGTTCTCCATTAACTAAATAAGGGCTTGGGACAGGTCTCAGGCTTTTGAGATATTCATCCATGGCCAGAGCTTGTTCTTCGATAACTTGAGTGAAGAGAATTGCACGTATTCCAGAACGAACCGCATATTCAGCATCGGGGCGAATACCGGTAATCATACTGGGGGGAGTATAGTGAGAATAGAGCAGACTCTTTGTATTTTTAAAGGTATCCAGTCCATCGTTCATAAGGTCCCAGTTGAATCCATCGGCCCGGCCATCGGGATGACACCCAATGCAGCTTTGCCAATTTTGTACGCAGAGCATTGCGTCGTTAAAATACATTTCCCCTTCTTGGGCTTGAGTCATAGAGAATTCAGGGTTGAGAGAAATAACTTCAAGTTTGTTGCTGTTAGCCAGATCAATAACGCCGAGATTATCTGAAAAGAAATTGCCGACGATAACTTTATTTCCCATTTGGATGAAAGAGCGGGGACCATTGCCGCCGGTTTGAATACGTTCTCGTCCTACAGCCAAGGCTTCCTGTTGGTCAAAGTATTGCCCTTTACGGACACTGCCTTGATATTCCAGACGCTGCTGCACGACATCCAAATTGATTACGCTCATTTCATGAACTCCGGCGTGAGAAACCAGCAGAGTTTCTCCATCGGGAGTCCAGCTGAGGTTCCAAGGGGAGGCAGCTCCGCGGATAACATTATCGAGAGGAATAATTTTATCAATATCGCGTCGTTCGGTATCAAAGAAAGTTACATAGGAGGAATTCATCCATGCCCATTCTACTTGGAAAGTGCTTTGAAAGAATTTTGCCAGGTTATGGACGACAGCGATTTTTTTCCCGTCTGGAGAAATAGCCATTCCACGATAATCGGCGCATCCGCTGGGCATGGTAATAGTTTTGATGTTTTTTCCATTGTCCTTGACGTCAAGTAGGGAAATTAGTGTATGAACTTCTTCTCCATCAACACGTTCTGTTGTTTGGCGATTGGGTACATAGAGAATGCCGTTTTGAACATCGAGTTCCGATGAACCGGGTTCACGCTCGACTCTGGTGTTCCAAAGGGGAGTCATTGTTTTAGCGTCCAGAGCAGAAACACTAGTATGCCAGCGGTTGCAGAGGTAGAGTCGGTCAAGTTCAGCGTCATAGAGAGGAGAACAGACTCCGGGTAGTGCAGAAGTTTGTTGAACAATTTTAAAAGAGGCTGCATCAATAACGACTATAGTATCGGGATCATTCAGAGTAACAAAAATCTTTTCTCCTTTGTTGCAAGCAGTCATTCCGGTGGGAGTGCCTGGGAGCGAGACTTCTTTCAGAAGTTTATAGTCTTTAGAGTAGAGCTTTGTTTGACAGCTATTTCTAAAACTAATAACGAAATTCTCTTCATTAAGTTTAGTCAGATATTCAGGTCCCATCCATTTAGCTTGAACAGAGGCAGAAGTGAGGATGAGAGAGGTAATTAATACAGCATTGCGGAGATGTTTGAGAATGAATCTTCTCATATTGCGGATATTATTGCGGGAAATGAGCCAAAAATCACGCTTTTTATCACAAAATATTCTGCCGGTACAATGAACATGGGAAAGAAAAGTGCTGAAAACTGGGGCAAAGGAGATTGAGTTTCTCTGGAATCTTTGTTAAACTGAACGAGTGAAGAGTAAATTCAAGTATGTTAGTCCAGGGTGTTGGGAACTAGAGCCGAGAGGAGAAATGCGGACAACTGCGCGAATTTATGCAGATGAGGATATGCTAGAGGCGGTTTATGCCGATAATGGACATCTCCAGGTTTGCAATGTGGCATGTTTACCGGGAATAGTAGGGCCTGCTATGGCGATGCCTGATATCCATTGGGGATATGGTTTTCCAATTGGCGGAGTGGCGGCTTTTGATGTGGAAAAGGGAATAATCTCTCCGGGAGGAGTGGGATATGATATTAATTGCGGAGTAAGACTGATAACGGTGGAGTTGGATCGGGTGAAGGTACAATCTCGCTTACAGGAGCTGGTAACAGAGCTTTTTCGCGTTGTGCCGACAGGAGTCGGCTCAGCTGGCGCATTGAAGGTAGATGAACGGGATTTGAAGAGAGTCGCTCTTCAAGGAGCCCGCTGGGCGGTTGAGCATGGATATGGAGGAGAAGAGGATTTACATTTTATTGAGGAAGGGGGAATGATCAAGGAGACAGAATTTGAGGAGGTTTCATCTCGTGCCGTTAAGCGGGGATTAGAGCAATTAGGAACGCTTGGATCAGGGAACCATTTTTTAGAATTGGGTTATGTAGATGAAATATACGATCCAGAGGGAGCGTCCGCTTTTGGGCTAAGAAAAGATCAGGTGACATTGATGGTGCATTGTGGGTCTCGAGGTTTTGGATATCAGGTGTGCGATGATTTCTTGGAAGTGATGCTCCGAGCTTCAGCAAAGTATGGAATTAAATTGCCGGATAGACAGTTAGCTTGTGCTCCTTTTGCTTCGGAAGAAGGCCAGCGCTATTTCCATGCGATGAATTGCGCTATCAATTATGCTTTTGCTAATCGTCAGGTGATTTCAGGAATAGTTTATAAAGCTCTTTTAAAAGTTCTTTCTGTTTCACCTCAAGAATTGGGGTGGAGAGTTGTTTACGAGGTAGCGCATAATATTGCTAAAAGAGAGAATCATCATTGGAAAGGGAAGAAACAGAATTTATGTGTCCATCGTAAGGGTGCGACAAGGGCTTTTGGTCCCGGCAGCGCAGAGATTCCGGAACCGTATCGGGCGGTAGGACAGCCTGTTTTGGTTCCGGGAGATATGAAACGGTGTTCTTATGTGCTTCGGGGGACAGATATAGCAATGCAGATGAGCTTTGGCAGTGCTTGTCATGGAGCAGGCAGACTTATGAGTCGTAAGAAGGCGGAGTTGTCTGCGCGAGGACGTAACATTGAGCGTGAATTGGAGAAGGAGGGGCTTATTGTGCGCGGAAAGAGTAAGAAAACGCTCGCCGAAGAGCTTCCGGAGGCGTATAAAGATGTCAGTTCGGTAGCTGATGTGTGTGACTTAGCAGGAATAGCATGCAAGGTAGTGAGGATTCGTCCTTTAGGCTGTATTAAAGGCTGAAGTTTGTAATGATTTTAATTTCCTCTATTAAAGGAATTAAGAAGGAAAAATATATGAGTGAACAGAAGTTTGAATGTGCGTTTATTTATGTAGCCGGCGGGGTAGATCCGCAGAAGGCTCGTGCTCGAATTGAGTCTGATGAGATCAATATGAATGTAGTCGGATGTTCTACTTATGAACAAGCTGAACAGATTGCACGAGAAATGGTAGCAAAAGGTTGTACTGCTTTGGAGCTTTGCGCAGGATTTGGCAATGACGGTATTGCTAGAATTCAAAAAGCGGTAGGTCCTGAAATTGCGGTTGGTGCTGTTAAGTTTGATTTCCATCCGGCTATGGGTTTCAAGAGCGGAGATATCTATTTTTCTTAATCCGAGTATTTCCTGAACCCCGGATATTAATTACTCCGGGGACAGGGAGTAAAGGGTTGTAACGCATGATAATTTATGTATAATACAGACCAGCCCTTTATGGCTTGAGGGACAGTATGAAAAAAACAGTTAAAACTCGTAAAGTTTCCGGTGTAGATAGTGTAGAACCCGCTATTACTCCATTGAAGGAAAGTCCCTCTATACCTCGTAAGTCCAAGCTTCCCCCTATTGGTGCGCCTCGACTAGATATTCCGGAAGGTCTTTGGACCAAGTGTCCTAAATGTGGAGAAATTCTCTATGATAAGTACTTGGATGATAATCTCAAAGTCTGTATGCACTGTCATTTTCATTTTCCCATTGGTGCGAGAGAGAGAATCAATGCTCTAGTGGAGACCTGTTCTTTTGAGGAGATTGATGCTGATTTGCAGAGTTTCGATTTTTTGGAATTCAAGGGACCGAATAACTATACCGATAAGCTTCGCCAAAATCAGCAGAAAACGGGTCTAAAGGATGCGATTGTGACGGGAATTTGTAAAATAGGTTCTTTTACTGTAGCATTAGGAGTGATGGATTTTCGTTTTTTGGGAGGCTCGATGGGCAGTGTGGTTGGCGAGAAGATTACCCGTTTAATTGAGAAAGCTACAGATCGTCGTTTACCGGTAATTATTTTTTCTGCTAGCGGTGGGGCTCGTATGTATGAGGGAATGTTCAGCTTGATGCAAATGGCCAAGACAAGTGCGGCACTCTCCTTTCATGCTAAGGCACGGCTCCCTTATATAAGCGTTCTTACCCATCCCACGACAGCAGGTGTAATGGCCAGTTTTGCGTCTTTGGGAGATATAATTTTGGCAGAACCCAAGGCAATGATCGGTTTTGCCGGACCTAGAGTGATTAAAGAAACGACTCACTCGGAGTTGCCTCCCGGCTTTCAGACTTCAGAGTTTCTTTTGGATCATGGTTTTATCGACGCGATTGTGGATCGTACTCAGATGAAGCATACCCTTCAGCAGCTCTTGCAGTGCATGTGTCCTGACAAAAGTACTCTTGATTGATTTCTCTTTTTAGACGTATTTTGCGCTGTTTTTCCTTTCTTTTTTTCTGGGAGAGGGTAAAATTCCCTCCGTATGAAGAAATTTTTATTAGTTCTCAGTATGGTCGGCTTATTAGCTCTGACCCCAATGTCTTCTCAGGCTGCGGATGAGCCATTGCGTGGAGAAGGTCGTTGTTTTAAAGGACATATTGGTTTACAGCTCTATAGCCTGCGTGACAGTTTTGGCAAGGATATAAATGGGTCTATGGATAAAGTCAAGAATATGGGCTTTAAATATGTTGAGTTGGCGGGAACTTATGGTAAGAATCCTTCGGAACTCAAACAAATGCTCAATGAGCGTGGTTTGACTCCTATTGCCGGCCACTTTGGATATGAGCAATTTAGGGATGATCCTGAATCGGTTGCCAAGCTGGCTTCGGAATTAGGGCTGAAATATGCGGGAGTAGCATGGATTCCTCATAAATCTCCTTTCAATACTGCACAAGCTGAAGCTGCTGCTGAAGTTTTTAATAAAGCGGGTAGAGTTTTAGATAAATATGGAATTAAGTTCTACTATCATAATCACGGTTATGAATTCTATCCTTGGATGAATGGGAAAAAACTCATGGATTTATTAATTGAGAAAACGGATCCAAACTATGTAAGCTTCCAAATGGATGTATTATGGATTCTTTTCCCGGGAGAAGACCCTGCTGTTTGGTTGAAGAAGTATCCTAATCGCTGGAGCTTAATGCATCTGAAAGATTTAAAGAAAGGGGTAGAAGGTTCTTTTGCAGGAGGAACGGATACTCGTAATGATGTTGTCTTAGGAACTGGACAGATCCATTTCCCCTCGGTTTTGAAGGCGGCTCAGGAAGCTGGAGTTCTTTATTATTTTATTGAGGATGAAAGTCCTCAGCCTGAACAGCAGATTCCTCTGAGCTTGGATTATCTTGAAGCTGTTCGCTTTTAAGGCATACGGCTGCAATTATACTATTTTCGCATAGTTGCTTTTGACCACTCGGGATAAACAATTCCGGGTGGTTTTTATGTCGTTTAATGATAAATTAAATCTCAGATTCATTGAACTCTCCTGTGGTAGGTTTATTATTGGGAGAGTATAGGCGGTTTCAAATATCTGCCAGTTTATTTCCGTAAAAGTTTACAGAGTGAATTTTGTAGATTGACTAAATCTTTCTGTGATGCATATAGCCTGAATGAATGAATGATGTTTATTTGCAAGTTTACCATCCTGCAATTTTGCTTTTCTTTTTAGTTTGTAAAAAGAGGAAATCTATCTACAGAATATAGTCTATATTCAGTTCCAGTCAAACGTTCAAGGTGAGAAGGATTCTCTCTGCTCCTCTGTTTTCTCAGGCTCTTCACTAAGCCGGTTTGCAGATTTTTCAGGATTCCAGGGACGGCAGGGTATGCCATTCAGCGTCTCGGGCCAGTTGGCCTTGTACTCTTCCGGATAATAAAAGGTGAGTTTCGGGTGACAATGGGCAAAGTTATTTTCGAATACCTTCGGAGAAGTATCGGATTTAAAATAGACGGAGCGAAGCTCCGTGCACCACATGAAAGCATAGCTGATAGGTTCTTCCCAAATGTTCTATGCTGGAAGGAAGCGGTTCCGTAAGTTTATCGGAGATGTGATGCAGAGCCACGGTATGGGGTGAAGTGACCATAAAATAAAGGTCTCCTCTCTTTAGAGATGATCAGATTGAATTGAGATTTGAACCCAGAATCAACAGAAAAGGGAGATTTAAAATCCAGGATTTCAGAGTGATACAGCGACATTTGGACGCTTAATATTCCTAATATAGAAAGGAACACCAGGTGAATGATTATCCAAAGGGAAAAAGTTTTCATTTTAATATATGATTATTATATAGAGTTTATTAGTTCATAACAGAACCAACTCCAATTTTGGTAAAGCTCCATTGGAATAATATAGAGGGAGGTTCCGATTTCTATTATTATTGCAAGAAGAATAAGCAAAAATAAAGGAACAGAATAACTAAAGAGGATTAAATAGGTGCAGGCCTTAGAACATTTCTTTTTGTTTTCCGATGAATTGCAAGTTCCTTTTAGAATTATATTGCATCCTGAAATAAAAAGCAGAACCGGAAAGCAGAGAGTGATTACAAGAAAACCGATCGAGAAAATTGCATCCATAGGCAAATACTCAGAGAGCATATAGAGAGGTGTAACTAAAGCGTTATAGGAAAATTCAACTAAAATCAGAGCAAAAAAGAGTGTTTGAGATCGAACAGCAGATCAATTTACGTTTTGTAGATATTTTAGGCAGCATACGAGTGTTTCTCCGAAAAAATACAGGTTAAAGAATCAAAAGGGAGAAGAATAAATCTCTCCTTAAAAGAAGGGGTGCTGCAGAGTATTGCGTTTTATTTAGAGGGGCAGAGCGGGGATTCATCCAGTTTGCCATCCGCGATATGGAGGGATCGGTCAGCACGATTGGCTATGAGCGGGTCATGAGTTGCCATCAGGAGAGTGCTTTGTTCCTGATGGCAGAGTCGCAGAAGTAGTTCTAAAATTTCTCCGCCGGTAAGGGAATCGAGATTGCCTGTAGGTTCATCGGCAATGATCAGGGGGGGATTGTTAATCAGGGCTCGAGCGATGGCCACCCGTTGTTGTTCTCCTCCGGAGAGTTCAGATGGACGGTGTGTCATCCGGTCTTTCAGTCCGACTTGTTCCAGAAGTTGAATGGCTCTGCGGCGTGTTTCGAAAGCCGGGCGGCGAGCGATTCTGGCAGGGATACTGACATTTTCCAATGCATCGAAGTCAGGAAGAAGATGATAGGATTGAAAAATAAAGCCTATTTTGAGATTGCGTATATCGGAGAGTTCACTGTTTGAGATTTTGTCGGTGCGGATGCCGTCGATTTGCACAAAACCGTTGTCTGGCAGATCAAGCCCTGCCAGGAGATTGAGCAGAGTCGATTTACCAGCACCGGAAGCTCCCTGCAAAGCAATAAATTCGCCGCGTTTTATTTCCAATGATATATCTCGCAGAATTTCCAGACGGCGAGTTCCAATGTGAAACGATTTACAGAGAGCGACTGCCTTTAGTAAAGGAGCCGAGTCATTAAAAGAGTCTTGGAAAGAAGGAGTTTTATTCATGGCGCAGGGATTCAACGGGATGTTGGCGTGAGGCGTAGATGGCCGGAAGCAATCCGCTTAGCAGGCAGATTAGCAGAGAGGTTCCGCAAATCAGAATGATATCAGAGGGGATAAGCATAGCGGGGAGTTCAGAGAAAAAATAGACTTCCGCAGGGAAGAGCTCAAAACCGGTTATATTGTTCATAAAATGCAGAAATTCATTCCGGAAGGAAATAGCTGCCATGCCCAGACCGAAGCCGAGAAAAACTCCAATAATTCCGACCATCAGACTTTGGTTTAAGAAAATAAAGAGAATTTGTGAACGAGTGGCTCCGAGTGCTCTGAGGATTCCGATTTCCCGGGTTTTTTGGAAAACAAAAGTGATGAGAGAATTGGCAATACCGAATCCGGCCACAATCATGATAAAGAAGAGAATATAGAACATGACGCTTTTTTCTACAGCTAGTGCATTAACAATTTGAGCGTTTTCTTCCATCCAAGTGGTCGCGTAATATTCCTCTCCCAGTACAGAGCGCAGTTTAAGAGCAATTTCAGCCGAAAGCTGAGGCTCATCCAGCATGACCATCATTCCCTGAACGGTATCTCCGGCATTAAAAAGTTCCTGAAAATTTTCCAGTGAAGTAATCAGGAATGAAGCATTGTATTCAAAAAAGCCGACGTCATAAATACCTTTGATTTCATAATGATCCGCCAGGATAGCTTCTGGTTCACCCTCTTCCTGACTCAGGCGCATTCTTTGCAGCTGGGAGGGACTGTAGAGGGCAACGGCGTCTCCCACTCGCAGCCGCAGATTTCTGGCCATGACGCTGCCGATGACTAATCCGCGTCCCGAGAGGTCAAATTCCCCTTCGATGATGCTGGAGGGGAGTATGCTGATTTTATCTTCCACGCGAGGATCTACTCCTCGCAGATAGGGAGCCATTCCCAAAGGAGAGGAGTATTCAGGTTGGGTTTCCATCCAGACCTGCCCTAGACAAAAAGGCGCTGCTGCGCGGACGTGTTCAACGGTTTGGATTTTTTCAGCCAAGGAATGATAGTCATAGATTTCGCCCAGGCGGGAGTAGATTTTGACATGAGGATTGAATCCCAGAATTTTCTCATGCAAATCCCGATCGAATCCGCTCATAACGCTCATGACGATAATTAGTACCGAGACTCCCAGCATAACTCCGATGGTAGAAATGATAGTGACTACCGAGACGAAGGTTCGTTTCGGTTTCAGATAACGGAGACTTAAAAGCAGTTCAAACGGAAGCCGCATTTGATAAAAAGAGTAATATTTTTTTCTTGATGACTCAATCAATTTAATTGAGACGGAGGTTAAGCTACGAGGTGAAATTGTGATTTAAATGATGGTTCGAGAGAAAATAAAAAAGCCCGCTGGCAAAGCGGGCTTTCGGGGTAATGAGTGCTGAATTGAGTCAGCAGACCTTAGCGGAATAATCAGTTCATCTAAGGTGTGTCGTTAATGATGACCCAACCGCGGGGTGCATCTGTATCGAGTTTAAGTTTACCGTTTTTGTCATGTTCCCATCTGACCTTGAGTATTCCTCCATCGATGGGGAGTATCCCTTCACACCAGTCCAGGGAGGCAACTCCGATATTATTCAGACGGATAATCCGGCGGATTTTATCGACAGAAGCTATACCCAGGATATCCCGGTAGAGGATACGAATTTGATGACTGGCAAAGCCGTGATTGCAGCTGGCATAGGCTCCGTCGTTTTCCCAGAGGGTTCCCGTGCGTTCGGCCATATAGTAGAGATAACCGATAGATTCATCGAGGATTTTATCCGGACTCTCTCCATAGCGGGAAAGGAGTTCCATCCGGAGGAAGTTGCCGATGAATTGATTAGCGTTATAAATTTCAGGCCAGGCTTTGGTTTCCCGACGTTTGGGCCCAAAGTCGTTGACGAGAATCTGCCAGAGTTCAGGATGAGTTTCGGGAGTAGCTACATTAAAGAAGAAGGCGAAGTATTGACATACTTCTGTACATTCTCCCGATGGAACAAGTTTTCCGTCCTTGCGCACTGCATTGTCGACGAAGAACTTACCATTAAAGGATTGGTCGAGGATCATCGAACGGATCAAATAAGCTTCGGCGGCCAGTTCCGGCATATTGTAGAGTCTAGCCGCGATGTCAAGAACAGCAGCAAAGTGCATATTAGAGGGATAATTGACATCTTGGACCAGTTGATTGGCTTTTGACCATTCCACAAAGACCCAGCTGGGAAGTTTTTCCAACAATCCGTCTTCATTGCGGTAACCATCAAGGAAGTTGATAATTCCCAGAACGCGGTCTTTCATTTTATCAGCCATTTCGCGATCACCGGTTCTCTGGACATATTCATCCAGTTCACAGATGAGCCACATACACCAATTGGGGATAAAGGAACCGTCATAATGATCTCCAGGATAGCACATGGCGACCATGCCGGATGGAATATTCTCAAAGGAATCCGGAAGGAGGTAATTTTCCAGGAAAGATTGCTCGATTAGGCTCTTGCCGGTGAGGTCGTACTCAACACGGGCAGTGAAGAAGCTGTCGCAGAGCCAGCCGGCCCGTTCCCGAGAGGGGCAATCCATAAAGATATCAATAGCATTTTGACGGAAGGTTTGGCGAGCGGCCTCAAAAATCTGATTGATTCGCTCATCGCTGCACCGGAATTGGGCTGCCCAGATGGAGTCATTAGCATATTCCCGCAGATAGGGGGAAGTAATGCGGCAGGTGCCCTTTAGGTTCATAATTTTGAGATACCGTAAGGTGTAGGGTTCAAATGATTCGACCTGGTAGGTACCCGGTTCCAGATTGTATTCTACAATATTAACGCAGCCGAGACGCTTGAAATCGACATCGTTGTTGGAGAGGATTTCATCAAAGGTGAAGAAGAGTCGGGTGGGTTCGCTTGCATGGATAGTGGCGCCGATAAATCCGGTCAGGTTGGTGCCGAAATCAAGGGTGCGGTATTCCAGAGCCCCCATATCCAAAGAGTGAGCTTGAGGATCCCATACAATATCGAAATCTTTGGAATTCTCATTAGTAATAGTCTGAATTTCCAAGCTGGGGATAACGGTTAGGTCTTTCTCAGGAAAACCGCTGAGTTGGGGACCTATACCGGTAAGAGAACGGTCTTTCCAATAAGAGGAAGGAGTGTGCCCTGTTTTGAGGTCGCCGGCGGCAACAATTTTGACTGGTGCAGCCTCAGAGAAGTTAGAGTAGGGAACTCTGCGGGGAAGATATTTTTTCTCACTGACGGGAACACTGGGGGTAAGTTTGCACTTTGCGTTGACTTCCCGTTTCCATGCGTCAGAGAGGGGATCGAGGTTATAGACCTCTGTAAAGGGACGCTGAAAACTGTAGCGCTGTACTTTCTGTTCACGGGAATTGATACGGAGACTTTCAAAGGGAGTTCCTTCTCCTCCGGTGGAGGCGAGAACCTTGCCTTTTTTATCTACGACTTCTGCTTGGATAAAAGAGGGCCTGTTGACCAGATAAAAACTGGCAGCATTGTAGCCGGCGACTTCGATGGCGAGGAGGTTGTCTCCACGGAGCATTTTGTCGTCCAGACTGATTTCATCGACGCGGTAGTAATCGTGCGGACCACGGGCAGGCCCGTGAGCGATAAATTCACCATTTAAATAAACACGATATAGAGAATGGCCGGTCAGACGCAGAGTAGCTTTACGGGAAGAGGGCCTTTTGAAGACTACTCGGTAGCCGGCGGTAATATTCATTTCTTTTTCCAATCCCTGAAGCCAGACCGGCTGTGCTGAGACAAAGGGAGAAGGAATGCCGGCTTTATCTTCTGCGGTAAGAGAAGGAGTGGGGGCCGGAGCGGATTCCGCAGCGGTGCCCATTAGTGCAGAAAGGGCTAAAATAGCCGCGCAGCAGGCGGCCTGAATCGATATAATGGAATGGCACTTTAACCACATGAATAAGATTTTGGACTTATTTTTTAAAAAAATAAATCAAAAAGTGAGCTTCTCCTATTTTTAGAGTCGGAAAGGAGAGAATATTGAGATGGAAATGGGCTTTTGATAATAGAAAAGCTTGACATAAGTGCGAAGTGTGTTATTCTGACAGCCCGTCCATTGGGACGGCGCGTGGGATTCAAATAACTTACACGCGGACCTATAAGAAGTTCAATTTAAAAAATGA
Organism: uncultured Verrucomicrobiota bacterium; assembly: GCA_944389455.1. Taxonomy (GTDB): domain Bacteria; phylum Verrucomicrobiota; class Verrucomicrobiia; order Limisphaerales; family UBA1412; genus UBA1412. Next base: position 63,931 of record CALXMK010000003.1, read on the forward strand.
AGAGACAGTATCAACCTTCCAAGATCAGACGTGTTCGTCAACACGGCTTCCGCAGCCGCATGGCTACCAAGAGCGGTCGTGCCATTCTTTCCAATCGCCGCCGCGTGGGCCGCAAACGCCTAACCCCGGTTTAGAAAGTAGAAAGTAAAATCTCTGGTACCATTTTGTTGGTCCGGATGGGCACTGTTAGAGTGGCATTGAAGCTCAGCAGCTCACACCGTTTTAAGCTCCCTCGAGAGCGTGGTCTGAGACGTCAATCGGATTTTTCCGCTATTAAGGAGAGTGGAGAAAGAAAAGTAGAACGCTGTTTTATTGCCAATTGGAGGCAAGAACCGGAGCTCGCGGAGTCGCGACTCGCTGTTATTGCGAGTAAAAAAATTGGCAGTGCGGTTGTGAGGAATCGCTGTAAACGGCTTTTGCGTGAGGTTTTCAGGCTTAATCAACATCGGATAAAAACTCCGGTTTCATTGATTCTGATTGCCCGATATACCTTAAGGGGTAAAGGGTTTGAGGGAGTGGAGCGGGAGTTTCATCATTTTTTGAGAAGTTCCAGTTTATGGTTATCGTAAATAGACTGTTAGTCTTGTTGGCGATAGGGGGTATTCAATTTTACCGCTGGATACTCTCTCCGATGAAAACCGCTGTGTTGGGGCCCTACGCAAGGTGTCGTTATTATCCCAGCTGTTCATCTTATGCCTTGGAAGCAATCAGACGCTACGGCTTTTTTCGAGGAGGATGGATGGCACTGAAGCGGTTGGTACGGTGTCACCCTTGGCATGAGGGGGGCTATGATCCGGTTCCGGAGAGGGAAAATGAGTGTTCTAAGGTTTTATCCGACTCAGTTATCCTCAGCAGAGATACTCATAAATGAATAGGAATAAGCGCTTTTAATTTTTAATAATCTAATGGATCGTAAAGGATTTATCATTTTACTGCTGGGAATCGGCTTCGTTTTCGGTGTCTGGAATCCCTTAATCAATAAGTTATATCCCCCTATAGAACTACCTCCGCAGGAGCAGACGAAGCTTGCGAATTCTACGAATACGAATGGAACCGAGGCGGTTTTATCAGCGGCTTCGACCAATTCTCTTCTGACAACCAATGAGGCATTCCGTACATCGGGGCAGATTCAGGAGCAGGCGGCGCAGAATAAGAATGCTCAAACCAATCAAAACGTTTTTACCCTGAGCGACGATGTGGAGGAGAATAACCTGTTGGTTTTGGAGAATGATGAGGCGAAATATACTTTCAGCGGTTTAGGTGGAGGAATCCGCCAGATTGAGATGAAGAAGTATCCCTCGGATGTACAGGGTTTTTCTCGTGAAAAAACGCATACGGAGAATGAACTACTGGTTTTGAATGGGGGAGCGGCGGTTCCTATTCTGACGGTGTTGGGGGATGATACGAATTTGCTTAACAAACCATATCGAATGGTACAAAAGGACTCTTCTACTGTAGAAGCGTCGCAGCTATTATCCAGCGGGGCTCAGCTGACTAAGACTATCACACTTTCTACCAATTATCTCTTTCATGCGAGTATAACGATTTCCAATTCTACAGATCAGCCTATTAAGGTCCCTTCGCTGGAGCTGGTCACGGGCAATGCCGGACCACTTAATAGGGATGACAGGGGAGATTTGGTAAATGTTTCATGGTATAATGGTTCTGATTTAGAGCGAATAGGCGAGAACTGGTTTGCCAACCGGACATTGGGATGCTCTGTAAATGAGCGTAGAACTCTCTATACGGGGGGGGATGGCAGAACGAACGTGATGTGGGTTTCTTGCGCGAATCGGTTTTTCACCGTTGCAACTATTCCTCAGGAGGGAGCGCCTACCGTGGCTATACATGAGGCGGGATTAGCTCCGAACTACCAATCTAAAGGACTCAAACATGGATTTCAGGCGTCGTTGATTTATCCAGAGCGACTCTTATCCCCGGGAGAAGAGTTGACGATGAATTATGAGATTTATGCCGGACCTAAGGAATATAAGACCCTGGCCAAGCTGGGAATTAGTAATGATCTGGATCTGGTGATGGATTTCAATGGTTTCTTCGGCTTTTTCTCTAAGATGCTCCTGCTAGGCATGAATTGGGTGCATTCTATTTTCCATGTGGGGTACGGATTGGCGATTATCATCATTACCATATTTATTAAACTGATTTTCTGGCCGTTGACAGCAGCAAGTACCCGTTCGATGAAGCGGATGGGGCAGCTGCAACCGGAGATGAATGCTTTGCGGGAGAAATATAAAGATGATCCCAAGAAGATGAATCAGAAGCTGATGGAGTTCATGCGTGAAAATAAGGTTAACCCGATGGGGGGATGTTGGCCTATTCTGATTCAGATTCCGGTCTTTATCGGATTTTACAAGATGCTCATGAGTGCCATTGAGCTGCGTGGCGCCAGCTTCCTCTGGGCGGTAGATCTTTCTTCTCCGGATACGATTTTTGTTATTCCGGGAATCGGATTGCCTGTTAACCCGTTGCCCCTTCTGATGGGAGCCTCTATGTTATGGCAGACTTCCATGACGCCGGCTTCACCCGGAATGGATCCGGTGCAGCAGAAGATGTTCCGCTATATGCCGTTGATTTTTATTGTCTTCTGCTACAGTTTGCCGTCCGGACTTTCTCTCTATTGGACGGTTCAGAACCTTTTTTCTATTCTTCAAATGAAGTTGACTCATGCTAAAACACAGACCGATGGAGGAGAGCAGAAGCCTCTTAATCACGCTCTGCCGCAGCCCTCGGTACCACAGCTGGTGTCGAAGAAAAAGAAGAAGCGCTAGCAGGTTTATCTGCCGGCAAGTGTAAAGATTTAATTCCTACAATAAACTATGGCTGAACAACCGAAAGAAATCGTCGAGACAATTCTGAAAAATCTCGGGTTCGACTGCAAAGTAGAAGAGCACTTCCTGGAAGAAGGCCCTCTGTTAGAGATCATTACTGATGATCCAGGCCGGCTCATTGGCCGCAAAGGGCAATCTCTGGTCGCTCTTCAATATCTGACCAACAGAATCATCTTCAATACAAATCCAGATGCCCCCAAAGTACTTTTGGATGTATCCAATTACCGTCTCAATGCGCGTGAAGAACTTATCCGCAAAGCCAAAGAGGCCGCGGAAAAGGTTCGTCGCTGGGGTGATATTGTTGAACTAGAGCCGATGAATGCTTTTGATCGTTATATTGTTCATAATGCTTTGAAAGATGATGATAAGGTGGAGACCTACAGCGTAGAGGTGGAGGGAACCGCCAAGAAAGCGATTTTATTGCGTCCTCGGCAAAGCCGGCAGGAATAGTCTCTCCCTGCCTTTATTTTTAAGTCAAGCTCCCATTTCTCTGTGTATTAAGCAGAGAAGGGAGCTTTCTTGTTATAATCTATCCGAGAAGACCTATTTAAAGTTGTCGGGTGACAACAAGTCGGAAAAGAGGTACAATAGAAGATGAACGATTTGCCGTTCAGATCTGAAAATTTTTATCATGCGATCAGATATTATCAAAAAAGGTTTTGAACACGCGCCTCATCGTGGGCTTTTGAGAGCCACTGGCGCGATTCTCAGTGAAGAAGATTTTAATAAACCCTTTATAGCTATAGCCAATAGTCATATCGATATTATTCCGGGGCACGCGCACCTCAATGAAGTCGGCCAGATGATTAAGAGAGCTGTCCGTCAGGCCGGGGGGGTTCCCTTTGTTTTTAATACCATTGGAGTGGATGATGGTATTGCCATGGGGCACAGTGGTATGAAATATTCTCTGCCCAGTCGTGAGCTGATTGCCGATTGTATGGAGACGATGCTCAGAGCCCATTGTTTTGACGGCCTGATTTGTGTTCCCAATTGCGATAAGATTGTGCCGGGGATGCTGATGGCTTCCATGAGAGTGAATTTGCCGACGATTTTTGTCAGCGGAGGTCCTATGGCGGCAGGTGTTATTAAGCGTCAAAATAACGATACACCCTTTGGTGCGATCGGCAAAGCGGGGGATTTGATTTCAATTACCAAGGGAGTTGGGGCTAAACAGGCGGGGATTATCTCGGAAGAGGAACTGGAAGAGCTTTCCCGAGAGGCGTGCCCCGGATGCGGTTCCTGTTCCGGAATGTTTACGGCTAACAGTATGAATTGCCTTTGCGAAGCTCTGGGAATGGCATTGCCGGGCAACGGGACTATCCTGGCCACTTCCAAAGAGCGTGAGGCTCTCTATGACGCCGTTGCCAAGCAGATCATGAAATTGATCGAGTGGGATTTGAAACCTCGTGATATTGCTACGCTGGAGGCCTTTGACAACGCTTTGGCGTTGGATGTTTCTATGGGGGGATCGACCAATACGATTCTGCATACGCTGGCTATCGCGCGCGAAGCCGGGATTGAGTATGATATTGACCGGATTGATGGTATTTCACGCCGTGTCCCGTGTCTTTGCAAGGTATCGCCTTCCTGTGATTATCACATTCAGGATGTACACCGCGCGGGAGGTATCCATACGCTGTTGGGAGAGCTGCGCCGTATTGATGAGGCTAATGGTTATGTCAATGGAGAATATACCGGCACGGGAACTCCTTCGGAAAAACCGATTCTGAACTTAAAGACAAAGACTGTAACAGGCAAGACTCTGGGGGAGAATATTGATAATTGGGATATGCGCTCGGGCCGCCGTCTGCGCAAAGCCGCGGCAGTGCGCTGCTCCGGTGCTTGTGCCCAAGCGGATTCCACCGGCAAACTTACTCGCAGACCTACGGCTTTCCTGGAGGATGAACCGGAAGGAATTCTGTTGTGGAGAATCGCTGCGGCTTGGAACATGGCTGATGCGGAAGCTTTTACGGCTGTTCTTGAGGAAAAAGGTCAACTGAAGCTCTCTGCGGAGAATATCTGTAAGGGAGAGGTTAATATCCATGCCGGCATTCAGGAATTCATGAAGGCCAATCAGGCTCATATTCGTGCGGAGTTGGCAGCCGGTCCCAATCATTCAGCCGGAGTGCTGCTTTGGAAGTATAATGGGACTGAAAAGGAAAGGTTTGGTGTCTTCCGTGGAACCTTAGGACGCCAAGATTGTTTCCGCTCTCTGACTTTAGAACTTGATCCTAAGAAGATGGAGCGCTTCCAGCCGATGAATATTGTTCCCTATGATTCTGATTTTCAATTCAATCCTGCCGATTGTATTCGGGATAAGGCTCATGCTTATACGGCCGATGGAGGACTCTCTGTTCTTTATGGTCAATTGGCTCCGGAGGGATGTGTGGTCAAGACGGCTGGTATTTCTCAAGGCTTTAAAGACCATTGCGGGCCGGACTTTGTTTTCCAAGGCTCATGCGTTATCTTTGAGAGCCAGGAAGAGGCCTGCGAAGGAATTCTGGGCGGTAAGGTTAAAGAGGGCAATATTGTAATTATTCGCAATGAAGGGCCCAAGGGCGGTCCCGGTATGCAGGAGATGCTCTCGCCGACCAGCTATATTGTCGGAATGGGCCTGGGAGATAAGGTAGCGCTGATCACCGATGGACGCTTCAGCGGCGGTACATCAGGAGCCTGTATCGGTCACGTTTCACCCGAAGCGGCGGAAGGCGGTCCCATTGGATTACTGAAGGAAGGGGATCAGCTGAGGATCGATTTCCCGAATCGTAAAATCGATATTCTGGTTTCCGCTGAGGAGTTGGAAGCGCGTCGTGCCAATTTTAAACCGGTACAGAGAGATATTGGAGGATGGTTGGCTCGTTACCAGAAGTTGGTGAGCAACGCCAGCAAAGGAGGTATTTTGCAGAGTTAAACTCTGAACTGTATTGTTATTTTATTTACTCTTCAAAAACTAGAGAGTAAAGATTAAAACTCCCGAGAGTTCTACCTAGAATTTTCGGGAGTTTTTTTAGGGACCGGCATAAGGAATATCTAAAGGGGGGCGTAATCCGTGTGTGTCTTAATAGCGGAAATCATATAGCTTAAAGCAGGGAAGTGACGAGAAGGATTCATCTCCAAAATAATTGTTTTTATCTATATGGTAGTTTCTTTAGGTCTTTAACATGTTGCTTTCTGGATTATTTTAAGTAACTGCTCAAAAAATTTTTGTTCTGGGGCGTGTTTATTGTCTTGTTGGAGATTTGTTTATACGATTTTTCTTCTGAGAGAGAACTGGTTTGCTAAAATAGAAGAGGATATTAGATTCAAATAAGAGGAAAAAATCCTTTGCTGATAATGAACTCTGGAAAATAAAATCTCATAATTTGCCTCAGAATGTAGAATAAATTTAGATTAGTATATTTTTTTCTGTTATTTGGGACAGATTTAGAGTATAGATTAATCATTATTTTGTCTGTTTAAGCATATGATTAAAAATTAAATATGAAGTCGAAATTAAAATATTTAGCGGCGGTGGGATTGCTGATTGTATTAGCTGCGGCGGCAATTTTATTGAAGAATAAGCTGCCGTTGGCAGATCCTGATGCGGGACAGCCGTTGCTGGTGGAGGCGAAGCAGACGGAGCAGCAATGGGAGAGATTGGAATTTTTCCCAGTATCGGATACTAACAGATTCTATCATTATCTGAAAGGACTGCCGATTCAAGGGGCGGAATCGCTGACGGAGGAACAGCTGGAGAAAGTTTATACGACCTTTTTATCAATGGTGCGGGCCTATACGGAAGGGACGTATGAGGCGTATATGAATTTCCGTTTTCCGCCCGGAGTGAAGTTTATTAAAAATCAGCAAGATGCTGATCTCAGATACAGGTCATGGGATCCGCAAAATGAGTATTGGAAGCAACTGCATCCGGATTCCGATATTACGGAACCGACCGATGAGGAGCTTTATCACGCCAGTCTGTTATCCGTCAGCGATGGAAAATATTTTAAAGATATGTGGCAGGGAGTTTGTATTGATCCCAAAGAGATTTACGAAAAGCTGGGACAGGTGAATCGAGAGGGAAAGAAAGCGAAAGCGGGAATTTATATTTATGAAGGATTGGAAGCGTTTGAGAACTTATTGGAGAGTTCTTCGTATTTTAGATTGATATCTTCTACGTTTAATGCAGCTGGAGGAATGGCAATCAGTCCTCTGCCTTCCTATTTAAGCAGTACATTTCCCGGGGTAGGGACAGCGGAGATAGATCCCGAGTGGAGGAGTATGGCGTGTTACTTTTTCGTAAAATCTCCCGGTCAGCCGATAGCCCCTTTCTATTTCTACTTTTTTTGGGAGAAGGAGGGAGCTCAATGGGTACCGGTAGATTTAGTGTTGGGAACCCTGTTATCGGAAACTTTGATAGTTAGTTTTCTCTAGGGAGAGAAGAGAGTGAAAGAGAGATTGAGGAGAAATAAAATGAACGGATTAGGAAATAGAATTTTGTTGTCGGTTTTATGTCTGTTTTTGCTCTGCGGAGCAAGAGCTGATGAAAAGGAGGAAGCTTTTGGAGCGGATATCGTTTTCAAGAATCCGCAGAGACGGTGGATGCAGCAGGAGGATTTAATCGCTTTGCTGAAAGAGCTTTCATATACAAAGTTTTCCGACACGGAATTTGATAAGAAGTTTGAGGTGATTCCCTTCAGGGAAGAGGTTGAGTTAAGCCAGGAGCAGAGGGATAAATTGAAGGAGGGAATCAAGAATATGTTTGCAGCCTATAGTGAAGGAGGTTTTGAAACGTATATGAGATTCCGCACTCCTCAGGGGCCGAAATGGAAGATGCCGATTCCGGTATGGAAAGGAGCCATGTTGGAATGGCTGGATAAGCAGAGGGAGGAAGGCAAAATAGAGGAGGTGAAGAAAACGGGGAAATTGCCCACCGAGCAGGAGATCTGGAGCTGGCAGTTTGATCAGATAACCCAGGGGAAGGGATATCAGGGGTATTGGACGGGAGTGTGTCTAAAGCCGCTGAGCGCGGAGGAACTGCGGGAGTACGGAGCACCGAGAAGTTCCGAACTTTATGGGATAAGAGTCTTCGAGTCGGAACGGCTGTTAGATCTGCGCAGCGAATTAACCAAAAGTCAAGAGACTAAATATTCAACGTGGTATTGGAATTTTGATTCTTCCGATAATTCTTATATAGAAGAACCGACCGTCAGGCAGATATTGGTTCAGGAGAAGAAGCTGATCTATGCGGATTGTTTTCTGATCGTAAGCCGAGAAGGGGAATATGAGTGCCGTCCGGTTTATATCCGTTATTACTGGAATCCGGACTGCGGGATATGGGTTCCGAGTGAGATGAGATTAGGTTTGGGAGAGCCCTTTGTAGAGAATACTAAAGAAATTTATGAGATGTTTTAAGTTTCAGAGTGGATTCAGAGAAAAGATAACTTTGGTGAATTGTATTTTTTATCATAAAGGTATTTTTTTCTTTTATTTAAGATAGATTTAGGGTATAGATTAACCATTATTTTGTCTGTGTAAGTATATGATTAAAAATTAAATATGAAGTCGAAATTAAAATATTTAGCGGCGGTGGGATTGCTGATTGTATTAGCTGCGGCGGCAATTTTATTGAAGAATAAGCTGCCGTTGGCAGATCCTGATGCGGGACAGCCGTTGCTGGTGGAGGCGAAGCAGACGGAGCAGCAATGGGAGAGATTGGAATTTTTCCCAGTATCGGATACTAACAGATTCTATCATTATCTGAAAGGACTGCCGATTCAAGGGGCGGAATCGCTGACGGAGGAACAGCTGGAGAAAGTTTATACGACCTTTTTATCAATGGTGCGGGCCTATACGGAAGGGACGTATGAGGCGTATATGAATTTCCGTTTTCCGCCCGGAGTGAAGTTTATTAAAAATCAGCAAGATGCTGATCTCAGATACAGGTCATGGGATCCGCAAGATAAATATTGGAAGCAGCTGCATCCGGATTCCGATATTACAGAACCGACCGATGAGGAGCTTTATCATTGGAGTGTTTATACTCGCTCGGAAGGAAAGTATTATAAAGATGTATGGCAGGGAGTTTGTATCGATCCCAAAGAGATTTACGAAAAGCTAGGACAGGTAAATCGAGAAGAAAAGAGAGCGAAAGCGGGAATTTATATTTATGAAGGATTGGAGGCTCTTGAAAATCTGTTGGAGAGTTCTTCGTATTGGAAAGTAACCGGATCCACATTTACTGCGGCGGGAGGGATAGCACGCGTTTTAATACCTTCCTATTTAAGCAGTACGTTCCCCAAGGTAGGGACAACTGAGATAGATCCCGAGTGGAAGAGTATGGCGTGTTATTTTTTCGTAAAATCTCCCGGTCAGCCGATAGCTCCTTTCTATTTCTACTTTTTTTGGGAGAAGGAGGGAGCTCAGTGGGTGCCGGTAGATAGAATTGTGGGGAGTTTGCTGCCGGAAGGTCCCCTGATGCTTAGTTTTCTCTAGGGAGAGAAGAGAGTAAAAGAGAGATTGAGGAGAAATAAAATGAACGGATTAGGAAATAGAATTTTGTTGTCGGTTTTATGTCTGTTTTTGCTCTGCGGAGCAAGAGCTGATGAAAAGGAGGAAGCTTTTGGAGCGGATATCGTCTTCAAGAATCCGCAGAGACGGTGGATGCAGCAGGAGGATTTAATCGCTTTGCTGAAAGAGCTTTCATATACGAAGTTTTCCGACACGGAATTTGATAAGAAGTTTGAGGTGATTCCCTTCAGGGAAGAAGTTGAGTTAAGTCAGGAGCAGAGGGATAAATTGAAGGAGGGAATCAAGAATATGTTTGCGGCCTATAGTGAAGGAGGTTTGGAAGCGTATATGAGATTTCGCACTCCTCAGGGGCTGAAATGGAAGATGCCAATCCAGGTATGGAAAGGAGCTTTATTAGAATGGCTGGATAAGCAGAGGGAGGAAGGCAAAATAGAGGAGGTGAAGAGATCGGGGAAATTGCCTTCCGAGCAGGAGATCTGGAGCCGGCAGTTTGATCAGATAACCCAGGGGAAGGGGTATCAGGGATACTGGACGGGAGTGTGCCTGAAGCCGCTGAGCGCGGAGGAACTGCGGGAGTACGGAGCGCCGAGAGAATCCGAACTTTATGGGATAAGAGTTTTCGAGTCGGAGTGGTTGCTAAATCTACGCAGCGAATTGACCAAAAGGCAAAAGACTAAATATTCAACGTGGTATTGGAATTTTGATTTTTCCAGCGATTCTAAATATATAGAAGAACCGACCGTCAGGCAGATATTGGCTCAGGAGAAGAAGCTGATCTATGCGGATTGTTTTCTGATCGTAAGCCGAGAAGGGGAATATGAGTGCCGTCCGATTTATATCCGTTATTACTGGAATCCGGACTGTGGGATATGGGTTCCGAATGAGATGAGATTAGGTTTGGGAGAGCCCTTTGTAGAGAATACTGAGGGAATTTATGAGATGTTCTGAGGGTATTTAGCTAAAGAATAAGAGCTGCCAGACATTCCAATGAAAGAAAAACTGAAATTTTATCTATTGATTCTGTTTGCAACAGGGATTTTTTTAACGATTTTCTTTTTTGCCGGAGGAGCGGATTCTGAGCGGCTTTATTCCAGAGGGTATTATCACGCGCAGGTCCATTCGCTGCAAAACGGAGAACTGAAGCTCTCTCCCCATATAGAGGCCTTGGAGTTTGACTTGGCTTGGTATAACGGAGGGGTGCAGCAGATTTGGGGCTTGGGAGTGCCGCTCTGGATGTGGCTTTTTGAAAAGCCGGCGGAGGCGCTTGGAGGGTATTGCTCCGATGTGACCATGTTATTGACGGCATTGGGATTACTGCTGTTTTATACTTTCAGCGCGGGAGGAATGCTCTATAAAAGAGGTGTTTCGTCGGAAGGAGTTATTCTCTTTTGCGGATTTATCGTTTTCTCTCCTCCTTTGTGGATATTTTTCTGGTCTCCCAATGGGGTTTATGAGATAGCCGGAATTTATGCTCTGATTTGCGGGTTGGCACTTTTAGTGGGAGTGGTTCGATATGCGGCGGAGCGGCGAAATATCGATTTTTTTATCGTCTGTTTTCTGGCCGGTTTTTCGGCCAATATACGGCCTACGTATGGAATTTATGGGGTAGCAGCGGGGGCTGTGGTATTGTTTCTTTCTCTCTATGAGAGAAGAGCGGAAAATCGAGTCCGGGTGTGGATGAGGACGTTGAGCGGAGGACTCCTGATTTTAGGAGGATTACTGTTTTTGTGTTGGAGTAATCAGGTGCGGTTTGGGAGTGCGTTTGAGTTTGGACATAATTTGAGCCATTCAGCCGCTAATATCGTTTATTTGACGCGGTTTGGGAATCCGTGTGAGGAGGCGAGTTTATGGAGTCTGTGCGGAGAGCTTTTTTTCTGGATTTTTACCCAACCTCACGGAGAATGGCTAATGGCGCCTATCCCTCGCTGGAGGGATATTTATCAGCCTACATTCGGAATGACCTGGTTGGTTATGCTGATTTTGTGCGGAGTTCTGTTTTGCGGGTTTATTCGGGTCTATAGGCGTGCTTTGCGGGGGAATATGAGGCACGCTTGCGGCAGGATAGGAACGGAGGAGTCAGGCGTGCTTAGCCGGCCGGTCATGGTGTTTAGCCTGCTGTTTTTCTTCCTACTGCCGTTTCTTGTTTTGGCTCTCTTTTATCTGCGTTTTGCCACTCTTTCCACCCGTTACATACAGGATTTTGCGCCGGCTCTGACTGCGGGGCTTTATTGTGGGATTTTTTGCGCGGCGGGACGTTGGAAAAAATGGGTTTGGAGGGCGTTGTATCTGTTCCTTTGCTGGAAGCTCTGTTTTTTGGTCACTACTCCGGCTGCAGAGAGGCGTTGGATAAAAGCGGTTTTAGGGAAAGATGGAATTTTCGCTGCGGAAGGGAAAAAAATTGCCGACTTTGATGGAGTTTATACCTTGGAAAATCATCCTGTGCAGACGGAAATGAGTCCTAACGGACAGGGGTGGAATGAGAAGAGCGGAGAGGCGGAGGCTATAGTGCTTCTGGCAGTGGATCAGCCGGAATATCTGGAGTTGATTTTGGGAAAAGAAAAAGGGGATATAGAAGGCGTTTATCGGGCAAAAATCAATAATATTGAATTGCCCAGGGAAGAGATAAAAACGATTGCCTATGGAACGAATGAAGCGGTGAGAGTGAGATTTAGTCTTACGGAAGAGATATTGCGGCAAAGAGGAGATCAGCTGGTGAGCCTCTGCTTTTCTCCAAGTTTTTGGGAAGGGGATATGAAGCGCACACGGCAGCTTTATCAAGTTCGGTGGAGAGATAAAGAGGATATATCGGACTCTTCCAAACCAGGGAGTGAGACACAGAATCAGCAGGAAGTCGGAACTCCAGATAACTCCCAATCTCTGCCTTAGGAGAGGCGGCGAGAGATTGGAAATGACTCCTCCCGCCTGTTTATTCAGCTATTATAGCGGGAGGAGTATCGTTTTTTCTATCAATTCCCCTGTGTAATCGGAAGAGTGTATTCTACACTTTCGCCTGCTTTGATAGATATTTTACGGTCCCAGTTCAGAAAGGCATTTTCGCCTAGAGGAAGGGAGGCTTGATGAGCGTTTTCGGCCAACAAGGTGACTGTGGCATCGTATTTCGTGGGATTTTTCAGACGCAGAATAAGCCGTTCGGTATTCTGATCTATTATTTCGGCTTCTACATGATCAAAGACGAAAAGAGTAGGAAGATCGGTTCTGATATAGATTCCGGGGATTTCCAGAGCCATCAGAGCCCCATTGGTTTCATTCCAACCGGTTTTGCCGCCGTCGCCTCTGGAGCCTCGGCTATCGGCGTCACAATAGGTCAATCGTTCGGTGATTTTGCCGTTAGGCTGAATTCCTTCCGCGTGAGCGTGGATGATATCCCGAAGCAATTCCGCATAAAGAGAGCTGCCGGTAGCACGATAGATTTTGAATAAAGCATCACCTGATTGGGTGCAGAAACCGGGAGCCCCATGTTTATTCTGAGTGCTGGCCCAGACGGCTCCTGTCAGATTGGCTCCTAAACGGGCCAGAGGTGTATTCCCCGGCAGCCGATATGGGAACGAGACGGTCCAAGTGGCGCACAGATGGGCCAAATGTTTAGCTCGATCCAGATAAAGTTTTTGACCGGTGATTTCATAAAGAGTAATAAATGAAGTGGTTAAAGCAATTGCTGTTTCAGAGTCCGCATTTTGAAGAATATCTCCGCAGCCGCCGGAGGTAAAGCCGATGAGAGAAAATTGATTCCAGAAGGATTCTGCCGCTTGAGAAGCGACTTCCAGATATTGAGGAGAGTTATAATATTGGGAGGCCAAAGCTAATCCGGCAGGAGCGATAGCACCGCCGGTCGTGTTGTAAGCCGCGATATTGCCGGATTCCACCTCCAGATAATTTCCCCAAGTATGATGTTTTTGCCAAGTGTTGACAAAGGCCTCTGCCAGCAGCCGGATATTTTCTTCCCATTCGGGGCGGATGATAGATGTTTTATCCATTGCCTTGAGGAGCATAAATTGCTTGGTCATCCAATATAGAATATCTGCGTTTCTGCGAGTGAGTGCCATTTTTTTGTTATAAAGGGAAGCATCCCTATAGAATACGTTTCCGTCAGCACCCAAAACGTCATAGTAATATCCGCTTTTGCCTTTGGCTCTGGGAAGCGCAAAGTCAAAGGTATTTTGGACTCGTAAGTCGTGCTCTTTGTCATTGAGAGCAAGGATTGGGTAGGTATTGATTAAACCACCGATCCAGCCAAAAGAGATCCAATTCGCATTTTCCGGACAGTAGTATTGCCAAGTATCTCCCGTATAATAGCGCTCATCTATATTTTTAACCATCTGAGTGAATACTTCACTCATAGGGATGAGATTTCTGAGCGGGGAGGAGGGAATATGCGTTTTGCGTTCCAGCATAAATCGTTCTAGCAGAGCTGGAACATCCGGACAGGAAAAGGAAATTTCGGTTATTCGAAGCGTGATTTGATCTCCCGTTTGGACGGATATGCCTCTGTCCGGACTTGGGCTGAAACCGATAAATTCAGGTTTTTTCTCACGAACCCCCGGAGCGCTGATGACAATTGAGGCAATACTCCTATCCGGTGATTCTTCTACAATGAGGGCGTTATCCAGAATCTGATTCTGATATTCTATTCCTTGATCTGTCAGCAGAATACTCCCTTTCTGATTGGCGCGTTCCAAGAGGACAATAGCCGGAGTCGCAGTGTTGTTGACTAGCACTTCCAGTCTTGATTCGGCTCCAAATTCGGGGGATAGCTGCGGAATTGGGTTTGAGGTCAGCGCAAGATCCTTTCGATAGTAATCCGAGGGATCGAGCCCCGTAGCGTATTGTCTGTTCACAATCCTCTGACGGTTTCCGTTATAAACAGAAGCCGGAATCATCAGATAGTTGTCACTGCACCAACTATAGAGGTCAAAAGCGACAGCAACTCCTGCATTCTCCAGATTTTGCTTGGCTGTAAAGGTGAATTGGTAAAGTTTTTTCTCACCTTGTGACATGATGTCTGTTGTTGCCTTCCAAGAGGAGTCGGAGGTGATTTCAGTGCATTTTTCCAATTGAGCTTGATTATAAGTGCACTCCAACAGACGGAATTTCTGTTGAGGAGCTTGTTTTAAGGGAAGCCATTTGGGTGCTGCCAAAGCGGCTGAAGCAGTGGCCATACAGAATCCAAGGAATAAACAAATGAATCTCATTTTATGATAAGTATTGGATAAAGATTATTGAATTAGGAACCAGGCAGCGCTCTGAGGCTTGATGGAGACAGGAAGTAAAAGGAGAGAATCTTTCTCAAGCGTGTATGTTTGACTCTGGCCCTCTTCGGAAGTTACCGTTGCTTTCTCTTTAAGTCCCGTATAGTAGAGAGGCAGACGCATCTGCTCGGAGATTGTCCGCTCGGTTGGGTTAAAGACGATAACCATTCCCTTATGGGAAATAAAGGGATTGACGTGCATAATGCAGTCGAGTCCTCTGCCGGTAGGACGGCCTACATGAATAATTTCAGAGGTTAAAATATCTCGATACTGCTTAAACCAGCGAATCCATTTAGAGACCATTTGTTTGGTTTCGGGGGTATCGTAGAGCCTGTTGCCCCGGATGGTTAGTTTACAGCCGCTGGCCAAATATTGGATTAACTGCTGTTCATAACGATCCAGATTTTCACACAAAGGCTCCAATCCTACCCGGGGATCATTGGTATAGAAACCAACCAGCTGGAGAGTCATCCATCCCATAGTGGGAATTTTATGCCAAGTTCCATCGTAAATATATTGACGTCCCAGGAGCATTTGCTGTTGAGGAGACAGATTGGCGCTTGCTTCACGATAGCCCATACCGGTGGAACATTGTCCATTAAGGAAATACCAGTCCGGAATGGGAATATACATTCCCCGACGCTGCAGCTCATGCAGAACTCCGACTTGAGTTTTCCATTGTTCCCATTGTGAATCTTCCAGTCCCCGGTGATGAGGATGCAATGTTGATGCGCAAACATCTCCATGGTAAGGCCCATCCATGTTATAAGTCATGATTCCTGTTTGATCGATAAAGTTCCACATTTTAGGATAATAGGTATCCTTCCATTCACTGGCAATACAGACGCTTTGACCGAATAGACTTCCGGGTTTTCCCGTTTTGGGATTGATACAGTCTACTTCTTTGCCTCGGCTTCGTGAAGCAATTTGCAATTCATATCCACCGATGACAATATTTCTTTCTTTGGCGAAGGAGGCTATATTTTTCCAATGCTGTACATAATCCGGATCCAAATTATCGTGAGTAATTCCAGGCCAAGCCATCACATCGAGTTGTTCCAATCCCAGTTCAGCCATTTGTTCGATAAATGTTTTTAAGCGCGTTTCGTCCTGAGTAGAGATACCGCCGCTGATAAGAGATTCGGTGACTTGCGGAGCCAATTTTCTATACATGCGGCGATGTCCCAGAGATTGCCGTTCACGGTCATCGCTATCCTGAAGAAGTTCAAAGGTGACATAGGATTTAAAGGGAGTTTGGCGGTCGAGTTTAACACTGGGGCCCATCGGCAGGGTACTGATAAGCAGATTGCGATGGGGAAAATCCAGGAATTTGTCTTCAGCCTGATTATGAGTAGCCCATGTATTGTATTCGGAATCAACACGCCATTGTGTAGTAGATCCTCCGGCATGATATTTTTCGGGAACATTTGCGTAATGCATCAGGGCGCTGCCCCGAATATCGGCATTAACCAGCGCAAAGGAATAATCACTTTCTACATGGATACGCTTAATTTGATCTTGATTCATGGCGAGAATTTCGGTTTCTATCTCATCCAAAATCATTGAGTTATCTCCTTGATTCTGTATTTCGATCCATTTCGCTAGGACAGGAATATCCTCATAGATTTCATAATTTACTTTTACCGTCAGATCTTTTAAAGCCGTGATGGATTCCGGAGGATTATAGGTCATGATGATTCGCAGTCCTTTGGGAGGCCAGTTGGCAGGTTGGGCGTTGAATTTTTGTTTCCAAGGATAACGAGGAGAGGGGGCAGCGGTTTCAATTCCAGCCAGGGTAAAAGC
Organism: uncultured Verrucomicrobiota bacterium; assembly: GCA_944389455.1. Classification (GTDB taxonomy): domain Bacteria; phylum Verrucomicrobiota; class Verrucomicrobiia; order Limisphaerales; family UBA1412; genus UBA1412. The sequence goes on from CALXMK010000003.1 coordinate 80,360, forward strand.
GTCGGGAGAAGCGTTTAGATTAGAATACCAGGATTCCAGTAAGTAGGAATATTCGGGTTGTTTTTTTAATCCGCCCACCTCGTACCATACTCCGTCGATGCGGATGCGAGCTTCGGGTTTAACGGCACGCAGATATTCTGCTTTATTGGATAAATTCTCAAAACCAACGCAAGCGAGATTTTTGCCAACATAAAAGGTTCTTGATACCAGACCATTATTGATTTGGAATAAAGTTGAAGCAGGATTATCTGATTTGAGAATCTGCAATAGGCAAGGGGTCCCGGGAGGATCAATCAGCCAGTCCTGTTCCTGACGGATATTGCTGAATGAGTTTACGATCTCTTTTCCTAATCCCGGTTGATGGATTTGTTGAATCAGAGCGAGCCTTTTCTCGAGTTCAATTTTCTTTTCTTCGTTAATCTTTGAGTAGTCTAAGAGAAAATCCGTATCAGGGTTGAAAGCTCCATCTTTGAAGGTAGAGTAGCGGATTTCATGTATTTCTCCGTTAAAGGCTTCTTTGCCCTCATCTGAAATGGCGACAGTAAAGCAGGGATCAAATTTTTGAGTTATCCTGAAGGAGTTCATTTTTTTCCCATTCAGCCAGGTCGTACCACTGCCTTTTTCAACAGACAAGGCTAGATGAGTCCATTTGTTTTCATCTACTTTACCTATTTTTACAACCTCTACGCCACCGGATAACAAGACCCATTGAGCACCATCCTGTGCGAGAACATGCCCATGTTTTCCATTTCCATTAGCGGTTATAAATTGGAGTTCTTTGCGTTTTTCGATGTTTCCAGGTTTAACCCAAACTTCCAGAAGTTGGTTTTGAGTGGGGGTTCCCAGAGCGTGATCCAGGCGATATCCATCTTGCTTACCATCAAAGAGGATTCCTCCTTCACCCAGCTTTCGCTTGTTTTCCGGAGCATCCGCAAAAAATACGGGTTTTCCTACACTGATTAGAGATTCATCACCTGTTACAGGAGGAATTTCTTCTGGAGCGGCGGCATAAGTGACATTGCCGCTTTTGCCTAAGTTATAATGTAAAATGGTTTCTACTTCTGCTTGAGATGCTGTACACAATATGGACAATGCGAGAAGACAGATGGTTTTCTTTATCATAGATAAGTTATCCTTAATAGGGGATAATAGAAAAAACAGTTGTCTAAAACAAGTCTAAATCTGAATTCTTCTATAAAAGAACTACTTCTTATTGTTATTCAGCGGCAGGCGGAAGTGTGTTGGCTTCTTCAGAGTGTATGACGCGAATCTGTTTCCACCTTTCTGAGCGAAAGCGAAGGTACATAATCGAGGCCTCAAGAACAACACAGCAGGAAGTATAAATCCAAACGGTTACAATCCCGGTGCGCAAATAAAGAATTAGCAATAATGTTCCCGGAATCATCACTCCCCAGGCACAGATAAGATTAATAATTACACAAGCACGGGTATCGCCAGCGCCGCGCAGCACACTCATGATAACAAACTTGGTGGCGTCAAAAAAATTATAGCACAAGGCGCAGCCGAGGAGAATTTTCCCGGTTTCCAAGAGAGTGTCGAAATGAAGTCTTTCGGTTTCATTATTAGGAGCGAATTGCTCGATTAACCATTCTGGTAACAGAAGGTAGAAAATCGCGATAAAGAGCATGTATATTACGGCTAAAAACCAGACTCGCTTGACAACTCGATAAACTAGGTTGGTGTGTTTTGCGCCAATGATTTGTCCAGTAAGAATTGCTCCAGATTCCGCCAATCCAAGCATGGGGAAGAAGGCCAGGTTATTGATAGTGAGTATCACTGTTGTGATAACCATGGCATCCGGATTGATAAAACCAATAAGGAAGGAGAAAAGGGCAAAGGCTCCGATGTCCGATAAAGCTTGAAGAGCGGAGGGAACGCCGAATTTGAAAAGTCTACGAATTTCCTCAGGAGCATATTGACGATTTTGTCGAGTTGGATATTTTTGCTGATTTTGTAAAAGAAAGATTCCTAATGTGATTAAGAAGTTTAATCCGCAGGCAATACTGGTAGCGATACCGGCTCCGCGGATTCCCATTTCGGGAAATCCGCCTATGCCAAAAATCATCATGTAATCCAGTACACCATTGATTAGCACTGCGATTAGGTTAATGATAGCGGCGTAGCAAGTGCGCCCCAGACCATTGAAAAAAGAGATGAGCGAGGTAGAGAGGCACATGAAGAACCCGCTTGGGATTAATGTGATAAAATATTCCCGTTCCAAAAGGAGAATACGGTGTTCATGGGCAGTATGATCGATGATATTTATTCCTATCCAAGGAGCTAGGACGAGCGTAAAAATAAAAAAGGCTATTGCCAGGTAAAAGGCATTCCAACAAGTGCGGATACAGGATTGAATTTCTCCTCTGCCAAAGTATTGAGCAATAATAGTAGCCGAGTATGCTATCAAAAGCTGGAAAAAGCAGATAAGGGTGTAAGAAAGTATTCCGGCAGGAAGTGCAGCGGCCACGGCGTCTGATGAATACATGGCCAAAAACTTGCGATCGCAGAAATGCATGATTGTAAGTCCCACGTTCATAATAATGAGCGGGTAGGCAAGTTTCCAAATACTGGCGAAGGTACAGCGATTGTGCATAGAAGGATGAGGAGGATAGGTCAGACTGTATAAAGGTCCGTAGGATGACCGTTTTGGGACCGAAGTTCTATTAGTCTTGCCAAAGGAAGCTGTGCATAGTTGCTTTTCTTATCAAGAATAGAGGATAAAAGCTGCCGTTTTTCTGTTCCGACAGCAATAACAAGAACTTGTTTGGCTTGTACCAACGGAGAATAGTTAAGGGTGATTCGCTGTGGAGGAGGTTTGACGGCTGTTACGGAACGATAGATGAGGGGAGAATTTTCTGCTTCTCGGATAGAGTCAGGAAAAATAGAGGCAATATGTCCATCCTCTCCCATGCTGAGGAGAACTAATCTCAGGGAATCAGCACCTTGTTCTTGCAAGAATTTCCGATAATCACTTTCAGCTTTAGCTGCGGCTTCTACTGGCGAGAGATGAACCGGGATTGGATGAATATTGGAAGGGTGAATCCGCAGAGGCGTCAGGAGTGATTCATGAGCTAATTTAAAATTACTCTCTTCGTCGGTTAAAGGGACACAGCGTTCATCTCCCCAAAAGAAATGCACATTGCGCCAGCGGACAGGAATATCAAGTGCCGTTTCGCAGATTTTCTGATATAGACTCTGCGCGGTGCGTCCACCGGTCAGAGCAATGGAAGCAATATTTCCCGATGGCTGAAGAATGCGCAGACTTTGGGCTGCCATTTCTTCTAAAAGAGGTTCTAAAGAGTCAAAAGTATGTAGTTGAGGGGTAATCATTTTTGTTCTTATTTTTACATGTTTATTATGATATTTTCTAAATTGCCGGCCATTCCTCTCGGGTACTTCATCTCTTTTCCACTTCCCGTAAATTATTCTCATATTTCCTCAAAAGACGCAACTGGAAATTAAAAGCGGAGTCTTTTGCGGGAACAGGGGAATTTTTAGGATTTCTATTCTAATGAACAGATTAAATCAATCCCCGTTTTTTGAGCAATTCTTCCATTGCTTTATCCATAACCAAGTCTGCTAAAGGCCGAGTACAATTATCAAGTGCCGTATTGGCTGCTTTGAGTTTAAGGATATCTCCTATCTTGGTAAGAGGGTCTTCTGTTTCAAGAACAGATTCAATATGTTTTATGGCAGCTTCAATTTTTTCTCGTTGTTCCGGAGAAAGTTGATTTCCGCATGCAGACATACCGCTGCGGGTTGCCAGCAGAGTGTCACGAGCACGGATTTTGGTCTCAATCCATTGACGGGCTTTGACATCATCTCGGGCATGGTCAATCGATTCTTGAACCATCTTTTTGACATCTTCATCTTTGACATCAATGGTCGATTTGATTGGAACATTGACCTCTTTGCCTGTTTTCACATCGCGTGCCAATACATGGAGTATTCCGTCAGCGTCAATCTCAAATTGGACTCCAACGCGTGGAACCCCTTTGGGGGCTGGTTCAAAGCTGATAGTAAAACGCCCCAAGCTCCAATTATCGGCAGCGCGTTCACGTTCACCCTGCAGAACATGGATAAGCATATCCGGCTGGTAGTCCACTGCTGTAGTAAAGAGTTCTCCGGCCTTGGTAGGAATAGTGGTATTGCGGGGAATGATGACATTCATTAATCCTCCGAAGGTTTCAATACCCAGAGAAAGGGGAGTCACGTCTAATAGAAGAAGATTGCTCAAACTTCCTGAGAGAACTTCCGCTTGAATGGCAGCTCCTAGGGCAATAGCCTCATCTGGATGCTGAGATGTATTGAGTTCAGGACCGTTTCCTTCCGAGGAATCAGGGTTCTTACAGTGGAAGATTTTTGCTACCATCTGTCGTATGAGCGGCATACGAGTTTGGCCTCCAACCAAAATGACCTGGTCGAGATCTTCAGGCTGTAAATGAGCGTCTGAAAGCGATTGAAGACAGTGTGCACGTGTGCGCAGGATGATATCGCGGGTGAGTTCTTCGAGCTTATCTCGGGTTAGAGTATAGTCAAAACTATATTCAGAAGTGAGAAATGGAATGGAAATCCGCGTTTGAGTATATTTACTGAGCTGTTTTTTGGCTAATTCGGCTGCTTCTCGTACACGGGCCAGTTGTTCCGGAGTTTTTGTGAGATCTAATTTAGATTCTTCGGTGATTTTGCTGAGAATAAAATCGACGACCCGTTTGTCCAAATCATCTCCGCCCAGCCGAGTGTCTCCATGGGTGGAAAGTACTTGAAAGACCCCTTTATTCAGCTCCAGGATACTGAGGTCAAACGTGCCTCCTCCAAAGTCGTAAACGGCTATTCTGGAGCGATCTTTTAATTTATTCAGTCCATAGGCAAGCGCAGCTGCGGTCGGTTCGTTAATAATTCGCTCGACGGTCAATCCAGCCAATTCTCCCGCTTTACGAGTAGCATTGCGCTGAGCGTCATTAAAGTAGGCGGGAACGGTGATGACAGCACGAGTAACTGGTTCTCCAAAGAATTGTTCCGCGTCTGCCTTAAGTTTGGCAAGAATAAGAGAAGATATCTCCTCCGGAGTGTGGAATTGGCCGTGAATTTCCACGGTGACCCCTTCATGGCCTTTCCCGGTAATGGGATATGTAACAAGCATTTCCTCAGCGGAAATCTCATTTCCCCTGCGTCCCATGAATCGTTTAATGGAATAAACGGTTTCTTTAGGTTTAAGCGCACGAGTGCGTACAGCTTCCTCTCCTACAATTGGTGTGGAGGATTCATTGGGGAAATATACTACCGAAGGAGTTATGCGTCTGCCAGCGGTGTCCGCGATTACCAGGGGAATGCCCGAGTCAACGGTTGCTGCCAGAGAATTGGTAGTCCCTAGATCAATACCGATAATCTTACTCATCAGCAGTGGAGAGTATGCCTAGAGTTATTCTTTTTTTCAAGAGGGCTCTTTGGATGCTTTTGAGCAGATATAAATAGGAAAAAATAGAGATAGTAAAATATTTAAACGAATAGCAGAAATCTGTATAAATTTCCCTCAAAATGCAAATGAATAATATTAGGAAGAGAGGAAATGGAATAGTTATGTGTTTTTTTTAAAATATCTGCTTTATTAAAATGAATATTTGTTTTCTTTGATAAAAAAGTCAATTGATCTATTTAGAATGTGATTAAAAGAACAACGAAATTAACTGTTAATGTTTTGAATATATATATCAACAGATTATTTTTATTGTATAAGTCGTTTGAAATAAGTTAGAAATATATTTTTATGTTTAAAAGTTTTGTTCGCAAATTTTGAGGAAAAATATTTCGAAATATTTTTTTTAAAGAAAAGTTTACAAATAAAAATAATTCTGTATCCTTTTCTCTTAGATGAGACTACTCCTCTCGTTGAAAAAAGAAATATTTGCAATGATTTGAAATTTTAAGAAATTTTATAAAGATTTCTTTGGAGTTTTTTAATTTATTAAAATTTTGGTGATTACAAGTTAATAGAATTTGAAAACAGCGAATATGGCTGAGAACGGAAATAGATGCAGATACGAAATAATTTTAAACTGAAAGCTTTTATATTAGGTCCATTCTGGGCACTTTATAAAAAATTATGGCCGGCGGCGGTTATTGGCTTTACCTGTTATTTTATTTTGGCGCAGGCAGCTTTTGTTATGAAAAACATCTGGGTTCTAATTTTGGGAGCTCTATTGATGCATTTGGTATATGGAATATTTTGGAATAGATGGTACACGCGAATGCTGATGAATAAAGGGTATATTAGCCGCAGAAGCAAGGGTTCAAAAGAATAAAAGAATATATCATGATTATATTCTAAAATAACCATGCGGTAAGAGGTTGGAGTAAACTTATTTTAATATAAAATCTGTTTTTTGCTTAATTAGAAAATATATTTTAAGAGAAAAGCTTATCTTTTTTAAACTTGGCATTGTTTGATAGATTTGATAATATTAATTGTCGAATATGAGGAGACAAATTTTAATTTTTTTAAGTGTTGCGGCTCTGAGCATGAGTGCATTACTTATGCAAGCCGCTGGTAATCCTTTTTTAGGGAGGTGGGCATTAACTACACCTGATGGCCAAGCCGGTTGGTTGGAAGTTAAAGAGATGCCTGAAGGCTATCTGGATGGTTCGATTTTGTGGATAGCGGGCAGTGTTGTACCGGTAGATTTTGTTTCGGTTTGTGAGCGTCCCAGCGGCAAAAAATTTCTATTGGTTTACAGAATGCATGAAGTGTCTCGTAAAGATGAGAATGGCAAAGTTTTTCGCATCCAACGCTATCCTGAGGTGTTAAGCGCTTCTGTAGAGGAGGATATTACACAGCCGAAAGAGCTTAAATTTTCTCGGATTCTGCTTGATCAGAATGGAAAAGGTCTTCGGAGAGAAGAATTTAAAGCTGTTAAAATGAATCCAATTCCCTCTGCTCCGGATTTGAGTAAGGTAAAATACGAGGAAGAAATTACGCTTTTCAATGGAAAAGATTTGGAAGGGTGGCGTTTGACTGATCCTAATGCGGCCAATGGGTGGTTTGCCCAGGATGGTTTGCTGATTTGTGATCCCAAACAGGAAGAGGGTAAACCTCATAAGTATTATGGCAATTTGCGTACGGATAAGGAATTTGAGGATTTTAATCTGACGCTCAAAGCTAAAGTAGATAAGGGTGGCAACAGCGGTATTTATCTACGCGGTGTTTGTGAAATTCAGGTGGCGGATACTTGCGGAAAGCCGCTGGATCCCCATAATATGGGAGCTCTCTATAGCCGTATCACTCCCAGCGAGGGAGCTGAGAAACCAGCCGGAGAATGGCAGGAGTTTGATATTACCTATTGCGATGAGCATGTCACCGTTATTTTAAACGGAGTGAAGATTATTGATAATCAGCCGGTAGGTGGTTGTACTGGAGGCGCTCTTTGGTCAGATATTACTCGTCCGGGGCCTATTTATCTTCAGGGAGATCATACCGGAGTAGCTTATAAAGATATTAAAATTAAGCCTATTAAGAAATAGGTAGCAGATATGACTCTGTATTGGAGAATTCTATTGCATCGTAAGTGATGATTGCAGTGATGTAATAGGGTGTCTAAGAATATTATAAGTACCCAGAATAAGCATAGTGAGGCTTATTCTGGGTTTTTTATTAAAATAAAGTATGAACTTTTGGCTTGGAAGGTTAAATTTGTTTTCAGAGCGGACTATTTAGAAGAAAAATTTACTTCTATTACGGATAAGGTTTTCAGATATCAAAATCTTTAATATACTAAAACCTGAAAATGGATTAGGTATCCACAGAGAGGAATAATATATGGAACAAAAGACTTTTCGAATGATTCAAAGAAGAGTAGCGCTGGGACTTTGTACTGCATTTTTATGCGGTTGCTTTATGATTTCCTTATCGCAGGCTGCAGAAAAAGCGGAGGTAGCACAAATTGATACGATGAGTGATACTTGGGCGGCCGTTGATGCTCTAGGAAGGGAGCTGCCGCTGGATGAGGCTGTGCCGGCTCCACGGGAAGGGAAGTTTGTCGGCGTCTTCTATTATTTATGGCATGGAGTCCATAATGGACCGATGCCTTCCGGACAGGGAGTGGTTCCGCTGGAGCAAGTGGATCCCAATTGCCCTTATGACAATAGTCTTATTTTACGTGATCCGCCGGAAAAACGCAAATGGGGTCCTCATATGGCGTATCATCATTGGGGAGAGTCTCTTTATGGTTATTACGTAGCGGATGATGAGTGGGTGATTCGACGCAACGCGCAGCTATTAGCGGATGCAGGAGTGGATGTGATTATATTTGATGTGACCAATGCGCTTCATTACAGAGATATTTATATGAATTTGCTGAGGATCTATGCAGATATTCGAGCTCACGGTGGCAAAACACCGGCCATTTCTTTTCTGACTAATACGGGGCATGACCATGTGGTAAAGGCACTTTATAATGATCTTTACTCCAAGGGACTTTATAAGGATCTATGGTTCTTTTGGAAAGGCAAACCTCTGATGATGGCTAATCCGCAGGGACTTTCAGAGGAATTGAAGTCATTTTTTACTCTAAGGCGTTCTTGGGCTTGGACAAGGGATGGAGATGGCTGGTTTGGAGATGGACGCGACGCATGGCCTTGGCTTGATCATACTCCACAGGGATACGGTTGGCATGAGTCTCCTGATAAACCAGAGCAGGTTGTAGTCTGTACAGCAGAGCATCCCAATAGTGATCGTGGCAAGAGCTTCCATGACGGAGCGAATCCGAAACCCCATCAAACGGAAAAAGGACTCTATTTTGCCGAGCAGTGGAAACATGCGCTGGAAGTTGATCCGGAGTTTATTTTTGTTACACAATGGAATGAGTGGATTGCAATGAGATTTACGCAAAAGCAGATCAATTGGCAGGAGTATGCCGGGGAGAAGCTTTCGGATCCGGAGGGGATATTTGTCGATGTTTATAATATGGAGTATAACAGAGATATTGAACCGATGAAGGGCGGCTATGGGGATAATTATTATTATCAGATGTGGAGCAATATCCGCAAATTCAAAGGAGCTCGGCCTCTGCCTAAATCTTCCGAGCCTATGCCTAAAAATTGGGATAAAATCTCGAATTGGGATTTGGTTACACCTGTGTATCGGGATGATCAGGGGGATATTTTTCATAGGAATCATCGCGGATATGGGCCACGGCTGGGAAATTATGTAAATCAAAGCGGCCGCAATGATATTGTTTCTGCACAGGTCACTTCTTCAGGCAATGAATTAGTTTTTATGGCAGAAACGGCTTCTTCTTTGACGCCTCCGGATCTTAAATCCGGTTGGATGAATCTTTGGCTGACAGTGGAAGGAGACGATTCTCCTTTATGGCATGGAATTCAATATCGTGTACTGCCTTCTATGGATGGAAGCAAAGGAGAGCTTTGCCGTTTTAATCCTGATTCTTCAAAAAGATGGGAGAAGACAGCGGATGTTTTTGCCAAGGTGCAGGAACGGAGAGTTATCTATAGTTTCAATGCGGATTTAATTCGATTTGATTTGAAAAAAACTCAAACACTGCGCTTTAAGTGGAGTGATAATATGCAGAATGAGAACGATCCGATAGATTGGATAATCAATGGAGACGCTGCTCCCAACGGAAGGGCAATGTATCGCTGGAAAAATTCTGAAAAGTAAAACCGATAGAGAGTTCTCAGAGAAGTAAGTCTATGAAGAAATATGCGCTGACGGGAGGAATTGGAATGGGCAAATCAGCAGCGGCGAATTTTTTCTCTCAGGAAGGCATTCCTTTGCTGGATAGTGATGATTTAGCTCGAGAGGTGGTTGCTCCCGGCCAAGAGGGATGGATTCGGCTTGTTGATTGTTATGGAGATAATATTTTGCTGCCGGATAGAACCTTAGATAGAAAAAAGGTTGCGGAAATTGTCTTCAAGGAGGAAAAGGAACGCCGTTTTTTAGAGTCAGTGCTGCATCCACTAATCCGTCAGCGCTGGCAGAAATGGGCTTTAGAGCTTGAGGCCAAAGGGGAATCTCTTTGTATGGTAGTAGTTCCTCTTCTCTTTGAGAGTCACTTAGAAGCTGATTTTGACGGAGTAATTTGCCTGGTTACGGATCCGGAAATTCAGCTTCGGAGGCTTCAAGATCGAGGCATGGATTTAGAGGATATACAGGCTCGGATTGCTGCTCAATGGCCAATAGAGAAGAAGATATCCCGCTCTAATTTACTTTTGCCCAACAATGGTTCTTTGGAGGAATTATCTGCTCAGGTTCGGATTCTGGCAGCAGATTTGCGCAAATCTGCGGAAATTGTGGAAAATAGAATCTGATTCAAAAGAGTTGCCAAAAAGGTAGGAGATTACTATAATATTGGAGATGAAAAAGTCACTTTTACTCCTTATAGTAATGATATCTTATCTTTTTATTCCCTTATGGATAGAGAGTGTATGGGCTGAATCGGGTACAGACGCTGGGTACCGTTCTATAATTGGTGTAAAAGCTATTAAGGTAGAGTCTCCTGTGGGAACTGTGCCGCGATTGCCCTATCGGGTGTTGGTTGATTATTCTGATGGTCAAAGGGAGTATCGGCAGGTTAGATGGAATAATTCCTCATCGGCAGTGGAAAGAAATATGGCAGATTCTGCCGTTAATCCGGTGGGTAAAACTTATCGCATAAGAGGATATATTGTAGGTGATAATACCACTCCTAATGGTTATCCTATAATGGCGGAGGTTGAGGTGGTAAACGGGGGGTATCAGACTCCATCCAGTATTCCAAAGGCAAGACCTTTACCATTAGATAAAGTAAAAATTCTTGGTGATAACCGTCTTACTTCCAATAGGGATTTGGCTATTGATGAGATTATCAGCTGGGATGTTTCTCAGTAGCTCTATAATTATCGAGATACCTATGGTTTATCGACGGAGGGATATACTGTTTCTGATGGATGGGATTCGCCTACCACCAAACTCAAAGGGCATGGTTCTGGGCATTATATGTCTTCACTGGCTTTGGCTTTTGCCAGTTGTGAAGGGAGGGAGAAAAGAGATATTCTGCGCAGGAATATCAAAAGAATGGTAGATGAATTGCGCTATTGCCAGGAACGCACATTTGTGTGGAGTGATGAGTTGGGACGGTATTTTGAGGCAAGAGACTTTGCTCCAGAGGAAGAGCTGTGCCTCATGAAGGGAGAATGGAAAGATTTTGATAATTATAAGAAACAATATCGCCAATATGGCTATGGCTATCTGAATGCTATCCCAGCACATCACGCGGTGCTGATAGAAATGTACCGTCCTTATAATAACAGCAGTTGGGTTTGGGCCCCTTATTATGCGATCCATAAACAGCTGGCTGGATTGATTGATATAGCAACCTATATCGATGATCCTGCGATAGCAGATAAGGCTTTAATGATTGCTAAAGATATGGGGTTGTGGGTGTGGAACCGAATGCATTATCGCACTTATTTGGATAGCAGTGGTTCACAGGAGCAGCGCCGTGCCAAACCGGGTAACCGGTATGAAATGTGGAATATGTACATTGCCGGCGAAGTGGGAGGAATGAGTGAGTCGTTGGCCAGACTTTCTGAGATGGTTGATGATTCGCTGGAAAAGGAGCGTTTGCTTGAAGCTGCTAATTGTTTTGATAGTCCCGCTTTTTATGATCCACTTGCCGTGGGGATTGATTCTATTCGTACGCGTCACGCTAACCAGCATATCCCTATGATTGTGGGGGCACTGCGCAGTTATAGGAGTAATAAAAATCCTTATTATTACAATCTTGCGGAGAACTTCTGGAACATGATACAGGGACGTTATCGTTATGCCTGCGGAGGAGTAGGCAATGGGGAGATGTTTCGCCAGCCTTATACGCAGATTCTCAGTATGGCCGGTAACGTTACTTCTGATGGAGAGGGGAATCTCTATCCTTCACCTACGCTTAATGAAACTTGTTGTGCCTATAATTTAGCGAAGCTTACCAAAGAACTTAATTGTTTTTGTCCCGATGATGCCCGTTATATGGATTACTATGAGAGAGTGCTTTATAATCAGATTGTGGGTTCCTTAAATCCGGTTCAATACATGACCACTTATCATTATGCAATGGGATTAAATGCTTCAAAACCGTGGGGTAATAGAACTCCGCAGGAGTCTTGTTGTGGTGGAACGGGTTCAGAGAATCATGTAAAATATCAGGAAGCGGCTTACTTTGTTTCGGATGATACCCTCTGGATAGGATTATATTTGCCTACCGAAGCTCAATGGGACGAGAAGAAGGTTACCATTTATCAGGATTGTTTATGGCCGGCCGAGAAGTCAACTTTAAGAATAAAAAGTGACGTCCGTCCGTCTTTTGCCATGAAGCTGAGAGTTCCCTATTGGTGTACAGCGGGTTTTGATGTGAAGTTGAATGGCGTTTCGATGGCTCTGCGTTATGAGCCGGGAAGTTATATAGCAATACCTTATCGAGAGTGGGATTCTAGTGATGTCGTGGAGATAATAATGCCCTTTAGGGCACATGTAGATTTTGGCCCGGATAAAATGGAAATGGCTGCTGCCAAAAATGAGCCAAAGAAAACTTTTGAGCCAATGTGGGTTGGAGCATTGATGTATGGGCCATTGGTAATGGTGACTCAGGGAATAGAGAACTGGGAGGAAGCGGAGGTTGATATTTGTTCCGACTGGAGCGATGTACAATTGCTCGGTGCGCAGCCGGGTAAGGGAAGCGATGCCAACGTATATTCTCTTAGTTTTGTCGGACGAAAATTTTGGCCCGATTACTATATAGACCGGAACTCAACGCATTATCTCAGGATGAATCTTTTAGGAGATCCATCAAAGGAGACTAGGAAGAGACTGAAGCAGTGTTTGGGAGAGATGTCCTCTTACAATCAGAAATGTTATACAGCGGCTTCTTTTGAAAAGTTTAAAGAGACCGTTCGAATTGCGGAGCGTTTATATACCGCTAGGATTTTGAAAGAGGAAGAAGCAGAGAACTCAATAGCGGCTGTTCGGAGAGCTATGGAAGAACTGGAAACTGTTGGGATAGATAAAGAACCTCTCAGGGAAATACTTGGCCAGGTAAAAAGATTAGAATCTCATTTATATACCGATGAAAGCTATATCGAATTGCAGGAATTTTGTGCTGCAGCAGAACGGCTGTTGAAGAATGAGGTAGATACCCAGCAGCCCTTAGATTTGCTGGTGTATGAACTCAAGAAAGCCAGAGAGGCTCTTGTCTTTGTGGCTGATATTGATAAGACAGTACTTCAAGAGTTGCTTGAGCTTGCCTCCGCACGGAAGGAGGCTCAGGAAGCATGGTTGTCTCTTAATAAGAAGGTGCCGGAGTTTCCCCCATGGGCACCGCATGGATATGCTCGGCTGATGACGCAATATCATTTGGCACAGAATGTATATGACAATATCGGACGACGTTATAGTCAGGAGGAGACGGATAAGGCTGCAGGAGCTCTTAATGTCGCGATTAACACAATGCGGCCTGGTAATCTGGCCGAGCTTGAGGATCTGACAGAACTATTGAAATTGATTGAAAATTTAAAATCGGATACAAGTTCAGTGGATGAAACTGTCCGAACTGCCATAGAATATGCGGAAAAGGTGGTGGAGTATGTGAGCGATGGCAGCGGGACTCTGGATATGATTCAGGAGGCGAAAGAAAAGCTTCTTTGCCAAGTTCGAGCCGCAACAGCAGAATAAGCTGTTTTGGGTTTAAGATAAAAAATAAAAAAGCCGAACGGATTATCCATTCGGCTTTTTGAATTTTTTATGGGCTTGATAGACTGAACTTATTTGAGGCGAGGATCAACCGGCTGGCAGGTGGGACTGTTTTTATCATAGAGATCAAGACGTTTGAAGAATTCTATGGCAAAATGTCTGTGCCCCAATCCGTTTGGATGAATTGGATCGTTGAGCCAAGAGTTAAGAATTTCAGGCGTAGTACAATTTTGTTCCCACCATTTCCAGTGATCAACGACGATAACTCCCTGTTCAGCTCCGATCTCACGAACGATATCTGAGAAAGCTTCTGTTTCGGCCTGAATAGGAACTTTTTCCAGCTGAATCATATTCATAGTGTTCAGGATAGGAATCGCCCCGATAGCCCGGACACGCTTGATGAGCGAACGCAGATTTTGGCGGAATTCATCTTTATGACCTGCGCCGCGGCGAGCATCATTCATTCCGATCATTATGGAGACAACCTGAGGATTAAATTCGGCGACTCGTCGTTCAAATCCGCGGAGAATTCCATCGGCGGTATCCCCACTGATACCGGTTTTGATGACAACGTCCTGAACTCGCCAGTATTCACCGCGAAGACGTTCTTCAAAGTGTTCGGCATAACTGCGTTCTCCCAGAGTATGAACCATGGCGTGAGTAATGCTGTCTCCAGTGAAGAGCCAATTCATCGGTTTGGGGGCAGCCATCATTTTTTTAATTGCTTCTAAGTCTTTGTCGGGATTACCAGGCATGGAACCGGGATAGAATTTGTCCATTGTATCCAAGTCAAAGCGAACGGATAAAATATAGGGTGGTTCTTTTTCGGTCCAATGACCGTAAGTAATATTGAGCAAAGCTCCGGTCGGCAGTACACAGACAGCCGGATAGGCGCAATCCCAAGGATTTTTATTATCTTTAAGTCGGATACGGTATTGGCCTACACGCCCATTATGCAGATCTTCATAATGGCCTACCCAAGCGACCCAGTCTCCTTGAGTTGAGGAGCTCTTGCCGTTGGGCTGCATATCTCTAAAAGTTACATAGAGCCTCCCATCTGGAGCGTAGATAGGGGTATGGCGATCTCCATTAAGTTCATCTGGCAATGAGAGAGGAGAACTCCATGTCTTGCCCTCATCGGAAGAGAACATAACCTGAGAATTTTTGGATCGAGAGTTCTCTCTCAAAAGCATGGCAATTTCTTTGCCGTCAGGGGAACGAATAACGCCTGGCTCACAAAGATTCATTTCGGATGAGGAATAAATTGCTTTCGGAGTTTCCCAAGTCAATCCACCGTCAAAAGTTTCCACAGTGTAGAGGGTAAAGACTGGAGGATTTTTGTAATTGCTTTTTTCTGTAAAGAATCGGCCGTCATCATGGAAAAAGGCCATATAATGTCCGGGGTCTTTCATCGGGATTTGGCTCGCCATGGCGACAATGCCACCCCAGTTGCCGGCAGGCCGGAGTTCGCTCCAAGTGGCGCCGTCATCTTCCGAGAGAGAATAGCGTGCCGGATAAAGAGAAGACCAGACAATGAGCCGTTTTTTCCCCTCTTTGTTGGTCATTCTATACATATGAGGAGTTTCGAGACTGGTAGACCAACTTTCAGGGACAGTCAGGCGCTGACTCCAATTCCATCCTTGATCATCGCTGCGTTTGAGAATCAAAGCACCTTTGCCGTGTCCTTTGGGATAGACGCAGTAGATTGTTTTGCCGTCTTCCAGCAGAACAGCACTGGGGTGGCCCAAGTACTGTCCTTGTTCTTTATCTACAATCTGCTGCATCGAGGTTTCCCGATCCAGGTCAATAGTAGGGATAGAAAAGGAAGCGGTGGTCTCTGTCGTAAACAGGAGGGAAGCCGTAAACGCGGCAGCCGCTCCAAACCAGAATTTTAGCTTAGTGGGTATGTTCATTTTAATGGATACCTATCAACAGATTTATCCTGCCAGATAAAATAAGTGAATTCAATCAAATAAGTTATTGGTTTGCCGGAAAAATAACTGGACAGATTTCTTTCGGAACATGATAATTCAGCCGGTTATGGGAAGACAGTGGTTACATGCTAAACGCCAGGTTGCTTCGCTGAAGAAGACACAGGCGACTGGTAAAATTGTTCGTGAGATTATGGTTGCGGCTCGTATGGGAGGCGGAGATCCTGCCATGAATGCACATTTGGAAGCTGCGTTGGAAAAAGCCCGTAAAGAGAATGTTTCCAAAGATGTAATTGAAAGGGCGATCAAAAAAGGATGTGGGGTTGGAGATGAGAAAATGGTTATGGATCTGGTTGTTTTTGAGGGATATGCTCCGCATAAGGTTCCGGTGATAGTGGAGGTTTATACGGATAATCCTAACCGCACGGCTCCCGAGATGAGAGTTTTGTTCCGTAAAGGAATTTTAGGGACAACCGGCAGCAATCGTTTCCTCTTTGATCAGGTGGGGTTGGTTGAAGGCTATTTGAGTGATGGGAAAGTAGATTTGGAAGAGGTCGCTATTATGGCAAATGCTAATGAGGTATTTCCTTTGGATCATGAACAGAATAATGATATCCCGGAAGGGGTTCAGGGGGCTCGTTTTGTGACAGATCGTGCCGGAACGGCAGTGGTTTCCAAATGGCTGCTGGATAACGGATGGAAGGTTGTAACGAGCGAATTGGGGTATATTCCCAAGAGTTATCCGAAGCTGACGGAGGAACAGCTGATGGAGGTAGGTGAGTTTTTACAAGCAATTGAAGATCATGATGATGTACATCGTGTCTGGGCCGCGGTCAAGTAAAATTGAGAGGAACTCCTTCCGGTAATCTATTTCTTGTAGACTATAAATAAGGGATTCTAGGGAGGAGTTTGTTTTACGGGATAAAAGGTTTTACTTTTTTCTTGAGGAGTGGTATTTTGATGCGAAGCACGCGAGGTGCTGCAAAAAGAGTGTTTTTTTTGGCAGGTATTCTTTAGATTATCCGGCGCAATTTTGATTTATTGTGGATAATATAATTTTTCATCGGACTCTTGTTACTTACGGAATTATTATTCCGGTGGTGTTGATAGTGGGGTATTTTATTGGAACCCCATCAGGAGTGACCAGCTATATGGTCATAGCGCTGATGTTTGGAGTCCTGCTGCTGCCCATTATGATCAATTACCACCATATTTCATTGGTGGCGGCTTGGAATATGGCTTTTATGGTGGGTTTTTTGCCGGGAACACCCAAAATATGGTATTTACTGGCTCTCTTAAGCTTGTGTTTCACCCTTGCAGCCAGAGCGATCAACAAACGAAGGATGCTTTCATATAAGCCATTGAGCTATTGCATGTTGGCAATAGGTGGGGTAGCTATTCTCACAGGTGTTCTCCGGGGAGGTGTGGGTATGCGCGCTATGGGCAGTGAGATGTATGGAGGTAAATCTTTTGCTTATATTATTTTGGCTATCATCGGATATTTTGCATTGAGTTCGGTAAAGATTCCCAAACGGAAGGTTTTGATTTATGTTCTCCTCTTTTTCCTAGGAACACTCACACTGATTAGTAGTAACTTGGTATATCTGCTAGGACCTCAATTCTGGTATCTTTATCTGTTTGTTCCTGTCGATTATGCTGTAGGTCAGGCACAGGCCGATTTTCTTAAATCGGAGGTGGTTCGTTATGGCGGTGTAGGTTTTGCGCTGATGGGGGTCTATTTCTACATGATGATTCGTTATGGAATCCGTGGAATTTTGGATTTTAGATATTTGTGGCGGATAATCATTTTATTGATGGTTATTGCAGGCAGTTTAGTAGGAGGATTTCGGTCAACGCTGATTATTTATATATTGATTTTTGCTATTCAATTTTTCTTGGAAGGACTTCATAAAACTAAATATTTATGGGGAATTATTGGAGCGGCAATTATTGGGGTAAGCTTTCTTTATCCTTTTGCCAAAGAGCTTCCGTTCTCTATTCAGCGCAGTTTGAGTTTTATGCCTGGATTACAGATTGATCTGGCTGCCAAGGCGGATGCAGATGCTTCCATTGAGTGGCGTTTGAAGATTTGGTCTGTGATGTGGCCGCAGGTAGGGAATTATCTGCTATTAGGGAAAGGTTTTGTTTATGATTCCTCTGATATATATTTAGCGCAGGAGTCAATTAAGCGCGGCTTCATGCAGACGGAGGATTATGCTGTTATTGTAGGTGATTACCATAACGGACCTCTTTCCATTTTAATTCCACTGGGAATTTGGGGGTTATTGGCATTTATTGCTCTTAATATAGTGGGATTGAGAATGTTGTATCTTTTTTATAAGAATGGAGATCCGGATTTGTACATGTTCAATCAGGGGATGCTGGCGTTATTCATAGCCAGATTGGTTTATTTCTGGTTGTTTTTTGGTGCGGTTGCTTCGGACATGGCGATTTTTGCGGGAATTTTAGGTCTTAGTCTTGCGGTCAATGGGCCGCCCAGGAATACACCTTGGAATCCGGAAGAAGAAGAGAGAGAGCTTTATGATGAGTCGGAGGAAGTACCTGCCCAACTTCCGTCGAATTCTAAAACTCCCGCACTTCCGGTAGAGACAGAATTGATACGTCATTGAGGATGAAGCCGGGCGAAAATTCAGGAACAATCTTAATGGGCCCTTTTAAGGAGGAAAAATAGAAATGTTCGCTCGGAAGTTTACAGTAGTTACTCCTATTTTTAATGGTTCTCCCTGGCTGGAGCTTTGTATACGCTCTGTTCATGATCAGGAAGGGATTGAGGTGGAGCATTTAATTCAGGATGGAGGTTCCACAGATGGTACGGTTGAGAATTATAGCCAGGATGCCAGAGTGCATTTTGTTTCTGAACCGGACCAGGGTATGTATGACGCTATTAACCGCGGATTTAGGAGAGCACAGGGTGATATTATTCTACATCTTAATGGAGATGAACAGCTGCTGCCTGGAACCCTGAAAAGGGTAGCTCATTTTTTTGATCAAAATCCATTAGTAGAAATGTGCTTTGCCTATGCCTTGGTGCTTGATACGCGAGGTGAACTGCTTTGTTATCGCAAAACCTTATTGCCAGGAAGAATTCATACATGTCTTTCTCATCTCTGTACCTTAACTTGTGCTACATTTTACCGGCGCTCGGCTTTGGAGGAATTCGGACTCTATTTTGACCCTTCTTTTCGTGTCTTAGGGGATGCGGAGTTGATTTGCCGGGCTCTTGAAAAGAGGATTCGAATGAAAATTCTCCCGATATACACTTCGGCTTTTACCATTACAGGATACAACTTGAGTAATGATGCCCGAGCCGTTCCGGAGAGGAAAAGAATGGCTGCTGAAGTGAGCAGATTTATTCGTCCTTTGTGTCCGTTGGTCAAAGTTATTCATCGGCTTAAGCGGTTATTAATGGGAGTTTATGCAGAGAGATCTTTGGATTATGAAGTCTATACTCTTGAGTCACCTTCCAAACGGATTCATTTCCATGTCAATCATCCTAATTACCGCTGGAAGAATACGATTGCCGCTGTTCAGAGTTCGGAGAGAAGATAATTCTGGATTTTGGAAATTTAAAAAGCAGTAAAAGAAATAAAAACCTCCGTTTTTTTGCTAAAACCGGAGGTTTTTAAGTGACTATATCTTTAATGAGATTGTGGAAACACTCATATTACTTCTCACTCTTTTCGGGTAATTTAACCAAAATGAAGCGGTCTATATAGAGATTCCCAGCTTCTCGATTGTTGCAGGGAGCAATATAAGCATAGGAGTTTGGAGGAAAGGTTCCCTCAAAGATTTTAATGAAGCTGTTTTCCGAACCGGCAATTTCTTTACCTGTTAAGGTTATAGGGATATTGCGTTTTTCGGTGTTAGAGTAGATTCCTACTGTAGCTGCAGGGGTTTCAACCGGGTTTTCACATCGGAGTTCGACATAGAGTTGCCATTTGCCGTAGGGAAGGTCTCCCAGCTGAATAGCCCATTCAGTATGGGTGTTAGGCATACGGATAATTTTACCGGAGGCCGATGAGGCTGATTCTTCTATAAAGACACATCTGTTAGGAAGGTGGAGTCGGGTTTCTACAGTAGGAATATCGCACCATTGAGCTTCTTTGGGAAGAACAGAGGGGTGGGTTCCTATTCTATCGAAAATTCCATAGAGTCGATGAAGACGTGAACGGACGGAATCTTCTTTTTCTCCAGGCTCATTGTATATTTGGAGACCAGCTTCACGGGCAGTAGTGAGAGTTTTGTCAATCAGAAGTTTAATTTCTTCCGAGTTATTAGGCTGTAATTTGAGAAAGCTCTCCGGGCGTTCTAATAAGGCGAAAGTGATAGGAAGAGCGGCAAATTCCACCCGTTTTTTATATTCCGGCAAATCAGCGGTTTTTACCTTAGCCTGTTCCAAGGCTTTCCATGCGGCAAAAAGATTTTCTTCTGAAAGCCAATTGAGAGTCGTCGTCTGATAACAGCGCAGGTAGTAAGGATTTTCGGCAATAGATCCACTGGTAATTTCAATATAGCGCAGGATTTCGCCCGCAGCAGGTCCATAGAATCCATTTAGAAATTCAGAGGTGATTTGTTCAGCATCCTGTTCCGGATTCCACATCAGCTTGGTCAGCAGATAGGCACGGTATTCAGGGAGATCTGCGGTTTTCCCAGGGCCCATGGAGCCTTGTTCAAAGAGGCCTCTGGTATTGTGGGCGAGCAGAAAACGGATGTCATTGGCAAGAGATTTCCAATTGGGATGTGGAAGGTAATATTTGCTGAAGTTAGTAACGTAGTTCCATACATAGAGGAGGGGTGCAATCTTGGACCAAGAGCGGATATCATCTGCAAAAGCACGGTTGGATTCGGAATCGAGTGGCTGACTGAAGTCACATTCGATGCTGCAGAGTCGAATGAGAATATTCTTTCTAGGGAAGATGCTTTGAGGAACTTGCCGGGTGTATTGATAAGCAAGTGTTTCGATTAACAGGTCGGGAAATTCGGGTTCTACGGCTTCTCCAATATAATTGACCAGATCCATTAGCAGATCACTTTGATTGCCATGTTCTTTTACAAAAGCACTGCATCGTTCGCATTGACAGAAGGATTGATTGTCATTCTGACTCAGGTCCAGGATTTGAATTCCGGGATTTGCTCGCAGATGTTCCAGAATTACGTTCTTGAGTGTTTCCCTCATTTCGGGGTTGGTTAGACAGAGCTGCACATAGCCTGACAGCCGCTTTCCGTCTCGTTCAGCGTACCATTCTGGATGTTTTTCATAATAAACTTTGGAGGGAAGATAGCGTTCAAAAGTGTGGCACCAGCCGTCGATGACAACGCTTCCGCCCCATTCCGGAGGGAGGATGATGACTTGTCCATTATTGCGACGTTTGGCGGCAAAAGCGGGATTGGCTCTGATAATGTCGTAATAGGCATCCCGGCAGAAGAGGGTTGGGGCGTAACGGATATCCATTTCCGGTAAGGTAATGGAGCTTGTTTGAGGGATAGTTTCGGCATCATAGCTCCAGAAGCGGATTCCAAGTTCTTTTTCCAGCAGTTCATAGACGGCGTAGAGTGTACCACGAGGAGCGTCCCCCGTTAGGTAGAGATTGGATCCAAGGGTCTTGAGTATAATTTCGTCTCGGCGAAGGGTGTCGAAATTGAGTCCGCCGAGGTCGGAAGCGATTTGTGCGGTTTGTCCGATAAAGATGGAATGAGTTCCAGCGGCGGAGGGTTCCGCAATCGGCAAAGTAACGTTTGCTACTTGTTTGATATATTTTTGCAATTCTCGCGCAGCGGTTACTTCTGCTGGAGCCGGTTGGTTGGGAAGTATAATTTGGTAATCCGATTTGCCTTCTTGAACCAAGGTTAAATCTGCTTGAGCAGAAGTATGCCCAAAGAAACCGGCGCAAACCGCCAGGGTAAGAATCAGTGTTTTATTCATGAGATTTCTATTCCTTTAATTTCACCCGCAACAATATATGAAAAGAGGTTGTATGTCAATTTTTAAGAATTAAATTTACGGGAATAAGTTCCGGAGTTGACAGCAAACCGGAAGGCAGGGGTGAATCTTTGGAAGCGTCAAAGGGTTTGTATTGAATATTGACGAAATTGATTTCATGAAAATTTTTCCAAGGGATTTTATCCTGATCCATCTTAATAATTCTGTTATAGGAGAGATTGTTTACTTCGATAGAGAGTTTGTTTTGAACCCGAAGCAAGTCCGAGGGAATAAAGAGGGTAAAGGGATGGTGCCAGAGAAGCGGCAGGGGGGTCTCATTGAGTATTGCTTGTGCACTTTCCCGGACGTCTCCCAGACTAAGGAGAAAGGAATAGCCTTGATATTTCGTTGGGAGGGTAAAAACGGTGCTGTAGGAGGCTCTGCCACTGTAGTATTGCCAATCTCCGCCCAACAGGGTCCAGTCTTGAGGCTCATCCAGAGAAAATTTTCCATTAATAGAGGGATTCCCTTCCACGGAAACGGCTTCCAGAGACCAAGTTTCATTTAGTACCAGAGGTGCAAGATTGGGATCTGGATCCTGGTAATTCCAGAGCGGGAGGTTAGATTGGAGGGTTGATTCCGCTATCAATTCTTTCAAAAAAGATAGAGAATCAGCGAGTTGCGGAACTGATTTCTCATCCCAGCAGAGGAGGAAAATGGTATTGCCAGGGGCAAGTTGAAGACGAAATTCAAGTTGAGAAGATTCTGTGGATGCAATTGAGTGTCTGATTTCCGGAACGGCCAGAGTGAGTGATGATTGTTGTGGATCGACGTTAAGAAAAGCTATGCCGCAGCCAGCTTTTGGAAAAGGAAAGAATTGATCTGTATTTTGCGGTGAGAGATTAGCCAGAAAGTAGATGGTGCAAGAGCCGAATTTTTTGCGGATAAAGTCAATTCCAGCAGATTTAAAAGGCTCCGGATGAAATCCTTTTTGGTTCAGGATTCCGGGCAGGTGTTCCTGGCTGACAGGAGTACCAAAGCGGCTGAAGAGACTTTTGAGGGTATTTAGTTTAAAGGTTCGTTTCGGATATTGATTTAATCCTGGGACGTCTTCCGGATATTGGTCGATAAAGAGAACAGGGATTCCATTTTGGGCATGGCGATAGAGTGCCTCCATTGTTTCTATGGGGATGTAAGTAACCCGGGGGACAATGATGGCTTTTCTTTTTTCGATTTGAGAGAGTGGAAGCTCCCGCAGCTGGAGGTCGGAGATATAGTCGAAGGTCCATCCCTGTTCCCAGAGAGCGGCGGCGATTTGTCCGAAGGAGTTGTCCTGTAGGTTCTTATAGAGTCGGTGTATATCAATCATTTTAAGCAAGGGACGGTTTGCGTCGGACCAGAAATCATAGATTGGATAGTAGAGCAGAATGTCATTATCTGGGCGAGTCTGTTGAAGGATTTTCTGACATCGGGCAATATAATCGGTCAGGGCGGGAAGCTGATTCCAGAAATGGGAGGTATGTCCATAATGGGTTGAAGCATAGAAGAGTCTGCCGGGGAATTCCTTCCAATAGGGGGAGTAGGTGGTGCCGTGAAAGAAGATATGGTTGACTCCGGCGGTAAACATTTCATCGATTTGAGGTTTAATTTGAGAGAGAGCCACACTGAAATGATCTCCAAGCCATGTTGTGGATTCCGAGGAAACTTTGGATTTATCCGTTAGGTGTGCGGGGGATGAGGCAAATTTCATCGTCAGCGGGTGAGGTCGGCCAAAGCGTTCTTCTTCATATTTAGGATCATGCCGAAGAATGGGTATCTTGATATCGCTCATACCAAAAGATTCCGTTTCGGGAATATCCGCCAGAGCATAGAGATCGAGCAAATTTCCAGGGGAACCGTGTGCTTCGTAGCGAACTAGCGGAATGCCCATGGCATGGCAATGTTCTATCCACGGGCGTGCGAATTCTTCCCGGAGCAGGTCGGAGAGCGTTTCCCGGTAGTCACAGAGGACTCTTTCCTTATCCGGATGGGGGAAATCGCTAAGCAGAAGCGGAAGCCAAGGTTCAAGATCGTATCCCCGGAGAGAACGGAATTTTTCCAGAATCGGGAGTGTGCTGTCAGCGCCGAAGACTTCATAGGAATCGTTATAGAGAGCTCGAGGTTTAAGCTCACATTGGGAAAAAGCCTTGTAAAAGCGTTTACAATAGAAATCAATGGCTTCTCGGTTGAAGTGGTCTATAACAAAACCTTCTCCGCCGGGAGCAGCGCGTTTGACTTTTTGTCCCGTGGGTATGATAGTTGGAACACCTTTTTGCAAACGCAGTCGCTGTGCACGCAGTTCTATTGGAATATCAGGCCCTCCAAAAGGCCATCCGGTCCCCAGACTCATATCTACTCCCATTTTGAGTTTATCAGCTTCCCGGAGGGTGTGTTGGAGCATATCGAGCCATTTTTCTGAGAGATAGGGGATATAGTTTTTCTCATCTCCTTTTTCCCCGTAAATAGGGATGATATGGACTCCGCCGATCCCCGCCTTTTGCATTTCCCGGAGTTGTTCGCTGATATCTTGTGGAGAGACGGAACTGCCCATCCACCACCAGTAAGTCCAGGGTTTTTCCTGAGAACGGAAATAGGGGGCCGCGTCTGGAGAAATGCACCAGCAGCAGGATAGAATGATCGGAAAAACGGCATAGAGAAAACGAAATAGGTAATATTTGAAATTCATCTTTTGGAGCGGGTTATTGATTTAAGTCTCTGATCTCAATTAGTTGAAGTATAGATTAGAATCCGAGCTGAATCAATTGAATTTATCCTCTTGAGAGATATTATATTACCATAAATAGTTTAAGCTGTCAGAAGCAGGAGATAGGCAGATCATAACAGTTCAAATTTGGTTAGATTAAAGAGCTCCAAGAACCCGGAAGGATATAATTCCCTTCCGGGCTTTTAATTGAAGGCTGGCTTAATCAGTAAAGATTGTCAAACTCCCCGTTAGGATAATAAAAATTACTCTATCTGGGGTTCCTTTTATTTTTTGGAATAAGAGTACCGCCTCTATCTTCCGCTTTGCAGACGAGAAGACTTGCTTTTTGTGTGGAAAGAGCCTATTGGAGCGTGGTTATCAGATAGAATATTTTAAGGTATTACGGTTTAATTTTTTGTAAGGTGACTGGGCCCAGAAGTCCGGATTCCAGCAGAGGAGAATCTTTGCCATAATGTTTGTAGGTGGTAAAGGTGAGGCGTTTACTGGGACGGGGGGTGCCTTGCAGAAGCCATTCTGGCCATTGTCCATTTTGGATTCCATCGTCAGGAAGTTGTTCGTCACCGATTAACCTGTTGGGCCAAAGGTTAATGACTTGAATCTCCAGTTTATTTTCTCCTGATTGCAGGGCGGATGTGATTTCAATCTCCCAGGGAGTAGTCCAGAGAATCCCTATTTCTTTCTCATTCAGGCTTACTTTGGCTATGTTTTTCACGTTTCCTAGATTGAGTGACCAGCGGGTATTCGGAGGAAGTTCTTCGAGGGAGAATGTTTTGGTATAGAGAGCAGTTCCTGAATAGTACTTAATTCCGGGATTAGAGTGAAGACTCCAGTCCGTCAGAGTGGGGAAATGGATCGATTCCGGTCCTCCCCAAGCGGGATCAAAAGAGAGCTGCCAATCATTATTCAAAGTCAGAATGGTTTCTTTGTCGGGGAAGTTATGAGGAGGAAGCGACTGGGAATCTCCTTCTTGGTTGAAATAGATAAAGAAGGATTGATAAGGTTCCCATAAAAGAGGGATTTCCACTGTATCTTTTCCTCTGACAAATTCCGGCAAAGGGCGGATTTCGCCTGTTAGAGGATTCCATAATTCCGGGATTCCTTTCTTTTCAGTCCGGAAAGAGCAGCGAGTTACAACTTTTTGATTTGTTCGGTTGGAGAGAAAGTAGAGCTCTCCCTCGTTCAGGATACGATGAGCATAGCGTATCTGATCCGATTTGGCAGAAAAATCCGGTTTAATACCTTGTTTGGATAGGATAAGAGAGGTTTCTTCATAGGGTGGATAGAGATTTTCCGGCGGAACGGAGGGAGTATAGAGAGTGCCTTTCCCTACATGGCGGATGGGTTCCGTTTTTTCTCCCCAGATTTTCAGAATCAGTGAGGAGAGTTCTGCATCGCATTGAGGATAGTTTTCCAGACCGGGAGCCTGTTTAGGAGCTTTACCGACGACCAGGGCTCCATTTTGGAGAAGAGAATGAATTTGAGACAGAAGCTTGGGAGTCATCAGCGGATATTCAGGCAAAACGAGCAGTGAATAGGAGGCGCCTCCGGGAAAACGGATTTTCCCTTCTTTGACTTGAGCTTGATAGAGAAGACTCGGAGGGCAGGCGTCAAAATTATATCCCTTGCGGTCAGGTAAGAATGAATCGCTGCCGCCCAGAGCGGATTGAGGGGCTTGAAAAACGAAAGGAGCTTCTTCCGGTATCAGGTAGAGAATATCGGCGGAGTGGTTTCCTTGCTGAAGGAGAAATTGGCAGCGAGCAAGGTAGGTATGATAAGCGATAGAGAGAGGCCACCAGGTTTGGTTTCTATCCCAATGGACTCCGTAAGGTCCCATGGTCATGCCGGGACGAAGATTTTCAGGCAAAGATTGATGTTGAAAGGTATGAAAGAATAACCGATTGATTCCGCCAGCAAGAGCCCAGTCTGTTTGATTTTTCATAGAGGCGGGATGTTGTTTCCATCCGTCAAGGTGTGCGGTAAAAGCTTCTGCCTGAACAACGGGTTGACCTATTAAATGTGCAGCAGAGGTTCCTTCCATCAGACTGAATGAGGTATTGAAGCCGAGACCTTGACTCCAAAATTCGCACATGGGGATATCCGCTAAAGAGGCGAGTTCCAGGTCGGAGGTGGGATTCATGTCGTAGGGTTCAATAGAGAGTCCTAGTCCAAAACGGCGGCCGTATTCTTTAATGGCAGAGACATGGTTTTCCATAATCAGTTCTTGAGAGGTCATTCTCAGATCCCACAGAAAGCGTTCACTGGTTTGACGGCTTTGAACAATAAATCCGGCGTAGACCGGGTAATAGGGGAGTGGATCATAGCCGCGGCGCTTCTTAAACTCTTCTCTAAACCCTTGGGTCCAGTTTTGAGCTCCCATTTCCCAGCTGTCCATATGTAGCATTTTGAGTCCGCCAAAGGTATTGGTATCCAAAGGACCAATGGCTTTCAAGAGCTTATCGGTGAATTCATTCAGATGAGCTTGGAGCGCGGATTGACTGAATTTATCGCATTCCATGCCGACTCCGGGCAGCGGAGCGGGCCGAGTGACGGCGCCGTTATTGCAGCAGCCGATGCGCATCAGAGTCCAATTCCCGGGAGGAACCTCCCAGCCAAGGATTCCGTCCGGGGAGAGACGGTCGGTTAAATCAATAATTTGATCCGGAGAAACAGCAGCTCCGGAGGGTGTTTCGGCAAGACGGTCTGTCGGAGAAAGATAAGGTTTTACTCCCGGCTGAGAGCTGTAGGGGGCGCGGTAATAGAGGGCTTTTTCCTCAATATCGGTGATAGAGCCCTCTTTGGGGGTAGGAAAGGCAAGTACAGCGACGTCTTGGTAGTATGTTTCCCATTCTTTATACATTTGGGGGGTAAAATTGCCTGTGCCAAAGAAAGGAGGCATAGGGTGAGGAGAGGGAAGAACGAACCGCTGAAGTTCGCTCTCTTCAGTGCCGGTTACCTGAATGGAATGATGAACCAGGTGCTGCATGGATTGTTCTCCCTTCACCCAAGGACCTCCGCTGCCGGTCCATCCGGGGCCAACTCCCAGCGTGATTTGAATACCGAGCCGTTCACATTCCCGAACGGCATGTTTGAATAGATCTATCCACTCCGGACTGAGAAAATCAATTTTTCCGCGAGGAACACCGACATTAACTTCCAAATAAACCAGATAGCCGATTCCGGCAGCATTCATTGCCTCTAGATCCCGGGTCATTCCTTCCTTAGAGATATTGCCATCCATGAAGTACCAATATACGCCCGGGCGAGCGGTTTTCGGTGGGGTGAGAAAGTTCTGGGTCAAGAATGTTTTTTCCTCCTTGACGGAAGATGCCTGTATTATGGAGGATTTTTCAGTTATTCCCAGAATCAATCCGGCTGCCAGTAGAAGAGTCGAAATGGCGTTAAAGTTTCTATTTTTCAGGATAGACTTTTTCTTCATGTGTAATGAGTCTATTGCAACATGTTCTTTTGAGTCAAGCAGGAAGAAAGGAGTGGAACCAGGAAATTAGACAAAAAAATGGAGCGGGCGAAGGGACTCGGACCCTCGACATTCACCTTGGCAAGGTGACGCTCTACCAACTGAGCTACGCCCGCACCTGATTTAGAAGTGCTTCAGCCCTCAACGGCTGACAAGGGACATGTTAGCTTTTTGAGAGGAAAAAGCAAGCTGTTTTTGAGCTTTTCTTTACATTTTCTTTTAAGGAGATTTTATTTCTGTATTTTACTAATTGATTTTCAATGAGTTATTTCATTTTGAAGAAGTTCCGCTGCCGATTCTACTTTAAGTAGATCCGGTGAGAGAATATAGATTAAATGAAATGCTGCAAGAGGGGGTTTTATAGTTTGGATTAAGAGGCACAGACAGACTTCAGCAGTAAGAAGGAAATTAGCTTTTTTATTTTCCGGATAACTTGGTCGCAGTGTGCGAAGAGAAAATAAGAAGTTGATTTTTCGTGAAAATATCTTTAATCTTTGGAAGATATGAGAATCTGTATCGCCAGTAAATATGTGCTTTGTCTTTTAATGATTTGCTATTTTTTACCCGGCCCGAGAATTGAGGGGAAAGAGAACAGCGCCTCAGAAAATAGGGAATCGCTTATAGAATCGATTGTGGATGGTCCGGTGAGCATTCGGCATTTTGGTGTGGAGCCTGGAAATACTCCTGAGGTAAATCGTGACAATTTGCAGCGGGCCATTGACTGGGCGGCGTATCGGGGGGCGGCACTCTATGTGGAGCCTTCAGAAGAGCCTTATCCGGTAGCTTCAGGAGTTCTTTTGAAGCAAAATGTTTCTCTTGTGGGTGCGCATGGGCCGACGGGCCGTGGAACATGTCATCCGGAGAAGAGACAGCCGGTGGGAAGTGTTTTTGCGGTAAGGGATGCAAAAGCTCCATTTATTACCGTGGAGAATGCGACACAGATTCGGGGAATTCAGTTTTGGTATCCGGAACAGACGCTCAGGGATCCGGAGAAGGTGATCGAGTATCCTCCAACTATTCAAGTCTCGCAGTCTAAGTCTGTGCAAGGAGTTACTTTGAGTTCTTTGACTTTCTATGGGGAGTTTATTGCAATGGATTTCAATTCACCGGCGCCGCATATATGCGAGCAGATTTTATTTGAGCATTGTTATGGCTATCCGCTCAGCGGAGAGTTTATCCGGATAGATCGCTGTTATGATATTCCCAGAGTTTTGCATTGCCATGTGAATCCTTCCAATCAGCGGATTTTTGCAGGAGGATTTAGTCGAGCTGTGGTGGATTCGGTGATAGCACGAGGGAGCTTTACCTATGCGATCAATCATACCGATAACGCACAGATGATGGATATCTTTACTTTTGGAGTCTACGGCGGGGTGTATCTGGGAGCGGCTACATACGGTCAGCTGACAAATTTTAATCTCGACTGCGTAACAGTCGGGATTCATAAATTAGGGGATAGTGTCTTTAACCGAAACTGGCAGATCGCTCAAGGGAGTATTATTGCCAATGTGGGGAAATCGCTTGATGAAATTCATCCGATCATTGTAGAGGGGCAGGGCCATACCTCTTTTACAAATGTGGAGGCATTTTCAGGAGGAAATGGAGCCGTTACGGCGCTTGGAAAGTCACAGGATTTTATGCTGGTGCGTGGGGATAAAAAGCTGACAATTTCACTTTATGGAGCGAGAATGAGAAATTATGAAAGTCCTGAACCCATTACCATAGAGAATCCTCAGGCAATCATTCAAGCGACAGATTGTATTGATAAAAATGAGGAGCCCTGGGAAAGATAGTAAAAAATAGATATTTTTCCGTTAAATTAAAAATAATTGATCAAACTTAGATAATTTATGGAAATTGAAGGTCAACTGAATGCGGAGGAGAGACGCTTGCTGATGGAGGCTGTCGAGCGATTAAAACCTGAGACGGTTCTGGAGGTTGGTACCTATTTGGGCGGAGGAAGTACGATTCACCTCCTGAAGGCGCTGCACCGGTGTGATTGCGGCCGTCTTTGGGGGGTTGAGGCAGATCAATCTATCTATGAAAAAATGATTCAGAATATTCGGCAGGCAGCTCCGGATGCTTACGGACATTTTGAGCCTCTTTTTGGTTTTTCTCAGAATGTGATTCCCGAATGGCTCAAAGATCATCCTCAGGTTCAGTTGGTTTTTTTAGACGGAGGGAATAATCCTCAGGAGCAGATTACGGAGTTTTGTCTTTTAGAGGCGCATATTCCGGTAGGGGGAGAACTTTTTTCTCATGATGTAAAACTTCGCAAAGGGAAGTGGCTTCGCCCTTATATGGAGCATCTGGATAATTGGAAGACGACCTTTTACGATATCAGCGATGAGGGGCTTTTCCATGGCCGCAAGATTGCCGAGAGGCCAACTCCTGCCAGTCGTTCTGCTGCCAAGAGATGTTTGCTGAAGCTTAAACTCCAGCCGGCTGAATTGGCGGCGAGGGTGCTTCCTCACAAGGTCCGTGCCGGAGTGCTGCGAATACTCCCTTCTAAAATTTCGCGGCGCCTCTCCGATGGGCGTTAGTTAATTTCTGCAAGTTTGTTTGTATTATGGAGGACTGAGTCGTATGAAAGTTATTTTTTCACATAATCTCCCGTTTTTTCTCGCTCATGGAGGGATGCAGACATTAAGTGAATCTCTGATGCGTGAAATTGCCGGGCTTGGGGTCGAGGTTGAAACGGAACGATGGTGGGATGAAAAACAGAAAGGGGATATTCTGCATTATATCATGCGTCCGCCCTATGCTGTGAATGTGAGTCTGGCTCATGAGAAAGGGTTCAAGGTTATCATGACCGAGAATCTGGATCAGACGGCATCGAGAACCCGATTGCAGCTTTTTTTGCAGAGAAATATTACCCGAGCGGCTCGACGGCTGATGCCGGGGCTTGTTAATCGGATGGCGTGGGATGTGTATCAACTGCTTGATGCCATGGTCTATGTGGTCCCGATTGAGTTAAAAGTTGCCCAGTATCTTTTTGACGCGCCGAAGGATCGGGGTTATGTGATTTCTCAGGGCCTAGAAGCTTCGGCCATAGAGCAATTAGGTGCTGCTGAAGGTATGGGAGAAGGGGATTATCTGATTTCTGTGGCGGTGATCTCGGAACGTAAAAACTCCCTGCTTTTGGCGCAAGCAGCCCAGCTTGCTGGGGTGCCGATTGTCTTTACCGGAAAGCCGCTGATAGAAGATGATTATTTCAGGCGTTTTTTGAAGGTTGCTGATAGGAAATTAGTCAGATATGCGGGTTTTGTATCGGTGGAAGAGAAATATCGTCTCTTGCGGAGGGCTCGTGGCTTTGCGTTGTTAAGTCATTTTGAGAGCGGCTGTATTGCTCTTTATGAAGCAGCTGCGGCCGGACTTCCCTTGCTGCTGCCCGATTTACCTTGGGCCTCCAAAGTTTATGGTCATTTGGAGCATGTGAGTTTGACACGGTTAGCGAAAGCTGAAAATTTGGCTCCTGTGTTAAAAAAATTTTATGAAGGAGCCCGTCGATATCCGGAACAGACCTTTCCTATTCCTAGCTGGAAACAAGTGGCTGAACAATATGTTCAGATTTATAAGAAATTACTTGAAAAGTAACTTGAACAAAAGGAAATCTGATAATAGTTCAAGTAAAAAGAACTCTCTGATAAATGGTTATTGCCCAGAGGATAGTGAAGAAATTAAGATGGGCAATTCTTTCTTTGGGCTCAGTTTAGTAGAGGAGAACAGTCATTGTAGAATGAAAAAACGCAGAGTAGGTTTATTTTGGATGGTAACTGTGGCGGCATTGTTTCTTTCAGGGGGGGAGTTCTGCGGCGGAGCAGCTGCCGCAGAGCCCTTCCGGATTCAGCTGGTGGATCAGGAGAATCAATGGCCTGTTCCGCTGATGCAGCTCAAAACCGTTGATAATGTTTCCTATGTGACGGATAACGCGGGTGTGATTGCTTTTAATGAGCCTGATTTGATGGGAAAGGAGGTTTGGTTCGATATCAGCGGTCATGGTTACGGAGTTTCGGCCGATGGTTTTGGTTATCGAGGGGTTAGACTCAAACCGGTTCCGGGAGAAACTGCGATTGTAAAGGTGGAACGTCAGATGATCGCCCAGCGAGTGGGACGCCTGACCGGTTCCGGATTATTGGCAGAAAGTCAGAAGTGTGGTCTTTATCCGGAGTGGCGAGATACCGGGGTATTAGGATGCGATAGTGTGCAGACGGCTCTCTATCAGGGCAAAGTTTTCTGGGCTTGGGGGGATACCTCTTTGGCAAATTATCCTCTGGGCATTTTTCATACTTCCGCCGCTGTTACTGAACTTCCGACTTATGAAAAACCTTTCCCGGCGCAGCCTCCGCTGATGCCCTATTTTGAACTTTTCCGCGACGGAGAAGAAATACCCTGCGGTGTGGCTCCTATGCCTGGGGAGGGACCCACTTGGCTCAGCGGGATGCTTACTCTGAAGAATGCACAAGGGAATGAAAAACTTTGTGCGGTATATAGTAAAATTAAGGAATTTCTGACTCCTTACGAGAAGGGATTATGTGTCTGGAGCGATGAGAAGAAACAATTTGAACGGGTTCGAGTAATTTGGGAGCGTTCTTCCGAGCAGCCAATGCGTCTGTTTCCAGAGGGGCACCCCGTGTATTGGAAAGATGAAAAGGGGAAAGATTGGATTCTATTCGGCGATCCGCTGCCGCGTTTAAAGTGCCCTGCTAGTTATGAGGCTTGGTTGGATACTAATTCCTGGGAGAAGATTGAGTCTCCTATGGCTCTGCCGGATGCCGAAAATCCGGAGCAGCAGGTTCGGCTGCACAGCGGTTCGATGCAGTGGAGCGGTTATCTCAAGCGCTGGGTAGGTATTTTTGTGCAGAATGGAGGTAATCCTTCCGAGTTGGGAGAAGTCTGGTATACGGAAGCGGAGTCTCCTTTTGGTCCGTGGAGTCCGGCAATCAAAATTCTCACTCACCAGCGGTATACTTTTTACAATCCGAGATTGCATCCGGAACTGGTGCCGGCGGATAGTCCGTATCTGCTTTTTGAAGGAACTTATTCAAAGCAGTTTTCCTCAGAGCCTGTGGCCACACCCCGATGGGATTACAATCAGGTGCTCTATCGCTTGGATCTGGAGGATGTAAAATCGAAACGGAGTAAGGAGTAAATTTTTCAAATTCGGATAATAAATAAACCCAGTTCGACAGGCGTCGTTCCGGGTTTGTTTGTGTCATTCAATAGATTAAACTCTAAACTAGAGGCAGAGTCGCAGAATTTCAATGACCTCTTTTTTGCCTAAGTTGGCGTGTTCACCGATCTTAATGCCGCGACGCTCAAAGCGGGAGCCGATCTCTTCGAAGTTTTCGTCTCCAACTCCATATTCGTTCAGATGAGTTTTCATGCCCAAAGAGCGGAAGAATTCTTCCGTCTTGCAAATGGCTTGATCTGCGATGGCATCATCATTGTCGCCGGAGAGCCCCCAAATACGTCTGCCATATTGAGCAAGTTTAGCCAGTTTAGATTTCTTTTGGTGTTTGAAGAGCCCCAATACGACGCAGGCAAGAGTTTGGGCGTGATCCATTCCATGGAGAGCGGTTAGTTCATGTCCAATGCCATGAGTAGCCCAATCCTGAGGAACTCCGCAGGCAATATAGTGATTGAGTGCATTGGTGGCAGCCCACATAATATTGGCTCGAGCCTCATAATCGGTAGGATTTTTAAGAACTTTGGGGCCTTCTTCAATGAGAGTGTGGAAGATACCTTCAGATTGGCGGTCCTGAAGCGGTGCATTTACCGGGAATGTCATGTATTGCTCGCAAACATGAATGAAGGAATCCACAATTCCATTGCGGGTTTGTCTATCAGGCAGAGTAAAGGTTGTTTCGGGGTCGAGTACACAGAACTGGGGGTAGACAGCCGGGCTGTAAAAAGCCAGTTTCTCTTGAGTAGAATTTCGTGAAATTACCGCGTTGCCATTCATTTCGGAACCGGTAGCCGGCAGAGTCATAACAGCGCCGATGGGAAGAGCTTTGGAGACAGGTTTGCCTTGAGTCAGTATTTCCCAGGGATCTCCCTCTGTATGATAGAAAGCCGCGGCGATGAACTTGGTGCCGTCCAGAACGGAACCTCCGCCTACGGCGAGGAGAAAATCGATCTTCTTCTCTCGGCAGATTTCTACCGCTTTCATACAGGTTTCATAGCGCGGATTGGGTTCGATACCGCCAAATTCAGTTACATCATATCCTTTGAGAGCGGCTTTGACCTGATCATAAACCCCATTTTTCATGATGGAACCTCCTCCATAGGTCATAAGAATTTTAGATTGAGCAGGAATATTTGGAGTGATCTGTGCAATGGTTCCTTTACCAAAAATGACTTTAACCGGATTTTGAAAAATAAAGTTATACATATATCAAATATATCTCCTAAAACAGGATAATATCGAAGAGGGAATCCATTGTCAAATAACAATAACAGTTTTCACTGAGGAGATTAATCCGTCAGATGAATGAAGAAGAGATGGATTCCCTTCTTGTGTAAAAAGAGAGCCAGATGGATTAGGCTCCGTTCAGAGCTTATTCTCGAATAAAATTGGTCATGGTTTGCGGTTCTCTCACCGGATGAGGATGAGTTGTCTTGCAAGAATCGATACATTTAAGCAGCCAAGCCATATTTTGCCCCAGTGTACGCATGATCTGCAAGCCTTCAGCATCTTTTTTAACCTCTGCGGGAGTCATGCCATGCACTGCGTTCCAATATTGAGAGGAGACGACAGGCATACAGGAGATAGTAAAATATTTATTGAGCCGGTCAAAAGCGGCGCTGGCTCCTCCTCTGCGGCAGCTAACAACAGCAGCAGCCGGTTTATAAGCATATTTATAGCTTTTCATGAAGAACATTCTATCCAATAAACTGCAAAGGCCTCCGTTAGGAGCTGCGTAGTAGACAGGAGAGCCAACAATGAGCCCATCGGCTTTTTCCCCGAGCTCGATTGCTTGATTGCAAGGGTCATCTTTGAAGATGCAGTAGCCGGTTTTAGCGCAGGCTCCGCAGGCAATACAAGGATGAATTTCTTTGGTGCCGATATGCAGTTCTGTAGTTTGGATTCCTTCTTGATGAAGCTGAGAGGCAACTTCTTCAAGAGCGGTGTGGGTACATCCTTTAGCGTGGGGACTGCCATTGATTAGAAGTACATTCATATTATAATATAAGCTATATCAGTTTTCTCACGGCAAAGAGTTTTAATTTTTATGGGAGCGGCCGTGCAATCGATCCCTTTTATCGAGAGATTAACATGATGGAGGTAAAGGTCAATATGTAATTTTTTCAATAAGGAGAATTTTGGGAGGATGAATCCATTCGCCTGAGTTGATTGAAACCGGTGTTGATATTAAGGAAAAACAGAGAGGAAAATTAGCGGAGTCAGGAATAAAGTTTTTCATGGTTTTCATAAAGTTTGGAGTGGAGTTTATTTGTTCTTTTTAGTATATTCCGGAGGGGGAGTATATTTACTTGAATTTACTTGAATAACAGTTAGAATGAATCAGGGTGTTATGGGAAAATTTACATTAACCACGTCGGCCTTAGCCGCTTGTGTAATTTTTGCCAGTGGAGCAGGTATACAAGCAGCTAATTATGCTGTAAATACAGAGCCTCTTGCTGCAGAGGCTTTTATTGAGTTGCCTCTGGGCTCTGTCAAGCCGGATGGCTGGCTTCGGAATCAGCTGAAGATTCAGGCTAAAGGATTGACGGGGCACTTGGATGAGTTTTGGGAGCCGTTGTTTGCTTCTGCCTGGAGAGGTTTAGATGGGGATTCTTGGGAAAGAGGCCCATATTATTTGGACGGATTGGTGCCGTTGGCCTATTTGCTGGATGATCAGCGTCTGATAGCCAAGGTTCGTCCCTATATCGAGTATATGCTGTTGACCCAGCAGAAGAATGGTTGGTTTGGACCGGTGAAAAATACGGATCGCTGGCCGTTGGCAGTAGCATTAAAGGTGCTGATTCAGTATAATGAGGCAACCGGTGATGACCGGGTATTGGATTTAGTCAGAGATTACTTCCAGTATATTGTAGATAATAAACCGGATTGGCCGGACGATCAGTGGAGGGGCGTGCGAGCGATGGAAAATTGCGTAGCAGCTCAATGGATGTATCGTAAAACTAAGGATCCGATGTATTTAAAGGCAGCGGAGAGTATTGCCAATAATTGCTATAAATGGGAAAATTGGTTTAGTAATTTTGCTTATACGGATCAAGCAGATACTCTTTGGAAGACTCCTAATAATCCGGAGGGTAAAGGTGTACAGTTTAATCTCTTCTCTCATGGAGTGAATATTGCGATGGCCCTTAAATATCCGGCTTTAAAGTATGTTCAGACGGGAGATAAGAAGTTAAAAGAGAGTTTTACCGTGGGACTGGATTCGCTGGATCGCTATCATGGTCAGGTAACGGGAGTATTTGCCTGTGATGAACATCTTTCAGGGAAGAATCCCACTCAGGGAACGGAGCTTTGTACAGTAGTTGAGATGATGTATTCCCTGGAGAAATTAATCAGTATTTGGGGAGATCCCGCGTTAGGGGATCGTCTGGAATCAATTGCTTATAACGCTTTGCCGGGAACGATCACTCCGGATTACTGGACTCATCAGTATGATCAACAAGCCAATCAGGTGCTTTGTACGATTGATCGCCGTAAATGGTCTACAAATGGAGATGACTCAAATATTTATGGGTTAGAGCCTCATTTTGGCTGCTGCACGGCAAATATGCACCAGGGATGGCCGAAGTTTGTCTCCTCCATGTGGATGGCTACAAAAGATAACGGATTGGCAGCCGTAGCGCTGGGACCCAATATTGTGACTGCCAAAGTAGCGGATGGCAAGCGGGTGAATATTATTCAAGAGACCGAATATCCTTTCAGCGGAGAAATCACTTATCAGATTGCTGCTCAGGAGGCGGTAGAGTTTCCTCTTTATATTCGTATTCCGGCATGGGCCACTGGAGCGGAGCTCAAGGTGGGTGAAGATTCCTATCCGGCGGAGGCAGGAACTTTTGCCTGTATCAATCGGACGTGGAATTCGGATGATAAGGTCCATCTCGAATTGCCGATGAAGCTGCGCAGTGAACGCCGCTATCATGATTCTATATCGATCTTCCGAGGACCATTGGTTTTTTCGCTGGAAATTGGCCAATATGCTACTCGTCTCAAGAGTCACAATCAAAATTATCCGGATGCTGCCGATTGGGAGTTCCGTCCGGCCAGTGATTGGAATTATGCCTTGCTCTTCAGCGCAGAAGATTTTGAAAATCTGGATAAGGCTTTCCGTATCAAGACATATCCTGTTTCCGTTATTCCGTTTGCCGCACCGGCCGCGCCGGTTGTGCTTTCAATTCGAGCCTGTCAATTGAATGATTGGGAAATGGATTGGAATTCGGCAGGGGATCTGCCTCAGTCGCCTATTGATCCCAAAGGTTTAGATACGGAGAGAATTCAGCTGATTCCGTATGGCTGCACGCAGCTTCGTATTACAGAGTTTCCGTTAGCGATCAAACATTAGTCGAAGAAGAACTCGAGAGATTGATTCTAAAAGGGGTGCGTGTGTTTAAACATGGCATCCCTTTTTTTATTTAAAAGGTGGATTATGAGAAAGATTGCAAAGAATAATAGGTTTTGTTGGAATAATTTTTGGAGAGGATATGTTTATTTGTTAATTGCCTTATTTTGTGCAGGGGCATCTTCTTCGGTGCAGGCTCTGACGCTGGGATTAAAAAAGAATCCATTGGAACGACTGGATAAACAGACTTTGCTTTATGCGGTTCATTCCGGAACGGAGTTATATATGGATTGTTATAGAGATCCGGAAGTTAAGATTGAAAAGGAGAGCCCCGTTCTGCTCTATTCTTTTGGAGGAGGTTGGGAAATCGGCAGTCGTGAAGATCAAATGGCACGGGCCTTTTTTGATTATTTCGCTTCCCGCGGCTATTTGATTTGTTCCATTGATTATCGCTTATATATGAAGGAGTTTAAAAGTCAGAAGCAGAATACTAATTGGGTAGAGGCTATCCCGACGGCGATAGAAAAAGGTACAGAAGATCTCTATGCTGCTACGGCTTATCTGATTGAGCACGAAAAGGAATTAAGATGCGATTCGGATAAGATTATTTTAGCTGGCAGCAGCGCGGGAGCTATCAATAGCCTTCATGCGGTTTATTGGCAATGCTCAAGGACAGACTTGGCTAAGCAGTATCTTCCTCTGAAATTCAAGTATGCCGGTTTGATTTCTATGGCTGGGGCTCTTTGGCTGGAGGGAAAGGAAACAGCGTTGGATTGGAAGCACAAGCCTTGTCCGATTCTCTTCTTCCATGGAGAGAAGGATCAACTGGTTCCTTATGATGAACAGCATGAGGTCTGGAGTGTTTATGGTCCCAAGTATCTTTTTAAGCAGCTTCGGGAGATGGAGAGTCCGGTTTGGTTTTATGATTTTGAGGAAGGAGATCATCTGCTGGCGGTTTATCCTATGACGGCTTATTTGGCTGAAATGGAGATATTTTGTCGCAGTTTGGTGATGGAAAAGAAAAAACGTTATATTCACACACGAGAAAAAACGGCTCGGCCTATTCAATTTAAAAGCAGTTTTTTCCTCGATTGGAATCCTCCCGAAAAAAAGATCGATTGATTTAATCAATTTTCTAACTGTCAATGGTGTATAAGAGAATCGTTTAGTTTTAGACTTGATGAATTAGCAGTGAGTGATGAAAAGATATTTTATATTATTATTACTGGCCTCTGTCAGTGCGTATAATATTCAAGCAGTTGATACTGAAGGGAATGCAGGTCAAATACAAGAAGTCAAGATGGTTGATCATCAGAAAGCTCTTGTGAATCCGGATATGGGATGGACGATGCATTTTTATTCCAATGTTCCGTCTAATTATGGATCAAAGCTCGAGCCCAGCGATATTGTGGAATATTTCCCAGGGGTAAGTACTGTTTATTTGCGTCTTCCTTGGTCGTTTATAGAGCCGGAGGAGGATAAGTTTAATTGGGAAATATTAGATACGCCGGCTCAGCGTTGGATACAGAGTGGGAAGAAAGTGGCTTTTAGAATCACCTCCACCGAAAATTGGGCTCGGCAGGGGACTCCGCAGTGGGTTTTTGACGCTGGAGCAAAATATTATGAGGTCAATGGTTTCCTGGAGCCGGAATATGATGATCCGATATTTCTCAGAAAATTAGAGGGATTCTTGATGAAAATGGCCGAGCGTTATGATTCGAATCCGAATGTTGCTTTTGTGGATATTGGCCATTTCGGTATGTGGGGAGAGGGGCACACACTTATGACATCACCTCTTCACGGGCGTTTTTGGGGAATTGAAACGCAAAAAAAGTATATAGATTTATATTGCAAATACTTTAGGAATACCCAGCTGTGTATTTCGGATGATTTTGCGGGGCATAATTTGAGGGGAAGTTATTTTCCAATCATGAATTATGCCTTGTCAAAGGGAGTAACCATGAGGGATGACAGTATATTAGTACAGCCGGAGCCCAATTGCTGGTATCACAGTGAGATGGCTCAATATTTCTGGCC
This sequence comes from uncultured Verrucomicrobiota bacterium, assembly GCA_944389455.1. Lineage (GTDB taxonomy): Bacteria > Verrucomicrobiota > Verrucomicrobiia > Limisphaerales > UBA1412 > UBA1412. The sequence continues at coordinate 119,803 of CALXMK010000003.1, forward strand.
GATAATGCCCGTAGTTCTGGAGCATGAGCATTATGGCGGCTCCGTACAGAGGAAGGCTTGGAATAAAGATTTATTATTAAAGGCTGTAGAGGAGTATCATGCTGCTTATATGTCAATTCATTGGTGGCCGGAGATTCTGCTGCAGGAGAACAGGGATGTAATAGATAAGATCAATCTGCGTATGGGGTATCGGATACAGGTGCCTCATGTGGAGTGGCCGAGTCAAGTGAAGAAGAATCAGAGCTTTACTATCAAATCGAGCTGGAAGAATACCGGAGTCGCCCCCTGTTATCCGGGCGGTTATCCCTGCTTTACGCTGAAAGATTCCAAGGGCGGGATTGTATCGGTTTTAGTTGATGATTCTCTTAATGTACGGAGTTTACCTGTAGATGCTCCGGGAAAAGCCCAAGAATCACTATTAGAATCGGAATTTACTATAGCCAGAGAGGTCGGGAAACAATTGGGTGATTCTGGCAGAGGATTTGCGCGTTCTTGTCAGCCGGGAGTTTATGAGCTTTATGTATCGGTTGGAACTTTGGACGGAACGCCCGTATTAGAGTTGCCTTACGATGGGGCTGATTCTCATAAACGATATAAATTGGGAGAAATAACGCTCACGGAATAAGCTCGCTCGAGTAAAAAAGAGATAAAAAAACGGACAAATAAATTTTGTCCGTTTTTTTGCATTGATAGGAACCGGATTTTATCCGGTTCCTCTGTAAGAAGTCAGAAGTTTTATTCTTTGACTAAGCGATAGAACTCAGCCGGAGAATCGGCAGTGATCTGAATCTGAACCTGCATTGTATCTCCTACCAGTTCAGCCTCGAGGATCTCCCATTGGTCGGCATCAGCCTGAGAGGAAACTTCCAGAACAGCATTCTCTGCGGCATCCCAACTCAAGGTTAGAATATCTCCTTCTAATGAGTATTCTAGGAATAGATTTGATGAGGCGATCAGGGTAGGATGTTCAAATCTCACTACACCATCGGTGCTTGTCGTATTGTGAGAGGTCATCCACATTCCGATGTAGAGCGGCAGGGTAGAACCCAGAGGCCCACCAACCCAAGCAGAGGTATCTTGACTGTTAATTTCTGTCCAGCGTTGTCCGTCTAGACTGATGGATGAAATGTAGAGATTGCCCTGACGTTCAAGTCTCTGCCAATGAGGATAACTCAAGAGACCTGTTTCAAAGGCCGTCGATACGTCAGCTCCAAATGAATTTCTCCATTGGGTGCGATACATGCTGTTGGAGGGTGATTTTTCCCTTTGAATGGTAGAGGCGAAATAGCGGCTCGCTTCGTTATGATTGCCGTTGGCATCTCCTTCACGCACTTGCAGACCTGCTTTGCTCCATCCATCCGTAGAAGCGATGTAGTCCAGAACTTTGGCGGTAAAGGTGAAGTCTCCTTCTGGAACAGGCATGTAGAGGTAGCTGAAATGATCAGCTGTTCCCCAAATATCAGAGCCATTGCCCCAGATTTCATAGATACCAAGTTCTGAGTCATAGTCATAGAATCCTACGGCACCATTTTCTTCCTGTCCGATATTAGCGAAGCTATATTCGCTCGGATCAGGAGTTGGCAGAGGCGGTTCCTGATAGGCGGTATTATAGCCGCTTACGGTGGCGTGACGCAGATTAACTTTATCCTGTGCTGAATAGACAATACCGATGTAACCGGAATCTGGCATTTGATATTGAGTATTGCCCGGTACAGAGGTGAAGTCACCTGTTTGGATTAAGGTCCAATACATCCCGTTGAGGGACCGATAAGCGGTGAAGGTAGTTCCTTCCCGTTTCAGACGGAGCCACTGTGTGGGATAAGTTTCCGAATTGTGGTTGATACTTCCTGCCATTGTGATGGTAGTGGTTCCATTTGTTTCACTGAGTCTGGGCCAATTCTCATCTGTTGAGACAGTCGTTGCACCAGAGGGCGGATAAGGTCTCTGAATGGCCTGAACGCGAGTTGGAGTTGCCAGCATAGCCACATGAGGACTGCTTGCTTCCAGATTAGCTCGGAAACTTAATCCCAGTTTGGTCCATTCATGGTTATTTTCAATCGATTCTACACAAAGAACGACGTCGAAATCCCCTTCGATGGGTTCATAAAGGTATAGACAGCTGTCTTCAGCAGCGTTCCAGATATCTCCGCCTCCGTTATAGAGTTGGATAACGTCATTGTCTTCAGGAACCGCAAAACCCAGCACTCCATTGGGAGCGAGAATCGTTTCTGAAAGAGGACAGTAATATCCTACTACGGTAACAGGTTCAGGCATAGGAACACCGGAGAGATTCTTTACATTGGACACGGTTACTGAGACAGTAGCCTCGGAGTATGCTTCTATCTGTAAAGAGACAGTTAGATCATCAATTAGTTGAGCGGAGAGAACTGTACCCCCTTCAATACTGTAATTGGCGGGATCAGTCGCGCTTTCTTCATCAACAGGACTATCAAATGTCACTTCTACATTGCCTACTCCGACTACACTTATCGGTTGGACAGGAGTAGCGTTTGATTCGACACTCTTGAATGGAATATCGGCGGAACGGGTAGTATTTCCCGGAATAGAGAGTTCACAGTAGGCGATTTTGCCCACATATTCCTGCAGAGCAACCAGTGTATAGGTGCTTTGGGTAGCTCCTTCGATAGGAGCGCCATCCATGTACCATTGATATTCGATAGGAGCATTGTAAGGATTATCCGTTTGGGCAACGACTTCCAGAGTGACAAAATCACCCTCGGTTGCGTTGACTTCTTCAGTCTGCTCGAGGATTGTGATATTGGCTGTTGTTGGATCCACATACATGCCGATCAGGTTACCTTTGAGGATAGGTTCTGTGCCATTGGCCTGCATAGGTTCCGGCAGTAATCTCCAAGTCATGGCTACAAAGTCGCCGCCGGTTCCTTCTTGCAGGTTAATATTATAATAGTAACGTTTACCTGCTTCCAATGCGACTTGACGTCCTCCCATTTCGGTGACAGCACCGGAACCGGGAGTATAATTGTAGATACGGGCGTCAGTGTTTGAGTTTTGCCAGGCGATAGGGTTGTCCCTGTCCAGATTCAAGGGACTTTCATCCGTAGAGAGGAATGCCTTGAATGAATCATCGGAAGATCCCGCGAATTCATAAGTTCCGCTGACCTGAGGACAGAGATAGCCGCTGATCTTGGCGACATAGTTATCCAGGTTAAAGGTAGTGGATGTAATTTCCGTGACTTTACCTGCCTGAGGCGGAACCATGTAGTTGTGATTATGAATATTCCAGTCAATTACTTCACCCAAAAGATCGTAAGAGCTGGTGGCGGAGAATGCTTCAAATAGAGCATATCCGGGAACCCAGACGAAAGAGGTAAAGCTAGTTTTATTTGCGACAGGGTTCCCTGCCATATCGTAGATGTTATTCATCGTGATATTATAGACTTTGCCTTCATCTTGACGTGTGGTTTGGAGAATTGTTTTAGCTAGAATTCCGCTTCCATCATAGAATGGAGTTACAGAGAGAATGGTCAAGCCGTCGACTTGATAATTGGATAACTCTTCTGCTCCAAAAACGCTTTCACTGAAAGTGACGACAATTTCTTCCATTGTATTGCTTCCCGTGGCGGTGGCTACAGGAGCTTCTGTATCGCTTGTGACATTAAGAGTGATCTCTTGACTTTCGACAACCCTGTCCAAGAGAGTTGCTTCCATACGGTAGAGACCGGAGTGGAGAGATGTGGCTCCATTAAATTTGAGCGAAGGGCTGTTATAACCCGAGATAGATTCTCCTAACAGGTCTTGAGTAATTGGGACCCATTCTCCATTTGTATAATCACTCTTCATATACCAGGTACAGAGAGGCTTATTGAGCGGCCCCATGTCCGAGGAATAATTCAGATCAATATCCAGGGAGAAGATACTGTTTTCATAAACATTAACTGTCGCATCGGGCTGATCGAGAATTTCCAGAACTGTCCGGTGAGGTGCGATAATCCACTTAACATATTCAGAGGAGATAGCTGCCGTATTATCGGCAATGGCGCTGGGGCCTTGGCTGGGAAGAGACCATGCAATAGTGAGGAAATCTCCGCCTGATCTTTCTACAAAGTAAACTTCGAAGTAGTAGGGGACTCCGGCTTCCAGGTAAATATTAGAAGATTGCTGGTTGCTTTGTGCATCATAATCCCCATAGCCGACAGAACTGTTAACGGAGGCAATGGCTGTTTCACTGAGGCCATCGGGGGTGCTGTTAGTGCTGAGGAAGAATCGTGAGTCATCGTCAGAGGAGATAGCGAAGCGGTAATCACCTGTTTGCGGAGGAAGAATCATTCCGCTGAAGAATACTCCGTAATAGTCTCCGATATCTCGTGGGATGGTCATTCCGTTATTATTTTCTTCACGACGGGTGCTATAAGCTCCGGATTGCACTGCTGCCATAAGCGGAGCGATTGAAGTTAAAGAATCGTCATTTTCATAATATTCTAAATAAATGGGATATTCCTGCAGGATCGTAATTTCAATTACCTCATCCACAGTTAGGGGATTCCCGGAGCGATCGACTAAACCGCTGACGTTTAATAGGAATTCGCCGCCTTCGAGGAAATAATCTGATTCCAGAGTAATGTAGGTAGCATCCTCATTGATATTAACTCCTGTGATCGCAATCGGATTTCCATCCAGATCCGTTAATTGATAGTTAGAGAAATCCAGCAGAGAATCGATATCCATTCCTTTGCTGAATTGGAGGAAAGGCAATAGTACATCCAGATCGAATCCGCTTGCTACCAATTCAGGCAGAGTAGTATCGGCTGAGACGGTAACAACGGTGGGATTAGACATAACGGAGGTTCCTTTGTCGGCAGCACCATGGCCGAAATTCATTACTTCACAGGTATAGCTGCCGGAGTCGGAGGCCGCTGTATAGGGAAGTGTTAGAGTGGCTTGATCAGCCCCTTCTATAGCAACTCCATCTTTATACCATTGGTAGGTGAGGGGATCTCCATCCGCCACAATCTTGATTGTAAGAGGATTAGGCCCTTCCACAGAAACACTTGTCGGAGGTTGAGTTGTAATAGAGACGGGTTTTAGATAAGATTCTTCCCAATCAATGAAGTTTGCATAGAATTTAACTGTTGGGTTTTTAAATTCATTTGTTAGACTTTGAGGAAGATTGGTAGAGTCTTCCGCGAAATTGCGGCCTTCAACAGCGTAATGAATTCCTCCATAGAGAGTCTGATTCAGGTTTTCAAAAACTTTCTCCCCCGTTTTGTGCCATGTAATCTGATCTGTACTGTAGTAAGAGGTGACTTTATCTCCATTACGATTGAGTCGGATCCATGTATTTCCCGCCAGTTCAAAAGGATGAACGGAACTACCGTCAGGCAGAAGAAAAGATTCCACCGTAGAAGCATATTCCGAAGTATCGCCTCCGGTTTCGGCTCGGTGAATATGCCGCAGAATATGACGATAATCGGAGAATCCATCCATATTGGGAACAGGAGCTGTATAAACAGAATTGGTGGCGTCCCATTTTATCTGCTCAAGGGGTCTATGATGCAGGCCTATATAGCGGCTATGATTGGTCAGAGTGCCTTCATCTAGGGATTCACGGATTTCCAGTCCCGCACGTGCGTCGTAGGTTGCCGGACTGGAGTCAAGGACGCGGATGCGAATATCAAAATCACCGGTATAGCTCTTGCATAAGAGGGTGTCTTCATCATATTTATCCCAGTCGAAAAGACCCTGATTATTTAAACGGAATTTATCGCCGCCCAACAGCTCACCTGTACCGGCTACAAAAGGTTTGCCTGTATTTGCCAGAAGGAATTCTGCTTCAGCGGTTACAACCGTATCAGCTGCAATGATGTTGCCGGAGAGATCGGCCACATTCTTTACGGTTACTTCCGCATTTCCTCCGATACTGATATCGCTGTTCAGAGTAAGCACGACACGGCTGCTGTCGGTTTGAGTAACGGATTGCACCGTCTTTCCGCTCACACTGTAATTGGCTGCCACAGTTGCTGTTTCAGCGCTTACAGGTTCGTTGAAAGTAATACCGATGGTTTTATTCAGCGCTGAAGCAGAGGTGATTGTGGGAGGATCATCATCTGTTGTTACATCCAGAGTAAAGTTTGCCGAATCATTCGTCTCTGTTCCATTAACTTGATTGCTGACACGGAGTGTGTATTCTCCGCCATCATTTGGTTCCGCTGCAGGGATATTAAAAGTAATGGTTTTAGAGTAGGTGGAGCCTGATTCCAAGACGATTCCATCTTTTACCCATTCATAGGAGATGGGGTCGTATCCTGTTACGACAGCCGAAATAACAGCGTCGGTTCCTGCGTATACTTCGATTGTTTCAGGAATATCTGTGATAGCGACTGGTTCCTGGGGATAAGGTTTGAATCCTTCGAATATCGCCTGTGCATCTGAGCTGTCTGTATTATGAGAGGTTACCCACATACCGACGGATAGATTATATCCGCTTTCGCTGCTTCCCAGCGGAGTGTACCATAAGGGAGCCCCTGCAGTGTCATAAGATGGAACGCTTGTATCTAAAGAGTAAACCTGTGTCCAATTTTCGCCATCTGTGCTGATATAACTGATATAAGTATCCCCCATTCGGCGGATACGCTGCCAGCTGGGATAGGAGAAGGCTCCTAAACGCCAACTGGAGTTATCGTCTACATTGGCCCCCTGGTCGGCGCGCCACTGGCATGTCCAGCGTTTCTCTTCTGCTCCATTGGCTTTTTGAGAGGCAATAGAGAAGTAGCGTGAATCTCCAAATTGACTGAAGCCATTCATATTGCCGGAGTCATCATAGCTTTCCCAGCCGCATTCGCGAACCATAAGTCCGGCTTTCATCCAAGAATTGGCGCTTCCATCAAAATTGTTGATTTTGACCATATAATCAAAATCTTGATCTACTTCTTGCATTTTATATACATAGTAGAATTGATCACTGGTGCCCCATACGTCGGAGCCGGAACCATTGATTGTATAGGTATCGTTTTCAGCTGAATAGGAGTGATAACCCCCGTAATCACCTGTATAATTAACATCCCCCGAATACATTTCGGAGGATTGTGCCATCACAGAGAGTGATCCGGCGCTTATTAGAAGTGCCACGGCACACCATAATTTATAATTCATTTGTTTCATAATATTTTATTATAATACGCAGAAAAGAGGATGTTTCTCCAAAGCCTTTATGCAAGGATTTGATCTGTCAAGTATTTCTACGTAATTTATCATCATTACAATGTTGATTATCTCAGATCAACGGTATCGTTAATTATAACTTTATTATCCTAAATGATTTTTATAAGGAGAACAAGTTTTTTATAAAGCTTAGCTAATTTTATGATAAAAAGAAGAGCTGATGCTGGCTTTTATATAATGTTTGATAGTTGACAGAGGGGAGGCAGGAGTGAATATCAATCATTAAGTGGTAAATTAGCGATTTATTTTTATAATGAAATATAGAGTTTAATTAAACATCATTGACGGGAGGACTTAGGATAAAAAGGTTAAATGAATATTTTTAATTCTTATCTGCTATTCATGGTTAAGCGGCTTGTCAGTGTTAACGGGAATAATAAATTGAGCCGGCAAAAGGCGTATCCGAAGAGAGGAATAGGAAATGGAAGAGAGAGCAAAGATTCTGCTTTATAGAGTATCCCGGTTTGAGTAAGAGTGAAAGGAGAATGCTGAGACTCGCAATAGAGAGGATAGGAGTGGTGTAGAAGAAGAATTTGTCGGCTAGGCGGAGGAGATAATCTGCAGGGAGTCTTCAAGACCTATCCGATGTTGAGTGATCTCTATTAGATAGAGAGCCGGAGATTGAATTGAACGATGGGCAGAGCGTTTTTCCGAGCTCCGGAATTCGCAATTATTGAGGGAGAGTAGGAGATAAAAGAAATTAGCTTATTCTAAATTTATTCCAAAAAGAAACAGCGCACAGAAAGTCTGCGCGCTGTTTAAATAACTATCTAGGAGTTTATTTAATTAATCTCTATAGGCTTCACCGCTAGCTTTGCAGAACCATTCATAATCTCCCAAACCATCATTTTGCAGAGTACCTGTGATTGATTGATATGTAACAGTTTTGCCAGCATCTACGACGGCTTTACTATTCCATTTACGGATTTGGCTATGGCCATCCGCAAAAGAAAACCCGCAGGAGCCATTGTGCAGAGAGGAAGGGACGTCACGCCATATAGTGTCATCCACCACTTCCCAACGACCGCTGGAACCTCTTTGCGCTATAGCTCCGGCGAAGAAACAGCCGTCATTGATGGAATCGGGATTCTCATCAACCGTAACCCAGAGTTTAGAGGGGGAAATCTTCTTGATATCGCTCATCTTCCTGTAAACACGAAGTCCAACATCGCCATAATTATCATCTCCTTCAATTCCTCCTTTATCATCACAATTCAGATTGGCGTTCATGGAGATGGAGCGAACTCTCTGCTTTCCGCCGGCAATGCCGGTGCCCGGGACAGCATAGTTATCGGCCGGACACTTGAAAGCCTTACTGGCCTTGCTCATATAATACCCCATATAGGCATATCTGGTATTGACTAAGAAATCTGCACTAATATTATTAGTGTCATTTCCCTCCCAAGTTAACCAGCCTCTTATCCAGCCTCTAGGTTGGGGATCTGTCTGTCCTTCACCTCCTTGATAATTTGGCATCATCAGGTCTGAATTATCCGTGCCATACATGATCCATGCCAGAGCAATCTGTTTGGTATTATTCATGCAGGAGATCCCTTGAGCCTTGGCCTTAGCCTTGCTGAGGGCAGGGAGAAGCATGCCTGCCAGAATCGCGATAATAGCGATTACGACAAGCAGCTCAATCAGAGTAAAACCCTGTTTTTTATTAATCATTTCATTAGAAAAATTTCTCATAAATTTATCTTTATAAGAGTTAGTATTAAATTTTGAGAATTAGTTGTCGTAAGCTTCACCACTGGCTTCACAGAACCATTTGCGGTCAGTTGTGTCACCAACATCTACAGCTTGAGCTAATTCTACAAAATTAACGGATTTACCTGCTTCAATCATTGATTTGCTGACCCATTTACGGATTTGGCTATGTCCATCGGCAAAAGCAAAACCGCAGGATCCATTGTGAAGAGCGGAAGGCAAATCACGCCATTGAGTGAGTCCGCCATCGGACATAATCCAAGTATTGCCATTTCTAACAGCAACAGCATCTGCGAAGAGACATGGATCGTTAATGGAATCGGGATGTTCATCGACAAAAACCCACACTTTTGAAGGAGATATTTTCTTAATATCGGTCATTCTTTTATAAATTCGCGCACCTTCATCCGTATCCCCATTGCTGCTTCCACCTCTGGTTCCGCCGAGATTATCACAATTCATATTAGAATTCATGGAGATGGAGCGAACTCTCTGCTTGCCGCCGGTACTAGCACCGCCTGCTGCACCTGGAACAGCATAGTTATCAGCCGGACACTTGAAAGCTTTAGTACTTTTGCTCATATAGTGGCCCATTAGAGCATGTTGCGGATTTGTCAATAACTGATCATTAGTATTCTGGAGATTACCGGGTTCCCAATCAAGGCATCCCCTCACCCAACTTGCAGGTTCGGTTCCACTTCCTTGATAATTTGCCATCATTAGATCCTGTTGATCGTTTGCGTACATATTCCAAGCCAATGCCAGTTGCTTGGTATTATTCATGCAGGAGATCCCTTGAGCCTTGGCCTTAGCCTTGCTGAGGGCAGGGAGAAGCATGCCTGCCAGAATCGCAATAATAGCGATTACAACAAGCAACTCAATCAGAGTAAAACCCTGTTTTTTATTAATCATTTCATTAGAAAAATTTTTCATAAACACATTATTCTTTAAATAGTCACCTAAGTTATAGTTTCCTATATTCTACTAAGACCACGCTGAGTATAGTTAAGAACATTATTTTAAGCAATAGTTTTTTTTATTTCTTGCGCTATTTTCTCCTTATACAAGAAGAGAAACTTTTCTTAAGAAATCAAAAGTAACTGGATTACAATAAATTGAAATAAAAATTAAATTAGGTGGCGAGGGTTAATTAAATTTGATTTTTCGATTTGTGTGGTATGATTTTCCCGAGCAACTGAGATTGTTTGAAATTGAGGGGGATAGAAGGCAGTTTGCTCATCGAAGTCTAGAAATAGAATTGAGGTTTGGAGAAATATAAGTTAGATTCAAAAGGGGTATAGTATTCCCGGCAAAGGAAGTCATATATGAAGATGAGCGTTTGTCGTTTAATGGAGGAATCATAATTGATGATTTTGTGAAATTTCGTGTTTTTTTATTTTTCTGATGATTTAAATCCGAGGGATTCCGAGCGGCAGAGTTTAAAATATGGTGTGGGCATATATAGCAGTAGGAGTGAGAATCTTGATCAATCCGCTGGGGAATGCGATGCAGAAGAGTTTAACCGGCGGAAGAGAGTGTGGAGAAGAATCGGATAAGGGCAATCGGAGGCTTAAACCGGGGGAGGTAAATTTTTTGACCTATTTTATATTGGGACTTTGCTGCATTCCGTTTGCTTGGAGGTATTCTTGGGGGGAACTGCCCGCTGAATTCTGGGGATATGCGGCAGGCGGAGGTTTACTGGGGGCTTTGGGTAACGGTTGTTTGGTAAAGGCATTGCGGGGTGGAGAGCTTTCTATTTTGGGGCCGATTAATTCTTATAAATCGATAGTGGGATTGTTATTTGGGATTCTGATTTTGGGGGAGCTTCCCTCTATGGGAGGGATTTTGGGAATGGGATTGATTATTGCGGGGAGTTATTTGGTATTCGAGACGCTGGAGGGAGGATTTTCATTGCAGATACTGAAGAATCGAGAGATTCGTTATCGATTGGCGGCGTTGGTGCTGAATGCGATTGAGGCGGTGATGATCAAAAAGGTGATTCTTTTTTCGGGAGTAGAGATTTCGTTTTGCGTTTGGTGTTGGTTCGGAGCAATTTTTTCATTAGGCTGGTATTGGATACCGGCAAGCGAGTCCAAGAAAAGGAATGGGATTGAAGAATCACACGGATGGAGGAGAAATGGATTCCCCAAAATAGTGCCGAAGATGAATGGACGGCAGAGAGGGATTCTATTCGCATTGGCCTTGAGCGTAGGGGTGAATCAATTTTGCACTAATTACGCTTTTGCTTATATTCCGGTGGGATATGCGCTGGCGCTGTTTCAATTATCCACGGTGGTAAGTGTTTTCCTGGGGTACCTGTTTTTCCGTGAAGGGAAGATTATGCGTAAGCTGGCGGGAGCTTTGATTATGATGGGGGGATCTGTCTGGATTATTTTAGGCTAGGCCAGAGAAGAGAAGGAGAAAAATCTAATTGCCCTCCTATAAAGAGGTGTATGTTTTTTTGTTTAATAAAACAGAAACAAATTTTTCTAATTGAATTTTGTGGATATTGATTAGTTGCAGATTAGCAGCGGAGAGTGAAGGAAAATGAAAAGAGGCTGTCTGAAAAGTAAGACAGCCTCTTTGTAAAATTTACCCTATATTCTCAGGGAGAATTTCTTGGATCTAGGAGTGACGATAGACATCCCATCCGAGATAGTTCTCGAAGGCTTCCGCGATAGCACCCGCAACCTGACTGCGGGAGGCGGCTACATGGTGTTCAAAACCGTTTTCGCAGATGTAACGGAGCAGCGTCTGCAATTCAGGAATTTCAAAGATGCCGTATCCGCCGAAGGTGTCGAGTTTGTCATCGGTGAATTTGCCTTCACCGACGTAGGCAGTGATTTCACCGAATTGGTCATCCGTGGAGACTCGGGTGAAAGTGAAAGGTCCAGGAGCGATTTGTCCGCAGATAGTGCCATAGGCATTTTCTTTGCCGACAGAACCGGCGATAATAGCCTGATAATCCATCTTATTCTGACAGAAGAAGGATTTGGGCAGATTGGAGCAGTGGAAGAGGATTCCTTTATTGGGATCTTTGCCAAAGTTGTTGTTCCAATCCAGAAGTGCGGAAGGAGTTCCTGAGGCAGCTTGCAGAGCGATCATTCCTAAGAGTCCGCAGACATCCGTTTCGCAAGCGGCGGGAATCAGAGATTCGGAGAGCATACTCATGAGAGAGCAAGGAACGACTCCGTAGAATTCTTCCATAGAGGTCCAGCATTGGATACAGAGACCTCCGAGCTGCTGATCTTTAATCCAGCGGTCCATGCCGACGCCCAATTTTGCCATCTTCAGCAGGCTTGCAGCCGGGACGTTAGAGACATTGGTATAGGCATTGAGCTTAGCGAGTTTATCTTGAACGTCAGAGTCATTATCTTTCATTCTGCCGGTCCAGCCGATCAGTTCGGAGAGGTCGAGTGTCTCGACGGAGATTCCGGAGGCTTCCAGAAGCTTCTCACTGTAACGAACCGTAGTGAAAGGAGCCGGGCGAGCCCCCAAAGCGCCGACGCGGAGGTTCTTAAAAGCTTTAACGACTTTGCAGGTGGCTACAAATTGCTGGAGGTCACGGGTAAAGGTTTCGCTGTCAGCGGAATCGGTATGAAGAGTGGTGAGGGTATAATCAATTCCGTATTGACGGAGGTTATTGCAGCAGCTCATTTTGCCGCAGAAACTGTCGCGGCGATGCTGGATATCCAATTGAGCATTATCATCGTTCCACGCATGGATGAGAACGGGAACGTTGAGATCAGCCCAGCGGAGAGTATTAGCAACGGCGCGTTCATCTCCAAAGTTGGGGAGAGTAACAATGACACCGTCAATCTCATCCTTGTGCTGAATAAAGAGATCAGCGCAGGCACGAGCTTCTTTAAGACTTTCGACGGCTCCGAATTTGGGAGTGGCGTCGATGGGGAGAATAATGGGCTTAATGCCCTGTTTTTCCAGAGCGGCTAAAATTCCATTGCGACCGCCTTCACAGAGTGAAGAGGGGAAAAATCCACGAGTACCGACAATAATACCAAGAGTTGTCATAATCTTTTCTTTTATTCGGAGTAGTGAAAAAATTCACACTGCGAATTTAATACTTGCAACTCCCTTATAACATCTTTATTTTAAAGGCGCAAGTATTTCGTGGCAGGAATGCAAATTCCAGCGCGTTTTTTTTATTACAAAAGCGAAAGATAAAATATGCATGCGATAGACTGGTGTATTATAGTGGGTTATTTTGCATTGGTGATAGGCGTATCGACGTGGGTTACCAAACGAAATAAGAATACAACGGATGATTATTTCCTTGCGGGGAGAAATCTCGCCTGGTGGGTGATAGGCGCTTCAATTTTCTCTTCAAATATCGGTTCTGAGCATCTGGTGGGTTTAGCCGGTTCAGGAGCAACGGATGGAGTAGCAATGGCTCATTATGAGCTTCATGCCTGGTGTGTTCTAATTTTAGGTTGGGTATTGATTCCTTTCTTTATGCGGGGGAAGGTGTTTACGATGCCTGAATTCCTGGAACGGCGTTTTTCTCCGGGATGCCGGACATTTTTGGCTATGGTTTCATTGATCTCTTATGTTCTGACCAAGGTGGCGGTTGGTATTTTTGCCGGCGGTGTAGTGTTTTCGGCGTTGATGCCGGAGATGCACTTGGGGCCGCTTGATAGCTTCTGGGTAGGCAGTATCATCGTTTTGGGAATGGCAGGAATTTACGTATTCATGGGTGGAATGAGAGCCGTGGCCTATACGGATGTGCTGCAGGTTTCCGTGCTCGTGATCGGTTCGGCGCTTCTGACTTTCTTTGGCCTGAAAGCCTTAGGAGGATGGGATGTGCTGAGAGATACGCTGGGAAGCGAGATGTTTAATCTGTGGAAGCCTCTCATTCCGGCCGGAGTAGAGGGGACTTGGGAACCTGTCAAAGAAACGGGCAGAATGGCTTGGTATTTTAATACTAATTATCCGTGGATCGGAATGCTCTTCTGCGCCCCAATTGTAGGTTTGTGGTATTGGTGTACGGATCAATATATTGTTCAAAGAGCTTTGGGCGCTCCTAATCAGAAAGAAGCTCGGCGCGGATGTATCTTTGCGGGTGCGCTGAAGCTTTTGCCCGTTTTCATTTTTATTCTGCCTGGCATGATCTGCTTTGCGCTGGCCAAGACCGGCCAATATGAGATGCTCAATGTCCTTGTCAATGAGGATCAAACGGTTAACCGAGCGGCCGCACAGGGAGCTTTCCCTCTGTTGATTAAATCGGTGCTGCCAATCGGAGTGCGCGGAATTGTGGTAGCGGGACTGATTGCCGCGCTGATGGGCTCGTTGGCCGGAACCTTTAATGCTTCTTCAACTCTTTTCACAATGGACGTTTATCGTCGGTTCAAGCCGAATGCTTCGCAGGCTACTTTGGTTTGGGTAGGCAGATTGGCCGTCCTGGCAATGGTGGTCATCGGTTTGCTTTGGATCGAGGTGATTCGCGGGGCGGACGGTCTCTATAACTATTTACAGTCGGTGCAGGGGTATTTGGCACCGCCGATTTTCGTGGTTTTCTTTATGGGAATCTTCTGGAAGCGGATGAATGCTAAGGGATGTATTGCCGCTCTGGCTGTGGGGTTTGCGCTGGGAATTTTCCGTATGGCTATTGATACCCCTGTGACGCTGGGAATCCTCAAAGGAGGGTATCAGGAGGGATCGTTCTTCTGGATTATCAATAATTTCTATTTCCAATATTTCAGCGTGATCATTACGATAATCTCTCTGGCGGTAATGGTTATAGTAAGTTATGCGACCCGTGAGCCGGATTATGCTCAGATTCGCGGTTTGACCTTCGGCAATGTGACTCCGGAGCAGAAACGGATTACCCGTGAGAGCTGGAATTGGGTTGATGTGGTTGGTACTGCATTGGTTTTGGCCATGATTCTGTGGGCTTACCTTTACTTCAACGGTTAGTACCAGATAAAAAAGAGGTGAAGGGGAAAAGAAATTATTCTCTTCCACCGGTTGTAATAAAGCGTTCTTCCCGCTGCTGATCAGAGAGGGAAGAACGTTTTTAATTGAAACCGGAGTAGGAGAAAAGGAGAATTTGATTCAATCCCGGCAGTGGCCGGAGATTTAAACAGCTGAAGAGTAGATGAATACCGGAACTGAAAATGGGGGTGTCTCCCCAGAGAAGATTCATGAGGTCTTATTAAGGGAAGGATTATTGAGTGCGCATCATTGGCGCATAGCCCCCCAAGCGTTGAATTTGGCGGAGTATGATTATCGTTTGGCGGCGCAGATTCCTAAATGGGGACGAATCTTGCTACAGTTTTACCGTGCCTGCAATCGGCTTTATTTTCTAAGCACGGAAGGGAAGATGCCCGGCTGGATTGCCGAGTTGGCAGATGCCGGCAAGCCTCAATGGCTGATTGAATTGCAGCGGCATCCGTTTTTTAGAAATGTTTTGCCGCGAGTCATTCGTCCTGACTTAATCCTGACGGAAGAAGGAGCAGCCCTAACTGAATTAGACAGTGTTCCGGGAGGAATCGGTTTGACGGCTTGTATGCAGAAACTTTATCTGAACGGAGAAGAGATGCTCAGAGGGTTTGCCTCTCTGTTCCCCGGAGAGGGGGCGGTGAGAATTGTCGTTTCGCGTGAATCGGAATCATATCGACCGGAGATGGAATACTTGGCCCGCAAATTAGGTTCGGAGCGATTTCGGGTCGTGGATGAATCGAGTGAGGATTTTCCGCAAGGATGTCAGGTCTACCGATTCTTTGAGCTTTTTGACTGGGAGCAGCTGCCTTGTGCCAGAAAGCTCTTTGAACGAGCGGTGCGCGGAGAGATTACTTTGACTCCTCCGCCAAAACCTGTTCTGGAAGAGAAACTTTTCCTTGGATTACTTTGGAATAGAACTCTGAGAGATTTCTGGCATCGGGAGTTGGGGGCCGCTTTCTTTGAGCAGATGCTGAATCTGGTGCCCAGATCCTGGATTCTGGACCCGACTCCGCTGCCTCCGCATGGAGAATATCCGCAGCTTGGAATTCATGATTGGAATGAGCTGAAGAATTTTACTCAATCTCAGCGGGCTCTGGTTCTTAAGGTAAGCGGGTTTTCGGAATTGGCATGGGGTTCCCGGGGAGTCTGGATAGGGAATGATCTCTCTGCGGATCAATGGGCTCAGGCAGTGGATAAGGCGCTGAATCAGTTTAAGCGTTCTCCCCGGATTTTGATGAAGTTTGCTCATGGGAAGAAGATTCCTATGGAATGGTATGACTTTGATGGCAAGGGACTTCGGAAGGAACAGGGAAGAGTGAGGCTTTGTCCCTATTATTTTGTAAATTCTTCCTGGACGAGAGCGGAATATGCGGGGGGATTGGCAACACTTTGTCCGGCGGATAAAAAAATTATTCATGGTATGAATGACGCAGTTTTAATCCCGATTCAAACCGAAAAGTAAAAGGGAAATGAAGAGTAAAGAATAGAAAAATATCTTTTTTGCCTTGGCTGAAAATTCAATTTTGGCTAATATGTAAAATGTGTGAAGCGTTCTTGGAGAAAACGCATTTGCAAAGTTAATTTAGATCATGAGTATTACGAGTATAGAGATCGTAGAGTTGCTTTATTCCTTACAGCAGATAGAACTGGGGGAGAATCCTAATTCTGAAGAGAGTAAGAAAGCCATTGCTGAGATTCGTCAGAAATTGCCGCCCAATTTTCTCGGTCATTATGACCGTCTGATGAAGAGAGGCAAAAAAGGGGTGGCTCTGGTACACGGCAAGAATTGTCCTGAATGTCATATGACACTGCCTTCCGGAACTTACGCTCAGCTGCTGAGAGGAGATGATATCGTTCTTTGTGATACTTGTGCCAGGTATCTGCTTTTCAAGGCAGAAGATGGCAAAGCAGCTCCTAAACACTAAAACATTCCGGGAAGCGGCAGGAAAAGCCTAGCAAGGCTCACATTTTTGTGAGAGAAGATAAAGCTTAGATCTGCTGCGGGAATTTTTTTGAGGAATACTACCCAATGTCTAAAAAGGTGGGGCTCCTTTTTACAAGTACGCCACACCTTTTTTGTTTTTCCTTTTGCGGTTATTTCCGTGATGCTGGCGGCTAGAGCCCATCGCGGCTGGCCGGGATGGAAGGTCTTTGTTTTACTTCCGACAGCTCTCTTTTTAGCTCGAGCTTGTTTACTTGCCTATGGACATCTGCTTCACCGTAAACTGGAATTGAATCATCCAGGGTTTTCGTCTCAAGTGGTGGTAGGCAGGGGAGTTTCGGTAGGAGAAGCTTGGACCTTGGTTGTACTTTCCGCTGCTGGGGTGCTCTTCTGCTGCGCTTTGCTCAATCCGCTTTGCCTCTATTGTGCGCTTCCGGCGCTGGCCTTGGGATGTGCTTATTATCATATTCGGCTAAAAAGTGATTTTGGCTCACTTTTTTTGGGAGGAGTTTTCGCAATGGCTCCATTGGGAGGCTGGATGGCGGTGACCGGTTCAGTCAGTTGGGAGCCTTTAGCACTGGGAGTTATCAATATTCTCTGGATCAGCGGATTGGATACGCTGTATTCGGTGAAGAATTATGAGATTGAAAAGACTTTGGGACTGAGAAGCCTGCCTATTCGCTGGGGGGTTCAAAACGCTCTTTCCTATTCTCTGCTGATGCATCTGTTGACGGTGATGGCGATGGCGGTATTTGGTTTCTTAGTCATGTTCAAGATTGCTTATATGGTGGCCGTGATGTTTATTGCGGCAATAGTGATTATTGAGCATTGGATTGCCAAAATCCGGAAAAAGCATTGGATAGGAAATGCCTTTTCCCGACTTAATATTCTCGTGAACATCGTCTATTTATTGGCTTCGGCCTGCGAGATTATTTTCCCGTTTTTTAATTTTTCCGTAAAATAGAACCGAAAATCGGCCGCCAATCGGTGAATGGCGGCCAACGGCTAGCTTTTGAAGAAGCAGGAGAAAGCCTCGTCATAAGATTGTCCGGAGCGCCGGCGTTCATTGACCAGCGCCCGAATTTGCTCCGGAGTGTGAATCAATCTCAGACTCTCCGGATATCGGGAACGAAGATTTTGGGTGAGGGAAGAGGTTTTCATCATGGGAAACTGATGGGAATCGGTTCCTTCGGGGAGCAGAGGGACTCGTTGATTAGTCAGTGCTTGAGCTCGGATATTGGGAGAGCGGGTGAGTCCGAGCGAGATAATTTCCACGGGACGATAGATCGACTGCCCCTTGGAAGACTTTTGCTCGAGCGGCTCCGCTTTCCAGTAGGGAGAGAGCCATCGGATTCCGGCGCGAACCAATTCCGCTCCCGCTTCGGTGAGAGTAATTCGAGCGTGAAGTCCATCTTCCGAGCGGAAAAGGTCTTGAATCAGCCCATAGAGACTCGGTTTTTGAGAAACGCTGGGGTCTGCGTCGGGATGGCCGAGATAGATCGGTTTACCGATGAGAGCTCGTTTGAGACGTCCTCTCAGGGAGTGGAAGGAGCGCAGTATTCTCCGGATGGATTCTTCATCTACTCGCTGAATCCCAAGCCGATGCGGATGATCGCCCCAAGGTGCGATCAGAAGTGAGACGGAGCCGTTATCTCGGTCTGAAGAAGGGAGCGGCTGCGGTGAGGCGGTGAACTTTTGTTCGGAGGAATGAGTATTCTCGGAGAGATTACGAAAGAGTTTTGCCGTGAATTTGATCATTGTTTTTAGTTTCTTTTGTTTGAGTTGGTTGAGTTTGTTCAAAACGATTTAATTCCTGCAGAGGGGTGGAAGACTCGGCCAGGAGCTCGCCGGGCGTGGGCATGGCGCGTTGATACCTCCGCAGCATTTTTGCCAACGAGAGAGGAGCCCCATGTTTCAGGAGGAATTCGTCCACTTTGAGATCGGTCTCTATACTCGATTTTTGAGTGTTATTGAGATGAAATCGTGCTAAAGGTTTGATGTCCGGGCCGAAAAGCCAGCGGATAACCCAGGTATCCAGTTGAGTATGGATTGTCTCCGAAATCCATTCCGCGTCATCAATCTCCATCAATAAGGCTTCATCCTGCTGCATGGTAGCTCCGGCGCCGTAATGAATGGAGCGGGTGGAGAGATCGCCTCCGCGCCATAAAGTAATGATGGCTCGAGTCATCTCTTCGACCAGAGCGGGGAAGGGGGTAGAACGACCATCGCTGCGTTCGATCACCTGGATATTTTCGCCGGAGGAGATCAGAACGGAGGAGTTATGGGAAAAATCTTCGAGCGCTTCCTGCATATCGCTCCATTCGGCAGAACCTCGTTCGGCGGGAGTGGTTCCCAGTACGGCAGGGAAACCGTGACGGCGGCAATAGAAGAGCCAATCCCGGAGGGGCATACGCTTAAAGAGACAGGCTATTGAGCAGGCCGTCATGAGACCTTCGCCTACGCTGATCATCCATCCGCCGGGTTCGAGTTCCTGCGGAGCCGAAGTAAATTCGGAAGGACAGAAACGGAGTTTCCCGGTGGTGTTTTCAAAACACCAGAGGGGAACAAATCGGAGTTCCGCGCTGAGGTTCCCTTCCGGGGAGGGAATCCAGATGATTTCATGGACGGCATAGCGCTTGCCTATGGCGTCCATCATTTGACGGATGAGAAGCTGAAGCCCGCCCGTTTCATTCTCATCCATGGCATGAGTCACGCGAAGATTGCGGTAAAAGTGTTCCAGGGCCTCGCGGTGAGCTTGAGCGGCGGCGGAGCCGTTCAGAGTCAGAATTTCATAACTGAGCCGGGAAACCGCTTTTTTCCGTTTGGAGGCAGCTACATGGATGGTATCGTCCCGTTCTTCCATACTTTCCCAAATCAGGGCCGCTTCTCTCAGATATCCCGCTCGAAAAGCATCCAGACTCTGTGTCAGAGATTCTATCGAGAGTTCTCTGGAGTTCCTGCCTGTTTTACGGAGCAAACCGGGGGGAAAAGAGGAGAGAGAGGAATGCCGCTTGAGCTTGGCTTTATTCATATTCTTCCTATCAGAAAGAATTTTATGGGGATTGAAAATGAATCCATGGCGAAGATTTCAGTCATGGTCAATAAAGGGGTTATTCTTGTTTTTTAAAGAAAAGAGAGGAGATGAATAAAATTTTTCTTGTATTACGAGAAATTTTTGCTATTCTTTCTTTATCCTCTTTCACTCCGCGAGTGTTTAGGGGAATACGAAGTCTAGTTATTAAATTACCTAACACGATAAAACAGATTGAACAGAAGAAAACAGATGTCTAAATATCCTAAATCAACAACCTCTTCACAAAATATTTATGCTCGCTCATTCGATTCGCTGTGCCGCTTTTTTGAAGTCAACGTTCCTCCGCCTCTTTTCCCCGAGAAGAGGGAGGCGGCCGAGTTGGAACGGCTTCTGGATTACATCTTCAAGGCTCCGGGCGAACGATTGCCGTCGGCCCAGATCGGTTCGGTATCGGAGGAAGGATTAAACTCGGAGCACCCCCGACTTTATGCGGAAGCTCTGCTAGAGCATCGTCTGAAGCCTCTCTGCCGCAAAGCTTCTCTGAGCGGGATTTTACGCCGCTATCCGCATTCCGGTCAGGAATTTTTGCTCCGTCAGCAGGCGGAGTTGGATTTCGTTCTCGCCTCGGATGAGTGTGGAGAAAACGGCCAATTGGTTTCCGGCAGCGATTTGGCGCGCTTTTTGCGCTGCTATCGGCTTCACTGCGGAGATGGGGGAAGCGGATTGAATTTGCGATATGCTCCTGGACCTGGGCTCTATTACTACGGTTTTATGACACCGGTGGGCAAAGCGCGTTTTTGGGCGGTTCCGGTGAAGCGGTTCGGAATTGCACTGATGCTGACAACGGGGCCTTCGGCTCACTTGGGGCAGCTGTCGCTGCGGGCTCGCGAGCTGGGGCACTCGCCCTTGATGCCGGCAGGATTATATACAGGAGAACATCGATTGATTTGCGAGAGTGAAGAGGCGATTTATGAAGCGCTGAATATGGATTATGTTCCTCCTGCGCTGAGATAGAGGGGAGCGCTTAATTCATTGGATAACAAGAGGCAATAAAAAGCTTCGGCTGAGGATTGAATCTCTGCCGGAGCTTTTTTTATGATGCTTTAATGAGGGAGGACTAGAGCTCTCCCAGGCGGTCGCTCAAGAACCGTTTCAGCTCACTCAGCGGGATACGGAGGGAACGGTATCGTTTGCCCGGGGTAGCCAAATTGATGGCGCGGAGCTGCCCGCAATCGACCAGATTGGAGATGTGCATTTGGCTGACTCCCAGCAAGGCGGCGGCCTCTTTACGCTTGAGCAGCAGAGGTGCAAAGCCGGAGCGTGGGGAGTGGGAATAGGATTTATCCGAAGTATCCGGGGCTGATGCCGAAGGACAAGGAGATGTTTTAGCTGTTTGATTCATCATATAATAAGTAATCTTATGTTTTTAGGGTTGAATTCGCCGGAAAATAGAGTGCGGAATCATCTATCTTCAAATTTTCTTTTTAGGGAAAAAGAAGGATAAATGAAATTTTCTATTCCGTTGAATAGAGAAATTCTAGCGAAATATTTCTTTTGATACAAGAAAAAATAAAAATTTTTTGAATGAGGGATGATTTGAAGTTATTTCCGGAATCTTAGCTTTTCTCGAAGTTGCTGTGCCCCTCTGTATGCTGCCGAGAGATTGAATAAGTATAAAAAAGAGGTGTACTCAGGATGAGCACACCTCCGGATGATTAAATGAGTATTGAATTAGCTATGAGCTTTTCTGCGGTAAGAGGCGCAGGCCAGAGCGGCCAGGCCGATTCCTGCCAGAGCCAGTGTACCCGGCTCGGGAATATTGGTTATTGTAAAGGGTTCAAAGTGGAGCATCGCCGCGTCTCCGCCGCCGGGGCTTCCTGTTGTATAGGTGAAGGGGGCTGAAGTTCCTACCGGCCACCATAATTCGTAATATTCTCCCTCTTGGACGGGTAACAACGTCTGCCAAACTTCCAAAGTCAGCTCGATCTCCGTTCCTTTGGGAACCGTATCCAGATCAACTGAGGTTCCGGCCAGACGGCCTGAATCCAATCCGGTTCTGGAAGTTCCAAAGGGAATGGCATATCGATATGCTTCGGAAGGGTAAGAAGGAAATCCGGTAATCGATTCCCCTTTATAGTAGAGGAACCCTACATAACTATCGGCATCGATTCTTTGTCCGACTTCCCAATCTCCGAAGGTGGAATCGTAGGTTACATAACTCTCGGTATCAGATACCAGTTTGACTGAACCTTGAGCCTTGGCCTGTTGAGTTTGACTCAAGAGAATTCCCAGCAGAATACTGCATGTTATAATGATTGATCTTTTCATAATATCTAATTTTAATCC
The DNA here is from genome assembly GCA_944389455.1 of uncultured Verrucomicrobiota bacterium. Lineage (GTDB taxonomy): Bacteria > Verrucomicrobiota > Verrucomicrobiia > Limisphaerales > UBA1412 > UBA1412. The sequence goes on from CALXMK010000003.1 coordinate 141,993, forward strand.
TAATTTTAGAAATAGTTACTAAATTTAAATTTTATTCAATTAAATTATTGATTTTTTCAAAATCCTCAGAAAGGGGAATTGTGGTTAATTGATAAATAGGTCTACCATGTTTTTCTGATTAGATATTTTCATACACGTTGTCTGTTACAGAGAGAAGCGAAGAAGGTGAGGAAGAAAGTGGAGAAGTTTGAGAGGAAAGTTCAACGTAGTTGAAGTCAATATCATCTAATAGATATATGCCATTGCCGAGATCCCAAAAGGGTCTGTTCCAAATATTCGCCGGCAGAGGGGGCCATTCATTCCAGAATTGATAGGAGAAATAAATTCCGCACTCCGGTGAATAAATTGGATCATAGGGAGGTGGTAATTCCATTTCAGATGGACTCAACGGATTGGAATTTACATAGACCTGCCGATTATTCAATTCCGGACTGGCAGCAGATGATTCTATTGATATTCCCAGGATGAGCATTAAAGATATTCCTGCCTGAGCAGCTGTCTCATAGAGACGTCTTGAGAAATATTTCCCTGCTCTGGAATAATTTATGTTTTTGCAATATATTGTTTTTTTCATAGTCAATCTGTCTCCAGAGGGGGTTAAAATGTAAAATTCCTCTGAAGCATGTATGCAATTATACAAAAATCATAAAACAGAGGCAAGGTGTTTTTTAAAAAAACTTATTTTGATTTTTAATTTATCCTTATTTTATTGAGTGAGAGTGAATTGCATCTTTATAACTTGATTTTTAAAAACAGCCGAAAAAATTCTTAAAAGAAAACTCAATCACCAAGGTGGAGCTCATTATGAACTCTCCTTGGTGATGAAGCATCGCTATAAGAAACTATATTGAATTAGCCTTTTCTGCGGTAAGAGGCGCAGGCCAGAGCGGCCAGACCGATTCCTGCCAGAGCCAGTGTACCCGGCTCGGGAATATTGGTTATTGTAAAGGGTTCAAAATGGAGCATTGCTGCATCGCCGCCGCCGGGGCTCCCCGTTGTATAGGTGAAGGGTTCTGAACTTCCTACATGTTGTACAAGCATGTCCCCCATAATAAACCATACATCCAAAGTCAGTTCTATCTCCGTTCCCTTGGGAACCGCTTCCAGATCAACCGAGGTTCCGGCCAGACGGCCTGAATCCAATCCTGTTCTGGAAGTTCCAAAGGGGATACCATATAGAGTCGCATCGGAATAATAATCGGAGGGAAACCCGGTAATCGATTCCCCTTTGTAGTAGAGGAACCCTACATAACTATCGGCATCGATTCTTTGTCCGACCTCCTCCCAATCTCCGAAGGTGGAATCGTAGGTTACATAACTCTCGGTATCAGATACCAGTTTGACTGAACCTTGAGCCTTGGCCTGTTGAGTTTGACTCAAGAGAATTCCCAGCAG
>CALXMK010000004.1 GCA_944389455.1 uncultured Verrucomicrobiota bacterium
AAATGGTATGATGGGTATCATTTCTGCGAGAATAGCGAGGGAGTTTATAATCCATTTAGCCTGCTCAATGCATTTGATTCACAAAAATTTAATGATTATTGGTTTGAGACAGGGACGCCATCATTTCTGGTAAAGCTATTAAAGGAGAGTGATTATGAGCTGAATGATCTGCAGAATACGGTTTCAGATTCGTACGGATTAAAGGATGTAGATAAGATTTATTCAGATCCGACACCGCTTCTATATCAGAGCGGATATTTGACGATAAAAGGATATGATCCAGTAATGAGAAGTTATTCGTTGGGATATCCGAATCAGGAGGTGGAGAGGAGTTTTACTCGATATCTGGCGCCCTTCTATACCACGTTAAATAACCGCACTTCTTCGGGTTTTCTCAATGGATTTATCCGGGAGATCAATTCAGGGAAACCGGAAGAGTTTCTATTAAGACTGCAGACGATGCTAGCTGATAATGATTATCGGGTAGCAGGGAAGAAGGAGCTGTATTTCCAGAATGTGATCTATGTAGTCTTTAAGCTTCTGGGATTTTATGCAGAGGTGGAGAGAGCAACAAGCCGAGGGAGGATAGATATCACGATACAGACCCAAGATTATATTTATATCATGGAGCTGAAATTGGATCAGACGGCAGAGGAAGCGTTGAGGCAGATCAAAGAAAAGGGCTATGCTCAACCCTTCCAAAGAGATTCTCGAAAATTATTCCTAATAGGAATCAATTTTTCCTCCGAGACCCGCACCCTTGGAGAGTGGGTGATTGAGTAAGAGTTATAGAAATTACCGATCGGAGTTGGTAGTGTAGGGAATTTAAAAGAAATGCCTGGATCATTAAAACAAAAAACCGTAAAAGGCGTAATCTGGAGTTGTGTTGAGCGATTTTCCGTGCAGGGGATACAGTTCCTTATCATGATAATCATGGCAAGGTTGCTCTCTCCAGAGGAGTATGGTCTGATTGGCATGGTGGCTATTTTCTTGGCAATATCTCAATCGTTAATAGATAGCGGATTTTCTCAAGCATTGATCCGAAAGCTGGATCGAACGGATGTAGATAATTCAACGGTATTTTATTTTAATATTGTAGTCAGTGCTATACTGTATTTAATACTATTTTTGGCTGCACCATTTGTCGCTGAATTTTATAATCAACCCGAATTGAAAAGTGTCATGCGTGTTATATGCTTAGGGGTGATTTTTAATTCTCTGGCTGTTGTGCAGCGTGCATTATTTACTGCAAAAATAGATTTTAAATCCCAGGCTAAAGCTTCATTATCCGCTGCGATATTTTCTGGTGTTGTAGGTATAGTGATGGCCTATGGGGGATATGGAGTATGGGCTTTAGTAGCTCAACAACTACTCAATTTATTTATCAACACGCTTTTATTATGGATTTTTTCCAGTTGGAGGCCGTTGGCTGCCTTCTCATGGCAATCTTTTCATGAATTGTTTTCATTTGGCTCCAAGATGTTGGCATCAGGTCTCTTGGACACCTTATATAGGAATATTTATCCAATTGTAATAGGGAAGCTGTTCAGCGCTTCAAGTTTGGGACACTATACTCGAGCTCATCAATTTTCAGAGTTCCCTTCACAGAATATTAATGGAATTATACAAAGAGTGACATATCCTATTCTTTGTGAAATACAGCATGATGATAAACGGCTGGAAAATATATATCGCAGATTTCTGAAGTTATCAGCGTTTATAGTATTTCCGATGATGGTAGGTCTTTCATCTGTATCTCATCCGTTTATAAATGTAGTACTGGGAACTCAATGGGAATTTTGCGGACAATTGCTTCAGATCATCTGTTTTTCCATGATGTGGTATCCTATACATTCCATCAATTTGAATCTTTTGCAGGTAAAAGGCCGTTCAGATTTATTCTTACGTCTTGAGATTATAAAAAAAATATTAGGAGTGAGTATGTTATGTGCAACAGCTCCTTTTGGTTTAGTGGTTATGTGTTATGGACAAATATTCAATTCACTAATCGCCTTAATTATTAATACCTATTATACGGGTAAATTGATCAATGTAGGCTTCTTCCGGCAAATGCGCGATTTATTCCCTATTATTTTTCTTTCATTGACAATGTTTGCCGTGGTATTGCTCCTCAACCATTTGATTACTGATGACATTATCCGGCTTATTGTTGGAGTTCTTGTGGGAGCTATTATATATTCAGGAGGAAGCTATATTTTTAAATTTAAAGAATTGAACGAGCTCATCTCCTTAATAAGGAGAAAATAATAAATAACATCAAATATGGAAAATAAATTAATTACAGTGACGTCTCCGTTACTGCCAAATCTTGATGAATTTAATGAAATGCTCAAACAGATATGGGAGAGCAAATGGATTACTAATAATGGTTCCTTCCATAGACAGCTTGAAAAAGAGCTTACTGCCTATTTGAGGGTTCCGTTCATAAGCCTGTTTACCAATGGTACATTGCCTTTGATAACAGCTTTGCAGGCACTCAGAATAACAGGTGAGGTGATAACCACTCCTTACAGTTTTGTCGCTACGACCCATGCCCTTTGGTGGAACGGTATCAAACCGGTTTTTGTTGACGTTGATCCAGCGACCGGTAATCTGGATCCAGATAAAATAGAGGCAGCGATAACACCCAGAACGACAGCGATCATGCCTGTGCATGTATATGGAAATCCTTGTGATACAAAGCGTATTCAAGAGATTGCCGATAAATACGGATTAAAGATTATTTATGATGCGGCCCATGCCTTTGGGGTAGAGGTAAATGGCGAAAGTCTCTTGAATGCTGGAGATTTATCTACGCTCAGTTTTCATGCTACAAAAGTATTTAATACGATTGAAGGCGGGGCCCTGGTTATGAGGGATGAACAAACCAAAAAGCGTATTGATTACTTAAAAAACTTTGGCTTTATAAACGAGGTTACAGTGGTAGGACCTGGAATTAATAGCAAAATGGATGAAATGCGTTCTGCTTACGGACTTCTGAATCTTAAACAAGCCGATGCTGCAATAGAGGCTCGCCATCAGGTTGCAATTAAATATCGCGAAGCACTGCGCAATGTGGAGGGGATTACCTTCTTCGACGATATGCCGGGAGTAAAGCACAACTACTCATATTTCCCAATTTTTATAGATACAGAAAAATATGGGATGACACGAGATGAACTTTATTTCAAAATGAAAGAGCAGAATGTGTTGGGGCGCCGTTATTTTTATCCGTTGATCAGCACATTCAGCACCTATCGCGGTTTAGAAAGTGCAGCTCCTGAAAATTTGCCTAACGCTCATAAAATGGCGGATCAGGTAATTTGCTTGCCTATGCACCATGCGTTGAACGAAGAGGATATTAAGAGGATATTAGAGTTAATCATTGAGTAATTATTTTTTTTGTTGCTAGAATGAAAAATATATTGGTTTTACCTGGGACAATGTGGCAGTTAGCTCTAATAGATAAAATTCGAGAGATGGGGCATAAAGCTTTAGTGGTGAATCCGGCTGCAGATTCTATTGGTTTTTCACATGCAGATTCTTATCTTCAGTCAGATATATTTGATGTGGATAGAGTTGTTTCTTGGGGAAAAGAAAATCATGTAAATGCGGTCATGTCTGATGAATGTGACATAGCGATGAATCTTATTGCTAAATTAGGTAAGATATTCAATGTACCGACTTTAGATGAAGAGACAGCAAGTCTTTATACGGATAAGTTTCTTATGCGGGAATTCAGCAAAAAACTGGGACTTAAATATCCAGAGTATAAATATTGCAGAACTAAGAAAGATGCAATAGAGCTGCTTCATAAAATCAATGGCCCGATTATTATCAAACCATTGGATAGCAATGCTAGTCATGGAGTTTTTAAAATAACGGCAGAGAGTGAACTTGAGAATAAGTTTGCAGAAAGTCTTTCTTTTTCAAGACACAGTAAATGCGTTTTAGCTGAGAGATTTATCAATGGGGTAGAATTTACGATAGACGGGATAAAGACTCCATCTAACCATTATACACTGGCTATTAGTGAAAAAAAGCATTTTAGGCATAATGAAAGTATAGCCAATGAATTGTACTTTACTCATTATAACGATCAATTTGATTATGATGAAATTCGGAAGCTAAACGATACATTTGTAATGCATTCCAATCTGCTTTTTGGTTTTACACATGCCGAGTATAAGTATGAGGATGGTACCTATTATTTGATTGAAATTGCCGCACGTGGTGGTGGAAACATGATTTCATCAGTAATTACTCAGCATATGACCAATTATGATACCTATCGTTATCTAATCGAGTGCGCCACAGGTCATATTCATGAACAAAATTTTTCATTGCGTCCAGAATATAGGGATCGGGCAGCTGTACTTAAGTTTTTTTCTACACCGTCAGAAGGAGGAGTTGTAACAGAGATAAAAGGTTTAGATTATCTCAAATCCGAACCAGATATTGTGCAATATAAACTTAATTTTCAGGTTGGAGATAATATAGTACAAGCTGCTAATGATTCAGCTAGAATAGGTTTTTACATAGCATGTTCTGAAAATAAAGAAAAATTAAATAAAGTCATGCGCAATGTAGAAGAAAATTTTGAAATTATAATCTAAATGAAAGAGAATATTATGGAAAAATTGGTTGCGGAAGCCATTAACTTAATTGAGGCTAATAAAATCTCATCAACTGAAATTGGCGATGTTTTGGGAAAGACAGGGCAAATTGAAGGTGTATATGCTTTAAACAGAGGTCTGTTTAAAGTTGGAGAAGTTGTTTTCATTTATGCAATAAATAACAGTAATTATGAAGTACACCGTCAACTTGCAGAGAAAGACATTAAAGGAAAAATTCTTTTTGTACACAATATAAATTGTGATAGAGCAGTTTTTGGTGATCTTGTCACGAAGTATATCATGCTTTATAAGCAGGCAAAGGCAATTGTTATTAATGGAAAATTACGTGATGCTCATACTCTTATTAAAGAACAGTATCCAATATGGCTTGAAGGGGTTAGCCCTATCGGTTGTGTTAATTGCCAAAATGGACAAGATTTAGACATTAACGACTATGAAGTTTTGAAGAGAAAATATGAAGGTTCTATTATGGTATGCGATGACAGCGGTGTGGTGATGATACCTAGGGAGAAGGTAAATGAGCAATTATTGAATAAACTCAATTTTATTGAATTTCAGGAAGATATTTGGTTCTACTGTCTCGATACATTAAAAATGTCTACATTTGATATTGTTTGTAAGAAAAAATATTTAGAGGGTGAATTGTTAGATAAAAGACTTCTTGCTAAATTAGAAGAATTTCAAAAAAATATATAGCTTTTATAAGTCAATTTGAAATATGAAACAAAATTTATCAGATATAAGCGATACCATCCCTTATATAGGCAAAGACAGCGGAAGAATAGAGGGGATATTCCAATCGAAAGGATTGCAAAAAGGAAGAGCAGTATATCTTACTACTTTATTAGAAGAAGATTGGAATAAATGTGATGAAGATGAAGAAAAAAAATTTTGGGCTTTAGAGCATGGTTTTTTGCCAGGTAGGATAAAATTATACAATCTAAATCAAACGAATTATTTAAATTATTTATCCGATATGGATTATTTTCGATTGCATCCAATAAACAATCATTTTGCAATATGGATCAATGATAAATTGACCTTAAAATATGTGATTCCTTCTGTTTTTCTTACATTAGAGGGGAGAAAATTATCTATAATGCCGGAATATTATTTGTATATTGAAAACGACGGCAGATATTCATATTTGATGGATTCTCCACAGTGGATATCACACAATAAAGATTATTTATTCAATCTTTTAAAACAAAAGGGGAAATTAGCTTTAAAGCCATCAAAAGGTGCCGGAGGTCATGGTTTCGTAATGTTGGAGTATATAGCTGGGGATTTGTACGTAAATTTTAAAAAATTAAATAAATCAGCGTTTGATGAATTCATAGAGAGTCTCAATGGATATCTAGTAATGGAATATGTAGAACAACACAAAGCTTTAAATCCTATTTGGAGTAAAAGTGTTTGTACTCTTAGGGTGATTGCCTTAAAGAGGTGGGATAATAACTTTGATAGTAAAGTAGATATAATAGTTTCATATGCACGATTTGGTACAAGTAAATCACATGGTGCCAGTAATTTATCTTCAGGTGGTGTGGCTATTCCTTTTGATTTTAATACAGGTCGATTTGGTGAAAAATTTTATCAATATCAGAAATATGCGATAGGTGGTGAAATTAGTTTTATGAGACACCCTGATACCAATGTTTCATTAACCGGTGAGATGTTGCCTAATTGGGAAATTATACGAGATACAGTTTTTTCTGTGTGCAATTATTTATCTTCTTTGGAGTATTTTGGATTTGATTTGATGGTAACAAATGATGGTGTAAAGATGTGCGAAATAAATACACATCCTTCTTTGGATTATGAACAGATAATGTGTGGGCCTATAATGTTAAAAAAAGAGGCAAAAGAATTTTTTGAGATGAAATTACGACAAAAAATTTGATTAAAAGATGGTCCTTGTAAATATAGAAAAAATAGATGAATTAGAGTTGTTGGAGTACTTGAAAAATACTCCATTAGCAAATAAAGTTGAAATAAAAGAATATACCCATAAAGTTTGTACCAATGCTACTATTTTTGTTGCGCGTGAAAATGAAAATATCATTGGCGTGAATATTGTTTATTTTAACGATCGTATTTTAAAACGAGGGTATATAACACATATTCGAGTAAATGAAACGCATAGAAAACTTGGCATAGGTGGACTTTTGTTGAGCAAAGCTATGGACTATGCTCGTGAACATAATTTTACGTCTATTGCCTTAGAAGTGAGAAAAAATAATGAGATAGCTATGCATTTATATACACGAAATGGTTTTACTATCTATCAGGAGACTGAAAATAGTTATTACATGAAAAAATCCATTATATAATTAAGGTTGCTGCAATAAAACTAAAAATCTCAAAATTTTCTATTCAGAAGTTCAACAATTATAACAGTAACATATAAAGATAGTTTTAATTATTTTGAAAATGTGAACGTCTAAATCAAAATATTAAGATACATATTTAAATGATAAAAACACTATTGATCTATTTATTTTTCTAGTATTACATAAATGAAAGAAAATACTTCCCCTTTGATGGTGACAATCCGCTGTTTAGCATATAATCATGAACCCTATATTCGGCAATGTCTGGAAGGTTTTGTGATGCAAAAGACGAATTTTCGTTTTGAAGCGATAGTTCATGATGATGCCTCCACGGATGGCACCGCAGCGATTATTAGAGAATACGCTAAGAAATATCCAGATATCATTAAACCGATTTTTGAAACAGAAAACCAGTATTCTAAAAAGGATGGTTCACTTAGAAGAATAATGGATGCTCATACACATGGTAAATATGTGGCTATATGCGAAGGTGATGATTATTGGATTGATCCATTGAAACTCCAAAAACAGGTAGATTTCTTGGAGAAGCATCCGGAGTGTGTTTATTCTTGTCACCGGTATTATATTTACAATGAGCTGACCAAAGAAAAATATCTGTCGTCTAACAAATACTTTGACAATTCTCCTAGTGATACAGAATTTATATTTGATTTAGCATATCCTTTTTCTTGTGATTGGGTTACTAAGACATTGACTTGCCTTTTTAAAAAGGAAGTATATGAAAATTGTGTTATTGGAAATTTTAAGTATCGTAGAGATGTTCATTTAGTATATTATATATTATCTGCTGGTAAAGGAGTTTGCCATTCTTTTGTGGGGGGAGTATACAGGAAAAATTCAGGAGGAATATATGGAAGTTTATCAGATATTGATCAGCTAAAGACGAATTATAAAGTATTTGCAGAATTTTATTCAATGGCAAAAGACCCCTTTTTAAAGAAACTAGTAGTATCTAATTATGCTCAAATTCTTGTTAAAGAAAGAAAAATAAGAATTCCTCATAATTTATTGGAATGTGAATTATTATTTATCCATATGCCACCTGTAGTCATAAGAAAAATTTTTAGAAAGTTATGTTTTTTTGTTAACAAAAAATAAGTACTCAATTCCTAAGAAAGATAAAATTACTTGAAATAAAAGGTATAGAAGAAGATCATAGGATCTTATATGTTTAAGGAACTGTAACTTAAAAATAAATATACTAAAAGTATGGTTAGTTAGCAAGTCTGTTTTTAGTGTCGAAAGATTTGTTAATCAGCAATATCTTTATAGTTTTTCATAGAAAACAATTATATATTGGTCTTGTGACAAAAAACAGATATGACTGACAAAGAATAAAGGAGATACATGGGATTCTCTTTTTTATAATTATTTCAAATACAAGCGAGTATAGCGTAATATAATGTTATTATTATTCTATGAATGGAAAGGATTTGGTTTCAGTAATAATTCCTACTTATCAGCGACCGGAAAATTTAATACGAGCTATTGAAAGTGTTTTGACTCAAACATATAAAACTATTGAAATAATCGTAGTAGATGACAATGGAAAAGGAACGGAATGGCAGCTTACTACGGAAAAATTATTAAAAGATTATGTTGTTGAGGGGAAAATACAATATATTTGTCACAAGGAAAGTCTAAATGGTTCTGCTGCGCGAAATACAAGTGGCTAAATAAGAAATTATTATACTTAAGAAAATCAGAATAGATATTGAAATCGAATCTTAATTTAGGATATATCTTTTACTGAAGGCTTTAGTGATATATAGGATTATTATGAATAGTTTTTTATCTGTTCTTATTAAAAAATCTTTTTAAGAGAAATAATAATAAATTTAAAATATGAAATTAGGCATTTGTGTAATAGCATATAATCGCATTAATTCTCTAAGGAGAGTTTTGAATTCTATATTGGAAGCTAATTATGAAAATGATGAAGTAGAATTGATTATTAGCATAGATAAAAGTAATGTCTTGGAGGTAGTTGAATATGCAAAGAAGTTTAAATGGAAGGTTGGAAAGAAAACTGTAATAGAGCATCCTGTTAATCTTGGTTTACGTGCACACGTTCTGAAATGTGGGGATTTGTTGGAGTATTTTGATGGTTTAATTGTGCTAGAAGATGATTTGACTGTCTCTATGAGCTTTTATCTTTATGCTAAGCAGTGTGTTGAATGTTATTACAATGATGAAAAAATAGCCGGAATTAGCCTCTATAGTTTTCCTGTTAATTATCATAATGGATTGCCTTTCGAACCGATTTTAACAGATAGCGACGTATATTTAATGCAGTGCGCACAATCATGGGGCCAAGTTTGGATGAAAAATCAGTGGAAATCTTTCAAACAGTGGTATGATGATAATTGCGAAGAGTTTTCAGATTTACCTCATTTACCTCAGTCTATTTGTAATTGGCCAAAAAGTTCATGGTTAAAATATCATACAAAATATTGTATAGAGCGAGATAGATACTTTGTTTTATAGTTATGTTTCCATATATAGTAGTTTATATTTTTGCTTTGTTTTTGTATAATTTATCTAATAATCGAAAACCTTTATCTTGGATATACAGTTTACTGGCTCTGTTTTTGATTGCAGGATTAGCCGGCTTAAGAGATGGGGATGTAGGTACTGATACAAATCTTTATGTAATACCTGTATTTGAAGATGCTGTTTCCTTTCAAGATAATTTTTCAAATTTCTATTCATTATATGCTTTAGAAATGGGTATGGATTGGTTTTATTTATCATTTAATTATGTTATAGCCCTGTTTTCTAATAGTATTAATTTTTATCTTTTTATGTCTCATGTCCTAATAATTGGAATAACAATGCTAGGTATTAAAATTTCAAGAGTCAATGTAACACAAGCCATGTTTATTTTTTTATTTGCCTTTATGGCTTTTACACTTAATGGGGCTCGCCAGTCGATGGCACTTTCTTTTTGTCTTTTGGCCTTTGCTATGTTAAGAGAGGGTTATAAGAAAAGGTGGGTGGGATTCATAATGGTTATTGCTATTGGAGCACATTATTCCAGTATATTATTCATTGGGATACTTTTGATGTATAAGGCAATTGAGTTTAGAAAAGATTTCTTTAGTAGAAATATAGTAAAAATAATTTCGATTTTAGGGATTATCTTGATTTTATTTTCTTTTAGCATGATTTTAATATACTTGATTGATTTTGGAATTATAAAAGAATTTTATATAGAGCGCTATGGAAGTGAAGACATGTATGGAACTAATATCCCAATTAGTATAATCGCTCTTACAGGATTTAATCTGATTTTATTTTATTATTGCAAATATAAATCTCATAAAATCAAAGATACTGTATTTTTGGTTTTTTCAGAATACATTTTATTTTTATCTGTATTGCTTTGTGGTAGTGCGTTAATTTCTACTTATGCTGTTCGAATAAATTATTATTTTATATATCTTTCCATCATTATTATTCCGTATTTTTTATCTTATGCTGGCAATAAAATTTTGATTACAATTTTTATTTTATTTTATTTATTTTATTGGATATTAACTGTAGTTGTGGCAAACTTAAGTAATACATTTCCTTATAAATCAAATATATTAGGAATATGAAACTCAAGCTTTAATATAATTACATGAGATAAATTTTATAGATTGCTCTATATATAGTAAATGCGTGTTTTAAATTGGCTTTGTGAGTTCAGAAGAATAGGGATATAAAATGATTTTTTAAAGAAATTTACTAACTTTTGAATTGCAATGATTAAAATCCTAAACAGATCTATAAAAAGGGCGAATATATCGATTTTTGAGCTCATGAGAATCTATCACTTTTTCGATATGCTTCCTAACTATGTTTTTACTCTTAATTGCGCTCTTAATGAAGTTATATTTGAATATAAAATGATTAAAACAAATAAAAACTATCTTTAATATAGTATTTAAATGCAGAAAATCCTATATAGATCTAAATTTAAATATATTCGATAAGAGTAAAGATGTATGAAATTGTCTTTTGTTTAATAATCTTGCGATCTAATAAAAAATTAAAATATGAATAAAATTCTATTGAGTTTAATAGAAGTTTATTATAAATTACATAATAGAGTGAGTGGAAATTTTTTTGTGACTATTCTAAATATAAGCAAAAGCTAATATAATTTTATTATTATTTTATGAATGGAAAGGATTTGGTTTCAGTAATAATTCCTACTTATCAGCGACCGGAAAATTTAATACGAGCTATTGAAAGTGTTTTGACTCAAACATATAAAACTATTGAAATAATCGTAGTAGATGACAATGGAAAAGGAACGGAATGGCAGCTTACTACGGAAAAATTATTAAAAGATTATATTGTTGAAGGGAAAATACAATATATTTGTCACAAGGAAAATCTAAATGGTTCTGCTGCGCGAAATACTGGATTTAAGGCTTCAAAGGGAGAATATATTAATTTTCTTGATGATGATGATGTTTTTTCTCCCGAGAAGATAGAAAAACAACTATTTTGTCTTAAGAACTATTCCGAAGAATTTGGGGCATGTATCTGTAATACAGATTGCAAGTGGATTCGTAGATCTGTCATTACAAGTATTGGGGAAGAAGGGAATCTTATTGAAAAAGTGCTCGTTGGAGAAATAGATTTTAACACGTCAGTTGTTCTATTTCGAAGGAAAGCATTGGAAGAAATCAATGGATTTGATGAATCTTTTCGTAGACATCAGGATTGGGAATTATATGTTCGTTTTTTTCGTGCTTATAAGGTGTGTTTAGTAAAAGATATATTGTTAACCAGGTATCAGACCCCTAATATTCTTACAGATTTTCCTTTGAAAGCAATAGAATATAAAGAGAAATTTTTTAATACATTTAAAGAAGATTTTGAAAAAATGCTAAGACGAAATCAGGTATATAGACATCAATATGAACTATTAGCAATTTTTCTATTATCTCATGGTTATAAGAGAGAAGGAATTAAATATGCTAAAAAAGCTTTTCATTATGGAATACCTCCATTGGGAACGTTCATTAGATATATTTATCACCTATTTCACCTATTTCGTTTTAATCTGTTTTCTTTAAATAAAAAATAGATAATGGAGAAATAATAAGGAAATCTGTGAAAAATGAAAAGTATATACATTGCCAATTATCGTTTTACTTATTTCCTTTACAGGATTGGATTATATAACTGCAGGCTTTATTTCTCTAAATGCAGAATTGAGGGATTGGTTTATACAAATATTTCTTAAATAATTTATTATATATCAAAGTTTTCTGTTTATTATTGCATACTTTCTATAATAATAGTAGGACTTATTACAATATTCAAAGTCTATGGATCTTTCTTTTCTCGTTTTTATTCTTCTATAAGGTTTCACACATACTTTACGAGTAGGAGTTTTTATTGTAATTTTACATTGTTTATTTGCAATATAGGATCTATAATTTCTTAAAATTTTGAATATATAATAACAAGCAAAAAAAGATCTCCAATTCTACCTTATGGCAGATAGGATTATGCAAAGATATTCCCAGAAAGAAGGTTTAAAAAATAAAATATTACATTTTTTAAATTTAGGTGGTATCATAAATTGTTATATTAAGTCTCTTAGATATGTTGCCTACTACCAGAATATAGGGGGACGTAGTTCTTTAGCTTATTTCTATTGATATTACAAATATCGCAATCTTGGCATCAAATTGGGGTTTTCTATAGGAGTGAATTCACTTGGATGAGGATGTGTAATACCTCATTATGGTACGATAGTTATTAATCGTGATTGTAGGGTTGGTAATTATGCAGTGATTCATACTTGTAAGTGTATTGGTGGAGCTGGAAAAACAATTGGCAATGCACTTTATACTGGTTCTCAAATTATGAAACCTCTTACCTTAGGAGATAATGTAATGATTGCTTCCCATTCGTTAGTGAATTCAAGTTATTGATCAGGAGTATTACTTGCTGGGGTTCCAGCAAGTGTCAAAAGGATGAACTTGCTTCCATGGTATGATGAACAAAAAGGTGTTTATGGGGAAGGAGTAAGGCGTATTAAAACTCTTAGAAAAAAGTTTTTTAAATAAAGAATTGAAGAAAAATGCAAGAACAATCAAAACAGCCTCTAATCTCGGTTATAACTATTTGCTATAACGCTGCGGCTGGTATAGAACGAACAATACAATCAGTGTTAGGTCAGACGTATAGGAATATTGAATACATTATTATTGATGGAGGCAGTTCTGATGGAACCGTTGATATTATAAAAAAATATGAGGATAGGTTTGAATATTGGGTGAGTGAGCCAGACAAGGGAATTTACGATGCAATGAACAAAGGCATTAAACATGCTGAGGGAGAATGGTTGAACATGATGAATGCTGGAGATAACTTTGCTGATAAAGACGTTTTAAAGAATATTTTTATTGCTGAAATTCCTGAGGAGAAGGTTTTTATTTATTCTGATATGTTGAGTTGCTTAAAAAACGGTCAAACGTATATAAGTCAAATGTCTTTTGAGAAAGGTCATCTGATTCATCAATGTGTCATTTATAGAAAAAGATTACATGAAGAACACGGTTATTATATTGTGACTAAAAAGCTAATTATCTCTGATTATTTATTTTCCTTCGTATTCCGGAAGAAGGAGTTATGAAAACAGATACCATAATTGCTTATTACGAAGGAGGAGGGGGGTCAGCTCAAGGTTTATGGGCAAGTCAGCAGCCTACTGTGCTAAAGTTGTATTTCAACGTTTAACCTTTTATGGAATGATACGAGCATATATTTGGAGAAGAATAAAAGAAATATTACCAGAAGATTTTAAGTATAAAATAAAGAAATTATTAGGAATTAAAGGATCAATAGGCTAAATGGAAAAATATATCTTAAAAATTTCTATTATTATGCCCGTTTATAATTCGGGAAAGTATCTTTCAACAGCTGTGGATAGTATTCTCAACCAGAGTTTTAAAGAGATAGAACTGATTTTGGTTGATGATGGAAGTACAGATGGCAGTTCAGAAAAATGTGATGAGTATGCGAGGAAAGATAGTCGTGTTGTGGTTATTCATCAAAAAAATGGAGGAATTTGTAATGCTCGCAATACCGCTCTTAAGATGGCTAAAGGAGAATACATTGGGTTTTGTGACCATGATGATGAGTATCTCCCAGGGTATTTAGAAAAGGCATATCAAGTAGCAATGGAGTATTATGCAGATTTTATAAAAGTCGGTAAAAAAGAATTGATAATAAGAGAGGGAACTGTTATCAGAACGAAAAAGAGTAATCTGCCTTTTTATGTATACAATCGAGAGGGAATTAAGAAGAATTATTTCAAATTAGTTAATAGTGATGAAATGGATTGTTTGTGGGATGCTTTATTCAAAAGAAGTATATTAGATAAATATGATATAAAATTGAACGAGATATTCGAAAAGGTTTTTCCACATCATCGAAATTTGATATCATAAAGATAAAATCAAAAAGGAGTATTATTCTTGAAATGATTAAAACAATGAGTACTTTAGGAATAGATTTAAATGAAAATCTATTTGATTATACTTATTTATTGATTCGCCAATATATAGGCTCCATATGTGCATTATATACAGACTCTAATTATACCATTCCCTATATAAGAAGAAGAATAAAATTGCACCAATTAAACAGGAACCATTTTATTTACCTTTATGTGATCAGCAAAGTGTTTTACATATGTTGAAACTATCTAAAAAATATGGAATCCTTTATTTCTTATTTAAGACTAATTTCTTTGCGGTTATAATAAAACTATATGCTGTCCGAAATAAGTGGATTTAAAATTCATTTTTCAGAATAGAAAACACCTATGAATAATCCTTTAATTAGTATTATTGTTCCTTGTTATAATGTAGAGAAATATTTGCCAAAGTGCGTGGAAAGTATTATCAATCAAACTTATCGCAATTTGGAAATTATTTTAGTAGATGATGGTTCTCCTGATAATTGTGGGCAAATGTGTGATGAGTATGCCAGAAAGGATTCCAGGATAAGAGTTCTTCATAAAGAGAATGGGGGCCTGAGTGATGCAAGAAATGTGGCTATTGATGTTGCAAAGGGTGATTATTTTCTCTTTATAGATAGTGATGATTATGTATCACTTGACCATGTGGAGCAACTTTTCCAAATGATGATGAGTGATGAGGATATAGATATCGCCATAACAGATTTAAAGATATTTATTGAAGGAACATCTCCTACAATTGATAGAAGTGAGGATAAAAGGAAAATATTGATGAATGCTGATGAAACATTGATTAATATGTTTTATCAAAAAGATTTTGATACAAATGCTTGTGGAAAGTTGTACAAACGTATTTTGTTCAAAAATATTAGATATCCTAAAGGTTGGCTATTTGAGGATTTAGCAACAACATATAAGTTGATACAATCATGCAAAAAAATAGCCTTTTCAAATTATAAAAGCTACTATTATTTATTCCGAAATTCAAGTATAGAAGGAGCTCCTTTCAAACCACTAAAATATGAGTGCTGCATTAAGATTATTGATCAATTGGAGAAGGATAAAGCGTTAATGTCACCAGAAGTGCAGAAAGCATTGAATTGTCGTATAGTAAGTTTTACGTTCCATATTTTGTTAGAAGTTCCAAAGGAACAAAGGATGATGAGATCGCATCTTATGGTGGCAATTAAAAATAAGCGCTGGGGAGTATTAATGGATAAACATGCTCGCAGAAAAGCTCGCGTGGCTTGTTTGTTGTCATTTGTTGGTTTTGGACTAGTTGGTTTATTTGCTAAATATGGAAAATCGAGGCTGTTGGGTCATTAATATTCTTTAATTTAAAAAATATAACATTTTGTATTTTTGATAGTTAAAAATATCTTTTGGAATGCTCTATTTTAGAATTTATGTTTAGAATTTATTAGTAGTAAACTGATATGTATTAAAATATGAAAGCAATAATTTTTGCGGGAGGGAAGGGAACTCGCTTTAGCGAAAAAACACAATATTTACCTAAACCCATGATAGAGATAGGAGGAAAACCTATTTTATGGCATATTATGAAGATATATGCAGCGAGCGGAATAAATGAGTTTATTGTATGTTGTGGTTATAAAGGATATGTTATCAAGGAATATTTTCTAAATTATTTCTTGCATAATACGGATGTCAGTGTGGATTTATTAAATAATACGATTAAATTGCTTGAAAATCATTCTGAAAATTGGAAGGTTACTCTTGTCGACACAGGATTGAATACCATGACCGCAGGAAGGTTAAAAAGAGTTCACAAATATGTTGAAGGAGAACAATTTTGTTTAACATATGGTGATGGTGTATGTGATTTGGACATTCAAGATACTATTAGTGCTCACAACGAGAGTGGAAAAGCTTTATCGATGACGGTATATAAGCCTTCAGGCAGATTTGGTTCAGTACATATTGATCCAAAAACAAATACAGTTCAATCCTTTGAAGAAAAACCTGATGGGGAGGGAAATTGGATTAATGCAGGTTTTTTTGTTTGTGAACCAGAAGTCTTTGATTATTTGCCAGAGGATTCAGATCCTGTTATGTTTGAGAGGGAGCCTTTGGCAAGCATAGCGGCTGCAGGCGAGATGCATGCTTACAAGCATTATGGTTTCTGGAAACCAATGGACATGTTAAAAGACAACATGGAATTGGAAAAGATGTGGAACGAGAATAAAGCACCTTGGAAAATATGGTAGACATATTTAATAATTTTTATCGGGGGAAGCGAGTATTGCTGACCGGACATACCGGTTTTAAAGGTAGCTGGCTTTCCATTTGGCTTTACGAACTTGGAGCTGAAGTTATCGGAATAGGTTTAGATCCTTATTCTGAGAAGGATAATTTCGTATTGTCGGGTATCGGCAAGAAGATAAAAGCAGATATTAAGGCAGATATCAGGGATGGTAAGAAAATGAAGGAAATCTTCACAGAATACCAGCCTGATGTAGTATTTCACCTTGCTGCACAACCTCTGGTAAGGTTGAGCTACGAGATTCCTGTGGAGACATATGAGACTAATGTGATGGGAACCATTAATGTATTGGAATCTATCCGTGAGACAGCAAGCGTAAAAGTTGGAATTATGATTACGACGGACAAATGCTATGAAAATAAAGAACAAATTTGGGGATATCGGGAAGATGAACCGATGGGAGGCTACGATCCCTATTCTTCTTCTAAAGGTGCAGCAGAGATTGCTATCAGTTCATGGCGTAGGAGTTTCTTTAATCCTAATGTATACGAGAAACATGGTAAAAGTATTGCGAGCGTGAGAGCTGGTAATGTGATTGGTGGTGGAGATTGGTCACTAGACCGTATTATTCCTGATTGTATACGCGCATTGGAGACAGGTAGAACAATAGATATCCGTAGTCCTAGAGCTATTAGACCGTGGCAGCATGTACTGGAGCCCCTTAGAGGATATATGTTGCTTGCACGGAAAATGTGGGAAGAACCAACTGTTTATTGTGAGAGTTGGAACTTCGGGCCTCAAGCGGAGAGTATTGCTGATGTATGGAGTGTGGCTGAAAAGCTTATTAAGAATTATGGCTACGGAACATTGAGAGATGTTTCTGACCCCGATGGCTTGCATGAAGCAAAATTGTTGATGCTTGATATCAGTAAGGCGAGGTTTAAACTTGGATGGGAACCATGGCTAAATCTTGATCAATGTATATCATTGGTTGCGGATTGGTATATGCAGTATCAGAAGATGGATGTTTATGATCTTTGTATAAATCAGATAGAGAAATATATTAAATAGTTATAAAATATAAAAATTTATTATTATTATAGTAATAAATTTTGTTTCAAACTATAGATATTATATTGTTTTAGAATTATAGATTGTGAAAAAAGTAATTGTTACGGGAGCTAATGGATTTCTAGGGTATAACTTATGTAAGGAGTTAACAGCAAGGGGAATAAGTGTTATTGCGTTGGTGGCTAAGGATTTTAATTATAAATATATTCAACAACTTCATCATACTATCTGTATAGAATTTGATCTTGATAAAATATTCGAAGTGGAACAATGTCATTGCATAAAAGATATAGATGTGTTGTTTCACATGGCATGGGCTGGGGTAAATTCAGCTTGTAAAAACAATTCTGAAACCCAGGTTTCTAACATTATGTATGGATTACATGTAATGGAGTTTGCGGAACATATGGGGATTAAGAGAGTTGTAGTTCCAGGCTCTGCTTCAGAATATGCTTGTGGACAAGGGGTAATAGATGGACATGGAATGCCAGCTCCTTCAGATATGTATAGCGCTGCAAAAGTGGCTATGCGTTATGTGTGTCAAACATTTGCTAAGCAACATGGAATAGATTTAATATGGACTGCCATTACTAGCATCTATGGGCCTGGACGTAAAGATAATAATCTAATAACTTATACTATTAGAACTCTTCTTGAGGGAGAGAAACCATGCTTCACTGGTTTAGAGCAACAGTGGGATTACTTATATGTGGACGATTTGATAAATGCATTGGTTGAGCTTGGAGAAAAGGGAATAGGAGGGAAAATATATCCAATCGGTAGTGGTAAATATCGATATTTGTCTGATTATGTAAGGATTATTCGAGATAAGATTAATCCTTCTTTGCCTTTAGGAATAGGAGAAATACCTTATAAAAATGCGATTTTAGATAACCAAGTATTAGATATAAAAGAACTTGTTATAGATACCGGATTTGTTCCAAATTACGATTTTGAAAAAGGCATTGAGCTGACAATTAATTCATTTAGACGGTAAAATATTATGAAAACAATTCTTCATATCGCAGAGGCTTTTGGTGGTGGGATTTTGACGTTTGTTGCTAATTTAGCAAACGAGCAGTCAAGTAAATATAATGTAGTGGTAGCACATGGTATGCGATATGAAACACATAAGGATTATAAGAGATTTTTTAAAGAGAATATCAAACTAGTCCGAGTAGAAAATTTTGATTATTTTGATCAAAAAATCAGTATTAGGAAGGAATTTGCTGCTTTAAAAGAATTACGCAGTGTAATATGCAAGGTTAAACCTGATATTATACATATGCATTCATCTCAATCAGGAGTGTTAGGAAAGCTGGCAAGTTGGAATTATAAGGTCCCAAAAGTTTATTCTCCACATGGATTTGCGTTTTTAAAGCAAGACACTGCTAAATGGAAAAAATGGGTTTACAAACTTATTGAAAAAGTATTTGCAATGGGTAATTGTACATTAGTTGCCAGTAGTAAAACAGAATTTGAAGAGGCAAGAAAGATAACACGAAAAGCCGTATTGATTAAGAATGGGATCAATACGGTAGTATTGAATCCTTATAGAGAGATTGCTATAGAGAAAAAGAGTACTGGAGTTGTTGGTATGGTTGGTAGAGCTCTTCCGCAAAAGAATCCTTCTTTTTTTAATCGTATAGCGGAAATGATGCCTCATGTGCATTTTGAGTGGATTGGGGATGGAAAATTAAGAGATGAATTGAAATCACCTAATATTCATGTGGTTGGTTGGGGACCTCGAGAAGAGGCTTTAGAATATGTTGCAAAATCAGATGTATACATCATGACATCATTATGGGAAGGAATGCCACTTTCATTATTAGAAGCGATGTATATGGGAAAACCTTGTGTTGTGACTAATGTTGTAGGAAATCGTGATGTAATTGAAGATGGTAAAAATGGATTTATTTGTGAAACAGAAGAACAATTTGTAGAAAAAATAAATTATCTTTTAAATAATCCGACAGAGAGTGAAAAGATTGGAAAACAAGCTCAAAAGGACGTATTAGAGAAATATAATATTGAAATAATGTCAGAAGAATATAGCCGTATCTATAATTGTTGATGTGGATTTATAATTGCTTCTGTGTAGAAGAGTTGATTTTATTTATAACCGACTAAGAAAAATAAGTTTTGTTTTAGTTGATTTAAGTATATGTAAACTGAAAATATGTTTTTATGAGAGCTTATACTAGCAGTAGAATTTTTAAGCAAATGATATCTATTCTTAAATTTTTATAACAAACACATGGAAAGAAAAGTTGCGTTGATTACCGGGGTGACCGGACAAGATGGTTCTTATTTGTCGGAACTTTTGCTCGAAAAGGGCTATGAGGTGCATGGAACGATTAGACGTTCTTCGGTGGATTTTAGGGAGCGTATTGCTCATTTAGAGGGACATCCCGATTTTCATTTGCATTATGCCGATTTGGGGGATTCAATGAGCATCATTCAGGTGGTTGGGAAAGTTAAACCTACCGAAATTTACAATTTGGCCGCACAGAGTCACGTGTAAGTCAGTTTTGATTCACCTGAGTTTACCGCTGATGTGGATGCCACTGGGGTCCTTCGTGTTTTAGAGGCAGTGCGTCAATGTGGTTTAGCAGATAGCTGCCGCATTTATCAGGCTTCTACCTCCGAATTGTATGGCAAGGTCGAGGCGGTTCCTCAAAGTGAAACGACTCCGTTTCATCCGTATAGTCCCTATGCCGTGGCAAAACTTTATGGTTTCTGGATTATCAAGGAGTATAGGGAGGCTTATAATATGTTCTGTTGTTCAGGAATTCTCTTTAACCATGAAAGTGAGCGCCGAGGCGAAACCTTTGTTACCCGTAAGATTACGTTAGCCGCGGCTCGGATCGCACAAGGCAAACAGGAGAAACTTTATTTAGGTAATCTTTCTTCTTTGCGTGATTGGGGGTATGCCAAGGATTATGTGGAGTGTATGTGGCTTATTCTTCAGCATAAGATTCCAGAAGATTTTGTGATCGCTACCGGGGAACAGCATTCGGTGCGGGAGTTCTGTCAGTTGGCTTTTCATTACGCGGGGATTGAGCTGCGTTTTGAAGGGGATGGGGAGCATGAAAAAGGAATTGATGTTAAGACGGGGAGAGTTTTGGTGGAAGTTTCACCTGATTTTTATCGTCCGACCGACGTGGTGAACTTGTTGGGTGATCCTACCAAGGCTAAGCGCGAGTTGGGCTGGAATCCGCAGAAGACCAGCTTCGAGCAATTGGTTAAAATTATGGTTGATGCCGATATGGCTAAGGTTGCGGTAGAACGTGCGGGCGAGCGGGTGAAGTTGAATTTGGCTGAGTATCTTGAGAAGGGTGTTGTGAAGTAGAGGGTATGGCGGATATGTTGGAGCGCTCAGCTAAAATTTATGTGGCCGGTCATCGGGGATTGGTTGGATCGGCTATCTGGAATAATCTCCTTTCC
The DNA here is from genome assembly GCA_944389455.1 of uncultured Verrucomicrobiota bacterium. Classification (GTDB taxonomy): domain Bacteria; phylum Verrucomicrobiota; class Verrucomicrobiia; order Limisphaerales; family UBA1412; genus UBA1412. Next base: position 21,229 of record CALXMK010000004.1, read on the forward strand.
AGAGGATATCAGAATCTGGTAGGGAGAACTCATCAGGAGCTGGATTTGCTGGATGGGGGAGCGGTTAGAGAGTTCTTTGACCGTGAGAAGCCTCAGGCCGTTATTCTGGCAGCCGCTCATGTGGGCGGAATCATGGCTAATCTGACTTATCGGGCGGATTTTATTTATCAGAATCTTCAAATCCAGCAGAATGTCATCGGGGAGAGCTGGCGTCATGGGGTTAAGAGGCTTCTTTTCCTTGGTTCGACCTGCATTTATCCTCGGGATGCCGAGCAGCCGATGCGGGAGGATTGTTTGCTGACTTCGCCTCTGGAGTATACCAATGAGCCGTATGCCATCGCCAAGATAGCCGGTCTGAAGATGTGCGAGAGTTTTAATCTGCAATATGGTACAAACTATATCGCCGTGATGCCGACTAACCTATACGGACCGAACGATAATTTCCATTTAGAGAAGAGTCATGTCCTCCCGGCTATGCTGAGGAAGTTTTATCTGGCTCGCTGCTTGAGTGATGGAGATTGGAAGGCGATCTGCCGGGATCTTGATTTGCGTCCGGTGGAGTGGGTGAATGGGAGTGCCACAAAAGAGGAGATTGAGCATAAGTTGGCCAAGTTCGGCATCCGTTCCGAGTCGGTAACCTTGTGGGGAACCGGTGCTCCTATGCGCGAGTTTCTCTGGAGTGAGGAGATGGCCGACGCCAGCGTGCATGTGCTGCTGAATGTGGATTTCGGCTCTACCTATGCAGATGCCGGAGTGAATGCGGATGGAATTCGAGAGGTTCGCAATTGTCATATCAATGTCGGAACGGGAAAAGAGATCTCGATTCGTGAATTGGCGGAGAAAATCCGTAATCAAGTCGGTTTTAAAGGAGAGATTCTCTGGGATAGCTCCAAGCCGGATGGCACTCTGCGTAAGCTGACGGATGTGAGCAAGCTGCATCAGCTGGGCTGGCATCATAAGATAGAGGTCGATGAGGGAATCCACCGTTTGTACGAGTGGTATCTGAAAGAGGGTGCCAAAGTGGACTGAGATTGCCGCTCTCCTGAGTCCGAGTAAATCTGTTTTATTATTTTTAGCGTAGGATCAGCATCGAATGATCTCATCAGAATGGCAATGCAAAAAATGATATTCAAACTTTTTGAGTGAGTTGGGTATTATTGATTGGCTAAGATATTTGCAGAGAATAGTAATCAGGGATAAAGATGTGTATGGAATAAAACGGATTAAAATATTCATAAGCAGCGTTCAGAGTGAGTTTGCTGAGGAACGGGCGATGCTTTGCCAGTATATTCGAACAGATGTATTGTTGGGTAAGTTCTTTGAGCCGTTTATCTTTGAAGAAGTTCCGGCAAATGGCTTCCCAGTCAATCATGTGTATCTGAGAGAGGTTGAAGCTTGCGATATCTATTTGGGGTTATATTGAAACCTGTACGGATATGAAGATGAGGAGGGAATATCTCCTACAGAACGCGAATATGATTTGGCGGCAAAGTTGCACAAAAGTCGATTGATCTTTATAAAAAGTATTGATGAGGATAATCGCCATCCCAAAGAGAAGGCTCTGATAAGAAAAGTCGAACAGGATATTGTCCGCAAAACATTTGTGGATATGGATGGATTACGCACTTCGGTCTATGCTTCTCTTGTCCGGTATTTGGAAGAGAAAAAGAGAAAGAATATATCAGATGGAAACCGTTTGATGCGGCCTGCGATAATGGAGCGACATTGGAGGATTTGGATGAAGGCAAAATGAAGAATTTCATTCATATGGCCCGCTCAAAGAGAAATTTTCCTCTTTCGGTAGAAACTCCCCCCGTTTCATTGCTTACACATCTAAATTTAATTGATGATCATGGCAGAATAGCGAATGCCGCATTGCTTTTATTCGGGAAGAAACCGCAGAAGTATTTTATCTCATCCGAAATAAAGTGCGTCCAATTCTATGGGAATGTGGTTGAAAAACCGATGCCTGCTTATCAGATATACAAAGGGGATGTGTTTGAGTTGGTAGATCAGGCCACAAGTTTTGTGATGAGCCGTATAGATAACTGGGTAGGGACTCGTACAAAAGGAGAAAATGCTTCTATCCCAACCCATCCGGAATTGCCGATAGATGCGGTAAAAGAAGCTATTGTCAATGCAGTATGCCACAGGGATTATACAAGTAATGCCAGTGTACAGATTATGCTGTTTCGTAATCGGTTGGAAGTATGGAATCCAGGTACATTGCCGTATGGTCTTACTGTCCAAAAACTTCATGGACCTCATAAATCGTTGCCTGCTAATCCATTGCTTGCTGATCCCATGTATTGGAATGGGTATATCGAAAAAGTCGGTACAGGCACAGAGGATATTATCAATAAATGCAAGGAGTATGGACTGAAGACTCCTAAATTCTGTCAGGAAGAAGATTTCAAAGTTGTTATTTGGAGAGCAAGAAATATTCAGGATAAATCGAAGCGATCCAAATCTGATCCAAATCTGATCCAAAGTGATCCAAAGTGATCCAAATAAATCAGAAGTTGCTTTGGGTGAAGGAGAAATTCAGGATAATGCAAAGCGATCCAAATCTGATCCAAATCTGATCCAAAGTGATCCAAATAAATCAGAAGTCACTTTGGGTGAAGGAGAAATTCAGGATAAGTCGGAGCGATCCAAGATTGATCCAAATGAAATAGAGGCCCTGATGAAATTAGTAAAGAAGAGTCCTTCTATTTCCAGAGCTGAACTGGCCAAGCAGCTTCATCTCAGTGAACGTCAAGTCCGCAGGATTATAGAGCGATTGAGAGGAGAAGAGAGATTGATACGGAGGGGAGGTACAAGAGGAGAATGGATTATTCCGGAGAATTGATTAAAAGCGCCAAGTTCTTTGCATCAGCTGGGCTGGCATCATAAGATAGAGGTCGATGAGGGAATCCACCGTTTGTACGAGTGGTATCTGAAAGAGGGTGCCAAAGTGGACTGAGATTGCTCTTCTGATAAAATTTCAGCTAGGTTGATTCAATTTTAGATTAAAATATAGGAGGATCGGGACTTCCGTTTGGAGGTTCCGATTTTTTATTTCTCTTTCGGTAATACCATCGCCGGCAGGCCGGTAGGGAAGCGACAGAATCTACGTTTATGCGTGAGGTGAAGGTAGTAAATATCCTTAAGTGCGGAAAAATGTAGCCGGTTGCACGCAATAGGTGCGGAAAAATGTGGTCTAAGTTTAAAAATAAGTGTCGAAAAATGTTGAAGAGAGGCCAAAATATATGCTAAAAAATGTGATGGGTTCAATGAAACGAACAGTATTGCAAGAACTTATATCTTGGCGAAGCTCAGCGGACCGCAAACCTCTTATTCTGAATGGGGCTCGGCAAGTGGGCAAGACATGGCTGCTACAGGAATTGGCCCGTACCGGTTATGCTAAAGAGGCCTATGTGATGTGTAGACACAATGCCTCGGCTGAGAGAATTTTTAAGCAGGATTATGATGCCAAACGAATGATCCGTGCTTTAAGTGCTTTGACAGGTATTGATATTACCCCCGGAGATACTCTTATCATACTCGATGAAGTTCAGGAAATACCAGAGGCGATAGAAGCATTGAAATATTTTTGTGAGAACGTGCCGGAATATCATATCGCTGCAGCAGGTTCACTATTGGGAATTTCAATACATCAAGGAATTTCATTTCCGGTGGGAAAAGTCAATATTGTTAATCTATATCCCATGAGCTTTGAGGAATTCCTCTTGGCAAAAGGAGAAGATCAGATGCAGATTCTTCTGAGGGAAAGCGATTATTCTGTTATCAACACCCTTCATGAAAAGTATATAGAGCTTCTGAAGCAATATTATTATACCGGGGGAATGCCTGAAGCTGTTGCAAAATTTGTTCAGACAGGGGAGCTTCAGAAGGTCAGACATATTCAGTTGAATATCCTCAAAGGCTATGAAAGCGATTTTTCAAAACATGTTCCTAAAGAACAATTATCCCGAATACGAATGGTCTGGAAATCGATTCCTTCACAGCTATTTAAGGAGAACAAAAAATTTGTCTATGGAGCTTTGAGGAAGGGAGCGAGAGCTACTGATTTTGAGATCTCTTTACAATGGTTGGCAGATGCCGGGCTAGTATATAAAATTCCCAGATGTTCTAAGCCGGCATTGCCTTTAGCAATCTACGAGGATTTAAAGGCGTTTAAACTTTATCTGTTCGATGTGGGATTGTTGGGAGCGATGGCAGATGTCAGTCCGGCCCAAGTGTTAATTGGAGAGAGTATTTTTAGCGAATACAAAGGGGGGATGAGCGAGCAATATGTGATGCAGCAGCTGATTAGCCATGGGAAGCCCCATATCTATTACTATAAAACGGATGATTCTCGCCTGGAGATAGATTTTCTGATTCAAAAAGAGAACCGTTTGCTGCCTATAGAGGTGAAGGCTTCCGGAAACGTGCGATCCAACTCGCTAAGTCGTATGCTGAGAGAAAATTCCGATTTAAGAGCGGTAAGATATTCCATACTGCCCTATAAAGAACAGGGGCAAATGACAAATGTTCCGCTTTACGCGGCTGGGTTTGCGTAGATAATATATTTATTATGCTTTTAAAACATTATGTTTTGGAATCATAATAATGTCCCGGATGCGATTTATTGATAGAACAGATGCGATTGCGCGGCTAAAGGAAGTTTTAAGATGGACTATTTTCTCTATGGAGATCAGGAAACGGAGTATCTTAAAAGAAAAGATAAGCGCTTGGGAGAAGTAATCGAGAAAGTCGGTTTTATTGAGAGAAAGATAGAACCGAATCTCTTCTCTTCCGTAGTGCATAATATTGTTGGCCAACAGATATCTTCCAAGGCACTGGCCACGGTGTGGAAGCGATTGAATGATTCTCTGGGGCAAATCAATGCTGAAACGCTTGTATCTGTCGGGAGTGAAAAACTTCAATCGATGGGGATGAGCCTTAGAAAGGCAGAGTATATTGCGGATTTTGCCCGAAAAGTACAAAAAGGGGAGTTTGATCTTCAATCTGTGGAGCGGATGTCTGACGCAGAGGCTATTGCGGCGCTTACTTCTCTAAAGGGAATCGGTGTCTGGACCGCGGAAATGATTTTATTATTCTGTTTACAGAGGGCGGATATATTCAGCTTTGACGACTTGGGGATTCAGAGAGGACTGCGTATGGTCTATCATCACCGCACAATTGATCGAAAATTATTTGAGAAATATCGCAGACGCTACAGCCCCTATGGCAGTGTAGCGAGTCTCTATCTCTGGGCGGTGGCTGGTGGAGCAATCCCGGAGATGAAGGACTATGCACCCGCCAAGAAATTATCCAGAAAACCGTAACTTATATGCAGTATAAATCATATTATCAATCGCCTTTAGGAGAGATTCTGCTTGCGGCGGATGAGCTTGGATTGAGTGGGTTATGGTTTGTAGGACAAAAATACTTTGCGAGTCGGCTGCGATCGGATTCTCAGGAGCAAGAATTGCCTATTTTTGAGCAGACAAAGGATTGGCTTGATCTCTATTTTTCCGGAAAAGAACCGGATTTTACTCCAACACTTCATCCCGAGGGATCCGATTTTCAGCTTAAGGTTTGGGAATTACTGCGGAAAGTTCCTTATGGCAGCATAATTACCTATGGAGAAATCGCCGCTCAAGCAACAACAGGGTATCCCGGAGCCGGAAGAGGCTCTGCCCGAGCCGTTGGAGGAGCGGTAGGGCATAATCCGATTTCTATTCTTATTCCCTGTCATCGAGTCATAGGGGTAAATGGCTCCTTAACCGGCTACGCAGGAGGAATAGAGAGGAAGAAGGCCCTTTTAAAACTGGAAAGGGGCGATATAGAGCCTCTCCTTATTTCCAAGAAGAGCTCTTCCTCAGATTAGCAGATTGACTCATTTGTTGGGTAGAGTTACTCTGAATCTGCACGTTCAGTGCAAAAGCCATTGAGAAATTGAAGGAGCACTTATGAATTTATCGGTTATTCATCATGTGGCGATCATTGTATCTAATTACAAAGAGTCCAGGAATTTTTATGTAAACCAATTGGGGTTTGAAGTGATTCGGGAGAATTACCGCCCCGAACGGCAAGACTGGAAGTTGGATTTGAAATGCGGTGGTATAGAACTGGAAATCTTTGGAGTTCTCAATCCTCCTCGGAGAGTAAACTATCCGGAGGCATGCGGTTTGCGGCATTTGGCTTTTAAAGTAGAAAATATTGAAAATACTGTTAAAGAGTTGGAAGAAAAAGGTATTTTCTGCGAACCCATCAGAGAAGATGTGTTTACAGCCAAAAAGATGACCTTTTTCCACGATCCGGATGGATTGCCCTTGGAATTACATGAGTAAATAATATAAGTGGAAAAAATATTGAAAAATCTGCTTGTATGTTTAAATATGAGCTTATAATTTAAATCCGTCGTTTGTTCAAAATGAAGTATTTGTACGGATAAGATAAAAACTGAAATCGATTTAATAAAGAAAATGCCGCTCAATATTGGAAGTTTACAACAATTGATGATTCAAAAGGAGCGAGGAATCATTACAGAGGAAGAGTATGAAGAGAAAAAACAACTTCTGATGGAAGACTTCAAGCAGAAAGCGAAGGCTGATGCGAAAGTATTTTCGGAAGATTGGGTGGACTATCGTTCCAAAAGCCGAATTATCTATATGATTCTGGGAATATTTTTCATAGGGATGGGATTTCATAATTTCTATGCCGGATATTGGAAACGTGGATTGATTCAATTGATACTCTCTTGCGCTTCGTTATTTTTCCTGGTGCCGATCATATACGGTTGGACTCTGTATGAACTATGTGTGGTCAAAGAAGATGCTGATGGAGTTCCATTTGATCTTCCGCAGTAATAAAATGATTGTGATACGGAAACTTTAATCTGATCAGGATTAGTTCTCTCTTTACGACATTGATTTTCAAATAAAATAAACAAAAATCGGATCAAAGAATTTTAGATATCGGATATTGGTTATAAATATGATAAAAGCTATTTTTCTGGATGTTGACGGGACTCTGCTTAGTTTTAATACCCATCATATTCCTCAAACAGCTCTAGATGCCTTACGTCAAGCTTATCACTCCGGCTGTAAGCTTATCATTGCCACGGGGCGTTCCGCCGCAGATCTTCATGTAATAAGGGAAGTCCCCTACGAGGCCGTTATCTCTCTGAACGGAGCAGAGTGTGTTTTGAGAGATTTTACTCCCATTTATAAAAAATTAATTCCAGCTGAAGATTTTCATAAGGCGCTTGAGCTTTCCAAAAAATATGATTTCCCCTTAGCTTTGGAAACCAATGAGGGCATTTTTGTTAATAAACTCAATCCCATCGTCATTGAGATAGCCCGATTGATCGATCATCCGGTACCAACGGTGATCGATATAGAAAAGAAATTTGCAGAGGAAGAATGTTCACAACTCTGTTTCTACTGCGATGAAGAGACGGAAAAGAAGGTAATAGCTCAGATTCCCAACCTTTTTGCTTCCAGATGGCATCCGATTTTCGCGGATGTAAATGTCAGAGGGGTCGATAAAGGAATGGGACTCGGCATATTAGCAGATTACTATAAGATAGATATTTCTGAGACACTCGCTTTTGGAGACGGTGGGAATGATATACCCATGTTGCGCAAGGCGGGGACAGGAATTGCCATGGGCAGCGCTTCAGATGAAGTAAAGGCCGCAGCGGATTACGTTACGGATACTGTTGATAATCATGGCATTCGGAACGCGTTGATTCGCTTGGGAATAATCCGTCCAGGGGTTAGCTAAAGGAGATATTCTTTTTGAGTGGAAGAAATTGATTCTGATATTGACTGAACAATAAAAAACAATATATCAAAAGAAACCTTGAGACAAACGGAGAATTTTAAAAAATATAAATTATAACAGATGAGATATGTCGGCAACGGAATCCCAAAATACAGAATTTAAAGAATCCTGGCGTGATGAGTATCTAAAATGGATATGCAGCTTTGCTAACTCTCAGGGAGGCATTCTTTATATTGGGGTAAAGGATAATGGGGAAGTATGCGGTATATCGAACGCGAAAAAGTCGATGGAGGATATTCCCAATAAAGTACGGGATATGTTGGGCATTTTGGTAGATGTTAATTTGAAGGAAAAAAATAAAAAGGAATATCTTGAAATTATTACTGAAGCCTATCCCTATCCAATCAGCTTTCGAGGAAAGTATTACCAACGGAGTGGTTCAACTAATCAGGAATTGAAAGGTGCAGCACTTGACCTTTTTATGCTTCGTAAACAGGGCAAAACATGGGATAGTGTTCCGGTCCCTTTTCTCAAAGCTGAAGATTTGGATCATTCAGCGTTTGATTTATTCCGTAAATATGCAAAACGAAGCGGACGGATGGAAGAAGAAGATCTAATGGATGCTAATCAGGGGGTATTGGAAAAACTCCGCTTGTATGAGGGTAAATTCCTGAAACGAGCAGCCATTTTGTTGTTTCATTCTGACCCAGAGCAGTATGTGTCCGGAGCCTATGTGAAAGTTGGATTTTTCCGTGAAGGAATGGATTTAGTATATCAGGATGAAATACATGGCAGCTTATTTTTACAAATAGCTAAACTGACGGATTTGCTATGTACCAAGTACCTGAAAGCTATCATTACCTACGATGGAATCCAACGCATCGAGACATTGCCGATACCAAAGGAAGCGTTGCGCGAAGCTCTTTTGAACGCTTTTATCAATAAGAATTATGCAAATTCTGCTCCTATACAGATACGTGTATATGAGGATCGATTGGAAATCATAAATGTCGGTTTACTTCCTGAGGGGTGGACAGTTGATACATTGCTCTCTTCCCATGGAAGCCAGCCTTATAATCCCAGTATAGCCAATACCTTTTTTCGGGCAGGAGAGATAGAGGCATGGGGGCGTGGTATTGAACGTATTATCATAGCTTGCAAGAATGAAGGCTTTTCAACTCCGGAGTTCCGCTGTGACGAATCGGGAGTATGGACAATATTTAAATTTGAATATCCGGAAAGAGCGACCATACAAAGAGATCAAAAGACTGCCCAAAAGACTGCCCAAAAGACTGCCCAAAAGACTGCCCAAAACCTGACAGAATTGCAGCGGGCAATTTTGTTGTTTCTCAAAAAGCGCCCAAAAGCAACTCGAAAAGAAATCAGTGAAAACCTTTCCAATATTACGGAAGGGGGAGTGAAATATAACCTATCACGTCTTCAAGAACTGAAGTTATTGAAGCGTGTAGGCGGCAGAAAACAAGGCCATTGGCAGATAATGCTTCCGCCCGAATAGAAAGAAAAATCTATCCGGAATAAAATTTTCCCCCAGTATTTAAATGAAGCACTGAATGCTATTCTGCTGACGACTTAGTCTCCGGGAATTGGAATTCGGGGAATCCATATGCTGCTGCAAACCGTTTGTATGGAGCTGTGATGCAGATTTGTTTTTTCTGGAAAGGATCTCGATAGGAGATCTGTAACGCTCTAAGGGCCAGAGTGGCTCCTTTTTTCCCATAGAGAGTGTCTCCCACGATGGGAAAAGAGCTTTCGGCTAAATGAACACGAATCTGGTGAGTGCGGCCGGTGAGAGGATGAGCCTCTATAAGAGCTCGTTTTCCGTTTTGAGCCAGAAGTCTAAATTGAGTCAGAGCCGGTTTCCCGTTTTGGGGATCAACATAGGCACGAACTTTGGAGGCTTCAAAAGTTTTGACACCTTCTTTGCCAGGACGGGGTTTATGACTAGGAACTTTTTCAGCCAAGGGAAGTGCGCATTCCCATTCCGTTTGGTTCGGAATTCCTTCGATGACAGCCAGATAATGTTTATCTACTCTCCGTTCCTCAAAGAGCTTGCTCAATACCGCCAGAACAGCCGGATTTTTAGCCATCAGGAGGATACCAGAAGCATCAGCGTCCAAACGGTGAATATAACGAATGAACTTGAGGTTTCGAGAACGAGCCCAGAAATCTCCGCCCATTAAAGAGGATTCCAGAGCCAGCTGCAAGTTGCGTGAGGTATGCACCCATGTATTAGGAGCGAGCATCCATCCGCTGGGTTTATCCAGAGCAAGTACATTCCGATCCTCATAAAGGATAGGAATTACGCTCCCGTCGCAGAGATCGATCTGTTTAGGTTTAGGCATGGAGTTGATTATCCACGAGCAACTCGGGAACGGGATTCCTCACGAGCCCAACGATCTGCTTCCAAAAGTTCTTCAAGAGTTGGTTGCTCAACACGGGCATGAGCAGACATGACTTTTTCAACCAAGATGCTGATTTGATCAAAGCGAATTTTACCTTGAACAAAAGACTCTACGGCGATTTCATTAGCGGCATTAAGGACAGCGGGGAGTGTGCCGCCTCTGAGACCTGCTTCACGCGCGAGTTTAAGAGCCGGGAAACGGTCTTCATCCGGTTCTTCAAAAGTAAGGGTTCCAATAGAGGCAAAATTGGTTTTAACCCGTTGACTGGCGACACGTTCCGGCCAGGTGAGAGCATATTGAATCGGCAGGCACATATCGGGAGTACTCATTTGGGCTAGAATAGAGCCGTCGACAAACTCAACCATGGAGTGAACAATACTCTGGGGGTGAACAAGAACGGAGACTTTTTCCATTCCTACATTAAAGAGCCAACGCGCCTCAATCATTTCCAATCCTTTATTGAAGAGGGTAGCAGAGTCGATAGTGATTTTACGTCCCATGACCCAGCTGGGATGTTTCAAGGCTTTCTCCAACGTAATGGAGAGGAATTCCGATTTAGGGGTTTTGCGGAAGGGCCCTCCGGAGGCAGTTAGGATAAGACGGCGGATACTTTCCGGAGGACGTCCCTCCAAACATTGGAAAATAGCGGAGTGCTCACTGTCTACGGTTAAAACATTTACGCCGTATTTACGGGCTTCACTCATTACAATAGAACCTGCGACGACAAGAACTTCTTTGCTGGCCAGGGCGATATCTTTTCCAGCACGAATAGCGGCTAAGGCTGGTTTTAACCCGGCAGTGCCTACGATTGAAATAAGGACAATATCGGCTTGAGGAAGGGTTGCGAGACGAATAAGCCCCTCTTCCCCACAGAAGACTTCCGTTTCCGAAGGAAGGTTTTTGCGAAGCTGTTCCGCGTGTTCAGGGGAGTTGATGCTAACGGCCGCGGGATGAAGACTGCGAGCTTGCTGCTCCAGAAGATTGACATTAGCGCCGGCGGCTAATCCTATTACCTTGAGACGGTCCGAAAGATCTTGAATAACTTTTACGCTGTTAGTTCCGATGGAACCGGTACAGCCCAGCAAAACGACGTTTTTCATAGTTTCAAAAGCTTGAAGTTTTTAACAGAGCAAATCTTTTAGTGGATAATATGTCTTAAATAGAGATACATCAGCGGAGCATTAAAGAGAATACTGTCCAGCAGATCCAGAATACCTCCGATCCCGGGGAAAACTCCGCCGGAGTCTTTTAATCCGCTTTCACGCTTAAATAGAGATTCAATTAAGTCTCCGATGACAGCTGAGATACTCAGAATAGCTCCTAAAATTAATGAATTAATTAATGTCATCCCTTGTAGATGATTGCCAATTAGGTAAAAACAGAGGATGCTGATACCTACTGAAAAGATGACGGCCCCAGCGAGTCCCTCCCAGGTTTTACCGGGACTGATGCGGGGAATAACTTTATGTTTTCCAATGAGCGAACCGGTGAGATAGGCTCCCATATCACTGAATTTAGTAACGATAATAAAATAAAAAACGTAGAAGAAACCTGAAATTCCGGTGAAAAAATAGATTTTTTGGATAAAATTGAGCAGCCATGGAATATACATCAATCCGAAGAGTGTGATGGCAATGCTGTTGAGACCACTATTAGGAATTCGTGAGAAAAGTTGTCTCAGGCAGAGTCCTAAAACGAATAAAACCAGGATGCCGCATTCAAAATCACTGGCTCGAGAAGGAGCTGCGCTGCGTCCCCAGTGCTCGGTAAGGTAAAAAAAGGTGCTTGTCAGCAGAATAATTCCAAAAGAAATAGCCATTCCTCGATAAGAATGCAGCCCTTTGCGCTCTGCCATCCGATAAAATTCCATGAGTCCCAAAGTAGAGAGGAGGATCATGAGTAGAAGAAAGATATAATCTCCTAACGGATGGGGATGCAAAAAGCCCGGAGAGAGGACAATTCCCCACAGAAGAACAGTACTGAGACTTCTTCTTAAGAAGACCTTCCATTTAGAAGGTTTCTCAGAGAGCTGATTATCTTTAAGCGTCTCATTCATTTTAAATTGTGCAAGCTCTGCTCTCCTTTAGAGTATCCTGTTGTGGCCTATTTGTCCAGCTATGAAATATTCTTTGCCGGAGAAAATATTTCCGGCAATGTTGACTGACAGATTTTATCGGCAGTGTCCTGTCAAAGTTTCAAGGAATCCTGCTGCAGAGGAGAGCTGCCCATCCTCTACTTTTTCGATTGCGCCCTTATCACAGGCAAGCGAAAGCTTTGGATCAATTGGCAGACGGCCCAGGATACTGATTTTGTGCAATTTGGAGATTTCCTCCAGATGGCTTTCTCCAAATATCTTATATTCCTTGCCGTTGTCAGGACATTTGAAATAGGACATATTTTCAATGATGCCCAAGATAGGTATTTGCATCAATTCTGCCATATTGACAGCCTTGCTGACGATCATCGAGACGAGTTCCTGAGGAGAGGTAACGATGATAATTCCATCCAGAGGCAGCGATTGGAATACCGTCAGGGGAATATCACCTGTTCCGGGAGGCATGTCAACGAACATGTAGTCGATAGGACCCCAAATAACATCTTTCCAAAATTGTTTAACCGTATTGGCGAGAATGGGACCGCGCCAGACGACAGCATCCGTTTCACGGGGTAGGATTAGATTGACAGACATAATTTGAATTCCTCCTTCAGTGGTGGATGGGAAGATTCCGGATTCTGTCTGACGAATCTTTTCTGTAACGCCAAAGGCCTTGGGAATAGAGGGGCCAGTGATGTCTGCGTCGAGGATAGCAGTATGGAAGCCACGTTTACTCATAGCGATCGCCAGAAGGGAGGTGACCATTGATTTGCCGACACCCCCTTTACCGCTGACAATACCGATTACCTTGCGGATCTGACTCATTTCATGAGGTTTTTCCATGAAATCACTTTTGCTTTTCTTTTCGGAACAATTGCTGCAGCTCTGGCCGCATTGTTCTGGATTTTGATCGCAATGATGTTCGCAGCTTTCTTTACTCATAGTTTTGAAATAATCTGTTAGAAACTCTTTTTGGAAATTTAGAGTTGTCAAATTTGGATACGGAGACCGGTACTCAGAGGGCGTAATCTTTTACCCATTTTTGCTTGAAGTTTACCGAAGGCTTCCGTCCCGGTGCAGTGACCAGTATAACAAATTCCACTGACCCGTTCAAGGAGCTTCCCTGCAAGAGCATTGAGAAAAGATTCAGGCTCACAGGTGCCTGCTGTCGGATTGGAAAGATGAAATCCGCCTAAAACAAAATCCGGGTAACGGCCTGCTAATTCAGCGGCGCGTTCCAAAATATTGAGAATTCCCCGATGAGCACAACCAGTGATGAGAATAAGCTTGGACTCTTCACGCAACAGCAGATTTTGCTCGTGAATGAAATCATCCTCCATTTCTATTCCACCTTTCACCATGCGTAGAACGTGGTTGGAGGAGGCTGAAGCTTCTTTCCCCTGAATGCCGGAAAAAAGCAATCCCCATTTGCCCAAAGGGTATATCGCTGAGGTATATTGAAGTCTCGGATGAGCCAGCAGTTCGGATGGAATGCCGATGTAATCCAATTTACCGGAAGAACGTAAAGCGTAATGAGGCAAAACGGCTTCAGGATGCAGCAGAATAGGGGCTGTGGCATTCCTCTGTATTACTTCCGTAAGACCGCCCGCATGATCGTAATGGCCATGAGAGAGTATAATATATTCAGCCTCACTTAAGTTTATTCCAAGCTGCTCGGAGTTTGCTCTCAGCAGGGCACTTTTGCCGGTATCAAATAAGAGAGTATGAGGTTCGAGACCTTCCATCTGAATCCACAGGCTTAACCCGTGTTCACTAGCAAATTGGGGTGTGGAGGCGGTATCCTCCATTAAAACAGAGATAAGCATCGATTAAGAAATTATTAATTATTTTGCGGCAGAGTCTCGGACAGCCTGGAGATATTGCATACCATGTTTGCTATCGGGTTCCAAGTAGCTTCCTTCGGTCCATTCGTTCCAGCAATTGATATTAAAGATGCGTTGAGAAGCAGGACGTTCAGCCAGCTTTTGACGAGTTATTTCCAGAGCGGTGCGAAAGTTCTCCGGAGTGTTATTCTTGATGGAAGCCATGAAGGGATAACCCAAGTTTTCTAATTTATCGCTTTGATGGGCACGAGGGGATGAATCCCATCCCATTGTGACATTAGGATAGTAGGGAACATGGAATTTTTCTTCAGCCTGTTCCCAGTATTCTAGATAGCGGTCACGAACATAATTATATTCGGTTTGAGGGAAATCTTTGAGAGAGACATGATGAATCCATACATAGGAAGTGACGCTGTCAAAACCGAGTTGGCGGACAAGCTCAGAGGGATCGGCAGGGACATTTTCAGAAGGGAGAATGGCATTACCCCAGACGACTGCATTGATGTGCAATCCCTGAAATCCAGCTTGAATCGTCTTCACGCGGAAACGATCAAGAGCTTCACGTGTTGCTGAAACGGAGCCAAAACAATCCATCAGTCGGGTTAAATCGTAAATGGAGAAATAAGGTTTTCCTCCCAGAAGCCAGTAGGAGGGGTGACTGAAGTAGAATTTGATAATATAGTCGGTCATTCTATCAAACGCTTCCGGAGAGAGTTTTCCAGGATAGAGCAGAGTTTGCGGTGTTCCTATCTTCCAGGGATGAATATCAAGCCAGTCATGATTGGCCCACATGAGGGCAAATTTGAGCCTATCCTTGTTTGGTGCCTTCATAAAACCTTGTTCAAGAGCGCGTTCCAGAAAAAGACCGTCTTCATAGTAATACCAGTCAAAGATAAAAGCATCGATTCCAAAGTCGGCAGCGGCATCGATTTTTTGAGCCATCTGCAGAGGATCAGATTCATCCGTAAAACCCCAGGCGGGAATATTAGGCTGGGAATGACCTTCAAAACGAGGTTTCGCATTTTTGACCAATTCCCATTCAGACCAGCCTTTACCTTTTAATTTTTCATTGCGTGGGTCATTGGGATGATAGTTGGGGAAATAGTAGCATGCGACAAAGCTCTCCGATTTTTCGGTTGAATCTGAAGAGGATGCAGAATCTTTAGCGGAGAGGGATTTGTTTGGGCAAAAACAGAGCAAAGAGGCTAAAATTAAAGAGTATACATAAGATAGTTTAATCTTCATAACAGTAAATTCTAAAAACAGATTCTTAGTAATTCAAGTCCAAAGAGAGAAGTGATTCAAAGTGAAAATGAATAAAAAAATTCTTGAGTCGTCTAACAGATATACGGCTTGATGGAAAAGTTGTTCTGTCATGCTGAGATATAAAAGTAATAGAGGAAGGTATCTATGAAAAAAATAATGAAACCCAGACTTGTTCTAACCGTTTTGATTGGCGGTTTGCTTACTCTGGGCAGTACTACAATACTGGAAGCGAAAGCTTCCTCTTTAGCATCTCAGAATCAAGATGAGATTGTGACACGAGGTCCAGGCCGAGGTGGTGGTCCTGGTTTTAGAGCTCCTGGTCGTCCCGGATGTCCGGGAGTACCTGGATATAGATATAATTGTCCACGCCCTTGTGTTAATCCGGCTGTTGCACCCAATTGCCCTAGATTTGTACCGGGACCCCAACAACCTTCGGCTCCGCCGGATGGTTATCAGTGGAGACGCTGTCCTAATAGGGATGGTTGGGTGATGGTTCCTGTTGCGTAATAATAGACGATTTTTATTTTTTCGTTTTATATTTCGAAATGAAAAATATCTATGACAAAATCATACCTCATTTCGAAGTATAAAGATCGAAAATGGTAAAAACGGATAAACTAAATTTCTCCGGAGTTTAAAAACGGAGAGATTGAAGTGATATGATCGACTATTATCTAAGCTAAAGCAACGCATATCATGCACAAAACGGGAGAGCTCTTACTAAAAGGCTCTCCTTTCTTATTATTTTAAGCCACAATTTTTTTAGTGGTGAGGGAAAGTCTTATTCCATTTGATAGATCCGTTCCATAAGCTGCCATTTCTCTTTGGCAGAAGCGTCAGGAGAAGTCTTTTGGAAACGTGATACATAAGTTTCCCATTCAGCTTGACGAGGGAGATTGGCCAAGCGGCTCATAGCGGTATCATGATCAAAATCGGGTACCGTATCCATAATCATAAACAGAGTGTTCCCATGAAGATAGATTTCCATTCGCAAGATGCCGACCTCTTTCATGCCAGCAGAGATTTCAGGCCAGATGACTCCCGGAGAGTGAATCCTTTTATATTCAGCAATAAGAGAAGGATTTTCTTCCAGCTGTAATGTTTTGCAGTAACGTTTGAAGTGCATAAAAAGTTTAACTGGTAGAGAATTCTATTTCGAGGGAGCTGATATTTCTTCAGGAAGCAGATTTACCTGGAGATCATCCAAATAAAAAACAGAACTATTTTGTCCCAGGGCGCAAAATCCTATCCAGCGAGCACGGTTCCATTTGGGGTCACAGGGCAATGCGGTGAATTCCCGAGAAGACCCGTCGGGCAAGACAACTTTAAGATCCCATGTTCCGTTTGCCTTATCTCCGAGTGGTGCTGTAATTTGAATTTCCAGCCATTGATCAAGAGGAAGCTCCATCAATTTTTGTTTATTGATTTGCAATGTCTTGTGGTTGAAATAGATGCTTGGTCCAATGAGATAGGGGTTGCCTTCACTGCGGATTTCATTGTGGGTGATTGTATTGGCTCCGAGCTTGATTTTATAGCTCATCCGCAGTGTGCCTTGAAGATAGTTGGGGTCGAAATAGAGATGAGGATTGTAGCTGTGCTCCAAATCTGGACTATCCGTAAACATGAGAGAGTGTTTCCCCGAAGCAGCGGTTTGATCGGTAAGAGAGATGAGTTCAGGGTGATTTTCATGTTGATAATAGACATAACTGTTGAAGAGGTTTAACGAGCTCTCTTCAAAGTCTTCATTCATTGTAAAAGGAGGAATTTCTTCCGTAACAGCAAAGTCTGGCATGGGAATGGATTTAGCCAGTGCAATCCATTCTGGATTTCCTTGAACGCCTGCTTTAGAGGTATCAAACGGGACAAAGCCGATATCAAAAGCCGGAGAGCCTTTTTTAAGACGGAAATCTCGTTTGGCAGCGTCCTCAAATAGAGGGTCAGCGATTAAAGAGTGTTTATCATGTCCCATAGCTTGCCATTCTTCTAGGGTTTTTCCAATAAAGGTTACAGGTTGTCCGGCGGCATTCCAATAGAGGTTATGATCGATAACGACATTAGCGCCTGCGGCCCAGCCTCCATAGCCCAGTAAAGTGCCAGTATCGTAGATGACAATATTTTTCTCAAAAATAAAGGAGGTATGCTCTTCTTTACGAGTGACAGCAATTTGTCCTTCTTGGCTGAAAGCAAAGATATTATTGCGAACAATATTTTCTCGTCCATAATGCTGATGAAATCCACCATCTTTGGTATTATAAACAAGGTTATCATCTAATAATAATCCTGTAGTGCCTTCGTCTGGATAAAGTCCCCAGCCCCCATAACTGCTGGAGTAGATATCGTGGATAACATTGCCACGGAGAATACTGCCAACTTGATTCCCCAGAGTATAGATTCCTCCCATATCGCTGAGAATGCGGTAGCCGATATGGTGAATGTGATTATAAGCTACCAGATTATGCTGTGCGGCACTTTCAGTGTATCCCCAAGTCCAGCCAATAGAGACTCCGGTGTAGAGAAAGTCAGAGATTTCATTGTTGGTTATGCGGTTGTTAGGACTTTGTCCGATCCAGATACCTACCGCAGAAGGGTGAATACGTCCTCCGCTTTGGAGAATGCAGTTATTGATGGTAATAGAAGAGGTTCGGGTTTGTTCTGGTTTGATTTGAGTTTCGCCGATGCGGATTGCACTGGCTCCCAGATCGTAGAGTCTGGTGGTATCTACTGTACAATTGCGGCAGTTTTCTTTAAACCAAATCCCGACATTTCCGGTATGTTCGACGGCACAGTTGAGAAAGAAAATATCACGGGCATTATTGATCAGAATAGTTTCTTCCTGGCAAGCCATAGCAGCCTGCATAGGAGGAACTCCTCCGGCGGGTATGTTGTATTCACTATAGCGGAACTTAATTCCTTCAAACTCAATATTGCGTACATATTGATGATTCCCTTTTCCCTGAATCTGAATTAACCTATTAAGTTGTGGATAAATGACCTCTGCTTTTTGAATATCCTCATCCGGATAGGGATAATAATAGAGCCAGCCATCTTTGCTGAGAAACCACTCACCGGGAGAGGTAAGCGCTTCTTTGTAATTTTCTAGGTAATAAAGACAGCCGCGAACCATTTTATTGTGTCCCTGCATTGGTTTGCCCTGTGTATAAATAAAATTCTTATCTGGGTCTATATTTTGGAGCCATTCACGGGTTGTATCCCATTTATGAAATACATGGATCTGAGCAGAATTCAGTTCTTCGGGAGTGATTTCATGAAGAGTCTTCATGATATGATCCGCGACCTTGAATGTATGAATGATTTTTTCTTCTCCCGAAAGGGTTTTTTGACGCTCTTCGCTGACGTTATCCAGGCGAGCATAATGCCAGTAATCGGGGGTGCGTGCTCTGATAGCTCTCCGTCCGTTGACCCAGAGCTGTTCAAAGGGATGAATTCCCTCATCTGGAAGGCGTGTTTTCCAAACTCCTGGAAGGTTATCATCTCTAACCCATTCAGTGGTAAGACGTCTGCCTCCACTGACGATGACTTCTTCCCCTTGGGCCGCTACATAACGAACTGGAGCTCCTCCAGAGAAACCAGAGTCTCTGGTGTCAAAGAGGAGTGTTTGGGAAAGAGGATAAAAACCTCCTGCTAGGGTAACGGTAATGGCATCTCGAGGAGAAGCAGTTCGAGTTGCTCGGACTGCTTCTTGAGCCTTTTGTAAAGTTGCAAAAGGTTTTTCTTTTGTCCCAGGGTTGTTATCATTCCCTTGGGGAGAAAGATAGAAATTGGCGGAGTAAACATCTGTTAATCCCAGACTAATACAGGATAAGACGGCTGTGATAAAAAGCTTTTTCATTTTATTATTTCCAATAAATTACTCTTTCTACTCTATTGAGAAATGTTTTTTTGTCAAATATATTTTTTAAGGATAGGTCTAAGTTTTTCTATCAGCTTAGTTGGCCAGTAGGCTCTATCGGTGATGATTGCATTTTGAAGCGCATGGTGGCAGGGCCACTCAAGTTCCAAAGGAATTTTGGGAATAGTTTTGCGAATGATTTCCTTGGCCAATGAGATATTATGTTGAAGATTTTGGATGACCATTTCTACAGTTACATGTTCCTCTTCCTCATGCCAGCAATCGTAATCGGTAATCATAGCGATAGTAGCATAGGCAATTTCTGCTTCGCGGGCGCAACGGGCTTCACCCATATTAGTCATGCCGATAACGCTGTGACCTTCATGATGATTGCGAAGAGATTCCGCTCGGGTACTGAAGGCGGGACCTTCCATATTGACATAAGTGCCCCCTTTGTGGATAGGAGCACCCAATTCAATTCCGGATTGGTAGATCAATTCGACCAGTTCGGGGCAAATCGGTTCAGCAAAGGATACATGTGCGACAATCCCGTTTCCAAAAAGAGTTTGATTGCGTGTCGTTCGGAGATGATCTAAAAATTGATCAGGCAGAACGATATCTCTGGGCTTAAATTGTTTTTGCAAAGAACCGACAGCACTCACACTGAGAATCCATTCTACTCCCAATGTTTTAAGAGCGAAGATATTAGCGCGATGATTTAGCTCAGAGGGCATAATCCGGTGACCGCGTCCATGTCGGGGGAGGAAAGCAACCTTTCTGCCCTCTAAGACTCCTGTTAAAATTTCATCGGAAGGTTCACCATAAGGAGTTTCTGCTTTAATCCATTCCTGCTGAGTTAGACCTTCGATAGCGTAAAGTCCGCTTCCGCCGATAATACCAATCCGTTTATCTGCCATGGCGGATATACTGGCTGTTTGATGGCAATTTTACAAGGTTAAAAGCGTTTCAATTTTGCCGTTTCCATAAGCTAAAAGGGGCTATCTCATTTCTATTAAGAGAGAAATAAGGCGATATTTTTCAGTTTATATTTTTAATAAAAAGCAGAAAGAGGCTCTTTTCTGGTGAAAAAGATAGCATTGAAGAAGGAAGTCAGAAGGGGGGAGATATTTTGACGAAGAGTTGGAGAAGCAGAGCTCGGTAAGAGGGTCTATTGAAGGGGAAGCTCATGTGAAAGGTATTTCTTTTGGCGTACCTGGAATTGACAAAAGACAATACATTGCTGCCGGAATATGAGTGTGTTAAAAGATATGCGGATTTTTATAGGATGCAGGATTTGGAGAAACAGCCGGAAATAACTTACAATTATAGAGATAACATATGTCCGGAGAGACGCTTCAGAGAGATTACGGAGTTAAGGGAGGGATCTGGAATACAGCTGCGGCGATATACATAGAATAAGGAGGTGAGTAAAACTAAAAGGGATGACGAATTGATTCTTCTTACATTGGTTTTCAAAGGCACGGAGCTGATATCCATGGAAGAGAGTTAGAATTAAGTTAATATGAAATAAGATCAGAGAAATTATTTCTTAACTTATCTTATTTTGTTTTGTTATCTTTTTCTCTTCATTTAATAGGAATGATTTTATTAAGTTCCAGTGAGTAGAGATAACTGCGTGTTACCGGGAGATGGTAAATTTTTTCGAGGGCGATTTTATAGAGTTTGATTTGTGAGGAATATTTTTTGATTAATTTCTGTGGATCCATCTTTTTAGCAAGAGAGGATTTATAATCCAGTATCCATATCTCCTTTTTCCCTAACATCATGAGATCAATTACACCTTGAAGACAGAGAAAATCGTCCCCCATGCGTTGTGTCTGAGATTCTGGGAATCCGGCGGTGGTTAATTCATATTTGTTAATCATTGCGGCGAAAGAGGCTTCACGGAGAACACAATCCCATTGGCTAAGAAATAGTTGTCCCACTTCAGATTTCCAGAAGTTGACGAAAATTTCCGGTTTATCAATCAATTCGTATTGTTCCTGGGTAAGAAATCGTTTTTTCAGAATTTCTTCTATTTGTTTTTGATAGAATTCTACATCAGGGGGAGCTTGGTAGAGCGATTGATCCATCTTGAGGTGATCAAAAACAATGTGATAAGCAGTGCCTCGCTCACATGCCAGTTTTTTTTCCTGAAAAAGCTTAGAACGTTTCTCTTTATTTAGAGGAAAATAACTTTGCTCAGCGGGAGGAGTGAAGGCCTTTCTGATAGAGGAAATGCTATTCCGAGAAGGAATATTAACAACTCCGACATGTGGGTAGGAGTAATCGCTGATTGAAGCCAAAGATGCTGCCATAGCGGAAAGTTCATTTTCCAAAGGAAGGTTTTCTTTAGGGGATGGAGGGGGTAAGAGAGGAGTATCATTGAGATGAGCGAGGGATATCTGCAGCGTAAAATTGTCTTGTCCCTTGGTGGAAAAAGGGTCTGAGAGACATAATTTGCAATCGGATAAGTTGCACTTTGTATCCATAAGCAAAGAGCAGAGATTGGGATTATTGATTTTTTCGGCCCATTTTTTGATGAAATCAAGGAAACTTTGCTCTTTTTTATTGATTTTGCGTGTTCCGCTGAGGATTAAACGGTCTCGCGCACGAGTCATGCCTACATAGAGTATTCTCAATTCCTCGGCAAGAGTGCGTTGTTCACGAAACTGTTTGCAAGCCGGCCAGAGAGAATTATTTTTTTGACTCGGAATATGGAAGTTGTATTCAGTGTCGTAATCCTCATAAACCAGTGATGGAACAATGCCCAAATTTTTGTCGAGAAAGATTCGAGATGAATAATCAAAATTGAATTTCTTTTCCAAGCAGAGCAGACAGACAATGGGGAATTCTAGCCCCTTGCTCTTGTGAATAGTCATCATTTGAACAGCAGAAGGATTATACCCGGAACTGCTGACATTGTCGCCGGAGTTAGATTCCTCCAAGTTTTTGATATATTCGAGAAAATTATGAACTCCTTGGCGCTTGAGCGGATCAAACCGCTCAATCATTCTCAGAAATCGATCAATATTCCGTAATTTCTGCTCTGCCAGAGGCTGAATCGAGATATAATCCTCGTAGGAGAAGTGTTCTAAGATTTTTTCTATCAAATTAGAAAGAGAAAGTATTCTTAACATTTGCCGCCAGGATTTAATGCTCTCTACACATAGAATGAGTTTTGTTTTTACGGATCCTTCCGGCATTTGTTGAGAGCGGATTAGCTTTCTAATTCTGTCCCATAAGGAGGTATTATTTAGATATTGTTCGGATTCATTCTCCGATTTCCCTTGATCAAGAAGCATTTGATTTTCGACTCGGCGCATTTCCAGAAATTCACTGCGAGTCATATTGAAGAAAGGTGAATAGAGTAGGCCTGCCAAGTGAAAATCTTGATGAGGATTTTCCAATAGGTGTATAATATTGAGTATATCTAAGATTTCCACGCATTGAGTCAAAGGAATTCCCGGTGCATTGATAGGGATTCCTCGTTTCTCAAATTCTTTTATAAAGGAGATCGCTGTTGACTGGAGGGTTCCTCGGCAGAACAGGGCGACGTCGCTCCATTCCATAGCTCGCAGTGTGCCGCTTGTTTTATCACGAACTTGGAATTGGGCTTTCTTCATTTTGAGAAGTTCTTGAGCCAGAAGAGCTGCTTCTTTTTCAATCCCGGAGTATTCATCTTCTAAGTTAGCAGAATCCGCATCTGACGATTTTCCGGTAGAAGCTGAAGTAAGCAAAATATGTATTGGAGGGAAAGAAGAGTTTTCATCTATCTGAGAGGGAATTTTAACTTGAGAACGGAGAGGATCAAAGCGGCAGTTCTTTTCTTCTTTCATCAGGATGTTAAAAAAGTGATTTATAAAAGAGATAATTTGGGGATGGCTGCGGTAGTTATCCATAAGCGGTGCATAGAACCAAGAATCAGTCTGATTTTCAGCCTTATGGATATAGTCCTCAAAAATTTGCGGTTCCGCATGTCGAAAGCTGTAGATACTCTGTTTAACATCACCAACCAGGAAGAGGTTGTTCTGAGCAAAACATTGAATGATAGCATCTTGGATGGGATCTGTATCCTGAAATTCATCTACAAAAATTAATTTGTATCGTTTGCGGAGTATATCGGCAGCTTCTGATTGAGAAACGATTTTGAGAGTGAGCTGAAGCATGTCATCAAAGGTGATTCCTCCAAAATTGTATTTTTGCTGGGTAAATTCAGCTTCGAATTCTTCTGTCAGTTCAAGCATCATTTGAATATGATGAGCCAGTTTAGGCCATTGTTCCTTCAGTAGTGGAAGTGAATGCTTTTCTTTCGAATCGGGATTTGGATATTGGGTGAAGAAATCTTCCCAGTTCTTAGGGAGAGTAGGACTTTGAAGAATAGATTTTTGTTTGGCAATCCATTCTTTTGGTTTGGGAAGAGATTGAATAAAGTCCGATATTTGACAGATATATTCCATCAATTCCGTTTCATTATTTTTGAGTTGAGTAATTAAAAACTGGATAATTGGATCGAAGTTATGAGGAGTTTGAGAAGAGAGCTCCGCTTTGTTATTTTTATAATGTTGGCGCAGGAGTTTCTTAAAAGCGTTTTTTTTCAGTCTGTAGATATGACTCTCGTCAATGACTCTGCTGATGGGAGTTGGACCAAGTTCTGTATAGAGGAGATCAAAGAATTCATTGATCGTTCGCATGCAAAAGCCGTGAATGGTGGAGATAGAGGCTCTCTCCAGCAGGTTTTCCTGTTCCTGGAGATATTGGATGAGCAGTTCGCGTGAACCCAATGAATTTTGCAGCGAAAGCAGATTGGGAGAGAGTTCTTTTTGATAGGCTTGCTGACAGAGAGCTCTTAATTGTCCGCGGATTCGCTGCCGCATTTCGTCCGTGGCATCTAGGGTAAAGGTGATCATCAAAATTTGATCGATCGAAACCCGTAGAAGAGGATCTGCATGAAGGATTCTATTTAAACAGCGCTCCACAACAACTCGGGTCTTACCGCTGCCGGCTCCGGCAGAGACGACAACATTTCGATTTGCATTGACGGCGTAGAGTTGTTCTTCGCTTAGTTGTATCGTGGAAGCCATAAGTTAAAACGGAGAACAGGAATCCCTCGAAAGAGATTCCTGTTCTCAGAGAAGTTAAGTTTATTTAACTTTTTCCCCGTTGAGGGTAATTGATTCAAACTGTTCCAACTGAGGATTCATTTGGAACTTCAGTTGAGTAGATTTGGGAGTTTTGCAGGTAATTGTCAGGTTTTTATCCTGAATTTGCCAGCGGACATCGATAACTCCTTCATGTACGGCAACTCTGCCGTTAGCCCATTTTAGATCATAAGGTCTTGGACTCAGGGTGACTTCTGCTGCCGCTGGGGCTGTTGGGACGACTCCCAGAATGATTCTGGGCAGGAATAGGCAAGGAGCCGAAGACCATGCGTGACAGTGACTGCGGGTAGGGAACGCAGCCCCGCTGGTTCCGCCGGGGAAGCTTTCCCAAACGGTAGTTGAGCCGATTTCCAACATTGGCATGTAATTCTCGTAGATTTGCTTAAGAATGGTATCTTGATTGCCTGTCTTTTCCAGAGCTTCATACATATAGAGAGCTGCGAAGGGGGAGCCCAGTTTGACCATGCCGGCAGGAGGATTGATGATGTTTGCAATCGCGGCTTCACGGTTCTGAGGTTCGATAATGTCGAAAATCAGAGAGAGAATACTGGTGTGTTGGCAGATACTGGGACTGATTTTCCCATTGCTATGGATAGCATCCGGATAAGATTTTTTATTCTCATCCCAAAGTTTGTTAATATTCTCTGCTAATTTTTCACGGGTTTCTTTCATCCACTCATCGTCCGGGGTTCCGCCGATGACGGCAGAGAGCCGGAGTGCGGCATCGATAGCGCCAATCATGAACATGCTGTTATGAATAACTGTGTTATGTCCCTGATCTGCTCCGGACCAGTCGAACATATTCCAGAATGGTCCGCTGAAGAGTCCATCCTTCATATACTGTGCGGCACCGCGGATATTGCGGATGGCATAAGGAAGATATTCGCGGATGAAATCCTCGTCTCCTGTCTGCCAGTAATAGTCCCAGATGGAAAGTCCCCACATAAAGCTCCAGACGGGGATTAGGGTATCCCAACAGCTGGGAGTTTGGCTGCCGGCGAACGGATAGTGATCCAGTGATTTGGCTGTAATATCAATACAACGGCGGGCGATATCTTCCGCTCCGAAAACACCGTATGCAAAAAGGGATTCATTGCGCGCATCGCCAACCCAGTGAGTTTGTTCATAGAGAGGACAGTCGGTAAAGGTATCTTCCATGCAAAGTTTAAGAGTGCGTGCGGAGATATCCCAAATCTCGCTTAGACGTGTATCGCTGCATTGGAAATCGCCTTTATATTCTACAGGGTAGGTGGATTCAATCACATGAAAATTCTGGATTTCCACCGGACCGGTCATTTCACGCAGGGTGAGGAAGATATAGCGGCCGCTGCGGCGTTTGATGGAGATCATTTCATTGACTCCCTCTTTGGTGATGTAGCGCATCGTATTGCGATAATATCCGGTTCCTTGGATTTTGCCGTCGGGACGGATATATTCAATCTGGTTTATGTCCAAAATAGTGCCAGCGGGAGCTTTGAGTCGGAATGTGTAGTAGCCGCAGCTTTGGACACCGAGATCATAAAGCAGTTCCACATCTCCGCGAGAATCCGGGTAAATAGTTGTGGCTATTGCATTATCGTAAATCAGAGCTGAGGGGTTTTTAATCAAGTTTTCATCTGCTGGACCGATGACTTGCTTGTTGGCAAATTCCCAAAAGGAATCTTTGAGGAACATTTTCTGGGAAGGATAGTTCTTCAGTCGGTCACCGGCTATTTTCAAAAACTCATCCGGAGTTTTGATTTTAAGGAGTTCATCCCGTTTTTGTGAGTAAATGGCGTTGCGTTCACCTACGATAGGGGAACGGCTGTAATCATTAGTCGCATAGTAGCACTCGGGGAAGTGAACATAACTCCAGGGGTTCTCATAGGAGCTTTCCAGCGGATTGATGAGTTTGAAGCTGTTAGTGTTATTGATAAAGCGAAGATTTTTTTCGCGCAGATGGTGAGAGGGATTGCGGGTAAAAGCGCAGAGAAGATGTTGGCCGGGCTCAAGCTTAATTTTGCCGACACCCTCTTTCCCGTCCAAAGAGACTTTTAGATCGAGATCCTGAAGATGAATTTCGCAGGGTTCTTTATTTTCCAATATAGTGACAATGCCTCCCGCCATACTGGTGGCATTGTTGGCTTCAATCAAAGCTGGGAAGTTTAAGTCGGTCGGACGGAAGCAGTAATCTAGCCATTCTGCACGAACGATTTGGGCTCCCAAATAACGTTTAAAAAAGACGGGAACCCGGGTGAGCAGTCCTACATCACGAGGGTTAAGTCCCTGCCAGGGGCCTTCATGAGTGTCATAAAGTTCTACGGCGCAATTTACAGAGCCTGTTTGTTCCAATCGTGCGTCATACCACTCATTCCCCTCCATTTGAATATACATTTTGGGAGTATTAGGGATCCACTGAGGCATTTCAGCGGCAATCCAACTTCCGTCGGTTTTGAGAACGGTTTTACCATCCAGATCCAGTTGTCCTAATACTCCTGCCTGTTGAGGAAGAGTGTGAAATGTTCCTATGCCAAAATATTTAGCCGTGATACTGATCAGATTTTGGCTGTTAGGCTTGAGATAGGAGGAAACGTCTAAAACATCATACTGATAATGTTCAGGCCAAGCACGAGAGGGACCGTCTGCAACCCAGACGTCATTGACCTTAAGCCGATACCAGCTGTCGGCTGAAATACGGAAAATAGCCTGAGTAAATTCACCCACGCTGAATTGACGGCTTAGACAGATCGTTTCATTGTATTCATGATAGGCTGGTGTTACGGAATCACTTCTGGGAGCCCAGATCCATTTGGCGGTGAGTGGAGTATCCGGCTCTGCAGGTGTGAATGCCGTATTTATTTCAGCATGAGTGGAAGGAGGAATTGATAGGAAAAGGCAGCCCGCTGCGGCGGAGGAAAAAACCTTAACCCAGTTTTTACCTTTTAAAAAAAATCCGTTTACGGTATTCATACATGTATGATTATAAGCATTATCTTTGCTTTTCTCAATAAGATTTTTTTAAAGTCTCACGATGGATTTTCTATATAAAAAAAAAGCAGAGAGGAAAGGGGGGCTATTAAGCATTTTACAAAAGTTTATATTTTATGTTTTTTGAATTGTGTTTGAAGAGAAATAAATATGAAGAGGTTTTCAATATAGCCAGGATCTAAGGCAGAGATTATATTGGCAGCCAATTTGTTATTCTTGCGTTGAAAACAAAGAATTATTTGTGAAATGGATTAAGAGGAAGCAGCCTAAGAGGTAATGTTTACTTTCAGACCTTATCAATTAAAAGTTTTTCAAGATCACAGTACAGGAATCCTGATTTTGCATTGGTCACGTCAGATTGGCAAAACCACAGTTTTGGCAGCGTGGGCCGTGGAACGAATACTCCGCTGTCGAGCTCATACGGTGACGGTCCTTTCCAATTCACTCAAAAATGGAGCGGAGTTCATCGCGCGGGCTTCGGCTTTCTGCGAGGAGAAATTATCTGGAGAGGAAGAGATCAAGTTTCATTTTTCACGTCATGAAATCCGATTGGAGCGAGGGAGGGATTTGAGCCGGATTCATGCCCTAGCCGCTAATCCCAGGACGGCCCGCGGGTTTTCAGGAGATCTTATTTTAGATGAGATTGCTTTCTACGAAGATCCGGAAGGAGTTTGGGAAGCGGCAGAACCGATTTTAGCCGCCAGAGCGGATTTTCTTTGCCGAATAGCTTCTACTGGTAACGGTAAACGGAATCTTTTTTATCGTATGACACGAGATTCTCGTTTTGTCCTTTCTCGAGTAACCCGGACGGATGCTTGGAGAATGGGGGTTCCGATTTTTGATCCGCTGACCCGGCGTCCGATTACTCCGGATGAAGCCAGGGCTGCGGCTTTGGATAAGGAGGCTTATGACCAGAATTATGAATGTGCCTTTATCGGAGAAAATCGTTCTCTTTTAAATACAACGTTAATTGAAGCTGCTTGCTCCGATACAGGATATATCTGTTCTGGAGAGTGGAGCCCGGAAGCTTTGAAACTTTTTGAAGAGATTTCTTCCGGTGGGAAATGGCTTTTTGCGGGAGTGGATGTGGGACGAAGCAGAGATAGAACGGTTGTTACAGTGATTACGGCGGAGAATGGAATTTACCGTGTATTGGGTTTTCTGCGTTTGGAGGAGATGAGATTGCCGGAGCAGCAAAAACGTTTAAATCCTCTTTTCCGAATACCGGGGATGAAGGGAATTGCTATTGATATAACGGGATTAGGTTTGGGACTTTATGAATATATTCTTCAAATTTATGGCAGTCGTAAGGTTTATGGGATTAATTTTTCTTCTACAATGCCTGCCGTTTTAGAGCGACGAAGTTTGTCAAGAGCGGCTTCTGGGGAAGGGGCTCTTCCCCATGCCCGAGTGACGGAAGTCTTGGCGACAAATTTGGTGAGATTCTATGAGGAATCGCGTTTAAGTCATCCGTTGGATGAGATTTTGAGGGAGGATCTGTTACTGCCGCGGCGAACTTTAAACGCTGCGGGAAGAGTCTCAATCACAGCAGATCGTGATAACAGCGGTCAGGCCGGACATGCGGATCACTTTTGGAGTTTGGCTCTGGCTTTAGAGGCTGCTCGACGGCAACCGGGCAGGATGGAGCGCCGACTTGTTTCTGGAGCTTCTCGCGCTGGGATTATGCAATCACAATCGGTCAGAAGAACAATACATTTGGAGCGGGATTTGGGTGGGGGAATATTTTTTTAGCTGACGAAAGGTGTCTGAGAGAGGTGAAAAAATCCGCGCTGTTTCTGAGATAGAATCTGCGCGGATTTTCTTGAAATATAATTAGAGGAATCGCTTTTTAGTTTTTGCCATCATCTCGATATTCAGGCTGATCCGTATCGGCCACCCAGTCTGGAACCGTCGGCGAGGTAGTTGTGTGAGGATCAAAGTCGTTATTCCAGCGCGCACGGCGGTGATCATCAGTGGGATCAACGGCAACTCGACGAGCCGTGGTTTCGGCATGTCCGTCTACAAAGACGAAGTTCGCATTACGGTTGTGACGTGCAGAAGGCCATTGTCCCGGCTCTGTTGGATCAAGGCTGCCGTCATATTCATAATCGGAACGGGAGTCTGCAATCATAATCATATTAGAGGGGTTGATCACTTTGGTGACGGCAACTTCACCGGAGCCAGTTGAAACGGTAATATCTCCTCCCAGCCCGTAATCTGGATTAGCTGTCCAAGATGCAGTGAAGAGTCCCCAATCATTATAGCCATAACTCATACCGGCACCATTCTCACCTGCCGGGAAGCGAGTTTGTCCTTTTTCATCAACATAGACGTGGCGTTCAGTATAGTTGCGGCTAGAGTTGGTACCGCTGCCATTAATCCAATAATAATCACGAGAGACAGATGGACAATTGAAAATGCCGATATTGGTACCGACTGCTTTACCTAAACGCCCCGGCCAGATATATTCATATGCTTCCGCGTCGATACTGCCAGGAAACTTAGGATAATCGGTTGTGTAAATACCAATGGCAAGTCCCAATTGTTTCAAATTATTTTGGCAAGAGGTTTGTTGAGCTTTGGATTTCGCTTTTGCCAAAGCAGGGAGCAGCATTCCGGCCAGAATAGCGATAATAGCTATTACAACCAGGAGCTCTATCAGAGTAAAACCTTTGGACTGTTTAAGTATATTATTCCTCATAATTGCTTTTTATTGTTTAGATCTGGCCATGATATTTATAGGATTCATTCCAATTTAACAGCAAAAGGAAGCTTATAGAAAGATTCTATAAAATCATACACACCTATATATACACCGCTAAGTCGGCGAATACAAATTTTTTTTGTAAAAAACTTTTAGAGTGAGTGTATTTTTTATACTTAAATAACTTAAAAAAAAGCAGAATGGAAAAATTTTTCTCGCATAATAATTTTTTAAATACTAAAATAATGCCCACTAGTGGTTTCTGTGTTTTTATTTTCTTCACTAGAATCGGTGATAGAGAACTTAGAGCCGGTTTGAAGAAATCGGCTATTCGATAAGCTTCATAAATTGCCGCTTTCTTTACGAAGAGAGCGGCAATTTGTTTTTTGGTATTTGTTTGATTATTTTGGGGATGAAAATGTTGGTTTTTAATATAGGGAAATAAGAAGTTTTTATAGGTTTTATTAACTTAGAAGAAAAAGAGATAGAATAAGAAGTTTTTCTTGTATAGGGTGTTTTTAAGTAATATAATTAAAAGCACTATGTCAGGGATTTTTATATCTTCTGTTGATGATTTTCATTGTCCTAATTAAGCAGAGAGAGAAGAAATCCAAAAATAGCAGTGTGGATTATAACTATGAATAAAAAATATATAGCAGCAATAGCTGTAATTTTGGGTGTGAGTTCCGCATCCCAGATATACGGAGCAGAGCTGGTTCACAGGTATAGTTTTCCGGCAAATTCGGTTTGGTCCCCCGATGGATACTATATTCTGGAAGATAGTGTCGGTGATGCTGATGGGCGGACTTATGGAAGTGCCTATTGCTCGGATATCTATGATGAGTTTGGCAATGTCATAGGAAGCGGATTGTGTCTTGACGGCAAAGGGAATACCCGTTCGTTTACCGAAGGATCTTTTGCAGCGCTTCCGGCAAATCTTATTAGTGAATATGCATCATACTCTGTTGAAACATGGATAACAGGGTATGGGACCAACAATTGGCAGAGAGTCTTTGATTTTGGCAGTTGTGGCATAAATGAGGATGGCACCATTGGAGATGGCAAGGAATATCATACTCTTATTTGGAGAAACAATGATGGAAATATGCGTGCCGATCAACGCTGCGAAGGAGTCAGTGATGGTCAAATAGGAGCTGGAGCAGCGCTCCCGGTCAATGATTTTGTCCTTCATCATGTAGTATATACATTGGATGGGGAAAACCATCGTCTTTGCATTTATGTAGATGGTGTTCTTAAGGGATCTGGTACCGCGACAAGTGATTTGACGATGTTTGCCGGGGATATGCCGAATATGTGGATTGGCAAATCAAACTTTGGAGCGGATTCTTATTTTCACGGAGCCTATGATGAGTTTCGTATCTACAAAGGTGCTTTGCCTTTTGAGAATGTAATAGCCAATTACGCCGCGGGAGCAGATACGATAGGGGATCCGGGCTCATTTAGCGATTTTGCATTATCCGTAGATAAGACGACACTTTATGTCAATGAACGTTTAGAGGTTGATCAAAGTGTTAAGTTCTCAAATGTAGAAGCTTTTGATCCATCTCTTTATTCAGTGGTGACTTCCTCTGATCCGGAAGTGCTTTCAGTGATCAATAATAATTTAGTGCGTGCAGTGGCACCTGGTACGGCGACATTGACGGCGGAATACAATGGCCATACAGCAACAGTGGAAATCACGGTTACCGATGAAGTTCCCGAGTTAAGATTGGATCATCGATATTCTTTTGATACCGATGCCAATGATAGCGTGGGAACCGCCCATGGAGAATTGCGTAACGGAGCGACTGTAGCCGATGGTAAACTGGTGCTCAATCCGGTCAGTAATGCTTCTGCAGATGCTCAATATGTGAAACTTCCTCCTGGAATGATGACACCTTATATGTCAGCAACTATTGAAATTTGGGCTCAGAGTGATAATCAAACTTCATCCTATAATTGGTCTCGTTTCTGGGAGTTTGGCAATTCTAATGGGGGTGAAGATGTCTTCGATGGAGGTACCCAGGTTTTCAATTGTACGCCTCGGG
This sequence comes from uncultured Verrucomicrobiota bacterium, assembly GCA_944389455.1. GTDB lineage: Bacteria > Verrucomicrobiota > Verrucomicrobiia > Limisphaerales > UBA1412 > UBA1412. The sequence continues at coordinate 53,367 of CALXMK010000004.1, forward strand.
GTGATGTAATACTCTATAGCACGTTATCAACATTTTACGGAATGAGTTCAATTACGAGCTCCGGTCCTGTAGGAGGATTAAATCCGGCAGGCCGTTTAGTACGTGGACAGGAGTATCATATTGTAGTAGTTGCAGATGGTATCAATAAGACCTTATCGGTGTATTGCAATGGGGCCCTGATTAATACCGTTGCGGCTGACTTTGCACCGATGGATATAGGTTATACTTATAACAACTTGATTGGTCGTTCAAATTGGGCTGCTGATCCGGGGTTGTATGGTAAGATTAATGAGATGCGTATCTGGAATGGAGCGATGTCTCAGGAAGATGTTTTTGCCAGTATGGCTTCCGGTCCGGATCAGGTAATAGATCCAACGGTTCCGGCCTTGGAGAATATTACGTTAACAGCGAATAAGACAACTCTGTATCTCAATGAACGCCTGCCGATTAGTTTGCAGGGAGAGTATGCGGATTTGGGTTCCGTTGATATAATCAGTGTGGCGGAAGTTAGCACTTCTGATCCGAATGTCATTACAGTCATTAAAAATGATCAAGTGCGTGCAGTAGGTGTTGGTACGGCAGTGATCACGGCAGAATACAATGGACAGAGTTCAACCTTAGAACTTACTGTAACGGATGAGTTGCCGGAGCTGAGACTGGATCACCGTTATTCATTTGAGAGTGATGCCAATGACAGTGTGGGCACAGCTCATGGTGAATTGAGAAATGGAGCCACGGTATCCGATGGCAAATTAGTATTGGCCCCGATAGATAAAACAACAGCAAATGCTCAATATGTGAAGCTGCCTCCTGGAATTATAGCTCCTTATATGTCAGCGACTATTGAGATGTGGGGGCAGATTGATAATCAAAGTCATGATTTCAATTACGCTCGTTTTTGGGATTTCTGCAGTTCCAATGAAGGAGAAGATGTTTTTGACGGAGAAACTCAGCGACTCTATTTAACTCCACGCGGCAGTACAACTCTCAATAGTGTCTATACTTCTCCCTATGGAGAGTGGAGTATTACGGCTCAAGGTACGATTGGCGGATTGGATCAAGGAGTTGAAAGTCACATTGTAGTAGTTGCCGATGGAGTCAATCAAACACTCTCAATGTATCGTGATGGTATTTTGATCGAAACAATTGAAGCCGAAGTAGCTCCGATGGATCTGGGTTATACTTGTAATAACTTATTGGGACGTTCCGGTTTTGGTCATGATCCGGGATTGTTTGGTAAGATCAATGAATTGCGTATCTGGAGCGGAGCGATGGATATCAATGATGTTCGCATCAACTTGGCTGCGGGACCGGATATGCTTCCAGACGCGATTGGAGAGCTCGAATCCATTACAATTGCTCTGGATGGAAACGTAACTTCCTTTGTGGAAGAAGGAGTCAAAGCAGTAACCGTTTATGCTAATTACGAAAATCTTGAAAATGTGATGCTGAATCTGGCCGATGTGGAGATCAGCAGCAGTGATGAAGAAGTTGTCGTCTATGATGCTGAAGGCGGATATCTGCGGGCTATGGGAGTTGGTACTGCGACTGTGACAGCCGTTTATGGGGAAATTACCGGTACGTTGGAGGTAACAATTACCGAACAAGAACCGGCGATTTTGACTCATCGATACAGTTTTGATACGGATATAACCGATTCGGTGGCAGGAGCCAATGGAACACTCTATGGAGCGGCTTCCGTAGCGGACGGTAAATTGATTTTACCGGGAGATACCCTCAACTCAGATTCGGATGAAGCTGCACATGTTCGTCTGCCCTCGAATTTAATCAGTGAATGTGAATCCGTAACGATCGAGACATGGATGACGATCGATGAGCTGCAAGGTTGGGGCCGTGTATTTGATTTTGGCAACAAGGAAGGTACAGCCGGAACCAAGTATATGTTCTTTGCTCCATATAATATGACTGTAAATTCCAGTTCAGCCAATTTTGTCGTATCAGGACAGGGAGGAGCTGAACAGTGTCTTTACAGAGAAGGTTACTATATTCCCACAGGGGAAGAGGTTCATATAGCCATTACCGTGTTGGCGGATGGAAACTTAGGCCGTATGTATGTCAATGGAATCATGGTGGCCGAATCACTGGAGATCAGCAATAATCCTGCCAAGATTGGCCCTATGGAGTATTGCTATTTGGGTCGTTCCATGTATGCTGGGGATCCCATTTTCAAAGGTGTTTTGAATGAATTCCGTACTTGGAATGGAGCGATAAGCCCCTTGGGGATTGCAGTCAATACGGCTGTTGGACCCGATTCTCTCTTCGAGGGTGAATTAGGAGAGCTTACAGATATCCGTATAGTGGTGGATAATGAAAATCCGCTGCCAGGCGAGGAAGTTGGATATGTAGTATATGCCGACTTTGAGAATCTGAAGAATGTTCCCTTCAATACAATGGATGGAGTTGTTGTTACCTGCGATAATCCAAATATCGATTTAGGTCTCTGGTCTTATAGTTCTCCGTTTGTTTTGAGTGGCAATTTGACTGTTACTTATGGCGATAAGGTGGTAGAAAAACCGATTGCTATTAAAGATACTACTGTAGAATTGATGCATCGTTATTCATTTGATGATGGCGCTTATACTAATCCAGTGGACAGTGTCGGAGGAATGAATGGAGTTAATTATGGACTGGATATTCAGGATGGAAACCTGATTATGACAACTAATATTTACATAGAGCTGCCGCAGGGAATTCTTTCTGGTACAGAGGATGGATCTATTACCTTCGAGACTTGGCTAGACTTGGAGGCGACAACAGTAGGTAATTGGGGAAGCTTAAATATAACCTTTGTGAATCAGGCAGATACAACCAGCAAATTGGGCTATTCTCTAGGCTTCCAGCCGGGTAAAGATGGAAATAGTCGGAACAATTCCAGCTGGGCGGTAGTCGAGATTGCAGAGGGAGACGCCGGCAGCGCATATTACAAGACAGAGACCTTTGGCAATAAGGGACTTCCCGGCAATGGGCTCAGCCACGTGGTCTGGACGATCGATACGTATTCCGAAGTGATGAAGCTCTATATCAACGGTCGATTTGAGAATCAGGTTGCCTATACCTTGGGAGTAGATAGAACCAAAGCAGTCTTTGAGAATTATATCGGATATCTGGGGTGTTCACGCAATGCAGTGGGAGTGGCCGGTAAGATGGCGGAATTCCGTATCTGGAAGGGAGTGATGCCTTCGGATCAGGTTGCTGCCAATTATATAGCAGGACCGGATGTATTGGTAGACAGTACAGCCGAGTCGATTACACTGGAGGCCCCAGCGACGGTGATTGCAGGAGCTGCGACATTGGCGAATGTAAAGGTAGACTTTACCGATGCGCCGGCAGCGCTTTGTACGGATTCGCCGAAGGTACAATTGATTTCTTCGGATGAATCAATTTTGACAATCGACAGCAAGAAGCGTCTGGTGGGTGTAGCCGCCGGCACAGCGACTCTGACAGCAATCTATAATGAAGAATTGGAGACTTCGGTAGAAGTAGAAGTATTGCCGGAACAGTTTGGATTGCTGCATCGTTATAGCTTCACCGATGGAGTGAAAGACTCGGTGGGAGTAGCAGATGGTTGGCTGGTAGGTCCGGATGCTATAGTAGCGGATGGAGAGCTGCAGCTGAATATGGGTTGGACCAATTATGCGGCAGAGGTACAGCATGCCTATGCTCAAATTCCGAACGGAGTTATCAGCGGACTCAAGTCAATGACATGGGAAGTCTGGTTTACTCCGGGAACCTATTTTGCTGATTGGAACCGTTTACTGGACTTTGGTTCTTGCAACAGTAGTGGTGATTCCGATGAGTATGTCTTTATCTCAATCTATACGGGAGGAGCTAATCATCGTGTGGCGAGCCGTATCAATGGCAATGAGAGATTCTATACGGTGACGATGCCAGATCTGACTCGGAATTATGAAGGTCAGCAGCTGCATATGATCTATACCTACGGAGAAAACGGGGAAGTAACGGCCTATCTGAATGGAGAGGCCTTGGCTTCCACTGGGAACAATTATCTCTTGGGAGAGATATCGGATAATAATAACTACATTGGACGATCTGCGTATCTGACAGATCCGCCTATCAGCTATAGTATGACGGAATTCCGTATCTGGAATGGAGTAATGGATGCAGCCACGGCAGCCGCGAGCTATGCGGCGGGGCCGGATGCTTTGCCGGAACCAGCACCGGAAGAAGTTCCATTGTACTGGAGGATTGAGGACGGAGTCCTGATTCTGGATTGGGAAGGAGGCTCACTGGAAGTTGCTGAATCGGCAGAAGGGCCGTGGATGGCAATTAATGTAGCAGCGCCGCTGAGTATCCCTCTGGACGAAGTATCGGGGAGCAGCTTCTACCGTGTAATTCGTTAAACAAAGCATCGAATAGAGCCGGTTTGAAGAAATCGGCTATTCGATAAGCTTCATAAATTGCCGCTTTCTTTCCGAAGAGAGCGGCAATTTGTTTTCTATCCTTGCCAGGAAAGGGAAAAGAGAGATTTTTCTTGCTCTTGGCGAAAAATGAGAGTATTTTTACAGATGCTATGAATCTATCTCGTAGATCGTTTTTGAAAACGGTGGGCGTTGCCGCAATTACTGCGCCGTTTTTCACTCGGAATCTGCTCTCCGCTGCTCCCAGCGAAAGGGTTAGATTTGCCGCTTTTGGTTCAGCCAATATGGCGCGTGCCGATATTAACTCTATTATCAGTCACCCAAATGTTGATTTTGTAGCCGTAGCCGATGTAGATGCAGGCTATTTAGCTGGTATTAAGAAAGATATGGCTCAAAAATTCCCGGCTTTGCGAGTTTACAGAGATTATCGTGAGCTGTTGGAAAAAGAGGATGATTTGGATTGTGTTTCAGTTTCTACGCCTGATCATTGTCATGCTGTTATGACGATGGCTGCTATGCGCAAGGGCCTCCATGTCTATTGCCAGAAACCGTTGACGCATGATATCTATGAGTCAAGAAAGATTGCTGAATATGCTAAGAAGCATAATCTGGTCAGCCAAATGGGAATTCAAATTCAATCCAATGACGTTTATCGTACCGCGGTCAATATGATCCAGAACGGTTTGATTGGCAAGATCAAAGAGACCTATTCCTGGTGCGGAAACCGTCATTGGGGCTCAAATGATCCCAAACCGACAGGCAGCGATCCGGTGCCAAGTACATTAGATTGGGATTTATGGCTGAATACAGCAGCTGAACGTCCATTTGTAAAGGATATCTACCATCCTTCCAATTGGCGTAAGGTTCAGGATTTCGGAACTGGTATTTTTGGAGATATGGGGTGTCATATCTTCGATCCGGTATTCAATGCTCTGAAATTAACTGCTCCGCTACAAATTCGTTCTGAGGGACCGGCTCCAGGGGATTATTTCTGGGGATTGAAGACGGAAATGCATTATCTCTTCCCGGGTACGGAGTATACAGAAGGGGACACTATCAAGGTCTATTGGTATGATGGTCCCGGAGAACGTCCGCCTAAAGAAATTACGGATTTGGTGCCCAATGTGCCGACTCTTGGTTCTATCTTTATTGGTACCAAGGGATTGATGGTATTGCCTCACATCGGATATCCGGTTGTGTATATGAAGGAGGGAGATAAATATGTTGAGTTCGAGGATGATGATCTGCTCCAGAAACTTTCTCTGCCTTCACTTAATCACTGGCATCAATTTGTGGATGCGGTTCGCGGGGTAGATAAGACGACTGCTTCATTCGATTATTCTGGTCCTTTGACCGAAGCTGTATTGTTAGGCAGTGTGGCTTGCAAGTTCCCACAGACCACAATGGAATGGGATGCCAAGTCGATGAAGTTTGACAATAAAGAGGCTAATAAGCTGGTTCGCCGTAAATATCGTAAAGGCTGGGATGTCAAAGGTCTTTAGCACAATTTTCTAAATAGAGAAATTGCGTAAAGCAGTAAGATGTTATTATTCAAAGAGCCGGTCTTATGTGAAAACAGTCAGATCGGCTCTTTCTATTCTCTGACTTGTGGGATGAAAAGAGGATTTTGCCAAAGGAAGGAATAAAAAATTTAAGATAAAGTGTATGAACAACTATCTGGGAGCAATTGAGATAGGAGGAACAAAAATTCAGATCGTTCTTGCGGATAATGAAGGCAAGATTTTGTATCATTTCCGTTTTCATGTTCGGCGCGCATTAGGAGCAGAGGGAATCTGGGAGCAGGTGTGGACTATTTTGAGAGAGTGGCGTCGTTCACATATTCCTATAGCGGGAATCGGAATTGGTTTTGGCGGTCCCGTAGATACCAGCAGCGGCAGGATTATCTGTTCACATCAAATACAGGGATGGGAGAAGATTGATCTTAAGGAGAGAATATTATCTCAGTTTGGAGAGACTTTGATCTGTATCGAAAATGATGCTAATACGGCGGCACTGGGGGAGGCGGTACGCGGAGCAGGATGCGGATATGAGAATGTTTTCTATGTAACTCTGGGGAGCGGAGTAGGTGGGGGGGCTGTGCAGAATGGTGAAATTTATCATGGGGCGCTGCCAGGTGAGGCTGAAATTGGTCATTTGCGTCTGGATAAAGGCGGTCGTACGGTCGAATCATCCTGTTCTGGTTGGGCGGTAGACCGTAAAATTCAGGAATTTATTAAGAAATATCCACAAAGCCGTTTAGCCAAGCTTGCAGCCGAAGTGGCTTCAGAGTACGCGGTTCTTTTAAAACCCGCGATTGAGGAGGGAGATGCTGATGCATGTCGAATTTTGGATGAAACGGTGGATGATATCTCCTTTGCACTTTCACATGTAACACATCTTTTTCATCCGCAGGTGGTTGTTTTGGGGGGAGGGCTTTCGTTGATGGGAGAATTACTGAGCAGCCGAGTCCGTATTCGGTTACCTAAGTATTTAATGGATTCATTTCATCCTGGTCCCACAATTCTTATGGGAAAGCTGGGTGAATTTGTGGTCCCTATAGGGGCTCTGGAGCTCATTAAGCGCAAATTAGCGGAATCTGGGGAAGTAAGGTGATAGTTTTTACTTATTTCTCTTAAGGGTTTAAAGAGTGAATAATTGTGCGCCGAAGCCAATCCAGGGCAAATTGAGAGACGTAAAACTTAAAACTCTCCCGTTCATAAGGACAATAAAGTCTTTGTGAAAAGGTACCCTCAGGAGTTGCAAGCCCAATATAGACGGTGCCAACCGGTTTTTCAGGAGTCCCTCCGCCCGGTCCTGCGATTCCGGTGATGGAGAGTGCATAGTCGAGATTCATCCGAGTACGCATTCCAGAAGCCATTTCAATGGAAGTTTGTTCGCTGACAGCTCCCCATTTTTCCAGTGTTTCGCTTTGAACACCCAAAAGTTGGCGTTTAAAATCGTTAGAGTAAGTTACGCAGCTGCCCATAAAGACAGCGGAAGCTCCGGGGACATTAGTAAGACGGTGTGCTAGAAAACCTCCGGTGCAACTTTCAGCGGTTCCAAGGGTTTTGTGATGTTGTGTTAGAAGTTGTATGAGCACTTCTTCTAATTTTTGGGTGCCGGTGCCGAAGATGATTTCTCCAAGTTTTTCACGGGCAATTTGTTCTGCCTGTTTCAGAATTTCATCTGCTTTTTGGCCGGAAGCTTCCAAACGGAAATCGACTTCACCGACGCGTGCGCAATAGCCAATTTGGAGTCCCTCTTTAACAAGGTACTGAAGATGAGGGGCTACTATTTTTTCAATAGAAGATTCTCCGGTGCAGGCAGTACGAAGGTTTAATAATTTGTGAGCTGAAGCGAAGGGAAATTTTTTACGCAACAGAGGAATCACAGAGTTACGGAACATTGGATAGAGTTCGCGGGGAGGTCCAGGAAGCAAAATAATAAATGATTTTTGCTGATTTTTACGGAAGAGATTAGGGAAGAACTCAATAGCTAGTCCTGGTGCTGTACCGTAGTCATTGGGGATAATGAGTGCTCCTTCAGGATATTGGGCTTGTATTTCGCAGTTAAAAGGAATAGGAGTTCCTCGGCGAGAGAACATGTTTTGAATTCGTTCAATAGTTCCTGAATCAACCAGAAGCCGGCGGCCGAGGAGCTGGGCGATATCGTTGCGTGTGAGATCATCCGAAGTTGGACCAAGTCCTCCGGTAACGATAATTAAATCGGCACGAGAGAGTGATTCACGGACGGCGCCTGTAATGGAGAGATTGTCATCATTGATACAGAGCTGTCGATCAATGGTATAACCGAGTTCGTCAAGTTGGAGAGCGAGCCATTGATGATGGGTGTTCAGAACCCGGCCAAGCATTAGTTCACTGCCGGTATTAATGATTTCAATATGAATATTTTTGTTGTCGTTAGGGAGCGTATTCATGCGAGTTCTGCGAGTATTCTAAAGGATCCTTAATAATTTATTAGGAATGTACTTTTCCCAGAGTCTTTCCCTTTTTCTGTTTTTTGAGCAAAGAGTGCTCAAAGAAGCTAAAGTATTTTAGTATGTGAAGAGTTTCCTGACAAGAGGGTGCATATGTGGAGTTTTTAGAAAAAAATTATTTGATGAAGTGAATAAAAAAGAGAAAAAAACCGGGCTCCTTAGATTAGGGGATAACCCAGGAGCCCGGGGAACTTACGAATTAAAACACACTCTTGTAGATCTCCGATAGGAATCCTCTCTGGCCATAGTGTGACTGGCTGAGAGAAAATATAAAAAAGTACCGCATCCACCAACAACCTCTACTCGCTGTTGATATAGACCCTGCGGCCTCTACACAAAAAGGTTATACTTTTCTTTTGGAGAGTGCAATCTTTTTTTTAAATTTAATCTATTCATTATCTTTTATCTTAATTCCCTAAGCTTAGATGAATTATTTTTGTTTATAATAATTACAGAGGAAATAAAGAGAAAAAACCGGGCTCCTTAGATTAGGGGATAACCCAGGAGCCCGGGGAACTTACGAATTAAAACACACTTTTGTGGATTTCCGATAGGTCAACCTCGAACCGTTATGTGCCCCGACCCGAGGAAATTCTAAAACCGGTATCATATACAGCTCCACATTCTGTTAATGATAGACCTCCGGCCTTCATCCGAGATAAGAATAACAGATTTTAGATTTGGTGCAATACTTTTTTTTGTTTTTTGTGAAATTTTTTTAACTATGAATGGTTTTGCACAGGGAAGAGAGGAAATATGAAGTATATTGTGGCTTTAAGTTGACAAAGAAGAGAGTTTTTTTTTCAATAAGAAAGCAGTTATAGATGGACTCGCATGAAATAGAAAACTTGAAATCGGAGTCTAAGGCAGCCTTTTTGCCGTTTGGTTTTAGAGGAATTGCGAGATTTGGTTACGCTCGGAATGTTTTTTTATTTTCGATAGAGTTGGCCGTAGTTTTGTTCTTTTCATTATGTGTCCTTTGGTTTGTGTGTGGTAATTGGTTTCCGGTTATTAGTGATGCTGTGACAAAGCTGCCGGATGCTCCGGTGAGAATTGCCAATGGACAGTTGGAATGGGATGAAAAGGATGGAGTACTGGCACAAACTTCTAAGTTAGCAATTGTGGTAAACGCCTATGGAAATCGTCGCCAGGGGAGAGAATCGGATATGGCGTTGGAACTGGCGGAAAATAGCTTGAATATTTATACTTGTGGAAGATATTTGAACTTAAATTATAAGGAGAATCTTATATTTAATTTGGATCGTATGAGTGCCGTTTCATGGTGGTATGCTTGGCGTGGAGCGGTAGTATTCTGGATCTGTTTTATTCCGTTCTTCTTTTTATTTATTGTATTTCAATTATTATCACTGATTTATATGCCGTTTGTCCGGGGAATTGCGGCGCTTTTTAGAAGGAATTGCTCCTGGGTAGGAGCGTATATGCTTTCGGGGGCGACTTTGGCAATTCCGGGCATTATTTTAGGATTAGGAGTTATAGGATACAGTGGGGGGTGTTATGGAGTGTCAGGTTTAGGTGTGATAGTTCTTTTAGCATTAAGCGTTTCATGGATTTTTTTATTGGGAGCTCCCTTGCTTTTGCCTAGGAAAGATAGAAAAATAAATCCTTCCAAGAAACGATTTCGTAAAAAAGGCTTGTTTTCTGCGGAAGTAGAAGAGAAAGGTGGAACAGAAGAAGTTATTCCTTATGGTTTTACACAGAAAACAGAGGGGAACCGTTCCATACACAAGGCTTTTAAGCCTAAACAATAAAAGATCTTAGAAATCGAAGATGAGATAGTCGGTTGATTTCAATGAGCAATTTATTATAGAAGGATAGTTTATGATTTGTTCTACAGCGATGGTTCATCCTAATGCCAAGATACATCCTACTGTCAAAGTAGGACCGTATGCCGTGATTGGTGAGTTTGTTGAGCTTGGTGCAGGATGCGAAGTTGGTGCCCATGCCTGTTTAATGGGACATACCTATGCGGGAGAGAAGAATATCTTTTGGGCAGGATCGATGATTGGCGGAGCTCCGCAGGACATTAAATATAAAGGGGAGCCTACTCGATTGATTATCGGTAATGGGAATGTTTTCAGGGAAATGGCTACGGTTCATGTTTCTAATTGTTTAGATGAGGAAACTCGAATAGGGGATGAGGGACTCTTTATGATTAACTCTCATATAGGTCATAATGCTGTGATTGGTAATCGTGTGATTATAGCTAATGGAGCTTTAGTGGCCGGACATGTGCAGATTGGAGATCGGGCTTTTATCTCAGGGAATGTGACATTGCATCAGTTTGTGAGAATAGGAGAGCTTGCCATTGTGCAGGGACTTTCGGCTATGAGCTGCGATGTTCCTCCTTATGTTACGGCCTGTGATCGTAATGCGATGGCTGGACTGAACTCTGTCGGATTGAGAAGAGCGGGGATTCCTCTACAGGCTAGAATGGAGCTCAAACAGCTCTATAAGCTGCTCTTCCGTTCACATCTGAAAAGAAAAGAAGCATTAGCTAAAGCGGAAGAATGTTTCCATTCTGAGCAAGCCAAGCGGATGATTGAGTTTGTTAAGAGCAGCAAAAGAGGAATTGTATCCGATGAACTGATGTTGCGGCGTGATTTATTTCGTGGGATCGAGGCTTCAGATCCAGTGCACGAAAAGGAGGAATAAATGAGCAATTATCCTCAACAAATGGATTTAATAGGTTCGGAACTGGCTATTCGCTGGCAAGATGGACAAGAACAATTTATTGAACTGAAACATCTTCGTCAGGAGTGCCCCTGTGGTTATTGCAAGGGAGAGCCAGATATTATCGGGGGAGTGGAAACTCCGGTGAAGCATCAGCCTTTGACAGAAGAGTCGTATCGGCTTGTTTCGATTAATCCTGTAGGAAGATATGCGTTGCAGCTTACCTGGGGGGATGGTCACTCGGCAGGGGTTTATAGCTACGAATATTTACGGTCTTTGAATAGTAAGTAAAGCAAGATTTAAAGAATTGCGAAGAGAATCTTTATTTAGAGATTATTTGAATCCAAAAAATAAAGAAAAAACAGACTTGTTTTAAAATAGAGAAAACTGTATCATCTAAAAAAATCGGGTATTTTTAATATATTAAATAAAAAGCCTAATAAAGAAAGGATGAATTCGCATATGAGTGAATTTAAGGGAAAATTGATAGCGGTAGAAGGTGTGGATGGTTCCGGCAAAAGCACCCAGATCCAGCTATTGAGAAGATGGCTGGAATCACAGCGCTTGAAGGTATTTTTCAGTCCATGGAACTCATCGGAACTTGTTAAAAACGCTACCCGTCGTGGTAAGAAGAAGCAGCTGTTGACTCCGACGACATTTAGCCTGATTCATGCGACAGATTTTGCGGATCGATATGATCGTCAGTTGGCACCCATGCTTAAGGCTGGTTATATTGTTTTGTGTGATCGGTATATTTTTACCGCGTATGTAAGGGATACTGTCAGAGGTTGTTCTCCGGAGTGGGTGAGAGAGTTATATAGCTTTGCGGTGAAGCCCGACTTAACATTTTTATTCAAAGCGGATCTGGAGGTGTCTTTGGGACGGATTCTTTCGGGAAGGCCGGCTCTGAAATTTTTTGAGGCAGGAATGGATCTTAATCTGGCTCCAACGCTGGAAGAGAGTTTTAAGATCTTTCAAGGACGCCTTTTGGATAAATATGTTGAACTTAAAGATGAGTTTAACTTTACTGTGATTGATGCCAATAAAGGAATAGAAGAACAGCAAGCTCAGGTCAGAAAGTGCGTAGCCGGCAAGATTGATTTAGCCCGGTTCGCGCTGCCTCGGTAAAATAGAAGGAGAAAAAGAAAATGCCAACGAAAACAAAAAACGAAAGTAATTTTGAAAATATTGATATAGTTCCTCTGACTCCTTCCAAACGCAGATTCTATGGAATGGGGATTCCGGGAGTAGATCTGTCGATGCTCAACGGCAAGTTAATTGTGGTAGAGGGAGCGGATGGGTCTGGTCGTTCAACGCAGATTGCTAAATTGGTGGAATGGTTGGAGGGAAGCGGACATGCCACTGTTCAGGTGGAGTTGAACGGCTCGACGTTGGTCAGTGAGGAACTGGAATTAGCTAAAAAAAGTAATGTTCTTAGTCACAGGACGATGAGCTTATTTTACGCGACGGATTTTGCCGACCAGCTGGAGAATGTTATTCTTCCGGCGCTTCGTTCCGGAAGAATGGTGTTGGCTGATCGTTATATTTATACTTTGATGGCCCGTGATTTAGTTCGGGGTATGAACGAACAGTGGGTTAAAACTATTTATGGAATAGCATTGGAGCCCGATGCTGTTTTTTATCTGAATGTCTCATCAGAGAAATTGATTGAACGTACTTTTCTGAAGCGCCCTACCCTGGATTATTGGGAAAGCGGAATGGATTTGGGGTTAAGCCAGGATTGGTTTGAGAGTTTTACTAAATTTCAGAAGTTGATGATGGATGAATATCGTAAATTTCAGAAAACTTACGGTTTTACGATTGTGGATGCTAATCATAGTGTGGAGGTGGTCCATAATATCCTTAAAAAAGAGATCGCTCGTCTGCTGGCTGCAGAACCTCTCTCTGTTGCCAGTAAGAAGTCTGTTTGTCGCCGAACCGTTCGCAGACAGGTTAAAATGGGTTCTAAAAAGAAGAAAAATTAGAAAACTTCCTGGCTAATTCAAGAAATGCCTAAAGAACAATTAGAAAAAAAATATTATTTAGGGATCGATCTGGGGGGAACCAAGATATTATCAGGTCTCTATAATCGAGAGCTTTCGTTCCTGGGAAAAAATAAAAAACGTACCAAGGCAGAGCGGGGCTATAAGTCGGTTCTGGAACGCATTGTTCGCTGTATTACAGAATTATTGGATGATTTTGATGTTCAGCTGGGAGAAGTAGCTGCGGTGGGAATAGGTTCTCCCGGGTCGATTACTCGGGACGGAAAGGTGGTTTTTGCCGGCAATTTGGGATGGAAGGATGTATCTCTAAAGAAGGATTTAGAGGAGATATTGAAAGTTCCTGTCTTTGTCGAGAATGATTGTAATATTGCGGCGCTGGGTATTTATCATCATGAGCTCAAAGGAGAACCGGAGAATATGGTTGGAATTTTCCTAGGAACCGGTGTGGGATCAGGAATAATTATTAATCGTCATCTCTATCGAGGTTCCCATATGATTGCCGGAGAAGTAGGGCATATGGTGATAGATCTTTTTGGTGAAAAGTGCAATTGCGGTAATCGAGGTTGTCTGGAGGTTTATGCTAGTCGGCGAACTATTTTTAAAAAGATAGATGATGCCGTTTGTAAAGGGGAAGACTCGATTTTGGTGGATATGGTTCAATCTCAAGGAAAAGATTTTTCTAATTTACGAAGCGGTGATTTGCTTAAAGCTATCCGTGCTGGAGATAAATGCGTCGAGAAAATAATCAATGATGTAGCTGATTATGTGGGAATTGCTGTAGCCAATGTCATTAATTTCTTGGATCCGGATGCCGTTATGTTAGGGGGAGGGGTCATTGATGCTTTGGAAGATTATATTATGCCCATTCTTATCAAGCGTGCGAGGGAATATACTTTCCCCGGAATTCCACAGACCTTGAAGATTGCGGCTTCCAAGTTGGGTGATGATGCTGGTATTACCGGCGGCGCTGTGCTGGCTTTAAGATCCAGTCTGGGGAAGTCCTGTTAACAGTCTCTAATTTATTATTTGAAGTGCGGACAATTTGTCGTGAATCGGAAAATTGCCCGCTTTTTTTTTAGAAAAAGAGTAATTCATGCCGAAGCACTCTTTGCATCGAATTTCACATAACCGGATTATCGAAACAGGGTATCGGATTATCGCAGAGGTGTGAAATTAAAGAGATTATAAGTTATTTCCGGTACGTGTTTGATTTGGAAAGATGAGCCTCCGGGAGAGGATTATTTTTTTGCTCTGCGGTCGGCTAATTTTTGACAGCAGGTTTTATCTCCGCAGGAACGGTGGTAAGCCTGACATTCTTCACAATTGCCATGCCGAGGACAGGGCCAATTGCAAGGACAGTTTTCATTTATTTTACTCATAATATTTATTTATTAGAATTTAAATTGAGTGGTATTCATTGGATAGAGAGTTGTTATTCCGAATGCGTTGCTGCCATTCTGGATGGCTGAGAATAGGATTATGATCGAGCTCTGCCTTGAGAGTGGTTAGTGGTCCATGACCAGGACAGAGTATTGTATTGGGAGAACCGACAAAAATGATGTCCATCAGGGAAGTTTTTTCTTTTTCTTTATCATAAAAAGGATTGCCGATGGAACCGGAGAAGAGACAATCGCCGATAATCATCAGCTCTTGTTTGGGAAGAATTCCGCAAAGCCGGAAACAGAGATGATCTCGACTATGCCCGGGTGTCAATAGTGGAGTTACAGTGAGTCTGTCCTGGAAAAGAGTAATCGGTTTGAGAGGAGCGGATTTGTAGTAATCGAAATTGATGAGAACTGCTTGAGGAAAATTTTTCAGAAAGTCTGGAAGAGCATAGATATGGTCAGTGTGTTGATGGGTGATAAAAATATGAGTTAAGTTTAGATTTTCACGACGGATAATTTCCAAAGTGGGAGTGGCATTCCATCCCGGATCAAATAGAATGGCCTGCCGGTCAGATGAATTGGCTAGAAGATAACTGTTGACGGTGTTTAGTAAGGAATCCGATTCAAAGGAGGTGCTGCCTGCGGTTTGAATGTGGTGAAAACCAGAAACGGGGCCCAGAGGTATAGGTTCAAGCTTAGGCGGCAGCCATCCTTCGGCAATTGCCTGAAGACGTTGTGGATCAAGTCGAAAAAATTTGCCAATTTTTTCCCAAGGGAGCGATTGGGGGGGAATGTCTTGAATAAATCCATGTTCCGAGAGTTGCTGCCATTGTTCAGGAGTTAGTCCAGAGAGAGTAACTAGAGAGGCTTGCTCTCTTTCAAAAAATATTAGGGCCTTGCGCAGAATGTCGCCGATATGGTCTTCCAGCTGCATGAAGTGACTTTCTCATAAGTTGCTTGAACTTGTCAATGTGCTTTAATTTTATTCTTGAAAAAAAGGAAGATTAAAATAAAATCCGTTTGTTAAGGCAGGCTATGAAAGCTCTTGTTAAAGCGAAGGCGGAAAGAGGACTTTGGCTGAAGGATGTTCCTGAGCCAGAGATGGGTATAAATGATGTTTTGATTAAAATCCATAAAACGGGAATCTGCGGTACAGACTTGCATATTTATCGTTGGGATGAATGGTCACAAAAAACGGTCCCTGTTCCTATGGTGATTGGTCACGAATTTGTAGGAGAGATTGTAGATAGAGGATCGAATGTGAAAGATTTTCATGTAGGGGATATCGTTTCGGGAGAAGGACACGTGGTTTGTGGTCGTTGCCGAAATTGTATGGCAGGGAGAAGACATCTGTGTCCGGACACAATGGGGGTTGGTGTTAATCGCCCTGGAGCCTTTGCGGAGTATCTCTCTTTACCAATGACTAATGTGTGGCTTCAGCATGAGGGAATCAGTGAGGATATCTCCAGCATTTTTGATCCGTTTGGGAATGCGGTTCATACAGCTCTCTCCTTCCCGGTTCTAGGAGAAGATGTTTTGGTAACAGGTGCCGGTCCTATCGGAATTATGGCGGCAGCAGTCTGTAAACATGCAGGAGCTCGCTTTGTCGTTATTACGGATGTAAATGATTACCGTTTGGAATTGGCCAAAAAACTGGGAGTTGACGTGGCGCTGAATACCAAAGAGCGTTCAATTAAGGATTTGCAGAAAGAGCTTGGAATGACAGAAGGATTTGATGTGGGGTTGGAGATGTCAGGCAATCCTTATGCGTTTCAAGATATGTTAGATAATATGTGTCATGGAGGCAAGATTGCCATGCTGGGGATTCCGGGGGCACCTTCACAGATGGATTGGACAAAGGTCATATTCAATATGTTGACGATCAAGGGGATTTATGGTCGTGAAATGTATGAAACCTGGTATAAAATGAGTGTCATGATTCAGAGCGGTTTAAATATCGAACCGATAATCACTCATCGGTATCATTATACGGAGTTTGAGAAGGGTTTTGAAGCTATGGAGAGCGGCCGCTCCGGTAAAGTCGTGTTAAGCTGGATCTAAGTGATCTATTGCTGCAGTAGAGAGAAAGCTTGAGATTTTTTATTTTAGATTAATTTTATTCTTGCTGCAGAAACATTTTTTTTATACTATCTTCCGCGGTGGTTATCGCAAGTAACCACCGGTTGGCAATGCGCCCGTAGCTCAATTGGATAGAGCGTCTGACTACGGATCAGAAGGTTTGGGGTTCGACTCCCTACGGGCGTGCCATTCTTCGAGAATTTTAATCCCATTTAATCCCTGTTTTATAATAGTTCCTCTCTTATTGTTTTTTAAGTGTGATATGGTCTAAGCGACAGACTTCTTTCTAAAAAGAGGCGCATTTTTTGTATTAAAACAATATTTGAGAGATTGTAATTTTACACTGTATTTTATTAGTTAGCATTATTTCTAAATTAGAAAATTTTCTAAAACTGATATAAAATAACAGAATAGATATATTTTTTAAAAAATATAGTTAAGTTATTGGTTATAAAGTTGATTGAGAGTGTGTTATTGGAAGATTATTTTTAATATTTTGACAAGTGATAAAATTTATGCAAAATGAGAAGTGTTTTGATTATCTTGTTAGATAATACTGCTGTCAAGATATTTACTTTGATGAAAAATATGATATGCAGAGTTCGATGGTGCCTGCAGATTCTACTCTGAAATAATGGAAAAATACATACAAACAGGGAAAAGAGATTTGTGAAATCAATTTATATGGTAATTCCTGTGTGGCGAAAGCATGTTTTGAGAATACTATGGAGTATTTTGCTGATATTTACGTTTTTAATTGGGATAGTATCGGTGAGTGCCGATACGATTGCTTTTGATGAAGTCGAGCTGATGCAGGAAGGTAAATTCCCAAAGGAGAATCGAACTTCCGTTTGGCCTGCTTCATCGAGTTCAAAGCTCACCGAGGAGAAGATAACGGAGCTCAAAACATACCTTTACAATTCTTTAGTGAGATTTGAATCACCCATTTCGCTAAAAGACTACAATCTAACTATTGATGAATTTAAGGCTATTTACCGAGACTTGCTCAATGATACTCCGAGACTGTTTATTACTTCGGGAGGGTATAGTTATTATTATGACGATTATAACGGTATTAGAATAATCACCAGATTAATTCCAACTTATTTCTATACAAAGTCGGATTTGGAAATCTATGATTCGGAGGTCAAACGTATTCTTGATAAGGTTGATCCTGATTGGAGTGATCTGGAGAAAATTGTTTTTATTCATGATTATATGGTTAGTAATTATGAATATGATTTGGAGTATTCTATCTCTAGTGCCTATGAAATGTTTATTTCGCGCAAAGGGATATGTCAGGCGTATACGTTGACTTTTATGGAGTTAGTCAGAAATTTGGGAATTGAGGTTCACAGTGTAATCGGCGTAAATCATACTTGGAATGTGGTTAAACTTAATGGAAATTGGTATCATGTGGATACAACTTGGGATGATCCGTTATGGACGGATTTTTATATCAGGCCAGGATATGTTCGGCGTGTCTATCTGTTGATCAGTGATGCGGCGATCCGAGATGACTCATCTCATAGCACTTGGACGGATAGTGATCTTTATGAATGTCTTGATACAACTTACGAAAACTATTATTGGTGGGGGAAAAATGATATCTGCTCACCTTTTGTCTATGCGAATGGTGCTTGGTATGCGATTGAGTATATCGACAAGGCATACTGGATTTGCAGTTATGATATCGAGACCGGCTTCAAGTCGAAAATCCTTGTTTTAAATGATGGGGCTTTTACGTATAGGTACAGTTTAGGTTTTTTTGACGATAAGCTCTATTATCTTAGTAATTCAGGAATTAAAACTTACGATCTTACAACGAAGAAAACGGCTCTGGTGTACTCCAATTCCGAGAAGTCTTATTCCAGTTTTGTCATAGATGATGAGATGCTTTATTATGAGCAAAAGGATTATAGACAGGGAACTTACACCTTGAAGTCAGATTCGGAGCCGGAAGCTGTGCTTCAGGTTTCTTCTGAGTTAATCCGGGATGAGGAGAGCGGCAAGGTTGTCGGGTTCACGCTTGTTTATCTTAAGGAATATATTTTGGAGAGAAGTGCGGATCTTATCACTTGGGAACCGGTGCCGGACGTGGCTAATGAAGGAAAATATCCGGTAGATACTCGTTCTAAAAAGAGCGGATACTTCCGTGTTGTGAAAAAGAAATAGGTGGCGCTTTTGATTATTTGAGCCGGCATAGATATGCCGGCTTTTTTTATCTATGAAAAGAAAAGAATTTTTATTGCTTTGATTTTATCATAGCGATGACTTTGGAGGTCAACTTATTGTGTATTAGATTGAATGAAAGAGAAAAAACGTAAACATAACTTTTTCTGCTTCAAAATTGATTATTTATTATTCTGTGTGAGCGGAAGTCAACTGAGAGTTTAAATGGGAGAAATTTACTTTTTAGTGTAGGATCCAGAACAAAAACAACCTCTCTCATATAAGTTGAGAGAGGTTATTTTTAACAAGAATCGTTAGGAAGTCAGATGCCGGGTTAGAGAATTTCTATTCCGGTTTTTTTGCATTCTTCCAGCATGGAATCAGGCCAAAGCGAGACCTGTACTTCACCGATATGAGTTTTTTGCAGAAGAAGCATACATAACCTAGATTGTCCAATGCCACCGCCAATAGTCAGAGGCAGCTCATCAGCAGCAATCATTTGGTGGTATTTGTATTTCATTCTATCTTCGGCACCGCTCTTTTCCAATTGGGATTTAAGTGAGGCCGCGTCGACACGGACTCCCATGGAAGATACTTCAAATGCCTGCTCCAATACCTCATTCCAGAAGAGAAGATCTCCGTTGAGAGTCCAGTCATCATAGTCGGGAGCACGCCCGTCATGGATAATGCCGCTCTTGAGTTTATCTCCGATTTGCATCAGAAAGACGGTGCTGTGTTCTCTAGTAATAGCATTTTCACGTTCTTTGGGGGAGAGATTAGGATAGAGATCTTCCAGCTCCTGAGTCGTGATGAAAAAGACTTTTTCACTGAGTTCGGTTTGAATAGAGGGAAAGATATTTTTAACCTCTTCCAAAGAGCGGCAGATAGAGGCGGCGATGCGTCTAACAGTTTGCTGAAGGAATTCGATCGTGCGTTGTTCGCGTGTAATTACTTTTTCCCAATCCCATTGATCTACATAAATAGAGTGAAGGTTGTCTACATCCTCATCGCGGCGGATGGCGTTCATATCTGTATAGAGTCCTTCTCCGGGATGGAAACAGTAGCTTTTGAGGGCCATGCGTTTCCATTTAGCTAAGGAATGGACAATGACTGCACGGGAACCATCAAACTTAATGTCAAATTCTACAGGTCTTTCTACTCCATTAAGGTCGTCATTGATGCCGCTGTTAGCTCTTACAAAAAGGGGGGCGGAAATACGCTCTAAATTCAGCGCATGAGCGAGTTTGCTCTCAAAAGTATTTTTAATTTGTTTAATGGCCCTTTCAGTCTCTCTCAGAGACATTTCAGTTCTATAGCATGGGGTTATTTTTCTACTCATAATAACGCTCTTTCGTGGAGTTGAAACACAGAGAGTTCTGTGTAGTACGGAATATTTCCGAACTCCATTGGGGATAATGGCATAAGAAGGAGTTATTATCAAGATGTTTTATGAAGTATATAAGTTTTTTTTCTGTAAACAAATAGAGTGATGTTAGTTTTTTGGCAATAGATACTTATGAATATATTAGTTTGCTGTTTAAATATTAGATAAGTTGAACTTATGTTTTTATTTGTTTTTATTGAGCAGATAAGTGATGAATTGGTTTTACTTGAGTCGATTTGGCTTACTCTAGGGTGAAAGATGGCTTGCTAATTAGAATCTTCAATGAGATAATAGGACAGTCTTATGGGACATGTTAAATTGTTCATACCGGGGCCGATTGAGGTGAGCGAAAAGACGTTGCAAGCTTTTGCTCATCCCGTTGTCGGGCATCGCAGTCAAGCTTTCAAGGATTTATATGCACGGGTGCAGCCCCGTTTGCAGCAGCTGTTTTATACAAAACAGCCTGTTTTCCTAAGTACATCTTCAGCTTGGGGTGTGATGGAGGGTGCTATTCGTAATCTGGTCAATAAAAAGGTGCTTTGCTGCTGCAATGGTGCGTTTTCAGATAAATGGCTGGACGTTTCTCTTCGCTGTGGTAAAGATGCAGAGGGGCTAAAATTTGAATGGGGAATGCCGGTTCGTGGTGCAGCATTGGATGAAAAGTTGGCAACCGGAGAGTTTGATACGGTAACGTTTATCCACAATGAGACTTCTACTGGAACTCAGAGCCCGTTGGCCGAATTGTCTCAAATCAAGAAGAAATATCCGGATGTGATGTTCATTGTCGATACAGTCAGTTCCATGAGCGGACAGAAGATTCAGGTCGATGAATTGGGTTTTGACGTAGTGTTGTGTGGAGTACAAAAGGCATTTGCATTACCTCCTGGATTAGCGATTTTCACGGTGTCAGAAGCTGCTTTTGAACGTGCGGCAACGGTTAAAGGTCGTGGATATTATTTTGATTTCTTGGAGTTTAAGAAAAATGGAGACAAAAATATGACTCCGAGTACTCCGGTAATTAATCACATCTATGCGCTGGATTCTAAGCTGAACGAAATTTTTGCTGAGGGATTGGAGGCCAGATTTGCGCGTCATCAGAAACTCGCAGAAATGACTCGTGCCTGGGCTCTTAATCACGGTTTTATACTTTATCCGGAGGAGGGTTATGAATCTGTTACCTTGACCTGTATTAATAATGGAGCCAAACCAGGCGGACGCGTTATAGATGTGGAGAAATTCGTCAAATTAGTTAAGGAACAAGGCTTCCTGATTAATGGTGGTTATGGAAAAATCAAGGGAACAACATTCCGTATTTCTAATATGGGCGATGAGACTCCAGAAACAATGAATGAGCTTTTTGCTGCGATGGATAAGGCAATTGCGCAGTTATAGTTTTTGATAAAAGAGCCGGACTTGAGCGCCCTACAACACAGGGGAGTCCGGCTTATTCTATTATAGAGGGTGAAGACGTTATATTTATATTTATTGAAGCAGAGCATAGCAACCTTGCTCATGACAACAATGATCTTTACCTTTGTGCTTATTGCTGGAAATCTGCTCAAAGAGGTTCTGAGTTTGGTGGTTTCAGGCAATGTGTCGATCTGGATTGTATTCAAGTCTCTCTTTCTTCTGATTCCATGGGTGATGGCTTTTGCTTTGCCGATTTCATTTTTAATGTCTGGATTGATGGTTTTTGGTCGATTCAGCGCTGATCAAGAATATACGGCAGCCCGTTCAGCAGGGATTAATCTGATTTCTTTGGCAATGCCCGTGATTTTATTGTCGGTAGCTATGTCCGGGTTATGTGCTTGGTTTAATTTGCAGATTTCTCCCAGTTCCAGAGTAGCGTACAAGAGAATATTTGAGGATCAGATGAAGAATCTGGCTTCTTTTATTCCAGAAGGACGTTATGTGGATTTTGGCGACCAATTTGTAATTTATGTTTCACAGGTTCGGGGGGAGGATCTGAGCAATATTCGTTTATATCAGTTTGAGAAGGGGCGAAAACGCTTAGATGCTTTTGCGGAATCGGGAAAGCTGATACATAATCCGGAAACGGATTCCATTCGTTTACGGCTTAATAATTCACGGGTATTGACACAGATAGGGGAAACAGATGTTTTTTTTAAAGAAAATTTTGGAATGGGAGATTCGAATGAGAAAGAGAGTTTGGATTCTGTTTCAGCTGAATCTTCAGAGCCGGATGAAAGGAGTGTTGCAGCAGATTGGCTACCGCTTTATCTTGCGGAATATGAAACCGAGGATATCCCTCTTAATTTAGCCAGATTTCATGAGTCTGTTGATATCAGCGATATGACGCTTAAACAGATGATTGAGGGAATGCGTGCTGCGGAAGCCCAAGGATTGGATGTTCGTCCGTATCTCAAGTATATTCACCATCAGACGGCATTTTCATTTGCCTGTATTAGTTTTATTCTGGTTGCGATTCCTCTGGGCTTAAAAACACAACGCCGCGAGACGAATATCAGCTTGGCACTGGCGTTAATAGTGCTGTTGGTCTATTATGCCTTTTTTATTTTAGGAGATGCTCTTGTGGAGAATACCAATCAGGAGCTATATCCTTGGATTTTATATTGGATTCCTAATTTGCTTTTCCAAGGGGTGGGCCTTTATCTTCTTTGGAGAGCA
Organism: uncultured Verrucomicrobiota bacterium; assembly: GCA_944389455.1. Taxonomy (GTDB): domain Bacteria; phylum Verrucomicrobiota; class Verrucomicrobiia; order Limisphaerales; family UBA1412; genus UBA1412. Next base: position 76,127 of record CALXMK010000004.1, read on the forward strand.
AACCGTGGTATTGGTTAGAGGTGAATGCTGAGTGAATGCGTTTTGCGATATGAGTTTGGATAGACAATTTTTCCTGGCGGCAGTGATATTTTATGCCATTACCGCGTTATGGGGAGTACGTTTTTGGAAAAATGGTTTTCGGGGAAATTTATTTCCGTGGGCTATTTGGCCGATTTCGGCGTTGATATTGCATTCTAAGGCGATGTTATTGAGGGGGTTTTCGATAGAGTCTTGCCCGATTCATAATCTTTTTGAAGCAGGAATGTTTATTTCATGGTTGCTTTCTTTAGGAGCGGTGATAACTCTCTTTATTCACAGAGTGAGGTTTATTGCGATTTTGCTAGAGCCGCTGCTGTGTGTTTTTGGAATATTCGTTTTATTGCCGTTTTTTGATCAGACTAAAGTAAATTCGTTGCCGGAATGGGTTCCTATTCATGCGGGAATTATTTTTGTTGCCTATGGTGCTTGGGGAATTGCTTCGATTATTTCTATAATGTATTTGATTCAGCATAGGAATTTAAAACAGAAGAAGTTGGTTGCGCTGGATGATTTGCTGCCTCCAATTAAGAGGATGGAATCTTCGATCTGCTTATTGATGGTGGTAACTTTTTTGCTTTTTAGTATAGGATTAGCAGTAGGGTGTTCTGGATATTATTTTGAGAGAGAGGTTATTCTGGATTTTGATATTAAGATTGTCTGGGCTGCGGGAGTATGGGGATTTCTTTTTTACTTTTTTCTCAAAATACAGTCTTTACAGCTTTATGGGAGAAGATTGGCAGTGGGAACCCTTTGCGGATTTATTTTTATCCTGCTTACCTTTTGGATTAGCACCCTTTATTCCTCAAGTCATGGGTCTCTATGGAAATATGATTTGCAGAAGAAGCCTACTCCGATTTTAGTAGTATTACTTCCGGAATTTGAGCGGATTGAGAGTATGGATAGTAAGATTTTGGAGTTATGATTGCACATCTGGGGTTGAATCATAAAACGGCACCTGTACGGGTACGAGAGAGGTTTGCTTTTAACGCGGAATCTTGTGAGCAAACATTGCGGAGGTTGAGGGAGGAAGGATTAGCTTCAGAAGGAGTGCTAATTTCTACTTGCAACCGGGTAGAATTATATGTTGCCGCAGAAGATGGAAATAGAATTGAAATGGAATCGTTGCTTCGTTTTTTAAGCCGAGAGCGAGGAATAGAGTATAGTTTGGAATTAAAAGGGTGTTTCTATTTTCATACTCAGCAAGAAACTCTTAAACATCTTTTTGAAGTAGTTTCTGGGTTGGATTCAATGGCATTAGGGGAAACGGAAATATCAGGGCAGGTAAAGAATGCCTATGAGTTGGCTCTAAAAGGTCATTTTACAGGGCGTTTATTGAATAAAGTCTTTCAAGAGGCATTTAGAACGGCTAAACAGATTCGTTCCGAGACGGATATTCAGAAAGGACATATTTCTGTGGCGAATGTCGCTGTGGAATTGGCTGAAAAGATTTTTTCAGATTTAAATGAACATGATGTTTTGGTATTAGGGGCAGGCGATACCTCTGAAAAGACTGCCAAAGCAATTCTTTCCAGAAGAGGAAATTCTCGTCTTTATATAGCTAATCGGACTTTGGAGAGAGCTTTAGCTTTGGCTGAAAAACTGGGAGGTCGAGCGGTAGGGTTTCAATCTTGGCCAGAAGAACTTCCTTCTCTGGGAGTTATTATTTCCAGTACGGCGGCAACAGAGTATATTTTGACTCAGGAGCAAGTTCAAAAGTACATGCAAGGGCGATTGAGTCAACCTTTGCTATTGATTGATATTGCTGTGCCACGGGATATTGATCCTCAGGCAGATAGTTTGGAAAACGTATATCTTTATAATATAGATGATTTGCAGGCAATAGCTTCAAAATCTCTCCGCTTACGGGAGCAGCAGATTCATCTTTGTCGCGAACTGGTTCAGAGAAGAGTCAGAGAGTTTACTGAAGCCCAGGAGAGAGCAGATGAGTACCGAGGAAAGATACGGAATTTTATCCCTGTAAATTCAATAGGAGCTGATCATGGCAAAGATTAAGACGAATTTAAAAGGAAGGTTTATATTATTGACCCGAGGCAGCCCTTTGGCCTTAGTGCAGGCAAAGCGAGTTCAAAATACTTGTCAGCATTATTTCCCCGGATTGTATTTTGAGATCAAAGTTGTTAAAACTACCGGAGATAAGCTGCAAAAAGCATCATTGGCTCATGTTAATGAAGTTCTTCCTACCTCAAAAGGACTTTTTACTAAAGAATTAGAACAGGAGCTCCTCTCAGGCGAGGGAGTGATGGCAGTACATTCTCTTAAAGATTTACCTACGGATTTACCAGAGGGACTTACGTTGGGGGCGGTGCTGCGGAGGGCAGATGTACGGGATGTCATTATTTATCGCTCGGAAGAATTGGCAAAAGGATTAGATTCTCAGGTTAAGGAATGGATTCCGGGGATGCCTCGTTTTCGTGGATTTAAACCTGGTCTCAGACTTATTGATTTACCCCTGGGAGCCGTAATTGCTACTTCAAGCACTAGGCGAGGTGAGCAGATTCGACATTTACGCCCCGATATTAGGATAGTGCCGATCCGCGGTAATGTGGGAACTCGCTTAAATAAGCTGAAGCTTCAGCCGGAGATTGATGCCACTTTGCTGGCAGCAGCTGGGTTAGAGAGGTTAGATTTTCATCTTTTCCCAGATGGACATTTTACGGCACCTCCGGAACATCGTAAAAATCTGGAAGGGATTAGAGGCTCGCTTCTCTCTTTGGAAGAAATGCTTCCCTGTGTGGGACAAGGGGCTATCGGAGTGGAAATTCGTGAGGGTGATCCGGCGGCAGAGGAATTGTGCCGAGCGATTTTGCATCCCAATACGGCACTTTGCGTAAGTGCGGAGCGAGAATTTTTGCGTGCGATGGGAGGCGGTTGTCAGAGTCCTGTTGGAGCCTATGCACGTATAGAGGGGCATAAGCTTTGTCTTGAGGTGGTCTCGTTTCGAGGAAATACTCCCCAACGACTGGTTCTTACAGGAAAATTGAGTGAATCCGAAGCTTTAGGCCGAGAGGCTGCTCAGCGTATTTTAGAAGCAGAAGAGTGTTATAAGAATGAAAATTCTTAATTAGAAAGGCATCATCACAAAAATTTAGATTAATTCTAGAGCACTTTCTGATAAAGGGATTATGATTCTTTTTTGAGGGCACTGATCAGAAGAGTTTCGAAATGAGGAGGATCTTCCTCTCGAGCAGCAATGCAGATATCAATATTGCTAAAACCGGCTTGTTCCAGTAAAAGGTGCATTTGTCCTTCTGAAAAACCTAAGAGTTCATCTCCATAGAGTTTGTGGGCTTCCGTAAAATTATGGAGCAAAAGGTCTAAAATAAAAATCTTTCCCCCAGGTTTAAGTATTTTAAAGGCAGAGTTCAGTGCTGTTTCAGGGTCCGAAAGATGGTGCAGAACTTGGCTGAAGAGTGCGATATCTACACTTTCTGGCTCAATAGGAGGTTTGCGAATATCACCTAAGCGAAATTGGATATTTTTAATATGATTTTTGCGTGCTTGTTCTTCTCCGAAGCGAATAATCTTAGGAGAATTATCTACGGCAATGACAAGCTTGGCATTTTGTGCTAAGAGTTCACTTATCAATCCTTCTCCAGAACCTAGGTCTGCAATGACTAACGGAGGCAACATGCGTAGAAGTAATTGCCCAAAAGCTTGCCAAGAACGGCCTGGTCCATAATGTCGGTCAAATCGTCCTGCAACTTGATTGAAAAAAAGGCGTGAGTATTCTTCACGCAGAGAGAGAATTCTGCGTAAATTGGCTTGATCAGCTTCGTATTCTGGAAGCTGGCGTGCTCCCTCCAGCGCAGCAAGAATGAGTTCGCTATAGGAGAGTTTGTGTGTGGCAGAAAGTTTATAGAAAATGTGTCGTCCTTTACGTGAGGAGGAAAGGAGACCAGCCTTCAGTAAGACTGAAAGATGGGTAGAGATTCGAGATTGCCCCATCCGAGTTATGGCTTGAATTTCATGAACAGAGAGGGTTTCTTTTTCTAAAAGAGATAGAAGACGCAGACGTGTTGAGTCTGCAAGAGTCCGGAGAAATTTAAGAATATCACTGCTCATGGAGTAGAAAAAGGAGTGTAGTTAATTACAAAAACGGCCTGTAGCAAGTACAGGCCGTTTAATTAGATAATTTTAAGCTTCCAAACTAGGGAGCTGTATAAGCAGGACGACGAGGACCTTCATCGACCGGTTTCATTTCACTTATTTCGACCGGAGCGGTAACCTCAGCACCAGAGATATCTTTAGCAATTTCAACTGTTGCGGTGGCTGCCAAAATAACTTTGCTGTACTTAGGAGCAACCGTGGAAACCTGCTTGGCAATTTGATTTGCGTAAGCAGGAGCAGCAGCTGAGGCTACTTTTGCAATCTTGACAGCCTGACTATTGGAAAGACTGGCGGCAGCTGCCGCTACATCAGGAGCTAATTCAGGATTTTCCTTGGAAATAGCTGCTACTGTCTGAACCAAAGCACCTGCTTTATAGGACTTAACGGAACGAACAATCTGCACAGCAATGTCTTTACGGTCAGCGGCTGCAGATTTCTCAACCATTTCTGTTGCGACAGAGCTTACATTGCGGAGTTTAGCGCCACTGATGGTATCATCGATAGTGCTGATTTGTGCAGGAGTGAGCGCATTCGCAGATACGACAGCTGCTATCATGATAGCAGCTAGAACTAATAACGTTTTCTTCATAATGAACATCTAATCTAGAATCTAGAATAACTAATTAGATTTACAGTATAACTCAATGTTAGAAGAGGAGTTTAAAACCTCCCTTAACACCACGACTATTGTAGTAAATAAATAGGGAATGTAAAGCTCAAAAAATGAAATTATTTTGAATTTAATCTTTTTTACAAAACAAAGGGTAAAAATTATAAATATTCATTTGTGTTTATTGCAAGTTAGGATCAGTGCTTCTCCGCTCATTGGTTCTTCTTTAAGAATATGAGCAATTTTCTTGTGCAATTCATGCTCATCTTGATTTATAGCTGGGGGATTAGATTGAGGAAGCTGTCCTGCAGAGGAACAAAATAGATTGTATCGGCATTTAATTCCGGCTGCATGCAGGCATTGGCGTAGTGAAGAAGCGGTGAAAATATATTTAAATTGAGGAATATGGAGCGGAAGCCAGTTTTTCCCATAGAGCTCATGTCCGTAAGAACTTGCATTCCAGGCAAAAATAATCAGTCGCCCTCCTGGGATTAGCGAATTCCAGGCCGAGCGCAGCAATTGAGAAGGATAGGGAACTTGTTCCAGATACCAACGGATGATAATAGCATCAAAGGGGCTGGAAGCGTATTTTTCCCAGATTGGTGGAGTATGAGAGATTTGAATTTGATTGGATTGATTATATTTTTCAATCAGTAATGAATTAGTATGAATGATATGTGTATTCCATCCTCTTGCAGCAGCGTTTAAAACAGGGTGAATATCTCCTGTTCCGATATCCAGTAAGAGGCCGGGGGTTTCCGGAAGGTAGAGTGTTTTCCAGCGTTCTTTGTCATCTAATCTATTAGTAAAGGTTTCTTTGATTCGATCCCAGAGAGAGTTTGGTTCGAGTTTATCTTCAAAGGTGATTGGAAGAGGTTTTTCGGGGTGAAAGTGAGAGCGTTGTAAAAGTGCACAAACTTTACGGGAACAGCGCAACCAGCCGCCAGGATTTTCTTTTGGTAAAAGGGGATGGAGATGATACCCGCAAAGATCGCAGAGATGAGTATGGGAGTTAGTTTTTAGCATTTTCTTGTCTTTGATAGGCTTCCGCTAATAGAGTAATAGGGTGAACAACACGGATGGGGAGATTGCGTTGTTTCATTCCGTTAATAAGTTGGAGAAGACAGCCGGAATTTCCATTTGCTACAACAGAGGCTCCTGTTTCCAGAATATGGTTAATTTTTCTTTGTAGAAGTTTATTAGCCATTTCCGGTTGAGTAATATTGTAAATACCGGCACTGCCGCAGCACCAGTTACTTTCCGGCAGCTCAATTAGCTCCAGTCCGGGGATAGAGTTGAGAATAGTTCTAGGTTGAAGAGTGATTTTTTGTCCATGAGCCAAGTGACAGCTTTCGTGATAAGTAACTTTAATTGATGGTAATTTTTGTGAAAGGTTATTAGGTGGTTGAGGTGGAGTAAATTCAATTTCAGCCAGCCATTCGTGAATATCTTTGACTTTAGAGTCCCAAAGCTTGGCATGATGGCTCCATTTAGGATGATCCTTCAGGAGGGAGTAGTAGTGCTTCATGTGGGAACCGCAACCTCCCGCATTGCTGATTATAGCGTCGAAATCTTCTACTGGAAACATGGTCAGTTGACGGATAGCTAATTGACGGGCAAGCTCTGTCTCTCCATTATGGGCGTGAAGTGAGCCGCAGCAATATTGATTGCGGGGAGTGTAGACCTCGCAGTGATTCCAGGAGAGAACTTGGACGGAATCTCGATTGATTTGACTAAAGATTAGATCTTGGGCACAACCAACAAGGAAAGCTACTCGATATTTGCGTCCGTTTCGTGCAGGAGTGATTTCTGCTATTAGATCAGAAGAGAAGCGATCTGGAATATCAGGGGTCATGGACTCTAATTCTCGGAGACGCTTGGGCATGATTTTGAGAATGCCACTTGAGCGGAGAAGCTTTTGTATGCCGAGTCGTTGATAGAATTTTATTGCTTTTCCCAGCAGAAGCAGTTTATTCAGATCCATGAAAAGCCATTTTATAGTCAATGCTCTAATGATCTTCCTTGTCGGAGTATCTAAAATATGTGTGCGCTCTACCTCTGCTCTGGCATGTTCGAAAATAAGTGCGTAATTGACTCCTGAGGGACATGCACTCATACAAGCTAAACATCCGAGGCAAAAGTAGATTTCTTTAGCGAATTCTCGAGTAAATGGTATTTTTTTATCCGCAATAGCGCGGGTTAAGGCAATTCGTCCACGGGGGCTGTGCCGTTCACGACGGGTTTCTGCAAAGGTAGGACAGACAGAAAGACAGAGGCCGCAATGCATACATTGCTGAAGTATATCATAATTCAGACCTGCCCAACGTGTTTTTAAGGGAGAGGAAACCTTGGAAACAAGTTTGATTGAATGAGGAGAGGAAGCGGGATTATCCATAATTCAAACAGAATAGATGGTTTCTTATTGTATGCTATTAAAGGTTTCATTATTACTAAAAACAGGCGATAGCCGAATAAAACGGTATATATCGCCTGTCTGATAGAATCGTGGTTTGGGTGATAAATTAGAAAACAGGTATTTTTTCAGCCTGTTTCTATTAAAATATCTATCGATTCTGAATGCCCATTAAAATAATGGTCAGCAGAGTATCAGCATCATTTCGGGTGATTGCTGGTTTGTTATACATCAGCTGATCTACCAGAATGGAGTTTATCCAACTATATACTGTACGAACAATCATCTCCAAAGGAAATGTGGATTGCAGGGAACCATCATTGAGTTTCTTTTCGATAAATGCGGTATAAATATCGATAATGCGAGATGATTCTTCAATAAACTTCTTTTTACAGGGGATTTCCTTGTCCGCAGAAAAGAATGAAGAGATGATCAGACGAGTCAAACTGGTTTTAGAATGAGCTTCCTTAGATAACTTAAGAATAATGTTAATCAAGGCTTCCTTCAGGTCGCTGGTCGCTTGAAACTCTTTTTCCAGAGTGGCTCTATGTTCATCTAGTGCATGAAGAGTCAGTGCAGTAAATAGATCTGATTTGCTGCTGAAATAGTAGTATAAGGTTGGTTTAGTATACTCTGCGTCATCCACAATATCTTGGATAGATGTAGCGGAATATCCAGCGTTAGCAAAACAGCGTAGAGCGGAATTGAGAATATTAGATCTGGTTCTATCGCTTCTTTTTCTTCTTAAATCAAGTCTCTCTGTACGAGGAAACTCGATATAATTATCGTCTTTTTTAGGGTATCTTCCCATATTAATGATATATCTGTTGTTTTGTAGTAATTTCTCCCTTTGAAAATCAAAGGGAGTAAAAGGGATATTTTTAGTTCAATTACTGAAGGTTATTCATAATTGACGGTTATATTATATTTTTCCAAAGTGCCGCCCTCCATATAACAAAGATTAGCTAGATTAATATTATAAGTTACCAAGGAATTGATTTCTTCTAAGTGTCTTTGGAAAAGGGTCGTTTGCAGCTGCAGAACTTCAAAGGAGGTGGCTTTTCCATTCTCTAAACGAATTTTTCCTGCCAGCCAAGCTTCCTCAGCGTATTTAGATGCGTCTCGAGAAGCTTTTACAGCATCAATACTGCTGCGAACATCATTGATTGCGTTATCAATTTCAATCATTACTGATTGTTCTTTTTGTTTAAGCTGGAGCAACTGTTGCTGTCTTTCAGCTTTGCGTGTTTTATAGGTGTTACGAGCAGTGATATTTCCTAGGGGAACGCTAAGCTGAGCTCCGACAGTATATCCAGGATAGGTTCCTTGACTCATTTGAGTTAATGCACCTGCTCCATTGTTAAGTTCGGCACCGTTGTGTGTGTAAGAACCGATTAAATCCAATTGAGGAAAGAGTTGATTGTAACTATATTTGAGATTGATATCGCTGATTTCTAAATTGACCTTAGTTTGAAGTAGGTCAGGACGAAGAGTCATTCCTTTGTACCAGCTTTCTGCACGGCTGGGAAAAGTCGGAACAGAAAGGAGTTCATCGGTCAAATTCAGAGAGGCATCCTGCCAGAGGGTGAAGTCATCACTGAGAAGCTGTTTCAATGTATTGGCGGCAGTATTATAATTTTGCCTCATTGAGATGAGAGACGACTTTGCGGCGGAGACTTGTGATTCTGCATCTTTGGTATCGAGTTCAATCAAACTTCCGAGTTCGACTTTTTTGCGCGTTTCGGCCAGGAAGTTTTCTGCCTGAAGGAGATTTTGTTCTGCCGCAATAATGTTTTCCCTAGCACCGATTAAATTAAAGTAAGCTTGTTCTATTGAAAAAATGGTTGTCATCAATCCGTACTCATAAGTCATCTGAGAAACATGAAGATTCTTTTTGGCGACCTTAATCCCCATACGAGTAGAGTCTATCCACAGGTTTTTTAAGAGAGGTTGGGTAAAACTGACTCCTCCGCTAGCCGTAAACTGGTCTTCATTGCCAGAATTATATAGACCAGAGGAGTAGCCGCTGCGTCCGTAGTTGCCGGTAAAATTTACTGTGCCGCCGATTGGGGTTAGCATAGAAAGTCCTCCGGAGAGGTTATCTCTATAAATATCACGGCTGAGATTGAGAATGGTAGTGCCTGGATCAACCGAACTGGGGTTTTTATTAAAACCGTATTGATAGCTAGCGGTCAGGGTTGGATCATAGCCAGCATACGCCATTGAATAAGAGTATTCAGAGATCTCAGGATCAATGCGAGTAATTTGAATATCCAGATTGTGTTCAAGTCCAATTTGAACACAGTCTACTAAACTGAGGTTGCGTTCGGTATCTTCAAGTTGCAGAGACGGAGTTGCTGTGTTAGTGACGGATAGATCAGATGGTGGAGCTTCTTCAATAGTTGGATCGGCTTGTTCTTGTGCTAAGGCTGATAATGTAAAAGCTCCAGTACAGAGCATCATGGTTGCTAATGCTATGTTCTTTCTCATATTCAATCTGCTATTGATCTCGATATTTTGTCTCATCCATTAAATATGTTAGGAGAGCTTCATCTAATCTCCGATTTCAGGGGGGATCAGTTTTTTATAAGCCTGGTTTCACCACCCAACATGAAGATGCTACAGCATATCCTCTAAAATTTCAACACCGTATAATATAGAAAGTTTCTTTTTTTTATTTTTTCTCTGTTGCTGGGAAAATAAGCAGACGATCGGGTGGAATTTGGAAATTATTTATTGTCCCTATTTTTGAAATCAGTGGTGAGGTTAGCTGCAATTGTTTGAATTTTTTTTCAGGGAAGGTTTGGGATATCAGAGTGTTTTCGCAGAGAGCTCCCATATGAATGGTTTGAATGATGGAGGCTGAGAATGTGTTTGCTGGCAAATCGTGTATATCGGATGGAAGTTGTATAATATTTTCAGGGCGAAAGCCTATCTGAACGGATGTTCCCGTTTTATAAGTATGGGTAACATGAGTAATTTGCCAAAGAAAGTTGCCGGTCTTGACGGTAAGGTTATTTTGTTCACATTTTTCTATTTTGCCTTCTAACCAATCGATTTCTCCTAGAAAACCGGCTACGAATGGACTGTTAGGAAATTGATAAATTTCTGTGGGAGAGGCGTATTGTTCTATGATTCCTTCATTCATTACAGCGATACGTTGGGCCAGACTTAGGGCCTCTGAGTGATCATGAGTGACATAAAGTGCAGTCAATCCGGTTTCGGAATGAATGCGCCGAATTTCATCGCGCATGGCCAGGCGGAGGCGAGTATCCAGATTGCAGAGGGGTTCGTCCAGAAGAAGAAGATCGGGGCGGATAATGATGGCACGAGCTAGGGCAACTCTCTGTTGTTGTCCCCCTGAGAGTTGATTGGGTGTGCGCTGCGCGTATTCCAGCATGCGGACAGTGGCAAGAGCTTCACGGACACGTTCTTTTTTTTCCTCTGCAGGGATTTTTCGTACATCCAGCCCATAGGCTACATTTTGTTCAACTGTTAAATGGGGCCATAGGGCGTAGTTTTGAAAAATCATTCCACAATTGCGCTGTTCGGGAGGAATATTATTGAAGCATTTGTCTCCGAAATAGATATTTCCGCTGTCAGGGGTATAGAATCCAGCCAGCAGACGCAAAAGTGTGGTTTTACCGCAGCCGCTTGGACCTAAAAGAAAAGTTAATTCACCGTCTTTGATTTCCAGAGATACTTGATTGACGGCTTTGAGGGAGCCGAAGTGTTTAGTGATGTTTTCCAATCTTATAAGCATGATAAAGAGGGCGATTTATAGAGTTTCATCACTCTTGATAAGTTATTATTTTAGAATGTCATAGAGTTTAGGTCCAGTTTGTTTTATTGAATTTGATTCTAGGATGCTATGTGTTTCAGATAGAATATGTTAAATTAGAACTAATATAGTTGAAAGAGAGAAATTTTGTGTGAGGAAAACTAAATTGTATGCGTTATGTTCTGTTGTTTTTTTAATTTTATTAGAATACAGCAACAGATAATCCTTTTTTAAGATAAAATATCTATTTTATTGATGTAATAAGAAGACCCCTCTGAGAAATATTCTCAAAGGGGTCTTTGCTGAAATTGTTAGAGCAGAGCAGCCTAAGCGGCAGCTCTATTCCGACCGAGTTAATTCATTATTGTTCAGGAGTTATCTGGCGTGCAGCCATGTATTGATATTTATTGAAGCGATTCAATGCATCCTCACAGGCTTCCTGAGTAAGCTCTGCCGCTTCATCAGGATTTGTCTTGCGAAGCATTTTGAAACGGTTTTCCGTTCCATAGAAGTCACTTACGGTACTCCCATTAGGATTGGGTTTGGAATCGAGCTGAAGAGGATTCTGTCCTGCCGCGGCACGATTAGGATCAAAGCGGTAGAGCAGGAGTGCTCCGGAGTCGACCAAAGCCTTTTGGTGTTTGGCACCGTCCTTCATATTGATACCATGATTGATACAATGGCTGTAAGCAATAATGAGGGATGGCCCGTCATGAGCTTCGGCTTCAAGCATGGCTTTGAGAACTTGATTATCATTGGCACCCATAGAAACGGAAGCTACATAAATGTTCTCATATGTCATGGCGATAAGACCAAGATCCTTCTTGCTGAGTGATTTGCCTGCAGCAGCGAATTTGGCGACAGCTCCCTTGGGTGTCGATTTAGAGCTTTGTCCACCGGTGTTGGAGTAGACTTCTGTATCGAGAACCAGGACGTTAACGTTCTTGCCGGAGGCCAGAACATGATCGAGTCCGCCGTAACCGATATCATAGGCCCATCCATCTCCGCCCACAATCCAAACAGAGTGTTTGATGAGTGAATCGGCTATAGACAGGAGCATTTGAGCATCTGCAGAGGTATTATTGCTGAGTTTGCTCTTGAGTTCAGCTACGCGAGCACGCTGAGCGGCAATTTCGGCTTCATTGGTTTGTGAGGCATTGGTGAGTTCATTAACCAGTGTTTCACCCAGTGTAGAGACCATTTTGGCCAGGAGCTCTTTAGCGAATTGGTTTTGTTTGTCAATTGCGAGGCGGAAACCAAGACCAAATTCCGCGTTGTCCTCGAAGAGGGAGTTAGCCCAAGCTGGTCCTTGTCCACAGCTGTTCTTAGCGTATGGTGTGGTGGGGAGATTTCCACCATAGATAGAGCTGCAGCCAGTTGCGTTAGCAATCATCAGGCGATCTCCAAATAGTTGTGTAAGCATTTTGACGTAAGGAGTTTCACCACAGGCTGCACAGGCTCCGGAGAATTCAAAGAGCGGACGCATAACCTGCATTTGGCGCAGAGCGGAAGTCTTGATCTTGGAACGATCCGTATCTGGCAGCTGCATGAAGAATTTCCAGTTTTCCCCTTCGGATTCGCGCAGAGGCATTTGAGGAACCATGTTGATAGCTTTGGCTCCTTCCACAGTTTTACTCTTGGCAGGACATACTTCCACACAGATACCACAGCCGGTGCAGTCATGCACAGAGACTTGGAGTGTGAATTTGTTTCCTTTGAATTCTGGAACTTTGGAGTCTGTGCTCTTGAAAGAGGCGGGCGCATTGGTCAGTAAAGCAGGATCGTAGATCTTGCCACGAATAACAGCATGAGGACAAATGGCAACGCACTTGAGACATTGGATACAGGTAGCAGGATCCCATGAGGGGATTTCCAGAGCCAGATCCCGTTTTTCGTAGCGGGATGTATCGGTCGGGAATTTTCCGTCGACTACTGGCATGAAGGCGCTTACAGGCATGTCATCTCCATTACCCGCGATGATAGGACCTAGTGTGTTTTTAACAAATTCTGTGGCGTCTGAGCTAGTAGGAGGAAGGAGTTCCTTGGTTCCTATACGATTTGGAATAGCTACTTCAAAGAGACATTCCAGTGTCTTATCTACGGCAGCGATATTTTTAGCTACGACGTCATCTCCTTTTTTACCGTAGGTTTTCTTGATTGAGGTTTTGATTTTCTCAATGGCAATATCCCGAGGCATAACATTGGAGAGGGCAAAGAAGCAGACTTGCATAATGGTGTTAATGCGGCTGCCCATTCCGGTGTCGTGAGCGACTTTGTTGGCATCGATAACAAAGAGGCGTGCTTTCTTTTCCAACAGAGATTTCTGAGTTACTGCTGGAAGCGTATCCCAAACCTGATCAGCGCTAAAAGGTGTATTGAGTAGCAATGTGCCACCAGGTACAAGTGCTGCTGACATATCGTAACGATCAGGAAAGGTCGGTTGATGACATGCCACGAAGTTGGCTTTGCTGATATAGTAGGAGGAACGGATTGGATTCGGGCCAAAACGAACATGTGAAATGGTCATGGAACCGGACTTCTTAGAGTCATAAACGAAGTAACCTTGAGCGTATTGTTCCTCACCGATAATCTTGATGGTATTCTTATTTGCACCAACTGTGCCGTCTGAACCAAGTCCGTAGAAGAGAGCGCGGATGACATTGTCAGGTTCAGTGGAGAAGTGTTTGTCAACGGGCAGACTTAGGTGAGTAACGTCATCGGTGATCCCTACGGTAAACTGAAGTTTAGGATTGTCGGAAGCGAGGTTATCGTAGACGGCTTTGACTTGAGCAGGAGTAAAATCTTTGGAAGCCAAGCCGTAGCGTCCGCCGCAGACCAAAGGCATTCCATTCTTCAGATGGGAACAGCCGCAGGCAGTAGCTTTAGTCAAAGAGCAGATCACATCCTGGAAAAGAGGTTCCCCTGTAGCTCCGGGTTCTTTGGTTCGATCTAGTACAGCGATTTTCCGAGTGGTTTCTGGCAGGGCTTCGATAAAAGCGCGTGCATCAAAGGGTCTGTAGAGACGAACTTTGAGCAGTCCGAGCTTGGCTCCCTGTTCATTGAGAGCATTGATGGTTTCGTGTGCGACTTCTGCTCCAGATCCCATAATGATAAGAACTTTTTCAGCATCAGGAGCTCCGACATATTCAAAGAGTTTATATTGGCGACCTGTAAGCTGGGCAAATTTATCCATATATTTTTGGACAATTGACGGACAGGCATTATAGAAAGTATTGCTGCATTCTCTGGCTTGGAAGAAAACGTCAGGATTTTGAGCTGTTCCGCGAATAGAGGGAGCAGCGGGGTTGAGTGCTCTTTGGCGATGGGCAATGACGAATCTATCATCGATCATCTCTCGGATGATTTCCTCAGGAACGATTTCAATTTTGGATACCTCGTGTGAGGTGCGGAATCCATCAAAAAAGTGCATGAAAGGAATGCGAGATTCCAATGTAGAGGCATGCGCAATCAGTGCAAAATCCATGGCTTCTTGGACAGAAGCGGAGGAGAGCATAGCAAAACCAGTGCTGCGGGCGCTCATAACGTCGCTATGATCGCCGAAAATAGAAAGTGCGTGAGTAGCCAGAGCTCGAGCCGAAATATGGAAAACCGTTGGAATCAATTCACCGGCAATTTTGAACATGTTGGGAATTTTGAGCAGCAGACCTTGTGAAGCTGTAAAAGTGGTAGTTAGAGCGCCAGAAAGGAGAGAACCGTGGACTGTACCGGCGGCGCCACCTTCACTTTGCATTTCCATTACTGAAGGAACGGTGCCCCATAAATTTTTTATTCCTTTAGCAGACCACTCATCGCACCACTCCGCCATTGTAGAGGAGGGAGTAATGGGGTAGATTCCGCAGACTTCACTGCAGCGATAGGCAATATAGGCGGCCGCCTCATTGCCATCTATTGTTACAAATTTCTTAGACATAAGCTTACCTAAAACAATCAATTACCGAATAGCTAAAACTGTTTCGGAGCCGAAAACGGGGAGTATATCCACGCACGACTTACCGTATTATGTCAGTTAAGAAAGAAATTTGCGAGTGATTTTTTCCTTTGCAATAAGGTGTTTCGATAAAAAATTATTTTGGAATTGTATATTTAGGATGTCATTCTTTGTTTTAAGAAGAGGAAGAATATTTTTAGATTTGAGAAGAGATGAGAAGGAAAATCAGATTTGAATATTTGATGAGGTTCAGCGGTTTCAAAGCAAGTGAAAGTAAAAAAGAAGACGGCCTTGTGTCAAATTGATTTATGAGCCGTCTTCTTGCGAATGATTACTTCGGAATCATTCCCTGTTTTTCAGATTTTGGTATTGTTTTATTTTACCGTAACTACTCGATAGAAGAGTGCTCCGGTTTTTGAAGGTGTATCGTTCAGTATGATGGAACGAGCTTCGCCGGCTTCAACTGTTTCCCACAATGTCCATGTTCCTGTAATGGAATCGGAAGTTTGTATTTCGTATGTGACTCCGACTTGAGCTTGAAATTGAATGGAGATGTTTCCGTCCACAATAGCGGCGGTTATTTCGACAGGATCAACGGGAGCTTGCTCTCGGGGGTTAGTTCCGTCGAGGTAGTGTTGGAGATTGGTAATGCCGTCACCATTAGCATCTTCATTAGCATCCGCTGGATTGAAGGGGTCAAATTGCCAGGTTAATTCCCAGTCATCAGGCATTTGATCAAAATCCTGATCGGTTGTGCCAACAGAGGATCTTCTGCCGGGGGTGACATTTAGAGTCGAGTCTGTTCCAAGATAGGTTCCCCATGAGGAGGATTGATTGGCATACTCAAAAGCATTGAGCCGTTGCAGACTCTTACCGGTCGCTTTGGCGTCGGTGGGCCAGGGAGTATCACAGGTGTAGCGAACGCTGTCTATTGCGTAATAGGGAATGAATCCGTCGCTTTCTGGTTTATCGGGGAAGAGCAGGTCAATGGTTTCTCCATCATTAGAGAGTTTACCGGAGTATGGACCAAAGAAAGGAGTTTCAGCTGGAACATTGAATTTGATTCGAAAAGATTCTTCTTCCGCTGAGTCAGGACTAAATGGGACGATCAGAGCGTATTGTCCCGGTTCAATCACCGTTCCTATGGGGAAGGTATAGGTGACTCCGTTGCCAATCATCGCCATTCCTTCCGGGTTATCGGGATACCAGAGTTCAACCGGTTGATCGGTGATGTTGAAAATTTCAATAAATTCTTCATTAGTCGGTTCAGTAGTGCCTGCTGGACGATAATGAAGTTCATTGATAACCAGAGGGCCCATCAATATATCTGAATTGGGGGCTTCCATGGTTGGAGTAACGGAGAGGGGATAGAAAATTTGCCCATCCGTGTTGACAACCCGGATAAAGGAGAAGTTATTGGGGGCAGCGCCAAAGTCAACCTGACTGCGGTAACCAGTTTCGACACCGTTTCGGATTTCAGTTAGAATTGCAGAGTCCCCCTCATAGGAATTCAGTTTAAAGGGTTCGTTGCAGTTGGGATTATTTTCATCCGAGAATTCATATTCTGTAACTACCAAGAATCCACCGGGTTGAATGATTGTACCGTTAGGGAATACATAGCGAGTACGGTTTTTATGGGTGTCACTCAATCCCCAACCGGAGATATCGACTTCCGAGGAAGAGATATTGAGCAGTTCAATAAAATCCGGATCAGTTTCTGGGGGATCAGAATGAGTCATGAGTTCATTGATAACGACAGTTTCCAGCTCTAAATAGTTACTTTTGCCAGGCGAACCATAACCGGGCTGTTTACGAATATTGGTAGCCCCATCAGGTATACGCCCATAGGATTCGTTATCGACCATATCAGGATAAACGAGGACGTTAATAGTGCCGCCATTGGGAGTCATAAGCGCAATATCGTCGCTGGTTTTGCCGAGTTTAAAATTAACATGGTCTTTGCCGGCAGCGGTATCTTCATCGGCATAGTAAACGAGGAATGCATCAGAACCAGTTCCGATAAAGGTCAGATCATGAATTTTAAACATGGTAGGGTCTTTGCTGGGTTTAGTTGTAAGGTAGTATCCTCCAAGGGCTACTGGATTATTACCGGCATTATAGAGTTCTAACCAGTCATCCGGGCCTGCGCAGCATTCATTAACCTTCACATTGGCTATACTTCCCAGAGTTTGGGCTTGATTGGGGGCACCTGGAGTAGGAATACAGAGATTGAAAGTGCCTGTGCCATCTGTTGTACGGCCAGAGCTGAAATCTTTAATCTGCGGGCCGTAATCGAGTGTGTCAATAGGACTAGTGCTTGATTCTGCAGAGTACAAGAGAATTGTTCCTCCACTGGCTGGGAGATTAAAGCCAGTATTAGTATTGTTTTGAGGGTCAGATGAATCGCAGCGGATAACATAGTATCCTTTGGCAGAAATGGTGGCATCGGCCGGGAATGAGTATTGACGAGGATTAGCAGTGGAGAGTGATAAACTCATTCCTTGCAGGGAAACCTCTGTGGTTCCATTGTTATAGAGCTCAATCCAGTCGCAGGTGCTTCCTTCAACCGGGTATGAACCATTACTGGTAAGAGCTTCATTAATCACAATTTGTGCTTGAAGGCTGGTAATAGCCCCAGTGAGAAGCAGGGATGCAGTATTCAGACCATATAGGATGTTTCTCTTTTTCATAAATATTCTCTGGTTCAAGATGTTTTACTGTCAATACGGTGGAATTTTTTTTGAGAATATACCCAAACCGCTGATAAAAAGTTCAGCATCTCAACTCATGCGGAAATATAGCATGTTTTATGCCAGAGGTCAATTTACTGCTCTGTGGAGTAAGGGAAAGAAGTAGAAAAGCATGAAAAAGTGAGGCGGACTACCATTCCCTGCATCCACAGGGCGGACGCCCGCCTCGATAACATACAGTTATCTCTGTAACAATGTGGGATACTAATGTAAAAGTTAAAAGCTGTCAATAAAGAAGGAGAAAAAGATTAGAAAATAGATACATCTATTCCTATTTCTTTTTAAAGAGTGGGTATAAAGGGATATTTCTAAATTTACTTTTTCCCTCAATCATTGGGGAAAAGACATTTAGTCTATTAATAGAAATACGTTTTTTATTTTTGAGGAAAATAGAACGAGAGTCAGAGCTGCCTTATTATTAAAAGCAAATTTCTAACTCCCGTACTGTGTAATAAAAGAATTAATAGCGATAATTTTCCGCCTTATAAGGTCCTTCTATAGGAACTCCTAAATAGTCGGCCTGTTTCTGGGTCAAACGGGTTAATTTAACTCCCAATTTGCCCAAATGGAGACGAGCGACTTTTTCATCCAGGATTTTAGGCAGAATATAGACTTTTTTGTCATATTTGCCATTATTGCGGTTTTGCCATAATTCAATCTGTGCCAGAACCTGATTGGTAAAGCTGGCGCTCATGACAAAGCTGGGATGACCGCTGGCGCAGCCGAGATTGACAAGACGTCCTGCGGCAAGAACGATTAGGCGCTTGCCGTTAGGCCAGACAAAGATGTCTACCTGTGGTTTGACTTCAATCCGTTTGAGTGTGGGATCGTCGTATAAGGAGCCTACATTGACTTCGGAGTCGAAGTGACCAATGTTGCAGACAATGGCTTCACTCTTCATACGATCCATATGTTGGCGTGTGATAACGTCCACATTGCCGGTAGTTGTTACAAAGATGTCACCATATTCGCAAGCTTCATCCAGAAGGACAACTTGGTAGCCTTCCATTGCAGCTTGAAGGGCGTTGATGGGATCAATTTCAGTTACAACAACTCTGGCTCCCATACCGCGTGCACTTTGAGCACAGCCTTTGCCAACATCACCGTAGCCGCAGACAACGACGACCTTACCTGCGACCATGACGTCAGTGGCGCGTTTGACTCCGTCCAGGAAGGACTCACGGCAGCCGTAGAGATTGTCAAATTTGCTCTTGGTGCAGGAGTCATTTACATTGAAAGCGGGGACGTGGAGAGTTCCCATTTTTTCACGCTGAAATAGACGGTGTACTCCGGTAGTTGTTTCTTCCGAGAGTCCATAGATACCGGGTAAAAGGTCAGTAAATTTATCATGGACGGCATTGGTGAGGTCACCACCATCATCCAGGATCATGTTCAGCTGAGAGCCATCAGGCCAATGAAGAGTTTGTTCAATACACCAATCGTATTCTTCCAGGGTTTCGCCTTTCCAGGCAAAAACGGGAATACCGGCAGCGGCGATGGCCGCAGCGGCTTGATTTTGAGTGGAGAAAATGTTGCAGCTGGACCAGCGGACTTCGGCTCCAAGTTTTACAAGTGTTTCAATCAGAACGGCGGTTTCGATAGTCATGTGGAGACAGCCTGCGATTTTAGCCCCTTTCAGAGGTTGGGCGGCGGCGTATTCTTCACGCAGTGCCATCAATCCAGGCATTTCGTTTTCCGCCATGGTGATCTCTTGTCTGCCCCATTCGGCTAGAGAGATATCGGCTATTTTATAATCTTTGTTTTGGGTACAGTTATTACAATGACTTGACATAACAAAATATTTAAAAGTTATTAGATTTTCTGCAGTTCTACGGCTTTATCAGTTTGTTCCCACGTGATATCCGGGTCTGTTTTGCCGAAGTGTCCATAATTGGTAGTCTTGCTGTAGATGGGTCTACGCAGGTTAAGCTGTCTGATGATTTCTGCGGGACGGAAATCAAATATTTCACAGACTTTCTTGGTAATGGCGGCATCATCAGCTTTGCCTGTACCAAAGGTGTTGACATTGACTGAGACGGGGTGGGGATAGCCGATAGCATAGGCAAATTGGACTTCACAACGGTCAGCTAGACCGGAGGCTACAATATTCTTTGCCACATAACGCCCCATATAAGCAGCACTGCGATCCACTTTGCTGGGGTCTTTGCCGCTGAAAGCACCTCCTCCGTGACGTCCCATTCCGCCGTAGGTATCTACAATAATTTTACGTCCGGTCAGTCCGCAGTCTCCCTGAGGTCCGCCAATAACAAATCGTCCTGTAGGATTAACCAGAATTTGAGTTTCAGAGTTAATAAGCTCACTGGGAATAGCCTTACGGATGAGTTCCTCAATAATAAATTCACGGATGGTTTTGTGGCTGACGTCTGCCGAGTGCTGAGTGGAGACGACAATATTTGTGATGCGAGAGGGTTTATTGTCTACATATTCCACAGTGACTTGGGATTTTGCATCGGGTCTGAGCCAAGGCGCTTTGCCAGCTTTTCGCAGGCGAGTTAGCTCTCGACCCAGCAAATGTGCGTACATGATAGGAGCGGGCATCAGTTCTGGGGTTTCATTACATGCGTAACCGAACATGAGTCCTTGATCTCCGGCTCCCATTTGATTTGTATCTTTACCTTCGGCGGCGCGTTCGTCTACTCCTTGGGCGATATCGGGACTTTGACGTGTAATGGCGTTATTGATAAAGACATGATCTGCATGGAAAATATCGTCATCATTAGTATAACCGATTTGACGGATGGCTTCTCGAATGATCTGTTCGTAGTTAAATTGAGCTTTGGTGGTAATTTCTCCACCGATCATTACTAAATTGCTTTTGGCAAAAGTTTCGCAGGCAACTCGGCTAAAGGGGTCCTGTGCCAGACAGGCGTCCAAGATAGCGTCTGAAATAGTATCGCAGACTTTATCTGGATGACCTTCTCCGACAGATTCGGAGGAAAAGAGATATTTTTGACTCATGGTTGTAACTTTGATAGTTATCAGGTTTGATTTATAATTGATACATTAACGTATCAAGATTGATAGATATATTATTTTCTAATTTATGTCAATAGTAGAGCGAGTTCTTAGGGAGAATAAAAGCAATATTGGAGAGGGTAAAATGCTAAGTTTCTCTTTAAGAGGAAGTTATGATTTATAAAGGAAGATAAAAAATGGTGGCTAGAACCAGAATCGAACTGGTGACACAAGGATTTTCAGTCCTCTGCTCTACCAACTGAGCTATCCAGCCACCGAAGCTCCACGCTCACGCGGAACTGAGATAAGTATGCCTTAAGTTTTTTAGTGATGCAAGATCTTTTTGATATTTTACTGATTTTTGGGATAGATTTTAGGGAAAAGATGGATTGGTAAAGATTTTATGTTATCGTTTTCTTGTCTTTTAAGAAGATGAAAAACGGAGATTTGACGTAAAGTTTTTGAATCAAAAAATTAAAAAATTTTAATTCTATTCTTATAGTTTATAAAATTTTGCTGCTTTAATTAATTTTAAGAATATAAAAATTTTTAGTTGGAGTTATTATCTTTGATAATCTAATATTATCAAAGATTTTTTAGGAATATTTAAATTTTGAATGTATTTTTATTTGAATTTTAAAAGATATGAAATATATTTAATAGAGAAATTAATATAAAAATATTAATTGCAATATCTATTTAAAATTTTAATTTGTTTTATGTGGGCTTCTTTTTTGTTCAAAACATTCTATATGGTTAAGTTTTTTTTGATTTGAAAAGGATAAGAAGAATAAACACTGTTTAAAATCTGAATAAAATAACTTGAAATTATTTGAAAATACGTAATACTTTATCTGTTGGTGTTGTACACACAGACACGTTTATGATAGTACAGTGTAATGATGTAAAGGATGTAAAAGTTTTCTTAATAAAGGGTCATCTGACAGCTGGAACGTGCAAGATTTTCAGTTCGGAGTTGGATAAATATATTGATGAAAGTACTAGAAAGGTGATATTGGATTGTTCTGAACTGGATTATATCGATAGTACCGGATTGGGTGTGATGGTCAAGTTTTATAAGAATGTGACGGCTAATGGAGGGAATTATGTTTTAGCAGCTTTGCAGGATAAACCTAGACTTGTATTTGAGATAACAAGAGCCAATAGAGTGTTTAATATTTTTAAGACTGTAGATGAAGCATTGAAAGCTTTAGATAATTAAAGAAAAGGCATTAAATATATTGTAAGATTAATATTATAAGTAAGGATATTCTTCTTTTTGAAGGGAGCTCTTTGCATGAAGAGCTCTCTTTTTTTTGGAAGATATTAGAAGAATTGCCTCTTTTAAGATAGATTTAGATGGAATTTTACTTTTTTTATGTAAAGATATGAGCTTTAATATTATTCATGGAAAGGAAATATCTTTTTAAGAGTATCATATGTGCTTTAGCAGCTGTAACGGTTTCCGCAGAAGCTGCTGTTACACTGGTAGATCTCCGCTGTGAGTACATGGTTAATCCCATTGGTATCAATGCGGAAAAACCTCGTTTGAGCTGGAAATTAAAATCAGACGCTCAGAATGAGAAACAGACTGCCTTTGAAGTGCTTGCTGCCTCGCGGCCAGAGCTATTGACTCCGACTCAAGCAGATCTCTATTCCAGTGGTAAGATTGAGGGAGATTGGTCACACCTCTTTCCTTATATAGGTAAACGTCCAAGCGGAATGGAGCAGGTTTTTTGGAAGGTGCGTGTTTGGGATAAGAATGGTGAAGTGTCCGAATGGAGTCCTACAGCTATGTGGAGCTATGGTCCGGATGCTGAGGAAGATTGGAAGGGGGCTCAATGGATTAGTATGGATCCAAATTATTTAAAAGGAGGGAAGTCACTGGCTGCTAATTATTTTCTTGGAAAGGCGAATTGGATTTGGCTCAATGATGGCCAAGCAGCTGGAAAGCAGGCGAAAGGAGAAGCTTATTTCGCTAAGGAGATTGTTATTCCAGAGAATAAGCAGATTAAGTCTGCCGAGGCGGCTTTTGCTGTAGATGATAATTTTAGATTTTATTTAAATGGCAAATATAAGGGCGAAGGCAACACCTGGAGAAAACTTACTTTTATTGATTTGACGAAAGATTTTAGGCACGGCAAGAATTTTGTTAGTATTCGTGCAGAGAATTCTTCTCCTGGGTATGCCGGTGCAGCGGGGGTTATTGTAGTCGTTTATACGGATGGCAGTGAGGATATATATGCTACGGATGGAACATGGCTTTCTTCTAAATCAGTGCCGCAAAAGTGGGAAACAAACGCTATGACGTCAGAAGGATGGGAGAAGAAGAGCACCGTTTTTGGAAAGGCAGGTATGCAGCCATGGGGAAATGTGAATGGGGCCAATGGATTACCCGATTTGCCGGCATTGCATTTCCGTAAAGAGTTTGTCCTAGATGAAAATAAAAAGATCAGGTCCGCTGTAGCGCATATTACCGGCTTGGGATTATTTGAACTGTATCTTAACGGGCAAAAGGTAGGAAATCATGTGCTCGATGCTATGGTGACTGATTATACCAAAACGATTGCGTTCCAGACTCTGGATATTAAAAATAGCCTTCTCAATGGAGAGAATGCCGTAGGTGTTATGCTGGGGAACGGCCGCTATACTAATCCGAGGGTAGGTATTCATTATGGTCAGCCTGTGACTCGGATGTTGATGAGGGTGGAGTATGAAGATGGTACTATTCAGGAGATTGTAACAGATGAAAGCTGGATGGCTACCGATCAAGGACCTATTCGTTTTAATAATGAATTTGATGGAGAAATTTATGATGCTCGTATGGAGCTGCCCGGTTGGAGTATGGTCGGTTATGAAGCTGAAAAGTGGATGAAGTCGGTTCAGTTGAGTAAGGATCTAATTGCTCCCGGCAAAGCCAAAGCTCAGATGATGCCTCCTATCCGCGTGACGGAAGTTATCAAACCGAAAAGTGTTAAATTGACTCAGCGTGGAACCTATATGGTTGATATGGGGCAAAATATGGTAGGTTTTTGTCGTATCAAGGCTAAAGGCCCAGAAGGAACAACTATTAAATTAGTTCATGCTGAGACCTTAAAACCGGATGGTAACCTGTTTATGGCAAATCTCCGTTCTGCTCGTGTAACTGATCGTTATACGATGAAAGGCCGTGAAGTGGAGGTTTATCAACCCCGTTTTGTATATCATGGTTTCCGTTTTGTAGAGGTTACCGGGTATCCAGGTGATATGACGGTAGATGATATTGAAGGATGTGTAGTTCATGATGATTTGGATAGAATCGGTTATTTTGAGACAAGTAATCCATTAGTAAACCAGATTTATCACAATATCTTCTGGGGAGTTCGCGGTAACTACCGCAGTATGCCTACTGATTGTCCTCAGCGGGATGAACGCTTAGGTTGGTTAGGAGATCGTGCCGCAGAATCTGAAGGAGAAGCCTTGCTCTTTAATACAGCGCCGCTGTATTCCAAGTGGCTGCGTGATATGTCTGACTCGCAGCTGGAGAACGGAAGTGTTTCGGATGTGAGTCCTAATTACTGGAAGCTTTATAATGATAATGTGACTTGGCCCAGCGCTACCATTATGATCCCGAATGTTCTTTATAGACAATATGGGGATATTGGAATTATTGCGGAGCATTATCCCAGTATGAAGAAGTGGATGGATCATATGATTAAGACACAGGTGAAAGATAATATCATTTTGCATGATACCTATGGGGACTGGTGTTGTCCGCCGGAATCACCTGAGCTGATTCACTCGAAAGATCCTTTGCGTAAGACGGCGGGTCCTGTTCTTTCCACTACTTATTTCTATGGGAATCTTCGTTTGATGGAGAAGTATGCTAATCTCTTGAATAAGAATGAAGATGCTAAGTATTGGAGTGAACAAGCTGTTAAGATGAAAGAGGCTTTTATCGCTAAATATTATAATAAAGAGAAGAAGTGTTTTGATAACGGATCACAGACTTCCAGTGTTCTGCCTCTTTTCTTTGATATGATACCGGAAGGAGAGTCAGAGGCTGTTTTTGAGCAACTGGTTAACAAAATCATGGTTCATACCAAAGGCCATATCGGTGTAGGATTGGTTGGTGCGCAGTATCTGAATCGCGTGCTTTCTGATTATAATCGCAGTGATATTTCTTGGAAACTGGCTACCAATACAGATTTCCCTAGCTGGGGATATATGGTCAAGAACGGTGCTACGACCATTTGGGAACTCTGGAATGGAGATACAGCCAATCCGGGAATGAATTCACATAATCATGTGATGCTAATTGGTGATTTGAATGTGTGGTTCCATGAACGCTTGGCTGGAATTAGACCGGCAGAGCCAGGATATAAGAAAATCCTATTTAAACCTGAACCAGTGAAAGGGATTGATTATGTCAAAGCTTCTCTGGAAACTCCTTATGGCAAGGCATCCAGTCATTGGACAGTGAAGGAGAATAAATTCGTCCTTAATATAGAAGTTCCGGCCAATACTGAGGCGGATGTTATCTTGCCTGATGGCAATAGTCAGAAGGTTGGCTCCGGGGCTTATACCTTTGAGATAGTGAAGCCGAGCCAACTTTGATTAGGTTTTATCTGTTGTCTAGCAATAGATAAGTTGTTATAGTCTTCGCCTGCCGGAGGGAATTTCTCTCCGGCAGGCATTTTTAATTAAATTCTTAAAGAAGGAAGTGTAAGATTGACAACAGCATGGTGTTACTTATTGATAGCCGGTATTTGTGAGATTTGTTGGCCGATAGGATTGAAGGTGATGAATTTTCCTGGTCGCCGGATATTGGGTATCGTAATGGTGATTCTAGCTTTTATCTTCAGTTCGCTTTTTCTTTGGTTAGCGCAGAGGAATATTCCGATCGGAACAGCTTATGCGGTTTGGACAGGGATAGGCGCAGCTGGAACAATGCTTGTAGGGATTATTTTCTGGCATGATCCTTTGACTTTATGGAGAGTGTTGGGAGTAATGATGATTGTGGGAGGAGTGGTGCTTCTCAAAGTTGCATCTTAGCAGGTAATCTGTGAAAAAATTTTGATGAATGAGAAATTATGAGTAATTTTGATAAGAGAACGGATGTGCGAGGTTTACAGATTGCAGGGATGGAGCTGAGCAAAAATTTTAAACCTTATCCAAAAGCCAGTCGGGTTTTATTTGATCTGGATGGAACTCTTTCATTGATGAGAGGAGGATGGGGAGATGTTATGTTGGGACTGTTTATGGAGAGAATTAGTCCCTTCCCGGGAGAAAGCAGAGAGGATTTGGAGAATCTTCTCAGGGAAGATATGCTCAAAGAGAGTGGGAAGCCGGTTATAAGCCAATTTGTTCGCTTTGTCGGACGTCAGCAAGAGCGTTGTTGCAAGGGAGATTCCCCCGAGAGAATGTATCAGGAGTTTATACACAGAATGGGTAAGATTTCGGATCAGCGTCGGCAGGATATGTTGAGCGGCAAACGTAGTAAAGAGA
Source organism: uncultured Verrucomicrobiota bacterium (assembly GCA_944389455.1). Taxonomy (GTDB): domain Bacteria; phylum Verrucomicrobiota; class Verrucomicrobiia; order Limisphaerales; family UBA1412; genus UBA1412. The sequence continues at coordinate 102,260 of CALXMK010000004.1, forward strand.
GTATATTGGTGCCAGGAGTCGACAGAATGCTTCATGAGCTGCGCCAGAGGGGGTTGATTTTATATTTAGCCAGCGGTTCTAATATAGAATTGGTTAAACGAGAAATAGAAGAATTGGGAGTGGCAGATTTTTTTGAAGAACGGGTTTATGGGGATAGTCCTGGTTTTTCCAAACATAGTGTGATTGAGAAAATTTTGAGTGAGCCAGGGGTAAGCAGTGAGAATCTGATTGCTTTTGGGGATGGTTTTGTTGAGATTAGTGAGACGACTCGAGTCGGAGGCTTGGCCGTGGCTGTAGCTAGCGATGAATCGTTGGTAAATCTGGCAGTATCCGGTAAGACGTATCCGCCACAAAAAGAGATCATTTATCCGAAAAAGAGGAATTTGCTTTTGCGAGCAGGGGCTACGGTGGTTATGGGAGATTACCGGAACGCAGCCGAAAGAGCGGCTGTTCTCTTAGGAGAGAAGAGAATTTGATTTTTGAATAAAAGTAAATAAAATATCACAGTATATAGATTATGAATACATCCCATCCCTCGTTTGATTCTATTTATCCTGATTTAGATACATCGACAATTCGGGTGTTTCCGTTGGAAAAGCGTCGGAGTATGACTCAATTGAAAGATGTGTTGGTCACTCCTTCAGAAGAGCCCAAAGCTTTTCCTACTGAGGCAGAGCCGCAGCTGCAATCGTGTGTGGAGGCTATTCGCCGTGCTCGTTCTCAGGGAGCAGCTGTAATTTTGATGTATGGAGCTCACCTGATTAAGAATGGAGGATCTGCGCTGCTTATTGAGCTGATGCGCCGCGGTTGGGTAACCCATTTGGCGACTAATGGAGCAGGTGCGATTCATGATTGGGAGTTTTCATATTGTGGAGTTTCTACTGAAAGCGTAAAAGATAATGTGGCGCGTGGTATTTTTGGGGCATGGAATGAGACAGGCAAGAATATTTTGCTTGCTTTGATGTGTGGAGGAATCAGGGGTTGGGGATTTGGAGAATCTCTTGGATATTGGGTGATGGAGAATGGGGGGGTAGTTCCTGAAGCGGAGGAACTCATGGAGAAGATATGCCAATATCCGACGGATGATAATACGGCTGCGAGAGCGGATTTTCTCTTTGCTATCAATAATGGACTGCGTACTGGTCGCTATCGTACACGCCATGCTAATAAACAAACTTCTGTAGTGGGAAATGCCTGGAAACTGAAAGTTCCTTTTACTGTCCATCCGGGGATTGGATACGATATTTTCACTGTTAATCCATTTTATAACGGAGCGGTTATAGGACGTGCAGGAGGAATTGATTTTCGGAAGTTTTCCGCTTCTGTGGAGAATTTAACCAATGGAGTGGTGCTGAGCGTGGGGTCAGCGATCATGGCTCCCCAGGTTTTTGAAAAAAGCCTGAGTGTTGTGCATAATTTACGCTTCCAGAAGAAACGTCCTCCTATAACGGGACATTCCTTCTATGTGGTAGATTTGCAGGAAGGGGGAAAATGGGATTGGAGTCAGGGAGAGCCTCCAAAAGATCATCCCGAGTATTATCTGCGTTTTTGCAAGAGTTTCTCCCGCATGGGAGGAGAAATGAAATATCTCTGCTGTGATAACATTACTTTTATTCATAATTTACTGACTCGCTTGGGGACTAGAGAGGATAGTTAAGTTTAATAAGAGAGCCACTTCAGCTAACGTCTCGGATTTCAGAGTAGGGAAAACTGGACAGCAGAACTCGAGATCTGCATAATGACAAGGTGAAGTCATTGACAGAATATATTGTGATTGAGTGTCCCAATAAAATGGGATTTGTGAACCTGACCTCAGAGGTGAGGAAATATGTTCGTAAAAGCGGTGTTCAGGAGGGACTCTGTTTGGTAAACGCAATGCACATTACGGCTTCGGTTTTTATTAATGATGCCGAAAGCGGATTGTTGCATGATTTCGGAGTTTGGCTGGAAAAATTGGCCCCACATAATCCTTCTTTGGAAGCATATCAGCATCATTATACAGGAGAAGATAATGCAGATGCGCATCTTAAACGCCAAATCATGGGACGAGAGGTTGTTGTAGCGATTACACGTGGAGAGTTGGATTTTGGCCCATGGGAGCAGATTTATTATGGTGAGTTTGATGGACAGCGACGTAAGCGGGTCTTAGTCAAAATCATTGGTGAATAGTAAAGAGACGCCTTTTAGGCTCTTAAAGAGAGAGTTTATTTATGTCGAGAGACTGAAAAATGATTTTCTGTAAAAAAGTCTGAGTAAAATCCTTGATTTAAGCTGAAAGCTTGTTTAGAGTAGGTACGTCTTATTGGGCCCATAGCTCAGTGGTTAGAGCAGGCGACTCATAATCGCTTGGTCGGGGGTTCAAGTCCCTCTGGGCCCACCATAATTTTCATCTTTTTATCCCACTTATTTAAAATAATCACAAAAAGAGCTTGATTTGGAGTTAACTCCAGAATTTAAACTCTGAAATTAGCCTTGGAGGAGTTCCGAAAAGAGCTGAAAAAGATAATTTATATTGAGATTTATTACCTGTCATTCCGAGTGATAAATAGATTTTTGAATTATCAGAGGATGAAATGAATAAAATTATAATTGAAGAGAGTGATTATTGCCTGCGCCGTCGGAATAATTGTGTTGGAGTTATATTCTGAAAAAGAGAAATAGAGAAAATTTGCTATGAAATATAAAGAGTTAGGAAGGTCTGAAATCTGGGTTTCGGCTCTTGGACTGGGGTTGATGCCATTGGCTGGAACTTATGGGGCTTCTGTTGAGGAATCGCAGGGATATAATTTACTGGAAGAGGCTCTGGAGCTGGGAATCAATTTTTGGGATACAGCTGATATTTACGGGGTTGATTATTCCGGCGAAAAATTTCTGGCTCCCATTTTGAAAGATCGCCGCGAAGAGGTTATTCTGGCTACAAAGTTCGGTTTTTGCCTTAAGCCAGGTTATCATGATGGATTTTTACCGAATTCGACTTATTTAAATACAAGGCCTGAGTACATTCATCAGGCGGTTGATGCCAGCTTGCTTCGCTTAGGTACGGACTATATCGATCTCTACTATGCACATCGACTGGATCCCCAAGTTCCCGTAGAAGAAACGGTTGGGGCAATGGGGGAATTGGTTAAAGCGGGCAAGGTGAAGGCGATTGGTCTGAGTGAATGTACTGCGGAAGATTTGCTCAGAGGAAATAAAGAATATCCCATCACTGCAGTAGAGAGTGAGTTTTCACTGATAAGCTCCTCTGCGAGAGAGGAAATAATTCCTCTCTGTTTGAAGTTAGGAGTTTCTTTTATTCCTTTTGCCCCGTTGGGGAGAGGATTAGTAAGTTCCCAGTTGGAGAGTAAAACTCCGGCTGAAGGAGATTTTCGCAGCCGGCTGCCCCGTTTCCAGGGAGAGAGTTTAGAGCGAAATAGAAAGCTGTCGCGGGAATTAAGATTATATGCCGAAAGATTAGGGTATACAGCTGCCCAGTTATCCCTGGCTTGGGTAATGGCACAGGGAGAGCATCTGATACCGATTCCCGGAACAAGCAGAATCGAGCATCTTAAGAAGAATGCCCAAAGTGCAGAGATTGTCCTCAGTGAGGAGAACTTGAATCGGATCAATACAATTCTCAGAGAGAATCCTCCAGCTGGAGAACGATATGGAGAGAATGAGAATAAATTCCTTAAAAGAAAAGTTTAATATCATGAAACAAAACTATAATAAAAAATCGAAATATATTGAAAAGCAGATGCAGTCGCATGAAGAACTCTGCTGCCGTCAGCAGGATTATGCGTGGAAATTTGATCGCCGTGATTTCTTAAAAACAACTACTTTAGCCGGAGTTGGTGCTCTGTTTACAACTCTTGGAGCAAAGGCTTCTGAGACTAAGAAGATTTCTTCAGAGGAAAAGCCTAAAGTATTTATGACAAAGGAAATCACCTCTGCGAGCCTAATGAAGATTTATCAAGCATTGGATCGTCCCGCAAAAGGGAAAAATGTAGCGGTGAAGATTTCTACCGGAGAGCCGGGCGGACATAATTTCCTGGATCCTAATTTGATTAAGGAACTGGTTCAATCGGTTAAAGGAACCATTATCGAGTGTAATACCGCTTATGGCGGCGGACGCGCTACAACGGAAGCTCATCGTAAAGCTGCCGAAGCACACGGTTTTACCGCTATTGCTAAAGTGGATATCATGGATGAGGAAGGAGATATTTCACTTCCGGTCAAAGGCGGTACCCATTTAAAAGAAGATTTTGTGGGCAAGAACTTTATAAATTATGATTTTGTGGTTGTTCTTTCCCATTTCAAAGGTCATGCCATGGGAGGTTTTGGTGGTGCCGTAAAAAATATCTCTATCGGTATAGCCTCGGCTACCGGTAAATGTTGGATTCATACGGCAGGCAAGGTAAAGAAAGATCTTTGGCAGAATTTACCCAAACAGGATTATTTTCTGGAATCTATGGCAGAAGCGGCTAAAGCGGTTGCAGATCATTGTGGAGAAAAAATTCTTTATATCAATGTAGCCAATAAGCTTTCTGTAGATTGCGATTGTGATTCGAGTCCGGAGGATCCCAAAATGTCTGATATTGGAATTCTGGCTTCTCTTGATCCTGTGGCGGTGGATAAAGCGACAGTGGATATGGTTTATGCTTCAAAAGATCCGGGTAAATCTCATTTGATTGAGAGAATGGAGTCTCGTCATGGAATTCATACCTTGGAGCATGGAGAGAAGATTGGGCTCGGTTCCATGGCGTATGAACTTGTAGATTTAGATACAGTCAAGCAGGCCTGAAACTTAAGTAAATATATTGATTAGCCTCCTCTTTGATGAGGATTAAAGGAAGGAAGAGCCCAAGCTCCTCTTTCCTTTTTTATGGAATAAAAGCAGTTTGAGAACAAAAAGAGCTGCTATAGAATTTTATTTATAACTATTTCTTTATAAGCTTGTTGTATTTGTTTTTTTGCTATACGTAAAAGTTATTGTGAATAAGTTCATAATGAATTTAATGAGGAATGTGACTGAATTGAGAGGAGGAGATTCTTCGGATGTTGATATAAGCTATTGAAGCAAAGATGTTAAAATATTGTTAGAACATTTTTGAGATGGGTATACTTCACTTCGTTTTTGAGTCAAGATCAAAAAAAAATATTTCCTTTTGGAAGAGGGGGAAGCTTATGGAATTCTCTATGCTCAAAGATGTTTAGAAAGAGAAAAAAATAAATGTGAATAAAGTGTGAATAAGTGTGAATATATTCTTCTGGAATAGGAGTCTGCTGGGTGATAGAGTTTCTCTCAGCAGACGGATGGCTGCTGTATGCAGCAAGTGGTCACTCTGTTTTGTGGATACTGGTTTAGCAGATTAAGTTATTGATACAAAATGAGTTATATTTATTATAACTTGTTAAAGAGCAGGAAAAATCGGAATTTTGTTTTTTCAAGACAGCTTTTGCTATGCTGGACTGGAGAAAAAATGAATAAAGAAGATAGAACTGTGAATAACTTGTGAGAATTGGGGGAAAATGATGGCTGATGTAGCGATACAATTATGGGAAAAGGCATGCGAACGCCTGAAGTCTTTCTATAGTTTACAAATGTATGAGCTCTGGATTAAGAGGCTAAAGGCTCTTAGTTATGAGGGCAACACTTTAACTTTGGAAGTGTGGGATACATTTTCTCAGATTTGGCTTCAATCGAATTATCAATCCGTTATTGAAGAAACACTTCGCGAAATAACTGGAGAGGGAGTATCCATTTGCTTTGTTTTGACAAGTGCTGATAAAGCTGAAGTTTCAAAAGAGGAGTTGGAGGAGAAAGTCGAAGAGGTTTCTGCTAAAACGGAAGAATCCATTCTTTTGAAGAAAAACGTGTCGAATTCCCAGGAGAGAATAGCGCCGGTTTACAGTCAGCAGAATACGGAGCGTCTTTCCTCTTCAAAATCATGGGCAGATATCAATTTTACCCCCAATCCCAAATATACTTTCAGCACTTTTGTAGTTGGAAATAATAGTAATTTAGCTCATGCTTCGGCAATGGCGGTGGCACGTAAACCTGGTAAAACTTATAACCCCTTATTTATTTATGGTGGAGTGGGGTTAGGAAAGACTCATCTGTTGCACGCTATTGCCAATAGTGTGCTGGAAAATAAGAAAGATTTAAAGGTGGTCTATGTCACTTTGGAAAAGGTGATGAATGAGTATGTGGATGCTGTGAAGTCCGGACGTTTTGCACGGTTTCGCAATAAGTATCGCACAGTGGATGTGCTTTTAGTAGATGATATCCAATTCTTGGCTCGTAAAGAAGGGTTGCAAGAGGAGTTTTTTCATACTTTTAATGCTCTTTATGAAGCTAAAAAGCAGATTGTAATGACTTCAGATCGTCCAGTGGGAGAGATCAAGGAACTGGAGGAGAGATTGGTTTCCCGTTTTAATTGGGGAATGGTAGCTGATTTGCAGCCTCCTAATGTAGAGGTGCGCAAGGCGATTCTCGATTCCAAAGCATCAGATATGGATGTTCACCTGCCGAATGATGTGAGTGAGTTTTTGGCTGCCAATATCAGAGCTAACGTGAGAGAGCTGCAGGGAGCGTTGATTCGATTAGCTTCTGTGATTCGCTTGGGATTGCCTATCAATGGAATGGCTCCCGGCTGGAATATTCGCACGGCAGAGATAGCTTTGCAGGATATTTTAAGACGTCAGCTCGATCAACTTCCTACTGCGGAGAGAATTCAAAAAGCGGTTGCGGGTTTTTATGATATCCGCACCGGGGATATTATCGGCAAGCGCAGGACTGGAAATATCGCCTTCGCGCGCCAGGTGGCAATGTATCTGACTCGGAGTATGCTCAAGATGCCATATATCGCTATTGGAGAAGCTTTTGGTGGAAGAGATCATGGAACGGTAATGCATGCCTGTAAAGTTGTGCAGGATAGAATGGATATTGATTCCAAAGTCAGAGCGGATATCTTGCAGCTTGAGCGAGAGATGAAGGGGGAATAATTCCTCTTAGGGAAGGATAGGATATTTTTGGGTACTAAAGATAATTCCGATTTTACAAGGGCGGACAGTTTTCCTGAAAAGATAGAAATAATCCCACTTCGAGAGCTTGCTCCCCAAGTGATTACCATTCCAGGTTCCAAGAGTATTACCAATAGGGCACTGATCTTAGCAGCCTGCTCTTCGGGGCAGATTATTTTGAAAGGAGGCCTTTGGAGTGAAGATACGCAGGTGATGACGGAGGCTCTTAGGAAAATTGGAATTGAAGTGCGGATATTCAAGGAGGCGGAGCCGGCTAATAGAGAATTTCGTCTTTGCGGATTGGGGGATCGTCTTCCATTAGGAGGAACCTTGGAAAATCCATTGGAGATTTTTGTAGGTAATTCAGGAACATCCGCCCGTTTTTTAGCTGCATTTCTTTGTGCGTCGGGAGGTGGATTCTATCGCCTGAGTGGAGTGCCAAGAATGCATCAACGTCCTCAGAAAGAGTTGTTTATAGCTTTACGTCAGTTAGGGTATACTGTGCTTTCAGAGAAAGAGGAAGGGTTCCTGCCGGCAGTCATAGGGGCCCCCCGGGGAAAATCTACTAAAGGAGGCGCTTGCTGTATTGGGCAAAAGGAGAGTTCTCAATTTGCTTCCGGTTTATTGCTTAGCGCTCGTCAGGGAAGATGGAGAATTGAGTTAGAAGGAGAAACCTCACCCTACATTCGGATGACTTGTTCGATGTTGGAAGTTTTCCCTCGTTTAGGAGGAGAGTTTCGAATTGAGCCGGATGCTTCTGGGGGAAGTTATTTTTATGCCGCCAATATCTGGGCTAAGGGGTTTCCTCTTTCCAAGCCGATTTCAGTGGTTGATTGGCCTAAAACCGATTGGCAAGCCGATGCCTCATTCCCCGATTATATGCCGTTGCCGGATGAAATTTCACGCGAGCGGGATTTGGGAGATAGTATTATGACTGCGATTATTCTGGCACCTTTGGCAGATAAACCGGTTGTTTTCAGAGATTTAGGGAGACTGAGGGTGCAGGAATGTGAACGAGTATCTGCTTTGCGAAGAGAATTAAGCCGATGCGGCGCGCGTGTAGAAGAGATAGGAGATACGCTCAAGATTTATCCTTCACGGCTGCATGGAGCAGAGATTGAAACATACCAGGATCACCGAATGGCGATGTGTTTTACTGTATTGGGATTAGGGATACCGGGAATGGTAATAAAAAATCCGGGTTGTGTGGTAAAGAGTTTTCCCAATTTTTTTGATAAAGTTGCTCAGCTTCGTTCTGAAAAATAAGAACTGAATGCGGTAGAAATGGAAGTTTTTGCTGTGCGAAATCGGAGAAATTTATTCAAAAGACTCTGTTATTTTTTGGTTGGACTTGCGCTTTGTGGTTTTGGTATTGCTCTTTGTACTTGCCCCGGATTAGGAACGACTCCTATTTCCAGTCTGCCGTATGTTCTGACTAAAATTTTCTCACTCAGTTTTGGTATTTGGACAGTTGTCATTAATACTTTTTTTATTTTGGGGCAGGCAGTAATGCTGAGGAGATTTTTAATTATAGAACATACGGTTCAGTTTGTGGCAGTTTTGGGGCTTGGCTTTTTTATCGATTTGGGAATGTATCTTTTCACCCCCTATATTCCCTCAAATTATTTTTTACGGATAGTGTTTTTATTGGCAGGATGTTTGATTTTAAGTATAGGGATTTTATTAGAAGTGGCGGCGGATATTGCTTATACTCCCGGAGATGGTTTTGTAAAGACGTTTGCTGCTCAATATAAAAAGAATTTTGGTTTCAGTAAGATTTGCTTTGATTGGGTTCAGGTGATTTTGGCTTTAATTCTTTCTGTTTCCGTGCTTGGTTTTGTTTATGGTATTAGGGAGGGAACAGTAATCGCGGCCTTTATCGTAGGTTATATTTTGAAATTGATTTACCCTTTTTTGCGTTTTCTTCGTCGATAGCAGAGGAGGACTGTTATTGGGCTATTTATCTTTTTCTTCGCTTGGTTCAGAGAAAGATTCAGTCACTTCAAAATAGAAAGTCAGGATATCTCCTCCCAATTGATCTGTTGTAGATACAACATCGTACCATTTTCCCTCTTTGCGTTTCATTAGAATAGAGTGCATAACAATTTTCTGTTCTGGCAATCTGAGCCGTATCCAAAAGCTTTCAATCCTCTGTCTGCGCCAAAGATCGTGATGACCGGGAATAATAATAGCGGATATAATTGAGTGTCCATCTCGTTCAGCATTCGAGGGGAGTGAATCGAGAGTCTTAGCCAGTTTTTCTTGAGGATCTTCGGGAAAGAGTTCTTTGTTTTGAACTTGTGCGAGAACGTCTGCGAAGTCACCGGAAATGACGTTTAAAGGATCTTCCTGAATCGTAGGTTCTTTGTTTTCGGATAGTTTTTCGTCCATTATGGATGGAATTGAAGTGGATTTGGAAGCACAGCCTGTCTGAATTATACTCAATATAGTAAGAGAAATAAGAAGCGAAGGGAGAAGAAGTATTTTGTACAGAAGGGGATGAACGGAGGAAAAAAATATGAGCAGATTTATTTTTTTCATTTTATCTTATTTTCTTTTTAATTTGTTTAAGGTTCATTCTGTAATGATAAATTCCTCTGCGGCTAGATCCGCGAATCGGAGTCCTTGATCAGTTAGACGAAAACCACCGGGGAAAAATTCTCCATCTCCACGAGATATAAGTTTTTGGAGGGCTTTTGCCCATTGTTTTTCAAGCCGGAAGCCGGTATGAGCATAAAATTCATTAAAATCCCATCCTCGGCTCATTCTTAACCCTATAGCTGCGATTTCTCCGGCACGAGCTAAGGGGGAGATTTGATCCGGTTCCCAAAAATCATTTTCTGCAGGCGAAGAGGAGGTTAAACCGAGTTTTTTGTTTTGTTTGGGAATGACAGCATTGTAGTAAAGGGAAAGCAGAGAAGGATGTGCATAGCGTATTCCTCTTATTAAACTGCAGGCTGAAGGACCCGCTCCGTAATAATCTATTCCTCTCCAGTAAGCAATATTGTGTGCGCATTCAAACCCGGAGCGCGCGAAATTGGAGATTTCATAACGATGGATTCCTTTTTCGGCAAGCTTGGCTAAGATAAGGTTATACATCGAGCAGAGAAGGTCTTCATCCGGTTCAAAACCGCTTTTTTGCATTTGAAGCGTCATAGGTGTTCCGGGTTCAAAAGTGAGTTCGTAACACGAAAGATGAGGAGTTTTTAACTCCAGCAAAGTATTGAGTGTTTCTTCCAGTTCCGACAATGTTTGCCCGGGAATACCAAAAATAATATCCAGATTTAAGTTTGTAAAACCGGTTTCGCGAAGTAATTCAACAGTTTCTGACACTTGATGAGCAGAGTGAATCCGGCCTAGCTGCCGTAAGATTTTGTCATTAAGGGATTGAGCGCCAATAGAGATTCGATTGACTCCGGCTCGGCGGCAGAGAGCAGCTTTTTCTGGAGTGATGGTGGCCGGGTTTATTTCAATAGAAAATTCTTGTAACTGGGAAAGGTCAATTGATTGGATCAGGTCAAAAAGTTTTTCAAGATCTCCGTTATCTAGGCAGGAAGGAGTCCCCCCTCCTAGAAAAAGTGTACGGGGTCGCAGATTTTTTTTAGCCCAGAAGAGCTCTTTGGAGAGTGCTGCGAGGTAGCGTTTTGAATCATCATGAGTCAATGGCTGACTAGCAAAGGCACAGTAGTGACATTTGCGGATACAAAAAGGGACATGAATATAGAGGTGTTCAATCTGACTTTGCCCAGGAAAAGGGAAATTCACAGGATAGATTCTGGCGTAGGTTGTTAGAAGGAGAGACTGAATTTCCGGATTTAGTAGTATCGGACAAGATATTTTTTCCTCAGTTGGTCGATCCAGTTTTTACGTAGACTGGCACGAAGTTCTCCGGCGATAATGCTCTCTATTTCAGCACGTACTTCTTCGATATTCTTGATATGAGTAGCTTTAAAATCTTCTAATTTAATAATCCAGAACGCAGTATCTGTTTCAATCAGAGGGCTAATGTCACCTAGTTTTAGATTACGCGAAGCTTCCGCCAGTTGAGGTTGGAGAGAGGAGATATCACGCCACTCCAAATAAGCTTCTTTTTGCGATGAAAGGGTTCGGTCATCTGAATAAAGAGAGCAGAGTTCCTCAAAAGAAACACCGTCCTTAAGCTGTTTTAGGATTTCTTCTCCCATAGCTTGGGTAGTTTGAGGGTTTTCCTCATTTTTTATCAACAGCAGAGTGCGCAGTCGGACTTGATCTTCCACTCGAAAATCTTCTTTATGATCTTCATAATAATCGGCGATCATCTTTGGAGAGACAATTCGAACGGATTCGACGTATTTGCCGACCATTGCCTGAATAATGATTTCGTTACGGATTTTTTCCTGAAAGGATTCGTAAGTAAGACCTTCACTTTTTAAAGTCTTAATCAAGGTAATGCGGTCACCGTAATCGGAACGGATTCGGCGGGTCAATTCATCATCTACATAGTTTTGAGGTAAAATCAATTTAGAATCCAAAAATTCCTGAATAATCAGTTTTTCTTCAATTAGAGATTGAATGGCCTCATTGCGGATTTGTTGTGAGCGTTTATTGGCTTCTTCAGGATTATCGGCATATTGCTTTTGCAGCATCATAACTGCCGGCAGGATCCGACGGTCAATATCACTCTGGGTAATGACGTTGGTGTGAACAACCAATCGAATAGCGTCTGCCAGACGCGCGGTTTGTGCCTCAGCATGGATTGTTAGAATGGCAAGACAAAATAAAGTTGCGATAAATCTCACTACCACAACCCCATTCTATTTTTCTGTATCTCAAGGGTCAAGAATTTTATCTTCTGTTAGAATTCTTTAGTCTTTTTAATCTGAGTTCAGCAGGATATAATAGTGGAGATGGAAAAGAATATGTTGAAAGAGATCGAATCTTATTGCAGTAAGTTATTGAGGATTCATGAGTTTACGGATTGGACGGAGGCTCAGAATGGTTTGCAGGTAGAGAACTCGGGACAAGTGAATAAGATTGTTGCCGCGGTGGATGTCAGCTGTCGTACTGTGCGGATGGCGGTTGAGAGAAAAGCTTCGTTGATGATGGTGCATCATGGGCTTTTTTGGGGAGGAATGCGCCCATGGGTAGGTAAGAGATATGAGCTGATTCGTGATTTGATTAAGCATGATATAGCCCTTTTTAGCTGTCATCTTCCCTTGGATGCTCATCCTACACTGGGGAATAACGCTCAGTTAGCCCAGGTTTTAGGATTGAGTCAGATAGAGCCGTTTATGGAAATGAAAGGACAATTTATCGGCTATAAAGGCGTATTGAAAATAAGACGAGAAGAACTTAAATCCCTTTTTGAAAAAGTATTAGGCAGTTCCTGTGTCGTGTTGGGATGCGGTCCGGAACAGTGCGAGAAGATCGGTATTGTATCTGGAGGAGCAGGAGAGGAGGTAACGGATGCTTTTTATGAGGGAGTAGATACCTATATCACAGGAGAAGGTCCTCATTGGACTTGGACGACGGCTCAAGAGCTTGGAATAAATGTTTTATACGGCGGTCATTACATGACGGAGCGTTTTGGCATACGAGCCTTGGCAACTCATGTTGCGGAGCATTTTAATATCCCCTGGGAATTTATGGATGATCCTTCGGGGCTTTAAAGACGAAACTGAGTGGGAATTTGTCAGTTTAAAATAAAAAGGATAAATTCTTCCCGATTTTATTTCAGGGGGGAAAGAAGGTGTTTAAGAGCAAGATTTGCGAGATTGAGTCCGAAAGCTGCTGTGACGGTGATAAGACTAGGCAGGGGGGCTTTACCCGAAGAATACTCTTCTTCTCTTGTGTCGGAGGAGAAGGTGTTTTTTAAAAGCACAGGAGTGCTTTTTTCTGAACTGTAGACAGTAGGGATAGAAGAAGTAATTTGGCAGAGTCCGAGTTTTTTAAGTTCTTTACGAAGTTGTTTAGCTAGAGGACAGCCAGTTACTTTCGCAAAGGAAGCGGTACGAATCAGAGTTGGATCCGTGCGCCGGGCAGCTCCCATGCTGCAAACGAGGGGAATACCTCTGTGCGCGGATTCAGTCATAAGAGTGATTTTGCCGGAGAGAATATCGATTGCATCCAGGATAATATCTGGGCAGGGGTTAAAAAGAGGATCAATATGGTTCTTATCAATTTTGAGCGTTAGTGTTTCAACTTGGCAGGTTGGATTTATATCCAGGACCCGGGCTTTAGCAGCTGCTGTCTTTTCCATCCCCAAAGTTGATTCCAGGGCAAGGAGCTGCCGGTTGATATTGGAGGGATGAATGATATCAAAATCGACCAAGCGCAGGTGCCCAATACCAGAACGAGCCAAGGCTTCTAAGGCAAAACTGCCTACAGCCCCCAGTCCGACTATAGTAACATAAGCTCCAGAAAGACGGTTTAATCCTTCAGTGCCTATAAGGCGGTGGAGTCTGTCAAAGCGGATATTTAGTGAAGATTCTTGACTCATAAAGATATGGGGGTGTTGAAATAGTTTCTTATAAAGCTGTAAGAGAAGAAAGAAAGCGGGAAAGATTGTTTTCTATGCGGTTTTCCAATTCCTCGGCAGAGGTATGAAGAAGCTGTGCGAATCCTTTGAGCAGAAGTCGCAGGTCAGAGGGTTCACTGTGAGGTTTATCCGATGATTGAGGAATAAGACCCGTCAGGTATTCAGAGGGACCTGCAAGATAGGGTGAATCGGTTTCAAGAAGAAGACGTTCTATCGGAATAAGGGAGAGTGCTTCATGAGCTCGGTGATTTCGTTCAAAGAGAGCTGTTCCCGCAAAGGAGAAGTAGATATCAGTGGAAAGCCGGAGAAGTGGTTTAAGATATTCTCTCCCTCCATTGTAAGCATGAAAAAGAAGGGCCGGTGGCAGGGAGGATTGCTCTTTAAGAAGACTTAAAACAGATTCCCATGCTCGGACAGAATGAATCGTGACAGGACGGTGAAGCTCAGTTCCCAACCGGAGATGAGTTAAAAATGCATTTTCTTGTACGGAATTGTTGATTGCTCGGTGAGTTGTCCGGTCGAGACCGGTTTCTCCAATGAGTGCTTTAGAGTGCTGAGTCAACAGAGTATAGAGACGCTCTTCCCAGCCAGGATGTGCTTTGTCCAAATACCAGGGATGAATTCCTAGAAGGGGAATAACAGTAGGAATTTGGACTTGGCAGGGAGAATCGTTTGAATTTGCTGCTAATTGAAGAATCGGAATCCAATCATTTTCACAGGAGGCATTGCAGAGAAGAGTATGAATTCCGTTTTGTCTAGCACGTTGAAGAATAGTTTGTTGGGCGGAGTCTGGAGAGAGAATTTTTGAGAAATCCAAGAGGTGATTATGTGCGTCAATCATAAGCAGGGATTGGAAATTGCTGGAGAATGAGGAAAGATGAATTTAGTGGAGTATGCAAAGGAGGAAAATTTGCAGCATCATTAGGAGTAGGCCTCCGATCCAAAGCGCATAGTTCAACCAATTCATATCGTATTGTTTCATGGAGCTGTACCAGCATTCAATTTCAATATTAGCGATTCGGAGGGTATCCCCTATTTTAAGAAAAGCTTCCGTTTGCGGAGTGCCATTGATTGCCACGGCTCCAGCACCTGCGCGGATTTTAATTTTGCCTTCAGGTGTTCGAATAAATTCCAGATGATTGTCCCAGATCCCATCTTCCAGAAGACGAAGCTGGCAATCGGGAGCTCTGCCGATTCGGAAAGGGAAATGGCGAGCCGTTAAGGTGCGGCCCGCCATTTTTCCATTTAAGATACGAAGCTCGATCATGAGTCTGTACCTTGAAAGTGTATTAGACGCGGTTGTTACTACCGTTTAGGTACCTCTATATAGTCGCCGGGTAGAATCGGGAAATCTTTAGAAGGATTTCGTTCGATAGAGCGGCCATTGACAACCTTCGAGGTCCCATCTGCATGAGTAACACGAACACGGGTACGAGAGGCAAAAGTAGAATAACCTCCCGCAACTGCGATAGCCCGAAGGAAGGTCATGCCTGGAACATAAATTGCTTTGCCTGGCATACGAACTTCACCATTGATGTAAATGTAGCGGCCTTCAGAGGCGACTGTAACTACGTGACCGGTATAGTATTTACCATAAAGCTCAGTCAATTCGGTCTGAATTTCAGACTGTGTTTTATTAAGAGCTTGATAGGTGCCGATTAAGGGCAGTGTCAGAGTGCCATCTTCTTTGATTCGTTCAGCGTGAATCGGCGGCGGTTTAGGAACCCCAGAGATAGCGATAGTAACCAAGTCATTAACTTGAAGCTTATCACTGATTTGGCTTATAGTTGTGGGATTAGTACCGGGGGTATTCTGCCCAGAGGATATACATCCAGAGGTGAATGTAAGGGTGCAGATGAGGGTTGCCGCGAGGATGAATGCCCCGGCCACATTTTTGAGATATGAACTTAATCTAATCATTTTGAATTACTTTTATTGATAAAATACTATTTAACCTCGTTGGATGTACTTTCGTCGGTTTTGGCTTCAGTATCAGCACCCATTATGGCTTCTGCATTAGAAGCAGTTTTAATGATGGGAGAGGTGTCATCTGTTTTTTGGTCACGTCTTCTGCGTTTCTTCTTAGTGGCGGTGTCAGAAGATTCAGACTTAGAATCAGACTCACTATTCTTGGAGTAATAATCATAGTAATAGCCGCTGTAATAGTAGTAATAGCTATCTTGATTAATACTGATATTATTGAGGACAATACCGATCAGATTACCACCTACTTTAAGAATCGTTTGTTTAGCACGAACTGTCATGGATTGTGGATACTTACGATGTTGGACGACTAATATCACAATATCAACTAAGCTCGCCAGAATGGAGGCATCAGAAACACCCATGATAGGAGGCGCATCAAAGAAGACATAATCATAGCGGGAACGAACAATGTTAAAGAATTCTTTCATGCGGTTAGAATTCAGAATACCCATTGCACTGGTTGGTAATTTACCAGAGGGTAGGAAATCCATTCCCGGTACGGATGAGACGAGAATAACTTCCTCAAGTTTTTTCTGGTTCAGTAAATAGCTTGTTAATCCATTGGCATTGGATACACCTAAAACTTTATGCAGACTGGGACGTCTTAAGTCGGAATCGACAAGCAGAACCCGGTTGCCATTTTGTGCAAAGGTGGTTGCCAGGTTGATAATGGTTGTGGATTTACCTTCAGCTGCGCCACCGCTGAGCACCGTAATGGTATTCATGTTTTCATTTGTTCGAGCGAATAGAACATTCGTTCGCAGAACTCGGTAAGCTTCCGCATATGCGGCATTAGGTTCATCTTTGAGGTATCCGACATTTTGCGGAATGATACCGATTACGCTGGTGCCCAACGCTTGTTCGACATCATCAATTGCCTTGAAGGAGGTGTCCAAGTATTCAACAAAGAAGGCAAAGAAGATACCGCCAAAGAGACCAACAACGATGCCTAAACCTGTATAAAGAAGGATATTAGGTTCAACAGGACGGATTCCCGGTTCGGCAATATCAGTTACCTGAACAATGGAGGCACGCGGAATATTTTGTTCGGTGTTTTGAATCATCAAGCGAGAGCGGAGCAGATCTCTCCAGCGTAGTTGTGTATCCAGTTCTCGCTTGGCGTCCCAGTAAGGACGGTATTTTGCCGCATTTTCGGCATCAATCCGTTTGGCGTCATCTAGTCTGCGTTTGACGTCATCTGCTTGTGCGCGGTAGGAGTCAGCACGGCTTTGGAGACCGCTAATGGCACTGTTGACTCGTTCTTCAATTTGTTTGTTGATTTGATCTAAAGTCTGAGTGAGTTTAATAACGTCAGGATGATCCTCTTTATATGAAACGGAGGCAGCAACCAATTCTTGTTCTGCGATATTACGGCGTTGGATAAGGTCGTTTAGAATAGGATCATTAGGAGTGTAACCCATAAGTGCTTCCAAACGTCTTTCTGGAGGAAGATTGGTCATTCCTTCCAGGACTTTAAGAGTTTGGGAGTAGAGACCTTCTGCTTCAATGCGGTCAGCATCCAGCCTGCGGACTGCTTCCGGTTCCAGAGTAGGAGCTGCTACAGCGGAAGAGCTTTCTGCCATATAGTCTGAAATCTGAAGTTCTGTACGAAGATCATCGACTTTCTTTTGGAGTTCTTTGACTTTATCTTCACACTCCTCCAAGGTGTCAGTAAAGCTTTTAGCTGTTTGAGTAGAGAGTTCGCGGAAGTTTTCCAATCGTGTTTCACGATAGGTTTCGGCGATTTTATTAGCTATGGCAGCAGCTTCCATGCGATCTTTGCTGCGGACACTAATTTCGATAAGTTCGGTATTTCTATATTGGCGGACATCAATCTCATTAAGAAGCTTAAGGTAGGCTTGTTGGAGTGTAAGATTGGGGATTTTTTCACGAACACTCCAAGTTTGAATGAGATTCATGTTGGTGATAACGCTGTAGAGTACATTTTTGGACTTGATCACCTCAAATTCAGTCAACACAAAATAAGGGTCATAACCCGTAGAGCGGGCACTTTCAATCAATCCTGAAACGTCTGAATCTTTGCTCACACGGATACGAACCGTACTCTCATATTTTTCGGGAAGGAGAAAAGCAAAGGCGAGCGATGTTACAACAACAATAATAAAGATGCTCACAATCATGAGCTTACGGGCACGAATAACTCGCCAATAATCGAGGAAGTGCTGTCCGGAGTAAGTTGATGAGTTGTTTAACGGTGTTTTTGCAAAAGGTGAATTGTCCATGTTTTAAAAAAAAGAGGCTAGAAGAAACATTCCAGCCTCTTATTGAATCCTTATTGTATCACTTAACTAATTTTAATTCCTCCGTGCGATTTAGTATGTAGCACGCAGACCCAATGTTACACGATTGCGGTCATATTCACGATAGGGAATATTGGAATCCAAGTAATCATAGGAGTAGCTCAGATCCACAAAGGCACCCAGGACTGAATCGAGAGGAGTCAGTCTGTAGGAGAGAGAAGGCCCTACGCTGAAATAGTCATCATGTGTATCATCCCCATAGGACGCATTTGGTGAAGAACCATAAGCGGAGTGTTGATAGACGAAATTCAAAGCGCCTTCAAACTTCGGGGTGAAGAAGTGATGAACATTTGCAAAGACGGAGGTTACTTCTGCATCCATTGCACCCCATTGAGAGGCACCTACTTCATGGCGAACACCTAAGAGAGCAGAACCGCTGTCACTGTATTGCCATGTGAAGATACTCTCCACAAATGGATTAACGGAATCTTTATCAAAGTCCAATCTGGTTGCTGCACCTCCTCCAAAAGGAGAATAGTAATCAATATCGTAGTCGTCTACATTTTGCCACTCAGTGTATTGAGCTCCCAAACGAGTAGTCCAGTCAATTCCCTGAGCAAGAGTCAGACGATATCCGACATAGCCAGCATGACTCATACGATCATAAATATCGCTCCCGTAGGTAGCAGGGATACCTTGAGTATAAGAAGCATTATCGCTATAGAGAGGACCATACTTGCCGTATAAAGGCTGACTGCCATTCCCTAGATAATCTGCATAATTCATCTGATAGCCGATGAAGAATCGATTCATCTCGTTCAGATCATAGTACAAATCGATATGAGGGGTATGTTCAACACGATTCAAATAGAATCCGTAACCATCATCTTCGAAATCCCAATAGGCATTGCGATAGCCAACTTCAAAGCCAAGATTCTCGTAATATTGAACACCGAGTACAATCTCTGCAAAGTTACGCATATTATCCCCTTCAGCACGAGTTACGAGCTGTTGACCTGCAAAGTCAGAAAGAACGGAGGGCTCCTGTGCGACTGCAAAGGAATCGTTGATTTCCAGTCTGACATTGTCACTGAATTGGCGAGAGAAAACCAAGTCTACCAAGTGAGACTGATCATCCTCAGGAGTGCGATCAGCATACCAAGTATATCCGTATTCATAACGGATACTGGCGAGCATTAAATCATCTTCGTATTTCAGACCTACACTGGGTACGATCTGAAATCCGGCACTATCCTGGACCCCGCTTGGGCCATCATAACTGGAGTTGATATTGTCATCGTAAAATCCACGAACAGACAACGATGCACTCAACCAGGGAAGCGCTTTCTCACTTTCTACCTGAGGCTCAGCTGCAAAAGCACTTTGTACACCCACTAATCCCAGTGCTACCGCACTGGCAGATGCAATAATCTTATTCATATCAATCAAACCTTTGTTGTTTAAATTGTTGCTACAATTCAAGCACCATTACCAAAGCTATTCTCTAATTTTAGCTCAAGGAAGTCAAACAAAAAAATACCAATTTGGATTTTTTATTCATTCTTCCTCAATTGTCGGTCTCCAACGTTCCATATCAGCTAAAAGAATTTGCTCTGGATACATATCTAACATTACGTTCCTGAATGGAAAGTTTAGCGGAATTTCTTTTCTGGTGTAGAGTCGCAACACAAATTCGTTCCATGATTGGTCTGCCCCCTGGTAACAGTCCAGGAGAGGCCGCTCTAGCGTGACCTGGGTTAAGTATATCCCTTTAATTTGTAGACTGTCACTATTTATTTTAGTGAATTCTTCATCTGCGTCTAAAGGTAGCCAAAAAGCGGTTTGTTTGCCATACCATGATACGGCCCATGGCATATCACTCATAAGTGCCTCTTGTGAGCTAAAAAGAGATGATATTTTTTCAATTGTTTGCGGATGATAAGGGGGCCATGCTAGGGGATGAGCTTTGGGAGGAAGAATTGTTAAAATCATTGGTAGAGAGCAGATAATACCTGTAAACCAGATCAGCATTTGTCTTAAAGAAGGAAGTTCTCTTTGGATTTGGTCAATTGCAAAGAAGATAAAAGCGCTGCCGAAAATAATAACTAACGGAGTATAAATAAAGAGTAAGTTTTCACTGTGGATAGGTCCATTAAATTGACTTAGGTAGGTTTTTGTCATGGCTTGTATGATAGCTGTCATACAGAGTGAAACAATGAGCAGAAAACGTGCACTGTTGGCGCCTCTTCTTGCGAAAGGAAGGAAAATTCCAGCCATAAAAGCTATGGTTAGCCAAGTTCCTCCTAGTGTAGGGATGTCTTTTTCAATAATGTCAGGGAGATTTTCCCGGAGTTTGTTTATATATTCACGCTGTTCTGGTCCATAAGAAGCTAGAATATCTGCAGTGGAAACTCGTTCCAAAAACGTGCCGGTGAGTTTGGAGGTCTCCACGATAGGAGCGTAGGTTGCCAAACCAAAGGGAAGTCCGCTGACATTGATATTACGCCAGATCCAGGGGGCAGTGAGAGCTGTGAAGATGAGTAGCATACTAAAGATGGCGCCAAATTTATATTCTTTAAGGAAGTGTGGTTCTAATCTGAAGTTTTCTGAGATGGGAAGACTTGCCAGTGTCCTGCGTTTGCCGCTAAGAGTGGAAAAAATGAAAACTGTTACTGGCAGGATGAGCCAGCCTAAAGAGTATTGTGTAAGGCAGAGAGCTCCGAGGATGAGTCCGATGAGAGCGCAGCGAAGGTAGATCCAAGTGCCATTTGGAGGATTGAATTCATCAAGTGGTTTGCGGATATCAATGATGTTTTCTAGGCGGAAAGTGATCAGATTTTTGAAAAGGAAGAGTATCAGCGTCAAAGAGAGCATATTGGGAAGTCCGCTGATAGAAAATTTCCAGACCATGTCGTTGAAAAGCAAGAGTATTGTAGAAAAGAGCGCAATTTCAAGGTTGAAAATTTTTCTGGCAATGGAGTAAGTCAACCAGAGTGAGATAAGAAATAGAATTTGATTAAATATAGCGATAACTACTTCTGGCATGAAGATATAGAAGTTATCATTGCAGTTGAAGTGGATTCCACTTAATTTAAATAGGCCTGCTAATAAAAACGGATAGAGAGGCGGATTGACAATATCAGGATGGTTGCCTTGGGTAAGTGAGTCTCCATTATGTTGTTTTTCGACCAGAGCGATTGAGGAAATGCGGATATTGTCGCTCACATAGCCCTTGCCTTCAGAGATATTTCGAGCCAGCTGAGCGATATCCATTGCTTCCGGATTTTTAAAGTTACTGAATTCAAATAAATTATAGCTGACAAAAAGACATCCTATCAGTAGAAATAAGAAGACTTTTTTCCAGTGTTGGATAGCATTTTCACTGTCCAATATATTGACAAATTCCTGTAAGGTTTTCATGTCGGTTTTTGTTTTGTTTTTTGTTAAAATCGAAATTGATTATGGATTGAATGGTGGAGGGGTCTGTTTTTCTTTTTGCATGTTATATTCTTTGAGTTTACGGTGGAGAGTGCGGCGGCTAATTCCTAATTTAAGAGCAGCTTCGGTACGATTGCCGCCGGATTCTTCCAGTGCTTGTTCGATAAGCTGGCGTTCAGCTTCTTTTACGCTAAGGGTGGGCAGATTGGCATCCGAGCTGTGATAGAGGTGTTGATTGGGAGCTGGGAGGGAGCCGATCGGATTAATAGAGGTCGGAGATTTAGAAGTGAGTGTATGTAAAGCGGCAGAGCCGGATGATTCGTATCCGGTAGGGACTGAAAGAAATGTGTTGGCTTGGGGAGTGCGGATTCTGGGGGGAAGATCTTGAGCCTGAACTGTAGAGCCGGCACAGAAGATAACGGCGTGTTCCATACAGGAACGAAGTTCTCGAATGTTGCCGGGCCAGGAATATTCCTGGAGTATTTTCAGAGTTTCGCGACTAAGTTGAGAGACGTTTTTATTGTTTTCACGGGAAAATTCCCTCAGAAACCGTGAGGCTAACAGTGGAATATCTTCGGAGCGTTCTCTTAGAGGGGGCATAATAATTTCTACAACCCGAAGTCGGAAGAAGAGGTCTTCCCGAAAGGTTCCTTCGTGAACCATTCTCTCCAGGTCTTTATTAGTAGCAGTGATCAGACGCACGTCGGAGGTAAGTGTCTTATTAGATCCGACTCTCTCGAAAGTGTGTTCTCCCAGGAAACGGAGGAGCTTAATTTGGGTAGAGGGATCGATTTCACCAATTTCATCCAGAAAGAGAGTTCCTCCGTTGGCTTGTTCAAAGCGTCCAATCCTCCGCTCCGTGGCTCCAGTGAAAGACCCTTTTTCATGACCAAAGAGTTCACTTTCCAACAGGTTGGCATTAAGTGCAGCGCAATGAGTGGTAATCATAGGGGCTCGAGCGCGAGGACTGAGCTGGTGAATGGCTTTGGCAATCAATTCCTTACCGGTACCACTTTCCCCGCGGATAAGAATAGTGGCACGAGTAGGGGCAACTTGGCGGACAATATCCAGAATTTTCAGTAAAGCCGGAGATTGACCGATGATGTTTTCCATTCCAAAACGCTGATCCAGATGTTGATGAAGAGTGGTATTTTCTTGTTCCAGTTTGCGGCTGCGCAAAGCTCGGTTAATGCGCATTTCCAGTTCATCAATCTGCATTCTTCCTTTGGAAATATAGTCGTCTGCTCCTTCTTTCATTGCTTCGACGGCGATATCTTCTGAGCCATAGGCTGTCATCAGAATACAGACCGGAGCGTGTGGAAGGCTTTTGGCGCGGCGGATAATCTTTAAACCATCTTCTTTATCCGCCATGCGCAAGTCTGTTAAAATGACGTCAAAGTCTTCTTCTTCAAGCATTTGAAGAGCAGATTTGAGGTCTTGAGCCATATAAGTATCAAAGTGATCTTCTAATGATGCATTAAGTCCTTCACGAGCGGAGCGTTCATCATCGACAATTAGGATTCTCGGCATTTTCAGCATGAGGAAGTATTTGCTCCTTTCTGAGCCAGCATTCGGGGCTCCGGTTTGGTTAGAGGAAGAAAAATTCTGAATTCCGTTCCGTGTCCTTCTTGGCTTTCTATTTCAATTCGTCCTTGATGGGCACGAATAATCCTTTGAACGATCATTAATCCTAATCCAGAGCCATTTTTGCGTGTGGTGAAGAAGGGGGTGAAGAGGTTCTTGATTTGTTCAGGGGACATTCCTTTGCCGGTATCAATTATGGAGACCCAGATCCAATGGACATTTTGCCGAGTCCGCAGTGTTAGTTTGCCTCCATTAGGCATAACTTGGAGAGCGTTTTTGATGAGGTTGACAAGGACTTGTTTAATTTGTTGAACATCAAATGGAGCCACAGCCAAGTCATTAAGCAGGTCAAGTTCTAAAAACATTCCCCTGTTTTCGATTTCTGGCTCTAGCAGAGCGATTACATCTCGGATAGTATCATTGAGGTGGGCCAGGGTAAGTTTAGGCGGAGTGGGACGCATAGCCTGGAGAAATTGAGTGGTAATGTAATCCAGACGATTGATTTCTCCATGTGATATTTTCAAATAGGAATCGAGTTTAGCAATAAAGGGGGAAATTTCTTGGAGAACTTCTTTGAGAGTGGAATCTTTCCCGGCCGAGCCGGAAGGTGTATTGAGAGCAGTTTCCATCTTACGAAGTTCACGTTTCATCAACTGAAGGTGAATACTCAGTGCACTGAGTGGATTTCCTATTTCATGGGCTACACTGGCTGCAAGCAAAGTAAGAGCTGCTACACGCTCGCTTTCCACAGCTTCCTCAGTTTTTTTTCGTGTTTCAGTGGTGTCATGCAAGACCATTGCGATTCGCTCTTCTCCTTCGCCGGTTTCAGGAAGTCGGGCAATTTCCAAGCGGATAAAACGCCGAATGGGGTAGTAGATTTCCAGCTCTTGACGTTGGAAAATGCCGCTGCGGCCGGACGCAGCAATTATTAAGTCTTGCCAATTTAAATCGGGAAGGTAAGGGAGGATTTCGTGGTCGATCTCTCGTTCTTCGGGAATGCCCAAGAGATGGATAGCCGCTTGGTTGGCTTGAAGGATTCGTGCAGAAGAGTCGGTAATAACAACGCCATCGTCAATGGTGTTAAAGAGGATTTCAAAGAATTCATGTTCATTTGCCAGACGGCGAATCACTGTTTTGAGTTCTTTTGAAGAAAGTTTATCCAAGCGTTCCAGAGCTCGGTCTAAAAAACGGCTATGTCCTCGATGTGAGGAGGTTTGAGTAGAATAAGGGTAGGTATTCATCTGGGATGTTGTGTGTTGCGGAGGATAATCAGCGGAGAAGTCTGTGTTTACTTTGAAAGAATAATCGGTTTTTAAAGCCATTTTTTCTTCCGGATATAGAGAAAGATTAGAAGTGTGGCTACAATATTTACACCCCAGACCCAGTAAATACTGCTGGAATCAGTGGAGCTAATTTCCGGAAAGGTTATATTCATCCCATACCATCCACCAATAAGCATGGTGGGAGTAGTAAGAATGGTAAAAAGGGTAAGGACTTTGATGATTTCACTGGTGCGATTATTGACCATATTCAGGTAAACTTGGAGGATATTAGTCAGAGAGTCAGTGTAGCCAGAGGCAATATCATTAAAATGGGAGAGCCTATCATAAACATCTCGATAATAAGGAAGTAGATTAGGTTTTATCATTTTAAATTCTCCCCGTCCCAATCGGGCTAGAACTTCTTTTTGAGGCATAATGATTTGTTTGAGATGATAGACTTCTTTTTTAGTTTTAATGATATTGTTAAGGACGGATTTATCCTCTTCGTTCAAAACAACATCTTCGAGAGCAGCTACTTCATTGGAGAGTTCATCGACTGCAGGACTATAATGTTCAATAATGGCATCCATGAGTGTGTGTGCCAGATGATCTGGAGTGCGGACTGTTAGGTTACCGGCTTTTTCGCAGCGTTGGGCGATGTTGAGGATGGCTTTCAGTGTAACATAGTGAAAGGTGACAATAAAGTTTTTGCCTATAAAAAAGTTCATTTCACTGGTATCAAAGACTCCATCTTGACGGCTGTAATCGACGGCGTGAAGTACTACAAAGAGGTATGGATTGAATTTGTCACCATCTTTGGGGATGTATTCGTCGAGTTTCGGGCTGGGACTGATCTGAATGCAGTCTTCAATAGAAAGGGGATGAAAATGAAAAACGTCCTCTAGAACGAATTTTATTTCATGAGAGGTGGGATTTTCCATATCGACCCATAGGAAGAGATTAGTATCAGTCAGCAGAGTCGGCATCAAAAATGGCTCAAGATTCTTAGTATGCAGACGTCCCTGAGAAGTGAAAGCATAAGATCGCATCATAAGCGTAAATACTTGAAACAGTCAATGTATTAGAGTGATTTAATTCTGATAGAATATCTCCCATAGATAATTTACCAGCTTTTAATAGCGACACTTTGTCACACAACTTCATTCTATACCTCTTGCAAAAGAACGTCAAGAAAAGGCTGAGACTTGTTGCTTATGAGGAAAGATGGAGTTTGAAAGGAAAAGTTTTTTGGTTTCACAGAATAAATGAGTGGAAAATTCTTGAAGATAGGCACACATCGTTTATAGAATAAGTCTGTCTGGAGAGGGCAAAAAGTCTGCCATTTCTAAATAGGATTTAGAAATAGTACTGTTCTTGTAAAAGAGGGGATAAGAGCAGGGAAAGTTTTAAACTAGTTGAATGAGGCCTTGAAGGACATTTTGTAATGAACGCGATAGAGTCAATAACGATTGGGCCGTTAACCTATCGGCTGAAGTATTCTGGGAATTATGCTGTTGATTGTGAGGTTTCCGCTTGTGATAGAGATTATCATGGAGAAATAAATATCCCATTTTTTTTGGAATTAGAGCAAGAGTTCCAACAGTGTCCCATAACGCGGATTGGAAAAGGTGCTTTCGCTAATTGCAAAGGGATTACGCGTATTATTATTTCGGCTGAAGTGACGCAGATTGAGGATGAGGCTTTTCGGTACTGCACTAAGGTCAAAGAGATAAAATTGCCTGCAGGATTAAAAGAGATAGGTGCGGAAGCTTTTAAATATTGTTGCTGTTTGAGTGCTGTTCAGATTCCGGAAGGTGTTACTCGGATAGGAGCAGAGGCTTTTCAATATTGTTCTCTTTTGGAAGAGGTGGTTTTACCTAGTGGGATAGATTCAATTGGAGTAAATTCTTTTGATAGTTGTGTAAAGCTTTCTCGGTTTGTTATAGGTGATGGAGTTAGGGAAATAGAATCAGGGATTTGCAACGGGTGTGAGTCTCTTTGTGAACTTAGCTTGCCTGATACTGTAACTCGGATAAGTGAGTCTGCATTTTTGGATTGTATTAATTTGGAGAAGTTATCTCTGCCTCAGAGTTTAAAAGAGATTGCTTCAAGAGCTTTCGCTGGATGTGTAAAAATTAAAGAGTTGAATTTTCCTCAAGGATTGCAAAGGATTAGTACAAATGCTTTTCAGGGATGTTCTAATTTAAAGAGGATTAATTTACCGGAAGGGTTAAATTATTTGAGCGGTTTTAGCGAATGTTCCAGTTTGGTTGAATTGAAAATACCTACGAGCGTTCGTTTAATAGGAGAAAGAGCTTTTGCTGGCTGTACGAAGCTCAAAAAAGTGGAAATCCCAAAGGATACGAATATTGGATGGTTTTCTTTTACTGGCTGTATCGGTTTAAAAGAACTTATTATTCATGGAGGGGATGGTGTTATTATTAGTTCATTTGCTTTTAGTGATTGTACGGGATTGAGCAAGGTTATCATTGAAAATACGATTGATTCTATTAAGGATGGAGCCTTTAGTAATTGTTCATCTTTGACAGAAATTCGTATTCCCTCAGGAACCCGTGATTTGGAGGGGAATAATGAATATTGTAAGGGAGCCTTTGAGGATTGTTCTTGTCTAACGCGAATTTATATCCCCAATAGCGTTTCCGTCATTAAAAAGGGAACATTCCGCAATTGTATAAAGCTGAAAGATGTTTATTGTGAGGACAAGGAGCCGGATGTTATTTGGGGGGCTTTCAGAAATTGTCCCAGAACTTTAATTATCCATTGGGCAGGGGGAAGTAAGAGCGGTTTTGAAGATTCTCAGGATGACATTGAGAATGATTTGAGAAATAATTTTCTGCTTTAGAGATTTTATTGTTTTCTTATAAAGATACCCCTGCGGGAAGAAGATCTTTCAGGAGGGGTATCTTTTTATTTTCGAATAGAGATAGATATTGGAGTTTTTTCATATTTTTAGATGAGATTCCGCAGAATTGTGAAAAGAACGATTAGAATCAATGTGGAGATGAGGAGAGATTTTTTTTGTAAAATCCAACAGAGGATTAAATCTGGCTGATTATGAAAAACGTTCTTTGTTTGCAAAATCATCAAAGTAAGGAGCAATGGCAGTACGCCTACCCAAAGAGGGTTTAAGCCTAAGGCTGTTAGGAATTCACCATGCAGCAGAGCATGGGTAGAACGAAGTATCCCACAGCTTGCACAGAGGAGTCCTGTCTTCTGATAAAGGATGCATTGTGGATAGAAAGTCGAGTTGGTTTCGGGGTCGAATCGGTAAAGGATTATAATTCCAATTAGGATGCTGAACCAGAGAGCGCAGACTATTATCTTATGGAAAAAAAGGAGCTTTGAGAAGTCTGAGGTTAAGTGCGTACGCTCCAGCTCGAATGTAGGAGGAAGGGGAGTGTTTGTTTTCAACACCGGAAGAAATGCCCATCAAAATGGAATAAGTCAAAGAAAGGTTCCCAACAGAAAAATAAAAATGGTATTTGAATGATATTGAGGATAAAGAACAGGGCAGAGATAATCAGAGCGACAATAGCCAGATTCTTATCTTTTTGATAGGGATTACTTTTAAGATCGAAAAGTGCGATAACAGAAAAAATAAGCGCCAAGATATCTAATGGGAAACAGCAGCAGAATAAGAAATAGAGTGAGAGAAAGACCCAAGCGGCGATGACCCAAGGATTAGTTTTCTGATAGATGTTCATTTGAGTTGGGTGATGATAAGAGGTTGAAGTAGAATTGTTAGGCTGTTTGGGAAATTGAGGAGGAGAACCGGTTCCGGTTTGCGAGCCTAAATTTCCACCCATAGGTAATGTGGATTGTAAGACGAAAGAGGAGAAAAGAGGATGAGTACCGACTGTTCCCCATTGGTCTGAATTTTCTTCACGAATCAAGGTAGAAGTAATAATTCTACGTTCAGTAATCCATGCGTATACCTCATTTTCACTGATTGGACCATATTGCTTTTGATCTTTGCCAATGATGTAGTACATTTCCGTATTTTATTATTTTCTTAACATGATTCCTACAACTTCACCTGGACGAATTTTGACTCCTTCAGGGATTTTAAATGAGATAGGCATTCCCATGTCAACTAATTGACTTGTGGAGACACGAGCTAGGCTGTTGGTAATAGGTTCCATGAAGTTGCCAACATATTCTACTTCAGTAGTGGCTAAGGTGCGGCGGGAAGTATGTGTAACGATGGTAGCTTGCATCCCCGGAGTAGGATCTACAGAGAAGGGTTGACGAAGGTAGCCGATTAGACGAGTTGATTCTGAGGCATTGACCATTGCCATAATTTGGCCATCGGCAACAGTTTCACCGGGAGTACACCAAACACCGCTTATAATTCCATCAATAGGGGCGGAGAGTATAATCGGGGTTTCGGGGCCCGCTATATTGTCAAGTTTGGTCTGAAGGGAATCGAGTTCCTTTTCCAGTTGACTGTAATGGGTATCAATATCAGTTGCGTCTTTTTCGATTGAGAGGCGAAGTTTTTCCACATTTTCGGAAAGCAGTGGCAGCATTTCCTGAAGGTTGGATACGGCAGCTTGAGCATTGTCATGTGCTGCCAAAGAAATATCATAAAATTCATCAGAGATGTATTTGTCTTTGACCAGCTCTGTAGCGCGAGCTAAATCTTTCTCGGTGCGGGTCAGTTCTACTTTAGCCTGTTCGAGGTCTATTTTTTTTGCTAAAAGGTCAAGCTTAAGGCTGTAATAATCGGCTTCTGCTCGACGAGTGGAGATAGAGGATTGTGATTTTTCTGCTTTTGCACTTAAAAGATCTAATTCCATTCGAATAGAATTAAGAGCATTATTAGGATCTGTAAGTTTGAATACAATAAGAGGATCCCCTGCTTTTACTTGAGAAAAGCGTTCTGCGATAACTTGTTGAACTATTCCATTACCTGGAGCAACTAATTGAGCTTTTACAATTTCAGCCTCTGCCATCAGAGTGGGAGCGACTCCCGTTTTGCTCCAGAATATCCATGTGATAACAATTAACAGTATTAATACGATCCAAGGTAGATAATCTACTCGAAAATCCCTCCATAGGAGTTCCTTAGGCGTCGAAATTGGTTCTAGATTTTCTTTCACGGGAAATAACCGTTCCTAACAAAATTTTAATAAAGCAATAAATATGCCAGCCAATCATTATGATTGGCGTTATCACGCTCTAACACAGTATAAAGATTTTAGAGAAAGAGTCCAGAAAAAGATAAACCATATTCTAATTCAATTGAATCAGAATGTAGAAGCAAAGAAAATCTTTTCGTTTGAAAAGGAGTGGATAGGGTATTTTCTGCTTTTTTAGTTTGCATGATTGGTTGACGGAACGCTGGTTTCAGAGTAGGATTAGAGAGTCTTTTACGAAGAGACTAGAACAAATATATGAGTACCATTTATGACATTGTCGCACGCGAGGTTCTGGACTCTCGCGGAAACCCCACTGTTGAAGTTGATGTAATTCTTTCGGACGGAACAATTGGCAGAGCCGCAGTTCCTTCTGGAGCCAGCACGGGTGAAAACGAGGCTCTTGAACTCCGCGATGGAGACAAGTCCCGTTACTTGGGTAAAGGGGTTAGCAAGGCAGTTGCCAATGTAGAAGAGAAGATTCTTCCTGAACTTGAAGGGTTGGATTCTCTGGACCAGGTTACAATTGACAAGACTATGTTAGAGCTGGATGGCACTGAGACAAAGTCTGTCTTGGGTGCCAATGCGATCTTGGCGGTTTCTCTGGCTAATGCTAAGGCTGCTGCTTCTTATCTGGATTTACCTCTTTACCGCTATCTGGGCGGCACGAATGCCAAGGTTCTTCCGGTACCTATGGCTAACGTAATCAATGGCGGAGCCCATTCTGACGCTCCGATTGATTTCCAGGAATTCATGATTGTTCCCCGTGGATTCAGCACCTTCTCTGAAGGTTTAAGGGCTATCACTGAGACTTTCCATGCTCTTAAAAGTGTGCTTAAGGACCGCGGTCTCTCTACTGCGGTAGGTGATGAAGGTGGTTTTGCCCCGAATCTGAATAGCGCAGATGATGCTATTGAATCCATTCTTAAGGCTATCCAAAAAGCCGGTTATAAAGAAGGTGAACAGATTGCTTTGGCTTTAGATGTGGCCTCTTCTGAATTCTATGTTCCTGAAAAGGGAACTTATGTCTTCAAGAAGAGTACCGGCAAAGAGGTTTCTGGTGAAGAATTGGTTGATTACTATGGTGTTCTTACCAGCAAATATCCTGTTATCAGTATTGAAGACGGATGTGCTGAAAACGATTGGAAGACCTGGAAGATTCTCACCGATAAGATCGGCAAGAAGGTTCAGCTCGTTGGTGATGATCTTTTTGTTACCAATGTGAAGTTCCTCAAACGTGGTATTCAGGAGGGGGTTGCCAATTCCATCTTGGTGAAGGTGAATCAGATTGGTTCTCTGACTGAAACTCTGGATGCGGTCAGCATGGCTCAAGAGAGCAGCTATACTGCTGTAATTAGTCACCGTTCCGGTGAGACAGAAGATAGCACTATTGCTGATATTGCTGTGGCGACCAATGCTGGTCAGATTAAGACCGGTTCGCTTAGCCGCAGTGACCGTTTAGCTAAATATAACCAGTTGCTCCGCATTGAAGAAGAGCTGGGCGATAATGCTATCTACGGCGGTAAGTTCAAGATTTAATCTAAAAGTATTTCATATCTAAATAGCTTTAAATTTAAATAGAGCTAAGAACGGGTCAGGGATATTCCAGGCCCGTTTTTTGTTCTTTTTTGAATAAGTGTCTTTAAAGGGCTTCATACTAAGAGTATTTTTATTCCGTAAGAGAATAGAATATTAAAGTAAATTCTGATTTCCAGAGTGATTTTGAAAGACGAGTGTTCAATTTCTAAACTTATAGGAGATAAAAATTTTTCAGGGCCCATATTGTTTAATGGTGCCCTGATGATAGTTTTTTCGTAGAGTGTGAAGAGAGTTCTAAGGTTGATATAGCGGGAGGAGAATTTTGAAAAGGCATCCTTGACGAGGAGTGCTTTCAAGTGTGACCGTACCTCCATGAAGCTGAACAATATGTTTGACAATGGCCAACCCCAACCCTGTTCCTCCAAGTTGACGGCTTCGTTCTTTATGAACACGATAGAAGCGTTCAAAAATCCGCGGAATGTGTTCACCAGAAATACCGATGCCGTAGTCACGGACGGAGATGAGTGCTTGTGAGCTTTGCCGAGAGAGTGCTATCTCAATAGTAGGGCTGCCGCTGTAGCGGATGGCATTGGAAATCAGGTTGACAATTGCCTGTTCCAAAAGATCCGGATCACATCGAACCAGAAGTGATTCATTTTGAATTAGTTTTAGTTCTATAGAAGCTTTTGTTGCCTGTTCTGAACAGAGATTGATAGCACTAAGAATAACCGAATCGATCTGAGTCGGAAGCAGACATTTTTCATCACTGACTTGCCGGCGTTCTAAGGCGGCAAGGCTGAGTATGTCTTGAACAAGGAAGTTTAGCCGTTTGGCTTGTTGAGAAAGAATCTGTAGAAATCTGGCAGAGATTTCTGGTTTAGAGAGAGCTCCATCTTCCAGTGATTCAACCGCGCTGAGAATGCTGGAGAGAGGGGTTTTTATTTCGTGAGAGACATTGGCGATGAAGTCAATACGGAATGATTCGAGTTTGCGCAAATTTGTCAGATCAGCAATAGCCAGAAGAAGCCAAGTGCGGCCCTCTTTCTCTAAAAGGCGGCCTTTGATAAAAAGGTGCTTTTCAATGAGAGATGAAGGGATCTCTATCTCTTGCTCGATAGTGGAATTTTCGCTAAAGGCTTTATGAATAAGACGGATAAGTTCTGGAGAGCCTCCGCGATTAATATTAAATTGAGATGTACTGCTTGGTATAGAGAAAAGATTTTCAGCTGCTTTATTGCGGCTAACGACTTCACCATCACTGCCGACTAGAAGAACGGCTTCAGACATAGAATTAAAGAGAAGTTCACGTTCGTTCTTTTCGGCTCGGACCTGGTCAATCTGCTCTTTAAGCTGTTCTTTCATGTTGCGGATAGTTATAGCCAGTTCTTTAATGATACCGGCGGAAGGAATGGGAATCTGAGCTTCTAGATCACCACAGGCAATTCGGTTTGCACTTTCCTGAAGTTTGACAAGAGGGGTGCGTATGCGGAAGATGATATAGAGTATTAGTAAGGCTACCAGAGCAGCGCCAAAAAGGAGGGCAAAGAGAATATTTTGTCGGGCGATGATGATGATTTTTTCTATTTCCTGTCCTACAACGGCTACGCGGAGAATCCATGTTCTTTGGGGATGGTGGGTTTGAAAAGATTCAGCGTAGTATATGAGGTATTGATTAAGACTGCTGCTATAGCGGAAATTGACCTTGGGATTTTTTTGCAAGGCATCTTGAATTTCAGGTCGATCCAGGTGGTTATCAAGAATTTCGTTGGGTTCACTGGTGTCCGCTAAGACATTTCCATTGGAATCAATCAGGGTAATACGGAGGTGTTCATCCGAGAATTTCTGAATATACTGTTGTGCTTCTTCAAGAAGATTGTTTTCCAACATAGGGAATATAATTTGAGTCAAGAGCTTAGTTTCAATCTTAATATCTCGAATAGCCTGAGTCCTGTAGCTGGATTCAAAGCGGGATATTTGGCCAAAGAGAAGCCATGCGGCTAGAATTATCAAGGCCGTAAAAACTAGGGGTACGGTAAAAAGGCTTATATCACGATGTTTCATGTCATTATGAGATTAGAGATTGTTTTTTACACGGTAACCAATACCTCGGACTGTTTCAATATATTTTGCCCAAGAGCCCAGTTTCTTACGTAAACTGACTATTTGTACATCAATAGCACGCTCAGTTACGGGATAATCTTGACCTTTGATTTTAGAGATGATTTGGTCTCTGCTATAGACTCTGCCAGGTTGTTTGGAGAGAATGAGCAGAATTTCAAATTCAGTGAAAGTAAGGTTGATTATTTTTTTATTGATCAGAACAGTGCGTTTGGAGGGATCGATTACAAGGTTGTTATAATGAATCTCTTCAGAGGAGTTATTGTCGTCAGTTCTGCTCCGCAGCTGCGCTCGAATGCGTGCAACTAGGACTTTGTTGCTGAAGGGCTTGGTAATGTAATCACAGGCTCCCATTTCAAGTCCAACGACAATATCAGCTTCTTCGCCTCGAGCGGTGAGCATTATGATGGGAATGTGTTCTGTTTCTTCACTGTTTTTGAGTTGCTTACAGACATTTAGACCATCAATGCCGGGAAGCATCAGGTCTAGGAGGATGAGGGCAGGGAGCAGTTCTCTGGCTTTTTTTAAACCGATTTCACCGTCTTCAGCCGTTACTATATTAGTGAAACCATTGTTTTCAAGAGCCAGTTTAATGACTTCTCTCAGTGCTTCATCATCTTCAATAATTAAGATTCGTTCTTTGTGCATTCGGAATTATTTGCAAGTTTTCTGGCATGACGCACTATTCTGCCTTGCTGAAGGTAGACGACATCTTCGCAGATATTTGTGGCGATATCGCCTATCCTTTCCAGACAGCTGGAAACAGTAAGACAAGCCATATAGTAGCCAGCTTCAGCCGGATGTTTGATAATCATATCCTCAGCTAAATTATAGTTATTTTTGTGAAGTTCGTCCAGTTCGTCATCTCTCTTAATCACGTCATAGGCGATGATCGTATCGTGATAAACCATGGCGTCAAGCGATCTGCGAAGCATCTGTCGGGCAATATTAGCCATCTGAAAGAAATCCCATTGTTCAACTTTTTCAGGGTCGTATTTATTCATACTGATGGCTCGTTCAGCGATTTTGACAGCAAAGTCTGCGGCTCGTTCGATTTCGTTATTGATTTTCAGAAAGGTAATAATAGTGCGCAGATCCGAGGCGACGGGTTGATAGAGAGCCAAGATTTCCAGACAAGAGGATTCTATTTTTATCTCTTCCATATCAATTAGGATATCTCCTTCAAGAACGCGATGGGCAATTTCATCATCGCGTTTGATGACTGACTTAATCGCCAGATCAAGAGCTCGTTCAGCGTCAGCAGAAAGTGTAGCTACTTGCTGCTTTAAGTTAGTCATTTCGTGTACGAAATGTTCTCTCATAGTAAATTGTTCCATTAGTTGTAAATCTCTGTTTTTAACCGAATCTGCCGGTGATGTATTCTTCGGTCTTTTTATTTTTAGGATTGGTGAAGATGTTATTGGTAACATCAAATTCCAAAATACGACCTTTATAGAAGAATCCCGTATAGTCGCTGATTCGAGAAGCCTGCTGCATATTATGGGTTACTATAACAATTGTATAATCCTTTTTGAGATGAAGCAGAAGTTCTTCGATTTTGAGTGTGGCCACCGGATCGATAGCGCTGGTAGGTTCATCCATAAGAATGATTTCTGGCTGTGCCGCGATAGCTCTGGCAATGCAGAGCCTCTGTTGTTGTCCTCCCGAGAGGGCCAGTCCGCTGGTTTTAAGCTTATCTTTGACTTCATCCCAGAGAGAGGCTCCCCGGAGAGCTTTTTCTACCCGATCAGCGATTTCAGACTTGGTAAGCTTGAAGTGAAGCTTCATCGGATAGGCCACATTGTCAAAGACCGACATAGGGAAAGGAGTTGGCTTCTGAAAAATCATGCCAACTTTACGACGGAGTTCCAGTACATCGACATCCTTGCTGAGAACATTTTCTCCATCTATAATCAGCTCTCCATCAGCTTTTTGATCACGGTAAAGCTCGAAAATGCGATTATAGATTCGCAAGTGAGTAGATTTACCGCAGCCGGACGGGCCGATAATAGCGGTAATTTTATTTTCTTCTATTTCGATATTGTTTTCGAAAAGGGCTTGTGTTTTGCCATAGAAGAAATTTAGATTGCGGGCTATGATTTTATTTGCCATGTTTTTCTTTAAAAATAATTCTGGTACAGATATTAATGATTAGAACTAGTGCTGTGATGATCAGGGCCGCCCCCCATCCGGCCGCATGCATTGATTCAAAAGGAGAGTTAGTGGAGTATTCGGTAATGAGTACTGGCATATTGGCGGTGGGGTGGCTGAAGTATCCTGTAGGCCAACTGTCGGAAAAGAGAGCGGTAAATAACAGAGGTGCAGTTTCCCCGCTCACACGTGCTAATGCCAACAAAATTCCGGTAATCAAGCCGTTTTTTGCTGAACGGCAGACTATACAGAGCGTTGTTCGAGCTCGTGTCATTCCCAGAGCCAGTGCCGATTCCCTTAAAGTATAGGAAACCATTCCGAGCATATCTTCCGTCGTGCGCATTACAACCGGGAACATAATAATACTCAAGGCGATAGAACCGGCTAGCCCGGAGAATGTTCCTAAAGGAACAACAAGAATGATATAAACGAAGAGTCCTACAATGATAGAGGGCATTCCCATCATAACATTGGCACAGAAACGAAGAAAGTTGCCAGTCTTACTGTGTTTAGCGAATTCAGCTAAGTAAATACCGGCAGCGATGGCGGGGGGAACCGAAATAATTGCCGAGCCTAATGTGATAAAGATTGTTCCTATCAGCGCATTAGCTATTCCTGCATCCGGAATTCCATAGGGTTTGCTGGGATGGGTGAGGAATCCCCAATCAATTACTTTAATTCCGTGACTAATTACCGTCCAGAGAATCCAGAGCATTCCTCCTATAGCCAGAGTAATAGAGAAGATGGAAAAGATCCTGACGCATCGATCAACCAATTTACGGAAGAACAAGGGACGCCGTTTTGATTCTATATTAGACAAGCTTTGCATGATTTTTTATTTCAATTAACGTTCTTCTCCACGGTTAGCACTGGTGGCATGGAGATACCATTGAGCGAAGACTTGAATCCCAAAAGACATCATTAACAGAATGAGTCCCAGAGCAAAGAGGACTCCGCGCTGAATTCCATCGGCTTCGGCAAAGTTATTAGCCAGAGTGGCTGCAATGGTGGTGCCGCTGTCAAAAAGAGCCAATGGGAGTTCCGTCATATTACCAATGACAAACAGCACAGCCATGGTTTCCCCTAAAGCACGGCCTAAACCGATAAAGATACCTCCTAACAGCCCCCGTATTCCATATCTGATAACAATATTCCAGGCTGTTTCCCAACGTGTACAGCCTACACCGAAAGCTGATTCTCTCAGCATAGGAGGAGTCATTTTGAAGATATCGCGCATAATAGCGCAGATATAGGGCAGGATCATGAGAGCGAGAATAATGCCTGCCGTCACAAATCCAAAACCGTTATAATACTCTCCAATAAAACGGCCAATGAACGGCAGTTTAGCTAATCCAAGAGTATCAACCAGAAAAGGTTGTACATGAAGTTGCATTATAGGGACAAGTATGAAAAGTCCCCACATTCCATAGATAACGCTGGGAATAGCGGCCAGTAAGTCTAGTGCCTGACTGAGAATTTTGCCTATTACGGCAGGTAAATCTACCAGATATAGTGCGGATACAAAAGAGAGCGGCAGTGCAATGATTAGCGCAATGGTGGTGGTAATAAGTGTGCCTAAAATGCTGGGCAGTGCGCCGAATTTTTCATCCACAGGATCCCACTCTGAGCTCCAAAGGAAAGAAATTCCAAATTCTTCCCATGCTATCAACGAACTGCAGATAAGCTGAATAAAGAATCCAAGCATTAACAGGCCGATGATAGAGGCACAGATAAAACAGGCTAATCGGAATATTTTATCGGTTGCGAACATTATTTAGAGAGAATCCGCAGGGGAGGGTAAGCACTGGTTTTATTGCCGGCTCTGTTTTTTATTGATGATGCCGGGCAGGTGGAGCGCTTATATTTTCTCCTCTTCTCCTGCGGTTGGTCTGTTTGATTAAAGATCTGAGTTTCGTTACTTAAGTATTTCTGTTTGGAGAAACTCGACAAGGTTTTCCGGTAAGGGAACGTAATTTAATTTTGAGGCGGAGGTGTTCCCTTTGGTAAGACACCAATTGAAGTATTTGTACATAGCATCTTTTTTATCGGCGTCTTTAAAATCTTTTTTCACTAAAATATAGGTTACTCCGGTGATAGGCCAAGAGTTTTCTCCTTCCATATCAGTCAGCATCATGTACAGTCCGGGGGCGTTTTTCCAATCGGCATTAGCCGCTGAGGCACTGAAGCTCTCCATATTAGGTGCAACGAATTGACCTGATTTGTTTTTGAGAGTGACACAATTGAGTTTGGCTTCCACGGCATATGTGTACTCCGTATATCCGATGCTGCCTCGTACCTTGAAAACATTGTTGCAGACTCCAGGGTTTTTTTGTCCTCCCAGCCCGGTTGGCCATTCAACGGCTGAACCCGTGCCAACTTTATCTTTCCATTCCGAAGAGACCTTACTCAGATAATCGGTGAAAATATAAGTTGTGCCGCTGGAGTCAGAACGATGAACCACGGTAATTTTCATATTGGGCAGTTTAAGCTTAGGGTTAAGTTCCTGGATGGCAGGGTCATTCCATTTGGTAATTTTGCCTAAGAAGATATTTGCCAATGTTTCTCCGTCCAATTTGAGTTGATTAGGCTGAATGCGAGGAATATTAACAATAGGAACAACACCGCCGGTCAGCATGGGAAATTGAATGAGCCCTGCCTCTTCTTGTTGTTCTTTGGTTAAAGGATTGTCAGTTCCGCCGAAGTCGATTGTTCCGGCTTTTACTTGGTTAATCCCGGCACCGGAACCGAGGCTTTGATAATTGATGCGTGTGTTCGGAGTTATTTGATTATAGGAGTAGGTCCATACCTGGTAAACAGGAGCTGGGAATGAGGCTCCTCCCCCATTGATAGTGATGTCTGCGCTTTGAATATTGAACACAGCCAGGACTGATGCGATTGCTCCAAAGATGATTTTTTTCATACTTTTAGTATTTATTTAGCGAAGGAAGCTTCCCTCGCATAAAAATAAAATAGGAATGAATTGTTCAGAAATTATTCAGAAAATATTAAATTTTTATTAAAAAAATAAAAATAAAAATATCTTCAGCTTGAGTATGTTATCTTGCTAATGGTTCTTAACAAAAAACTAACATTATAATTCTTGGAACTACCGAACTGAATTGATAGAAAGGAAAAATGATGACTGCAGTTATTGGGTCAAAATATCAACAGAAGAGGGAAAAAATCTTTTTTGTTGTTTGTCTTTCTCTGCTATTTGTTGGAATTTGTTCTTCGGCAGCGGATGAAGCAGAGACGAAGGAAGAGGAAAGGATAGAGGATTTCTCTTTTGCGGAACGAACCGAATTATGGATTGAACAGAGTAAGAATCCTCTTCCATGGCTAAAATGGGGAGCTGATTTACGGATTAGACCAGAATATTATTCTAATACTAAGCAGAATAATGATACTTCGGATCATGAATTAAATCAGCAGAGGATTCGTTTTCGTGTCTGGACAGAAATGGAGGCTTTTGAGAATTTTTCTTTTTATATCCGAGGCAATAATGAATCAAGAACTTACATCAAACCCGATTCGGAACAAGGTTATTTTGGTGAATTATTGATTGACGGTTTTTATCTGAAAGCGGAGGCAAAAGAGATTCCTCTTCAATTTAAGCTTGGACGGCAGGAGCTTTCGAATCTAAAAGTTCCATGGCTGATTCAAGATGGAACGACTCAAGATGGAACTCGTTCAACTTTTTTTGATTCAGCAAGAATAAGTTATGAGTTTTCTGATGAAGATACAACTCTGGATGCGGTTTATATGTATATGTGTGCGCGTTCTGATAGCTGGTTGCCTCCTATTGGCCGAAGACCCAGTGAAAAATATGTAGCAGAACAAGATATTCAAGGAGGTATCTTACTAGCGAGAAATCGGTCTTTGGAGGATTTGACTTTAGAAGGTTTATTAATCTATACACATGCTTATGAATCGGATTTGAATCAGGGATGGACCGGAGATCTTGTAACAGTGCGTCCAAAAGTGGTTTATGAGTGGGATGATTGTTGGAGTTGGTCTACTGAGATTGCAGGACAGTTTGGACGCAGAGGGGATCATCAAGGGGAAAATATGAAGCCTGTATTAGCATATGGCGGGCTTTCACAACTTGATTACAGTTTTAATGATTCTTGGAATACTAAGTTGAGTTTTGCGTTGGAATACCTTTCCGGAAATAGAAAGGATTCCAGTGTGGATAATCGATTTGATGTTCTTTGGGGAAGATATTCTCGTTTAGGGGAGCTGATGTCTTACAGTACCCGATTAGATGGGGGACGCAAGTACGATTATTTCAATATGGCTTCTCCTTATCTTGCAATTACCCTTCAACCGATGGAAAAACTGACTTTGGGGACTAATTACCGTGCTATGTTTGCTCCAGAGAATCCTTATGCAGGAGACGAAAATCACTCTGTAAATGGACATTTTAAAGGACATTTGCTTCGCGTTCGTACGGATTATGCGTTTAGTAAACATCTGGCGGCTCATATTCTCTTTGAAACACTCCAGCCCGGAGATTATTATTCTTCTAATGCAGATGATCCCATCTATTATATTCGCTGTGAATTAAATCTAAGCTATTAGAGCAATAACGCCGGCAGAGATAAATTCTAATTGCGTTTTTTGCTCAAATAGTGAGAATAGAATGAGGGAAGGGGAAGAGATTTATGAAATACCCGATAGGGATACAGACATTTGAGAAAATTGTAGAGGGCGGATATGTCTATGTAGACAAAACGGAGCTAGTATATCAATTGACTCAAGAGAATAGTATCTATTTTCTCTCCCGGCCGAGACGGTTTGGGAAGAGTCTGCTCTTATCAACGCTCAAGAGTTATTATCAGGGGAAAAAAGAGCTTTTCAAAGGATTGGGGATAGAGAAGCTGGAGAAGGAGTGGAAGAGGTATCC